>CALCCD010000062.1 GCA_937899645.1 uncultured cyanobacterium | reverse complement strand
CCCGAGGCAAGCTTTCCTCCATTTACCCGAAGATTAAAAGCTGACGCTGCACTAGGGCGCTTCATTAATAAAGCCAGACTCCTCACGAGTTAAGCAGTTGAGCGCCCGACCCAAAAACAAAGCTAGGGGCTGAAACTCTTGCTGTGTAAGGACTGCAAATTTAATTGATGACAGCCCCTAGTGCTGCGTCATCGAGGGGGCCATCGAAGGGGACGGGGACTCAGACCCGTTTTTTTTGATGAATCGCATTTCTCCCTGCAAATCCCCCTCGGATTCCACACCAACCGGAATCCAATTGAGGTGGCCGTAAAAGCCGTACGCCCGCAGGCTCGGATCGTTGCCGGTGACGAGCCAGATTTCCTCTGCGCCGGACTCCCAAAGCCATGCTTCTGCGGCTTCCAGCAGAATCCGACCTGCGCCCAGACCTTCAAAAGCGGGCAGCACAAAGAGCCCCAAAATATTTCGCTCGGTTGCATTCGCGATCGAAAAACCGATCGATTTCCCATCGATTTCCGCAATCCAAGCGCGGCAATCGCTCGCCAGCATCTCCGCGACGGATGTGGGCGTGATGCCCAATTCGGCAATTTCTTCGGTGGACTGGTAATTTTCGACGACGCTGGTGCGAATCTCGAAGAGCGTGGCGATGTCCTTGGACTGGGCGATCCGTAAGTTCGGCAAGTTCGGCATGATTTTAGGTGGCGTGACGGCCTGGCGAGCGCCTAAAAACTCGATCGGCTTATCGTTCAAAATGTACTCGCTGGAAAGGCGGCACTCTGGTCTACTAAGAGATCGGACAAAGTCTTGGCTGGATAGCGCCTCAGACGATGAGGTTGCCGCGCGGCTGGAAGGTTTCGATCTCCCGCAGCTTTTCGTAGAGCGCCTTCTCTTCCTCGCTCGGGCTATCCGGCACGACGATCCGCACCTCCACGAGCTGGTCGCCGCGATCGCCCCCTTCGAGCAAAAACCCTTTCCCCGGCAGCCGCAGACGCTGCCCCGACTGCACGCCGGGCGGCAGGCGCATCTTCACGGCCCCGTCTAGCGTCGGCACGGGGATCGCCGCGCCCAAAACCGCCTCGCTCGGCGAGATCGGCAGTTGGCAGCACACGTCATCGCCATCGAGCTTGAAAAACGGATGCTCGGCGACGGTAATTTTCAGAAACAGATCGCCGCCGTTACGGCCCTGCTCCTTCAGACGGATACGCTGGCCGTCCACAATCCCAGCAGGCATGTTCACGTCTAGCGATCGCCCGTCTTCTAGGCGAATGCGCTCGCGACCGCCGCTAAAGGCGCGATCGAGCGGCACGCTCAGGCGCGCTTCAATATCGCGCGCGGGCGCAGGTGGTTTCGTCGGGGAGCGTTCTTGAGGGCGGACTGGGGGCCGTTCTTGGGTGCGGCTTTGGGCTCGATCTTGTGGGCGAGACGATCGCGGCGGCTGGCGGGTCTGCTGGCGAGGCGAGGTCGTCGATCGCGGGCGCGGCTGCTGCGAGACCGTATACGCCGCTTTGCTGGTGCGCGGCTCGAAGGCATCGGCGCGCTCGGGATCGACCCGCGAACCAGCTGGCGGCGGCGGTTCGGCGCTGCGGGCGGTTCGGCGATTGAGCAGGTCGTCGAGAAAGCTGTTGAAGTCGGAGTACTGCTCGAAGCGAACTTCTGCTGCGCTCTGCTTGGTACGGGCGCGTTTCTTTTTTTGGCGCGGGCGGCTCTGTTGCTTTGCCTGCCAGTAGCTCGCGAACTTGTCGTACTCGGCGCGGCGCACCGTGTCGGAGAGGATTTCGTACGCCTCGCCGATCTGCTTGAATTTTTCTTCCGCGACCTTGTCGCCGGGGTTGAGGTCGGGATGATACTGGCGCGCGAGCTGTCGAAAACTGCGCTTCACCTCGGCACCGCTGGCGGTGGGGTCAACGCCGAGAATGCCGTAGTAGTCGCGAAAGTTTTCCATAGGTCTTGACAGCAGGCGGCTCGGCTGGGCGCGATCGCGGCTCTCGTCCGGTCTCTCGATTGCTTTTTATTACAGTACCCCAACCTAATCCCGCCGGGGAAACGACCCGATCGCAGCCCCCCAAAAGACCAGCCAAAAAGCGTGCCCCCTTTTCCGGCGTTGGAAAAGGGGGCAAAGTTTTAGCAGGAGCAGCCTTCGGACGGCGATGCGTAACTTGTAACTGGCAGCGTCCGAACCCCGAGTGGCGGGGTGCTGCTCGCGATCCCCCAGAGTATCCAGCTTGGATTTCGTGGCGGGAATTCGGTCGGCGAACGTTAAATCGAGAAGCTTTTCGCGCTATGCGCAATCGTGCGGTCGATAGGGTTTCTTAATTCGATTTCGCTCGATTAACGACATCGACGAGGGCCGAATCGGCATCGATCGCTGAGATCCGTGTTGAGATCTGCCTAGATCTAGATGCCCGGTAGGGTTAAGGGAAAGAAATCGAGATCGGGCGTAGCGTGAGAGCTTGGAATTCGATCGGCGGCCACGTACGAGCGGCGCAGCGGCGGCGGGATCGAGAGAGCCTCATGGAGGCCATGAGAAAGACGTTTAGCAGCAGTCGCTTCGGAATGTTTTCTCTGGCGGTGACCGATAAAACTGGAGTCGATCGAGACGCAGAAATTGCGTAAGCGAAACCTCGATTCGCGCTCCCAAATGTTTAGAGGAGAAATTCAGGCGATCGGAGTAAACGTCCGTACTGTCTGGGACGACAGCAGTTTAGTAGTCAGTGCTTTACCCTCCACAACAGAGACGGCGAGTACGTCGAGCTTGGCTTTGATTTTGTTCCCTTTTGCGTCCTGGGAACCTTGCCCCTGCTCCTTAACTTCAAGTTAACCCCGCAGCGATCCCCGAGCAAGCGATCGCAACGAGTGTTCGCAAGCGCTGAGCTGCCACTCTCGCAATTCATAAATGCCTGCGAACGAATATTAAACTTCTTGCACGAATACGGATCTGCGTTGTTTCAGCGGCAGTACGAGATTGGCTACTTTGCCCACCTCACCGAGGTTTAGCGATTTTGGTCTTCTGATTCATGCAAGAGGTCTATTGCGACGAGTTGCAGTTTTGGCGTCGGTAAATCGGGGGGGAATTTCGAGGTATTGCGATTGCAGCCCGCTGCCGCAGGTCTCTTGTAGAGGGCGATCGCAGCCAATCAAGAAAGCCCCAACGCCGCCGTCACGAAGCGACGACTAAGCGACGGCTAAGCGACCGGGTGGTAGAAAAACGCGCAGCCCAGCACCGCGTAGGTCGCCAGCAGCAGCGCCCCCTCCAGCCAGTCCGATCGTCCGTCGGAGCTGACCGAGTTGACGATCGCCACGGCCACCGCCACGGCCACCAGCTCGAACGGGTTGAAGTTCAGATCCATCGGCTGCCCGAAAATCCAGCCCGCCAGCACCAGCACCGGCGCGACAAACAGCGCGATTTGCAGGCTCGATCCCATCGCCACGGCCATTGACAAGTCCATCTTGTTCTTCATCGCCACGGTGACGGCGGTGGCATGCTCGGCGGCGTTGCCGACGATCGGCACCAGAATCACGCCCGTGAACAGCGGCGTCAGGCCCAGCACTTCCGTGGCCTCTTCCAGCGACTCGACCAGCAGCTCCGACTCGTAGGCCACCGCCAGCGTGCAGGCCAACAGCACGCCCGACCACAGCCAGACGTTGGGCTTTTCGTGGTGGGTTTCGCTTTTCGCCTTCCCCTGCGAGCCTTCCAGGGCCTGGAAGCCCGCCGGAGCGCCGTCGACTTTCTTATTAGACTGGCCAGACTTGCCAGCGGCTGTGTAAGAGGCGACCCCCGCCTCTGGCTCGTTCTCCGCCTCGCCCACTTCGCAGAGGTAAGCGTGAGTTTTCATTGAGAACAGCAGCGTCAGGCCGTAGACGACGATCAGCACGACCGCCACCGCGCTCGACAACGTCCGCATCGTGTCTTCTGCGATGCCGCTAGAGGTGGCCGCCACCGCCGTCGGAATCAAGATGGCAATCACCGCCAGGGTCATTGCCGAGGCGTTAAGGCGCGCCATCACCGACTGAAAGTTTTGCTCCTTATAGCGCAGCCCACCCAGCAACATCGACAGCCCCATTACCAGCAGCAGGTTGCCGATAATCGAGCCGGTGATGCTGGCCTTGACCACGTCGAGCAGTCCGGCATTTAGGGCGATCAGAGCGATGATTAGCTCTGTCGCGTTGCCAAAGGTCGCGTTAAGCAAACCGCCGAGGGTCGGGCCGACGACGACCGCGAGCTCCTCGGTGGCCGTTCCCATCCAGGCCGCCAACGGCACGATCGCGCAGGCCGCCGTGATGAAGACCGCCGTTGCGCCCCAGTCCAAGCTGTGGGCCGCGAGGGAGACCGGAATAAAAGCGAGCAGCAGGATAAGTATTTTGTCTTTGGTGGACATGGGGCTCGGGGGTGAAGGGGGCGCAAAACCAGCCAGCGCAGATCGCGCTCCCACCTAGAATAGTCGCGGCGCGTCCCCGTGAGGCTCTCGTGCGGGGCCGCGCGGCAAAAAGCAGCACGATCTCGAAGTAAGTCGGGCGATCGGCTAGATAAACAAGCTTGCGGTTGTTAAAGTAGAGAGCGTCAATCGCTTTGCCGATCGCTTCAGCCCGCGCCGAGATAAGCCCCCTCCCCCATTGCGGCGGGCTGATTTCAGCGGGCTGGCCGTCGAGTGCGATTCGCAACGCGACCCATCTCGCTTCAACCCACTTCAATTAAGGTCACGGAATTATGGAAACGATGGCACTGACGCCGGAAAACGTCGAGACGGTTCTCGACGAGCTGCGTCCTTACCTGATCGCCGACGGCGGCAACGTCGAGCTGACGGAAATCGAAGGCCCGATCGTCAAGCTGCGCCTGAACGGAGCTTGCGGCTCTTGCCCCAGCTCGACGATGACGCTGAAAATGGGCATCGAGCGCCGCTTGCGCGAGTACATCCCCGAAATCGCTGAGGTCGAGCAGGTTATCTAGCGCCTTACCTGCCGTTTGTGAGAGCCCGTCTTTCGGTTCGGGCTCGATCGCGACATTCGCGACGCTGAAAGAACTGCGGGCCATAAGAATCACAGCAAAAAAACGGGCTGCTCCGGCTCGATGGCACAATCGCCAGAGGCTGGGAGCGGCCCGTTTTTTGTAATCGACCTTGTCAGCCCATCCCTCAGGATGCCGCCACGCAGGTCGCGTCGAGGATATTGGTGCCGTACGGGTCGAAAACCTTCAGGTAGGCGTCGCCGTCCCACATGTCCTCGAGTTCGTAGAGCGTTTCGTCTTCGCTGTAGAACGCATAAACTGACGAAAAGCCAGTACTCGAAATCTGGCCTTCGTCGAGCACCAGGTTTCCGAAAGCTTCGCTCGTCACTGAGTAGCCATAGGTGCGGCGCGTGCCCATTTCGCTGTAGCGCTCGCCTAAGTCGGAAATCTCGATCGCGAACGAGCCGTCTACCTGTCGCCACATGCCGTCGGTATTGAGGGTGTGGACGTTATTGCAAAAATAGCCGCCGGTTTGCGCGTCTCTCTCCGAGGCGGACTGCGCCACCGCTGCGGGAGCTGCGGCCAGGGACAGAAGGGTCGTCAGCGTCAGAGCGGAAAGAGTGATGTTTTTCATAGCCGGAACGGGGGATGCACGCCCGAGAGGTGAGTCCCGATCCTAGCGCGTCGGCAGCCGTTGCGGACTAGGGCGGGCGCGATCGACAGGTGATTACCCAGGCGTTCTCAGGCATTTTCAGGCGTTCTCGTCCGTTCGCAAACCAAATGCACGCGGCCCGCCGTTATGGCATCAACCCGCGCCGGATATCGAGATGCCGTTCGACCATAGCAGCAGCGCCGTCAGGCTGCCCGACACGCAAATCTCGCCACGCTGGATACACCCGGCGATCTCGCTGCGCGGTACGACGATCGTCTCGATATCTTCGTTGGCGTCCGGGTTCGGCGCGTGGGTGGCGATCGCGTTGCGCGCGAGGAACAGGTGCGTCAGGTAGGTGGTTTTGACCGGGCTGTCGCGGATCGTGGCGATCGGCTCTAGAGGCAGATCGCTCGTGTAGCCAGTCTCTTCGCGC
The DNA here is from genome assembly GCA_937899645.1 of uncultured cyanobacterium. Taxonomy (GTDB): domain Bacteria; phylum Cyanobacteriota; class Cyanobacteriia; order Cyanobacteriales; family Geitlerinemataceae; genus RDYZ01. Next base: position 22,565 of record CALCCD010000062.1, on the reverse strand, counting down.
AATTCGCGGCGGGCAGCGACGGCGGGCGCTTCGCCCGGATCGATATGTCCGGCGGGCAGCTCCATCAGGATTCGACCCGCACCGTGGCGAAACTGCCGCACGAAGATGACCCGATCGTCGGGCGTGACGGGCAGCACCAGCGCAATATCGGGCCGCACGAGCAGGTAAAAGTCGTCGAGAACCTTGCCGTCGGGCAGCTCGACCTCGTCGCGCCTGACGCTGCACCAGGGGCTCTCGAGCGCCCACTGGGAGCGGCGCAATGTCCAGGGTTCGAGCTGCGAGGGGGGAAGCGAGAAGGGTTCGGTCACGGTTCTAATTTGAAGAGAAGTTCGCTATCGGAAACGCTGGCATCCCGCCAGCTTTAACAGGTCTCCCACGGGTTGATCGTTATTGCCGGTCAATTTTAGGAAAGTGGCCGACGAATTCTGGATGGATTCGCGCGGCGCGACCCGAAATGCAGCCGCCAAGCCTCCAGAGCTAAAATCGAGCCAATCCGTCGGGCCTCGAGCCTGACTCGCCCCGAGCTGTCATGAGCGATACTGCCGCATTCGCGCCCGACTGGCCGAGCTACTACCACGCCGTAAAGATGGGCTCGCCCCGGCACACGCTGGTGCGTGCTCTGGCTTCGATCGCTGCGCGCGATCGCACCGGCGAACCGCCCGTCGCCGTCGATCTCGGGTGCGGTGGCGGTCGCGATACGCTGCTGCTGCTCGAGCGCGGCTGGCAGGTACACGCGATCGACGCGGAGGCCGCGGCGATCGATTACCTGCACGCGCGTTTGGGGCCGCAGTCGGCGCTGGCGCAGCGCCTGGAAACCCAAGTTTGCAGCTTCGACAACGTCAAATGGCCGCAGTCGGCGCAATTGGTTAACGCCAGTTTTTCCCTGCCGTTTTGCCCGCCCGATCGCTTTCCCAGACTCTGGCGCACGATCGAGGGGGCGCTACGCGATGGCGGCTGGTTCTGCGGGCAGTTCTTCGGCGATCGCGACGAATGGTCGCCTTACGACAACATCACCAGCCAGAGCCGCGACGCCCTCGACACGCTACTGAAAAATTTCGCGATCGTCGAACTCAACGAAGAGGAGTACGACGGCGAAACGGCCACGAACCAGCCCAAGCACTGGCATCTGTTCCACGTCGTCGCTCATCGTTCGGAGCCCGGAGCCGCCTAGCGATCCTCGCCTCGGGGCGCAGTTCGGCGTTCGCGACGATTATTAGGCGTCCACCCCCCAACGCGGGTAGGATAATGCGAAGTCCGACGCGACTGCGCCAACGTTGCCGACGTTGCCGATCTACCGACCTCAGGGGCGAAATCGAGGCCCGCGTTAATACCCGAATTGAGGCCGACACCGAGACTCAGATCGCGGTCGCCCACCGGTTTGCTCTCCCCACGCCACTGCGCTTGCTATGACGATCGTCGTTATCGACAACTACGACAGCTTTACCTACAACCTCGTGCAGTACCTCGGCGAGCTGGGCGAAAGCTTCGCGATCGCGGCAGATATTCAAGTCTTTCGCAACGATCGTCTCAGCCTTGACGAGCTGCGCGCGCTCAATCCCGACGGCGTGACGATCTCCCCCGGCCCCGGACGCCCCAGCGACGCGGGCATTAGTCTCGATATCATCCGCGAACTGGGCGCGACGCTGCCGATCCTGGGCGTCTGCCTCGGCCACCAAACCATCGGCGAAGTCTACGGCGGCAAGGTCGTCTCCGCCAAGGAGCTGATGCATGGCAAAACCTCGCCCGTCCACCACAACGGCGCGGGCGTCTTTGCGGGGCTAGCCGAGCCGTTCACCGCCACGCGCTACCACAGCCTAATTATCGATCGCGACACCTGTCCGGACTGCCTGGAAGTCACCGCCTGGTTGGATGATGGCACGATTATGGGCGTGCGCCACCGCGACTACCCGCACGTCCAGGGTGTACAGTTCCATCCGGAGAGCATCCTGACCGACTCGGGCAAGCAGCTCTTGGGCAACTTCCTCGGCGCGATCGCGTCTAGCTGAGCGGTGATTCTGTGCGGCAAGCGCGAACTCGGAGATTGTGCGAGTCGATCGACTTCCATCAACAGAAACACCCCGAAGCGCCTCAAATCCCCGAAGTTTCTCAAGCTGCCCCCCCCAAGCGCACCCAAGCGCCGCCAGGTTTTTGATTTTTTCCCTTTGCCCCGCAAATAGCTCTCCCGCAGGCTTCTCCCCACCCAGTAGAACGGCGACTCCCGCAACGGCGACCCATGAAACGCAGAACATTCCTCCAGAGCGCCCAACTCGGCACGATCGCGGCGATCGCGGCGATCGCCAGCGGGACTCGCACCCGCGCCCAGGCCGCAACCCTGACGATCGACTACCTGGGCCACACCTGCTTCCGGTTTTCCGGCGGCGGCCTGAGCGTGATGGCCAACCCGTTCCGTCCCGGCGGCTGCACGGCGGGTTTTCCCGCGCCAGACGCGCGCGATGTGGACATCACGGTGGTCAGCAGTCTGCTGCTAGACGAAGGCGCGACGGACAACGTCAATGAAGACCGCCTGCTGTTCGAGTCGGGCGTCTATCAATTTGGCGACACCCGCTTCGAGGGCATCCCGATTCCCCACGATCGCTTCAACGGCCTGCGCTTCGGCACCAACACGATCTGGAAGTGGAACCACGTCGGGATGAACGTCGTTCACCTGGGTGGCGGTGCAGCCCCGCTCCAGTTCGAGCAGCGCGCGCTCATCGGACGCCCCGACCTGCTGCTGCTGCCGATCGGCGGTGGCGACAAGTCGTACACGCCCCAGGAAGCCCTCGTGGCAATGCGCGCCCTGCGACCTCATATCGTGATTCCCACCCATTACCAAACCACCGCCGCCGACGCCGAAGCCTGCGACGCCGAGCCGCTATCGTCGTTTTTAGAACTCGAAGAACTGCAAGCCCAGCGCGAGGCGGGCGAGCTGACGGTGCGGGCATCTTCCGGCACGCTGACCCTAACGGCGGACGCGATCGGCGAAACCCCGCAGATTTATCTAATGACGCCCCAGGGTCTGCCGAGCGCGTCACGGCTGCGCGTTTTGGCATAGCGGACGCTTATCAAAGAGCGGCGATCCGCCAGAGAGGTTGGCAAAATATCTGTCTCCCGAGCGAGCCACTCCACCGCGGAATTCCGACCATTGACGGAGTTGCGTGCCGCTCGATCCGGGCAAGATCGAGTGCAGTGACCTCTATGAGTAGTCGGACGCTCGCTGTCGGTCGAAACGCGCCTGCGGCCAGCGATCTGCTCGAACATCAATGGATATTTCAACTCTTCTCGATCGCACGTATTTCGACAACAGCGTTCTCGAATATTGCATTGCAGCAGGGACGATTCTGCTCAGCCTCATCGTCGCGCCGATCGCCAGCGCGCTCGTTTGCCGCAGCCTGCGTCGCGCCCTGCGCTACACCTTGCCCGACCTGGCGGGCGAACTCTCGAAACTCGCCGCCAAGACCGTCACTGCGATCGTCTGGCTGGGCTCGATCCAGCTCGCCCTCACCCGCCTGGAGCTTTCGCCGATCCTCACCGACGGCATCGGCGGCATCCTGACGCTGGCGATCGCCTGGGTGGGCATCCGCCTGGTCTACAACTCGATCGACTGCGGCCTGCGCTACTTTGCCGCCCGTCGCAACGATCCGAGCCTGACTCAAGCGGTCGAAGCACTACGCCCGATCGTGCGCGTCATCATCTGGGCGATCGGCTTTATCTTCGCGATCGACAATCTTGGCTTTAACGTCTCCGCTGCCGTCGCAAGCCTCGGGATTGGGGGAGTCGCGATCGCCCTAGCCTCGCAGGGTATCCTCAGCGATCTGTTCAGCTACGCTTCGATTATTTGCGATCGTCCGTTCGAGATCGGCGACTTTATCTTGATTGGCGACGACGCCGGAACCGTCGAACACATCGGCATCAAAACCACCCGCCTGCGCCGCCTTAGCGGAGAAGAGCTGGTCGTCGCCAACAGCGAGCTGGTCTCCGTCCGCGTCCGCAACTTCCGAGATATGCCCACGCGCCGTATCGTCTTTCAGATTGGCGTCGTGTACGAAACCGGACGCGAGCAGCTCGGCCAGATCCCCGCGATCGTCCGTCACATCATCGAGTCGATCGACGACGCCAACTTCGAGCGTGCCCACTTCCTGAACTTCGGCGACTTCAGCCTCAACTACGAAATCGTCTACCACGTCCAAACCAGCGACTACATGCGCTACACCGATATTCAGCAGGAGATCAACCTGGCGCTGTTCGATGCCTTTACCGAGCGCGGAATCGAGTTCGCTTACCCGACGCAAGTGCTGCACCTACAAGGCAGCGCGACCGCTTCTGAAGCCGAATCGGACGGCGTAGTCGCGGCATAGCAGGCGGTTTCAGACCAAAGCGGGCTTTCTCCCGAAGTTCTTCGGGTGGCTGCGAGCGCCTGCAAGGTCTGATACCAAATTTCTAAACTGGAGCTACAGATTGGCTGAACAAGGGCTGGATGAAGTTGAGGCTTCATACTCACGAGCAATTTTTGTCTGTAGCCAGACTTTTACGTTTTGGTCCGAATGCGCCCCGAGAGAGCCGATCGCTCGCTCTAAAAAACACGCAAGCTCCGACGGGTTTCTGCGCGCCACGGACGCCAAGCGAAACCGAGCCAGGAACCCGGTCGTTTACGGGCAGCGCGATCGCGCGCCTCGCGGCCAGATGTCGTACCCTGTTAGCAATGCCCAAAATCGCAAGGTCGCATCGCAGGCCGCACCCGACAGGCTGAATGGAACTACGAAACGCCCCATTTTTCCCGCAGTCTTGGCAGCGCAAGCTCCTGCAATGGGTCAACCTCCGCGCCGACGAAAGCGAGCGGACTTTTTTGATGTTTGCGTTCTACACGACGACATCAGTGGGTTTGATTTGGCTCGAAGCGGTGACGGTCGGCCTGTTTCTGGACGAGTACGGCGCGGCGTCACTGCCGCTGATCTACATCGCCGGGGCGGCGGTCGGTTCGGGGCTGGGGTTTTTCTACGAGTGGCTGCAGGAAGTGCTGCCGATGCGACGGTCGATCGTCGCGATCGCGCTCTTTCTGGCCGTCCCCACCGCCCTGTTCCGCTTCGGCCTCGACTTGCCTGCGATGCTGAGCGCCACGATCTTCGGGATGCGGCTGTGGATCGACGGGGCGTACGTGCTCAACGACCTCAACACTTCGATCACGGCCAACCAGCTCTTCAATATTCGCGAGATCAAGCGCGCCTACCCGATCGTTAGCAGCGGCATCCTGATGGCCGACGTGATCAGCGGTTTCTCGCTGGGTCTGCTAATCGACACGATCGGCCTGGAAAACGTCATGCTGACGGCCTGCGCGATGATGGTCGTCGGCGCGGGCGTGCTGTTTTACCTCGGCGAAACCTACAGTCAAGCTTTCCCCGACTCGACGCTACGCACCGACGAAGACCGCACGGACTACACCACCCGCCGCCTCCAGGGGCCGCTGCAAACCTACGTCTGGCTGCTGGTGACGTTCTTCGTCCTCGTCGAAGCGCTCTACGTCCTGATCGACTTTCAGTTCTTTAGCGAGCTGGAGATGCAGCTCTCGGGCGAAAGCCTCGCGGCGGGCATTGCGACGTTTTTGGGCTTGTTTAACGGCATCCTGGGGATCTTCGAGCTGATTACGCAGTGGTTCGCCTCCAGCCGCCTCGTCGAGCGTATCGGCGTGTTTTACGCCGGGGCGATTTTGCCGTTGCTCGTGATTGTTATCGGCATCATCTCGATCGGCGGCGCGTGGGGTGGTTGGCTGCCGCTGTTCTTCGGCATCGTCGCCATTAAGTTCGTAGACGAGCTATTTCACTACACTCTGATCGAAGGGACGGGGCCGGTACTGTTCCAGCCGCTGCCCGAGAGCCAGCGCAACAACTTACAAGCCCGCGTCAATGGCGTTGCCGAGCCCCTCGCTACGGGCGTTGCCGGTGTGGGGATGTGGGCGGTTATCACCTTCGGGAAGCGCTTCTTCGACGAGGCGTCCTGGCCTGCGATCCAGAGCCAGCTCTTCGTTTGGATTATCGTCGCGGTGGCGATCGCCTGGGTGGTGGCGATCTGGCTGATGCGATCGCGCTACGTCGAGCTGCTGGTGTTCAGCGCCGAGCGCGGGCGACTGGGCGTCTCGGATGTAGACCTACGCGCCCTGAAACGATCGGTGGTCGAGACCCTGGAGCGCAACCAGTCCGAAGCCGACAAGCGATCGTGCGTCGAGCTGCTGACCCAAATCGACCCGAAGAACGTCGGCGAAGCCCTCGCGCCGCTGCTCGAAAGCCTCTCTCCGGCGCTCAAGTGCCAGAGCCTCGAGGCGATGCTCAACTATCCCAATCCGGAATATTTGGGCGATATCCGCCAGCTAATCGAGACGCCCCAGCAGCCGGAAGTACTGGCGCTGGCGCTGCGATATGTCTGGCTGACCGAAAAGACTCCCGATATCCAACAGCTCCAGCCCTACCTGCGATCGGAAGTCGAACCGGTGGTGCGGAGTACGGCAGCGGCGCTGATTATGCGGAAGGGCGATCGCAAACAAAAAGCCGAAGCCACCAACACGCTGCGGCGAATGCTGACCCACCCCAACGAGCGCGAGCGCGTAATGGGAACCCAGGCCCTGGGCGAGGCGGAGTACTTGCAAGGGCTGCGGCTGTATATTCCCAACCTGCTGAAAGACGACTCGCTGCGGGTGCGCTGCGCGCTGCTCGAAGTGATCGCCTCGACTCACTTCGAGGAGTATTACCCTTCCCTGCTGCGCGGCCTGTATTACAAATCGACGCGCGACGCGGCAATGCGCTCGCTGGTTCGCCTGGAAAACGAAGTCCTCGATCCTCTAGTCGCGCTAGCGGAAGACGTCAACAAGCCCGACGCCGTGCGCATGTACGCCTGGAACACGATCGCCGAGATCGGCACCCCGGAAACCCAGCGCGTTCTGGTCGCGCACTTGATGACCGCTTGGGGCATGAACCGCCGCAATATCCTGCGCATTCTGCTGAAGATTCCCGGCGAGCGGGGCATCGAGGGCGTGCTCGATCGGCTCGGTCGCAGCGGCGTCGAGCTGATGATCGACCAGGAGTTGATGTTCCTCGGACGCATTTACGGCGCGTCGCTCGACCTCGCGCCGCTGCTGGAAGACACTGACATCGGCGATATTGAAGAAGTCCCGAGCGTCCTGCTCGACACCAATACCGAAGCTGGTCTGACCCCCGAGTATGCGGCAACGTTACTTCGCCGCTCTCTCAAAGACCTCGAAAGCGACGCCGAAGAGCGGCTGTTTTTGCTGATGCGCTTCCTGTATCCGCTCAGCTCGATCCAGGCGGCTACCTTTAACCTCAAATCCGGCTCGCAAAGTTCGATGGCGCGGGGCATCGAAATCCTCGACAACACCATCGACATTCCCCGCAAGCGAGCGCTGCTGAGCGTGCTCGATCGCCAGTCCTACCGCGAGAAGCTGCAAAATCTCGCCGACGCCGTGGACTACACGCCGCTCACGCCGAGCGATCGTCTGCGCCGCTTGTTAGAACTTCGCCACTTCCTTTCCGATTGGCCCCTCGCCTGCTGCTACCATTTGGCACGGGCTGCACGGATCGCGCTGAGCACCGAGCAAACTCTGGCCGGACTGCGTCACCCCACCGGCTTCGTACGCGAATCCGTGCTGACTTACCTACAGGCTGCCTCTCCGCGAGCCCTGCTAGAATTGCTACCGAAGATGCAGGGCGACGCCGACCCGCTCGTCGCGGCCCAGGTGACGGCGCTGATGGCCCAGCTCGGACTGAAGCCTTCGGTATAGTGGCTGCTCGTCCGGTGGGTTTGCAGCGGCGATCGCTGCCGTTTTTTGCGCTACGATCTTCAGCCCGTACGCCAGAGTTGTCGGTTCCCGAGCGGTTCTGCGACCCTCTCTCTCGACGCGATCGGCTCCGCGTTCTTGCCCCGCAACTCCCCGCCTTCCCCGCATCATGCTCACCAGTGTCGATCGACTTCTATTCGTTCGTGGCGTCCCAATTTTTAAGGAACTGCGCGACGACTTTCTCGTGCGACTCGCATCGGTGATGGACGAGCTGTCGTTCCCGAGCGACCACACGATCTTTACCGAAGGCCAGGAGGGACGCTCGCTCTATATCGTCGTCTCCGGAACGGTGCGGGTGCATGTCGCCGAGCGCGATATCGCCAAACTCCCCCAGGGCGCGTGCTTCGGTGAGATGTCGCTGTTCGACGCGGAGCCGCGATCGGCTTCTATCACCACCACCGAAACCTGCGAGTGTCTGGTGTTGACCCAGCAGCAGCTCTACGACGCGATCGACGAAACCCCCGGTATCGCCATCAATATCATTCGCCTGCTCTCGCGCCGCACTCGCGAGCTGAACCAGAAAGTCAACGCCTTTGAAGCCGCTAGACAAGCGAGCCCGGAACTCCGTAATCTGGGGGCGTAATCCGCCCGCGATCGCCCCATGACCGACCTGTTTTCCGTTCCGCTCCGTGCTGTGATTTTCGATATGGACGGCGTGCTCACCGACACGATCGACTATCACTACCGTACGTGGCAGCGGCTATTCGACGAGGAAGGGATTCCGTTCGATCGCGAGAAAAACGAAGAGCTTCGCGGCCTCTCGCGCCTCGACTCGCTGAACGCCGTGCTGGGCGATCGCGAGCTGCCCGACGCGAAGAAACAAGAGTTTCTCGATCGCAAGAACCAATATTTCCACGAGTTTATCGAGCAGATGGATGCTTCGGCGCTGCTGCCGGGAATCGCCGAGCTGCTGCCGGAAATCGAAGCGGCGGGCTTGCCGATGGCGGTAGCTTCCGCCAGCCAGAACGTCCAAAAGGTTTGTACGCAGCTTGGCATTGCCGACAAGTTCCAGAAGATCGCGAGCGTCTACGACGTGCCGAACTCCAAACCCGCACCGGATGTATTTCTCCACGCCGCCAAACTAATCGACACCGAGCCGCAAGCCTGCCTGGCGATCGAAGACGGCGCGTCGGGCATCGAGGCAGCACTGGCGGCGGGGATGCGCGTCCTCGGCCTCGGCGATCCGCAGGTGGTCGGACGAGCGCATATCGTTATGGACGGTCTCGGCGGCGTCACCTGGGCGGATCTGCGCGCGCAGTTTGAAACCGCCCCGGCGATCGCATCGTCGAGCGGTCTGTAGGGGCGCATGGCAATGCACCCGGAATCGGTGGGCGGAATCCGCGTAGATATCGCGAGTACGTGCAGATATCGCGGGCGCATGCCATGCGCCCCTACGGAAATCGTTTTTTAGGAGGAATGCGATGAACGGAATCGGGCGGGGAATAGCGCGCTGGGTACGTTTGTGGTGGCAGGGTTGGTCTCGTGCAATCGCAATCGTGCTGCTCGCCTGCGTGCTGTCCGGCTGCGTAGACTACGACATCGGCATCGACTTCCGCAGCCAAACTGAAGGCGCGATCGTCCAGCACGTCCGCATCGCCGAGCGCCTGAGCGCCTTCGATCGTCAGACCGTTCGCGCTTGGAAAGCCAGCCTCCAGAGCCGCGCCCGCGATCTGGGTGGCCGCGTCCGCCAGCGCCGCGATGGCGACCTGGACGTGACGATCCCGTTCGTCAACGGCGATGACCTAGCCGAGAAGTTCGATCGCTTCTTCGGTACGACGGAAACCGAGCTGTTCGTGATGCCCGACGCCAGCGGCGAACTGCCGAAAATCTCCTCGAAGCTGACGATCGCCCAGCAAAACTATCTCGTCGCGATCCGCAACGACCTCGCGATCGACCTGGACTTGCGCGGCCTATCACTGCTCGCCGATCTCGGGCGCACGCCGTTCCAGACCGAAAGCGATCGTTCCTTTATCGATCTGCGCTTCCGGCTGACGACCCCCTGGGGCAGCACCGTCCCCAGCACCTCGCTGCTCGCCGATAGTTCTGCCGACAGCTCTGCCGACAGCTCTGTTAAAAACGCCAGCGACACCGTTTGGACGCTTGCGCCGGGTCAAATGCAGCACCTCGAGGCGAGCTTCTGGGTTCCCAGCCCGATCGGCATCGGCGCGATCGTCGCGATCGCTTTCACCGCGATCGGCAGCTTCGTCAAGCATCGCATCTTCGCCAAAATCTGGCCGAAGACCCACGGCGATCGCGCGATCGGCTAGCGCCGCCTGACTTCAGGCTTCAGAGATTTCCAGAACCTCACAGGTCTCCGGGAGAAGTCTTGCATCCCGCATTCTGGCCGGACTCGAGAATTCTGCTACCTTAAATAGAGGCTTTCGTTACGATTTGAAGCCACAGTAGAGATGTCCGAGCGATGCGGCCCGCTTTGTCCCCCCAACGTCGCATTCCCCAAATTTTTCTTTGACTACCGCGATCGCATCGGATCGCCTTTCCCCCCGACCCATGAACATCCTCAACGACCTGCTCGCCGTCGCGCCGAAGACCTCGAAAAAGGCACGCAAAAAGAACGATTCGGCACTACCGGGCATGACGCAGCGTCGCCGCATCGAAATCAAATCCCAGCGCGAAATCGAGATCATGCGCCAGTCGTCGCGCATCGTCGCCACGGTTCTGAAAGAGATGTTCGACCTGGCCAAACCGGGCGTCAGCACTGCCGACCTCGACGCCCACGCCGAGAAGCGTATCCGCGAGATGGGTGCGACCCCTAGCTTCAAGGGCTACCACGGCTTCCCCGCCACGATTTGCGCCAGCGTCAACAACGAAGTCGTCCACGGCATCCCCAAGAAGAAGGCCGTCCTGCGTGACGGCGACGTGCTGAAAGTCGATACTGGCGCGTACTTCAACGGCTTTCACGGCGACTCCTGCATCACGATCGGCGTCGGCGAAGTCAGCGAGAAAGCGGCAAAGCTGATGCGCGTTGCTGAAGAAGCGCTCTACAAAGGTATCGAGCAAGTCAAAGCGGGCGCGTACCTACTCGATCTGGCCGGTGCAGTGCAAGACCATGTCGAAGCAGCGGGCTTCAGCGTCGTGGAAGAGTTCACCGGCCACGGCGTCGGTCGCAACCTCCACGAGGAACCCTCGGTGTTCAACTTCCGCACCCGCGAGATGCCGAACGTGAAGCTGCGTCCGGGCATGGTGCTGGCGATCGAGCCGATCGTTAACGAAGGCTCGAAGCACACGAAGATCCTCTCCGATCGCTGGACGGCAGTGACGATCGATAAATCCCTGTCAGCGCAGTTCGAGCACACGGTGCTGGTCACGAAAGACGGCTACGAAATCCTGACCGATCGCAACCTGGTGTAGCACTCGGCCCGATATTCGGATTCGCAAACGGCGGCGTGTTGGAGGACTTCCAATACGCCGTTAATTTTTGCATTCTCGGCATCGAACCACGACACGCCAGGAACCAGGTTCTTTCAGTTCGATCCCGGCTCGTGCGAACAGTTCGTAGAACCCCAGTTTCTCAACGCCTGTGAAACCCCTCCGCTATCCTGAAAAAGCCAGGTCGCGAGAGTCGCCCCATGTTTACCCGCAACGTCACGCTGCTGCCCCCACCCAACCACGAGCTAAGCGACGACTGGTTCTTCGATTTCTGCGTGGCGAACCGAAACCTACGCATCGAGCGCAACGCCAACGGGGAGATTGTCATCATGCCGCCGACTGGAGGAGACACCGGACGCCGCAATACGAGCATCACCGGTCAGCTTTGGGCTTGGAATCGACGGATGAAACTCGGTGTCGCTTTTGACTCGTCCACCGGATTTCACTTACCCAATGGAGCCGATCGCGCGCCCGATGCCGCCTGGATTCCCAACGCTTGGTGGGAGCGTTTTAGTCCCGACGAACGCGCCCGCTTCTTATCCCTGTCGCCACTGTTCGCGATCGAGCTGCGTTCGCGCACCGATCGCCTCGACGAGCTACGCGCCAAAATGCGTGAATATCTCGATAACGGCACAGAGCTGGGTTGGCTTCTCGACCCGAAGACGCGCACTGTCGAGATTTATCGTCCTGGTGCAGAAGCCGAAGTGCTAGACAACCCCACAACCGTCAGCGCCGACCCCGTCTTACCCGAATTCGCCCTGGAGCTGAGCGACATTTTCTAGATTCGTGATTTCTGGTCGCGGCGCACCGCTGTGCGCCGTTTGGCCAGTTCAATCGCCCTGGGGAAACTCGTCCCACAGCAGCGTCGATTCCCGTAGGCTGCGGAAGCTGCCGCCACCGAGAATCAAGTGATCGAGAATCGGCACGCCCAGTTCGCGACCGGCGTAGAGCAACTTGCCCGTCAGGTCGAGGTCGGCTTGGCTCGGATCGACGCAGCCGGACGGGTGGTTGTGCGCCACGATCGCCCGCGTTGCGCCCTGTCGGAAAATCTCGCGAAACAGCTCTGAGGTGCTGACGAGCGTCTCGGTAGCCGTGCCGATCGTCAGTGTCTTAAAGCCAAACGCGCGGTTCTTCGAGTCGAGCAGCAGCACGGTGAAATGCTCTTGCTCGCTCCACATCAGCTCGTGGCTGAGGTAGTCCGCCGCTAGCGCCGGGTTATCGACCACCGGCGGCTCCTGAGGCCGGAGCTGAAAGACGCGCTTGCCCAGCTCGATCGCGGCCAGAATCGACGTGGCCTTCGCGGGGCCGATGCCGTCTACCTCCATCAGCTCGCGCGGATTGCTCGTCCGCAGCACGTCGAGTGGATTGCGCTCGCACTGTCCAAGATGCGCGAGCAGATGCTGCCCGAGGCCGACCGCCGACAGCTTGCCCGCACCCTGTCCCGTGCCGAGCAGAATCGCCAGCAGCTCCGCATTCGAGAGGCTCTTCGGCCCCAGGTCGATCAGGCGCTCGCGCGGGCGCTCGTCGTTAGGCAGGTCGGCAATTTTTAGGGTGTAGGTCATCGCGCGAAACGAAAACGGCGTACGTGGCGCATCTCAATGTTGCAGCCAACGCTTCGCCGGACAAGCGTAAATTTACGCGATTCCTGCGATTTGACATCTCGCAGGCGATCGCGGCTTGGCAAAGGGCTACGCTTCGCTGCCTGCGGGCGCGGACATACCCATCACTTCATAACCGGCATCGACGTAAATCACCTGGCCGGTGATGCCGCTCGACAGGTCGCTCGACAGGAATGCCGCCGTGTTGCCCACCTCTGTCTGGGTGACGGTACGGCGCAGGGGCGCAGTGTTTTCGACATTGTGGATCATGTCGAGGATGCCGCCAACCGCCGACGAGGCCAGAGTGCGGATCGGGCCTGCGGAGATGCCGTTGACGCGCACGTTCTGTTCGCCCAGCTCGGCGGCGAGATAGCGCACGTTCATCTCCAGCGCCGACTTGGCGATGCCCATGACGTTGTAGTTGGGAATGACGCGGACGCCACCCAGGTAGGTGAGCGTCACGATGCTGCCGCTGTCTTTGAAGAGAGGCTTGGCTTTGGCGGCGAGCTGCACCAGGGAGTAGGAGCTGATGTCGAGGGCTTGCAGATAGCCTTGACGGCTGGTGTTGCTGAAGTCGCCAGTGAGCTCGTCTTTACCGGCGAAGGCGAGGCAGTGGATGAGGATGTCGATTTTGCCCCATTTTTCTTCGATCGCGGCGAAGAGCGCGTCGATTTGCTCGTCATCTTGGACGTTGCAGGGCAGAAACAGGCTGGGCTCGAGGGGCGCGACGAGCTTTTCGACCTTATCTTTGTAGCGACCGCGATCGTCGGGCAAGTACGTCACCCCTAGCTCGGCCCCGGCGGCGTGGAGCTGTTGGGCGATGCCCCAGGCGATCGAACGATTGTTCGCGATGCCGGTGACGAGGGCTTTCTTTCCGTTCAGGTCGAGCATGTTTTATCCGTGCTGTACGTCAGCAGTTTCGAGCGACAGTGGAAACCTTTCGCGTGTTGGCTGGAGTCTGGGCTGGAGTCCGGGCTGGATCTGGGCTGGGCGTGTTGGCTGGACGTCTGGGCCAGCGTCGGGGCCAGCGCCTGGGCCATCCCTGGAAAACGATATCACCATTGGTTCCCCTGCCCGCGCTCGCCTGTTTTCCCGGACGATCGCACCGGTGCGAGTAAAGAGTGTCGATCGATCTTCGAGGCGCGGGACGAACGAGCTCGAAAATATCGCGAGATATACGTACGATCTCGTGCATAAAATAGTGTTTAGAGATGCTTATCAGACCTCCCCGCTCTCGTTCGACTGAACTCCACCAGAGACAGCGCATTGCGATGCAAGATAGACCCCTAGCCTCCGTGTTCCGCCAGCTCGGGAGTGGGACTTTCCCGCCGGTCGTCGAAACGTTCGAGCGCGGTAAGACGATTTTCTTTCCGGGCGACCCCGCCGAGCGGGTTTATTTTTTGCTCAAGGGCGCGGTTAAGCTCTCGCGCGTTTACGAAGCGGGCGAAGAGATCACCGTGGCGCTGCTGCGTGAAAACAGCGTCTTCGGCGTGCTGTCGCTGATTACCGGCCACCGCTCCGATCGCTTCTATCACGCGGTCGCCTTTACGCCGGTGGAGCTGCTGTCAGTACCGATCGACCAAGTGGAAAGCGCCCTGCAAGAAGATCCGGCGCTGTCGATGTACATGATGCAGGGCCTCTCGTCGCGCATCCTGCAAACCGAGATGATGATCGAGACGCTGGCGCACCGGGACATGGGCTCGCGGCTGGTGAGCTTTTTGCTGATTCTCTGTCGCGACTTTGGCGCGCCCAGCGAGGGCGGTATCACGATCGACTTGAAGTTGTCGCACCAGGCGATCGCCGAGGCGATCGGCTCGACGCGGGTGACGGTGACGCGGCTGCTCGGCGACCTGCGCCAGGAAGAGATGATCTCCATCCACAAGAAAAAGATCACCGTCCACAACCCCGTCGCCCTCAGCCAGCAGTTCGCGTAGTTTGCTGTTGAGTTTCAGGAAATTCGGCAGCGCCAGGGTTGACGATCGCTCGATGGCACGCCCTACAATCAAGCCGCGCAGATATTTTTCCAGCGGTAATTTATGGCTTCCCCACTTCGCTCCCCACGACGCAGATTTTCGCTAAGCGCCCTGGCCTTGAGCTTAGTGCTAGCCGCCTGTTCGGGAGACGTGGCCGACGAGCCTGCCGTCGATGCCGTGCCGCCGGAAGCTGCCGAAGCGGCGGCCACAACGGAGGCCGAAGCGCCGGACTCCGCTGCCGATCGCGACGCCCTCTGGAGAACCTACGAGCGCGACAAGGCCGAGCGCCTGACCGCCGCCGCGCGCATCCTGGCCGGACTGCCGCCAGAGACTGACGCGATCGCGATCGACTCCGCCGCGAAAGACGCCTACACCGAGCGAATTAACGAAGCCTGGAACCAGCTCAAAGGCAGTCAACTAGAAGCCCTCGAAGCGTGGCGCAGCGAGTATCTGACAAACGTACCCGCCGACGCGCCGGTGCTGTACCCGTTCAGCGGGCCGGACTTTTTGTACGTGTCGTCGTTTTTCCCAGACGCGCCGGTGTACGTGATGGTCGGTCTGGAGCCGATCGGGGCGCTGCCAGACTTCGAGAACGCCACGGAGGCCGAACTGGCCGAAATTTTCGACTGGGCGGATAAGTCGCTGTTCGCGCTGCTGAACTTCAGCTTTTTCCGGACGAACGCGATGGAGAAAGACCTGCAAGATCGCGGCACGGTGCCGGTGATGATGCTGTTCGCGGCGCGCAACGGCTACGACATCCTCGATCTGACCTATGTGGGCATCGACGACGAGGGCAAAGTCCAACGTCTGGAGGAGGACAATCCGGACGAGCTGGTTCCCGGCATCCGCATCGATGTGGCCAAATCCGGCAGCGATCGCGCCCAGCAGCTCTATTACTTCTCGGTAGATCTCTCGGACGCTGGGTTTGACTCGCGCCCCGGTCTCTCGAAGTTCTTCGGTCAGCTCGATCGCCCGGTGACTTACCTCAAGGCGGCGTCGTACCTGATGCACAACGAGTATTTCTCGATCGTCCGCGATGCCCTGCTCGAACGCAGCCAGTACATCCTGCAAGATGACTCGGGCATTCCGCTGCGCTTTTTCGATGCGGAGAACTGGGCGCGATCGTTCTTCGGACAGTACAACGGCCCGATCGAGCTGTTTGCCACGCGCCTGCAAGCCGACCTGAAGGCAGCGTTCGCATCGGGCGACAGCGTTTTACCGCTGCCGTTTGGCATCGGCTACAAATACCAGGGCGACTCGAACCTGATGCTGGCCGAACGCGAGGGCGAGCCCCCCCTACGCGGCGAGCTAGATTCGCCCGACGAGCTGATGCCCGACCCCAACTTGCCCGAACCGTCGGAGCTAGACGACACCGAACTAGACGAAGCGACCTCCGGCAAAGCCGCACCGCGCCGCCGCGATCGCGATGATGCAGACAAAGAGAACGCGGAAGAGGCACTAGACGTAGACGAGGCCGTCTCCGAGCGCCGCCGGGAGGGTCGAGATCGAGGCGACTCAGGCGATCTCGACGCGGCGTCAGAAGCCGACCCGACGCGCATCCCGAAGCCGGATATCCTGCGCGAGCCCGAGGCGCTGGACGACGTCGTCGGGGAAGAAGCCAGCGAGTCGGGGCCGGACGAAGATGGCGTGTTTCGCATTCCCGAGCCGAGCCGCTAGCGCTAAAAACGTCGCGGTAGTGATGCAACCGTAATGGTATTCCCGGCTTGAGTTGCCGAATCGCGACGGTTTCAGCAGTCGGAGAGCATTACGCTGCATTACTACCAACGTCGCCACGAACAATGATTACGTCTGGCTGTCGGACTGGCCCGAACCAGCCTGGAGCGCCTGAACTTGGCGGTGAAGCCGGACGATCGCGCGGGACTGCTGCTTTTCGGTTGCTTCTAGCTCGGCGATCCGCGCCTGCATTGCCTGCATCTGGGCCTCGCAGGCTTTGAGGCGATCGACCGTTTCGCTCAGCGGCTCGGCGACGCGGCCCTGCACCTCGCCGTGGAGCGCCGTTTTGTCCGCTTCGAGGCGATCGATTTTGGCCTGCATGACTTCCAGCAGCCGAACGTTCGCGCCGTTGTAGTGCACCTGACGGATAAACAGCGGTTTGAGGATCTTGCGCCAGGCGCGCCGCGCCAGCCCCAGCGGCTTGCCGAGGGCGTGGGACGACTCGAGGGAGACGTGATAAACGTCCGCACCGCGCCGCAGTAGGTCGAGATCCTCGCGATCGAAATCTTCCGCCGGGGCTGCGGAGGCGAGCGGCGGGGCGGTACTCGCACCCGGACGCGGCTGAAGCGACTGCCGCAATCGCTCGACTATTTTGCCTTTTTCGTCGCCGTCCACGCTCATGGTTTTCGCTCGCTCCGGGTGGGCTCGTTCGGTACTGGTGCCACACCAATCTAGCGAACAACCGCCCTCGTCGCGCGTTGATATCGCGGATATCGCAGATGCCACGAGCGCTTGCGTGTAGCTCGAAATCGCCGGGGCGATCGAGTCGGCACTGACCTGTAAATCGGCGATCGCGAGCGTTCCCCGGCCCGATCGCAGGCGGCCTAGCAAAACGAATCGGTAGCGATGTGGCGACAAAGCGTACCCGTCGAGTTCGGTTTGCTAGCTAGTGAAGGCCGACGGGTTTGGTTATGGTTAGAACCACGGCAGCACTGCTATCGCAGCCCCGGCTTTTTAGGTGTCTTGCAGGTGTGTGCCATTGCCTGTTCTTTAACGATTCCCAGGAGTCTCCCTATCTCACCTACCGTGCTATTGAAAGCTACATTACCCACACTACGAGATGTTTTGCGCGATGGTGTCGCGCCCACCGAGCGATCGCCCAAGGCGGACGTTTCCGGGCGCGCCGGTGCGGTTGCAGCCTGGAATGCTGCCGTCGAGACGCTCAACGCACATCTTCTGGAAATGCAGCGAAGCTCGGAGGTGGGCTCGGGCTCTAGCTCGGAATCGGGCTCGGAGCCAGAAGTAGAGCCATTGGGCGCTATTTTGACCGGGCCGACGCCGATCGTCAGCGGCTCGGTTTGCCTCGAGCGTTTCGCCAACTGGATGCTCGTGCCCCACGCCAGTCTCGATCGCTGGAGCTGCCTTCCCGGCGACTTCGCTAGCCGCGTCCATATCTCCGAGCGCTTCGGTACGGTGTCGCTTTGCGATGACGACCCACTGACCGAAGAGCAGTTCTGCTTGGTGCTCACCCGTCAGTTTTCCTTCGTGATGGTGCTCGACCCGCGTTTGAGTCACAGCGGCTTTGAGTATTCCTTCGATCCGGCGATCGTCGAGCGAGCGTGGCATACCCTGCGCAGCCGCGTCGTCCTGCGCGAGGCAGAAAAACTCGACGCAATCGACCGTGCCGTGACGCCATTCCCGCCGATCGAGCCCCACTACAGCGTCGTTCTACGCTTCGGCCAGCAGCTCCTCGCCAACCTCCAGCAGGCAGCCGCTGCCGCCAGCCGTCGCGCTGCCAGCCCTCACCGCGTCCCGAACCAAAACAAATTCAGCCTGCCCGCCCTGACGGGAGAACCCGCGACCGGCGACTCGCACGGCGCGGCCCCGACACGCGTCGATCTCGAGCTGCTGACCGCCCTGGCGCACGAAGTTCGCACGCCCCTGACCACGATTCAGACCTTGGCGAAGCTGCTACTGCGCCGCAAGACCTTGACCGACGACCTGCGCCCTTGGGTGGAAGACATCGAGCGCGAGTGTAGCGAACAGATCGATCGCTTCGGGCTGATTTTCCGCGCGGTCGAGTTCGAGACCACACCGAGCGATCGCTCGTCGGTGATGCTAACCAAAACGCCGCTGAAAACGGCGATCGACAACTGCATCCCCCGCTGGCAGAAACAAGCCACTCGCCGCAGTCTCAAGCTCGATGTCGTGCTGCCCCAGCATATGCCTCAGGTGATCAGCGACCCGTCGTTGCTCGATCGCATCTTGACCAACACCATCGAACACTTCACGAGCCAAACCCCGGTGGGCAGCGACGTGCGCGTCGAAATTTCCGTCGCGGGCGACCGGCTCAAGCTCCAGCTCAAGTCGAAAGTCACCAGCGATCGCGCCCTCGACGACGCGCCCGAGTCCGTTTCGTCACCCCTGAAGGCGATCGGGCAGTTGCTCACCTTTCAGCCCGAGACCGGCAGCATCAGCCTCAACCTCGCGGTCACGAAAAATATATTTCAAGCCCTCGGTGGCAAGCTCACCGTGCGCCGCCGCCCCCAAAACGGCCAGGTCGTAACGATTTTCCTGCCGCTGGAGTAGAGTCGTCCGGTATGTTTGCTGGCAGACCTGTCAACGTGTCTGCCCGCGCATCTACCCGCGCGCCCGTTGGCGATCGCTTTCCCGAGGACGCCCGCGCGAATGCGGCCCTCGCGGCGCGTCCGATTCGATCTGGCCAGTCGAGATCGCGTTGCCGCCTGCTGCCAGAATCGTTCGGAACGGGCGATCGCACAGCGGAACATCATGCCAAGATAGAGGCATACTTATGGATCGAAGTTGGCCGTCCCGGTCTTTTCGCCCGCGATAGAACGCCTCCGTTCCTCAGCCCATGCGTAGTCCCGACCTCCGTCGGCCTCGCACATCAGGTTCGCCCCCAACGAATTCATGACCGACCGAACTGATGTTTCCGGAAAACTACTCGTCGTGGACGACACGCCCGTCAGCGCGGAGGTTCTTTCCCAAGTCCTGCGGAAGGCGAACTACCAGGTACGTACGGAGCGAAACGGCCTCAGCGCGATCGAGGCGATCGAGAGCGACCCGCCGGAGCTGATTTTGCTCGACGTGATCATGCCCGGTATCGACGGCTTCGAGACCTGCCGCCGCATCAAAGCCAAGCCCGAATTTACCGAAATTCCCGTTATTTTTATCACCGGCTCGGACGACACCAGCAGTCGCGTCCAGGGTCTGGAAGCAGGCGCGGTGGACTACATCACCAAGCCCTTCGAGTACAACGAAGTCCTCTCGCGCATCGAAGTTCACCTGCGGCTTTACCGGCTGACCCGAACCCTCGAGCAACAGGTGGAAACGCGCACCGCCCAACTGCGCGAAACCCTCGAGGCGATGCAGACCATGCAAGTGCAAATGATCCAGGGCGAGAAGATGTCCGCCCTCGGCCAGCTCGTCGCCGGGATCGCCCATGAAATCAACAACCCGGTCAATTTTATTCAGGGCAATATCGTCCACGCGGCGGGCTACATCAAAGACTTGCTGGAGCTAGTGGCGACCTACCAGAAGTACGTCCCCGAGCCCAACGAAGAAATCGAAGCAGCGATCGAAGATGCAGATCTTGACTTCCTGCAAGAAGACCTGCCGAAGCTGCTTAAGTCGATGAAAATCGGCACCGATCGCATCCGCGATATCGTGAAATCTCTGCGGAACTTCTCGCGGACTGACGATACGAAAACCGAAAGAACCGACCTCCATGACGGTCTCGACAGTACGCTGATGATTCTGGGCAATCGCATGAAGGCCAAGCCCGATCGCCCGGAAGTGCAGGTCGTAAAAATCTACGGCGCGCTGCCCCCGGTCGAGTGCTATCCAGGGCCGATCAACCAGGTGTTTATGAATATCTTGGCCAATGCCGCCGACGCTCTCGACGACAAGTACGAGTCGCTTTCGGAAATGGCGCGCGAAGAGTTTCAGCCCACGATCTGGATCGAGACCGCCGAGCGCGAAGGCGATCGTGTCGAAGTGACGATCGCCGACAACGGCCCCGGCATTCCCGCCGAGGTTCGCAACCAGATTTTCGACTCGTTTTTCACCACCAAACCCAAGGGCAAAGGCACGGGCATCGGCATGTCGATCAGCCGCGAGATCGTCATCGACCAGCACCACGGCCAGCTCGACTGCCGATCGTCATCGATGGGTGCGAAATTTATCATCACCCTGCCCGTCACTCAGCCAGATAGCGAAACGGACGAAGACGCTGAAGAGTCATAGGCCGGGGCCCTACCTTGAAAATTCGGCGCGCGCCCGCCAGAATTGAGGGACGTTTTTAGCATTGATTTTTAGCGCCCTACCATGACCAGCGAAACCGGAATCTCCCCTGCAATTAGCGATCGCATCTGCAAGCATATGAACGACGACCACGCCGATGCCGTCGTGCAGTACGCCCGCGTTTACGGCAACTGTAGCGACGCGTCGGCGGCGGTGATGGACGCGATCGACACGCGCGGTATGGACATCACGGCGCAGGTGAACGACACGCCGACGCTGGTGCGCGTCGAGTTCGAGCGCGAGCTGGCCGACGCTAAAGACGCCCACCACGTGCTGGTGGCGATGCTCAAAGATATCCGCACCGAAAGCGCGGAGAGCTAGCACTCACTCCCGCCCGAGCCTGCCGCCCGCTGTCGTTTCTCTACCCCGCCATGCCCGTACTCGTCGTCGCCACCGGCAATCCCGGCAAGGTCACGGAATTCGCGGCCTACCTCAAGGACACGCCCTGGGATTTGCAGCTCAAGCCCGCCGAGATCGACGTGGTCGAGACAGGCAAGACCTTCGCGGAAAATGCCGCGCTGAAGGCGACGACGGTGGCACAGGCGACGGGGCAGTGGGCGATCGCCGACGACTCCGGGCTGGCGGTTCGGGCTTTGGGCGGTGCGCCCGGTCTGTATTCGGCGCGCTACGGCCTCGATGATGAGAACCGTATCCGCCGCGTGCTCTACGAGCTAAAGGAGTTCGACGATCGCTACGCCGAGTTCCTCTGCGCGATCGCGGTGGCGCGTCCGGACGGCTCGATTGCGCTGGATGTCGAGGGCGCTTGTCCGGGCAAAATCGTCGAGCCCCAGGGAGAGGGCGGCTTTGGCTACGACCCAATCTTTTACGTGCCGGAAGCGGGCAAGACGTTTGCGGCGATGGATAAGACAGAAAAGCGCCGCCTCAGCCACCGGGGTCGAGCGATCGCAGAGTTATTACCCGCTCTAGAATCGCTAGCGAGTCAGGTCTAATACTTAAAAGCAGCCCGGAACGACCAGTGCCCAATATCTAAACCTATTGTTCGCGGCTCCACTTCAGCCTGGCGTTTTGTCGTTCGAGGGTCGGCATCACGCGTTTCGCCATCGCTTTTGCAGCACCCGACCTCATCGGCGTCACCATCAAAGCATTCGACAATCGCGCCGTCATCTGACCGAGCCAAGTCGAGTGCGGGGAAGTCGCGATCGGATTTGACGATCCGGGGCAGTTGTGGAGCGCGATCGGTCATGGGTTTTTCTCAGCAAGCGCGATCGAAACCTTGAGGATCTGTTCGGCCTGTCGCGCGGAACTCACGACCAGGTGCGGAAACAGTTGGAACGTTCCCGAGACCAATCGCACGAATAGGTAGGTTTCGCCGTTGGTGACGAGACCCCATACGGTGGCTTGTCGTTCCAGGAACGAGTGCATGTAGAACAAGAGCTGCGGCAGTCCGACTCGCACGTCGATTTCGCTGTTTTTTGTCTCGATCGCCAGAACGCACAGCGGCACGCGATCGCTCTCTTGCTCCTGGCAGACCAGCAGATCCATGCGTCCGCGAATCACGCGATCGCCGTCTTCGACTTCGACTTCGCTCACCTGTTCTTCGAGCGAGACGCGTAAGTCTTCACGCGAGAGATATCCGGCTTCCACGAGCAGGCGCGATAACACGAGAACTTTGACTTCGCCTTCGCTAACTTTGCCTGCGGACAGGTCGCGATCCCAGTCGGTGCGAATACTGGTGAGGCGTTCTTTCTGGTTGGGGGCTGATTGACTGACAAAAATGAAACCTTGACGTAGCAGGCGTTCCAGCCAGTT
>CALCCD010000061.1 GCA_937899645.1 uncultured cyanobacterium | reverse complement strand
TCTGGGCTTGGAAAAAGCAAAATCTCGAAGGCTGAGCGGAGTCGTTCGCGAAGCGTCGGCCTCGCCGATAGCCTGGGTGCTATTGCGAAAAGTGGCCGCACTATCTGCTTCGCAGAGGCTACGCCAACGACTACGCTCAGCGATCGAATCTCGGCCTTTTCAATTCGTGCAAGAGGTCTAACGTTTGCTTCTCTAGAAAGTCGTACTTTCTGCGCCACCGAAAGGAACGCCTCGTTCGCCGCCCCGCCAAGGGAATGTGGCACAGTGTTTTCAGCATCCCCAGCCATTTTTAGCCCGCCGCGCCATGAGTTCCGCCGCTCGCCCCCTTCGCTTCGCCCAGCGCATCGCCCCCCTCGAACGCAACGTCTTTGCCGATATGGATCGCGCTAAGGCCGCCGCGCTCGCCGCCGGACGCGACCTTATCGATCTGTCGCTGGGTTCTTCGGACTTGCCCACCGCCGCACCGGTGCTCGAGGCGATCGCCGACGCCTTGCAAGACCGGGTTACGCATCAATACTTGCTCTTTAACGACACCCGCGACTTCCGCGAAGCCGCCGCCCGCTGGTACACCGATCGCTACGGCGTTCCCGTCGATCCCGAAACGGAAGTGCTGCCACTCATCGGCTCTCAGGAAGGCACGGCACATTTGCCCCTAGCGCTGCTCGAACCGGGCGATTACGCGCTGCTCCAGGATCCGGGCTACCCTTCTCACGCGGGCGGTGTCCACCTGGCGGGCGGCAAAATTCATACTCTGCCGCTGTTGGCCGAGAACGACTTTCTGCCCGACTTTGGCGTGATTCCCGCCGCTGCGCTCGATCGCGCCCGCCTGCTCGTTCTCAGCTATCCTCACAACCCCACCAGCGCGACCGCTAACCTGGAATTTTTCCGCGAGGCGGTCGCCTTCTGCGAGCGTCATAACCTCGTCTTCGCCCATGACTTTCCCTACGGCGATCTGGTTTTTGGGGGCGATCGCCCGCCTTCGGTGCTTCAGGCCGATACGGGCAAGCAGCGCTCGATCGAGTTCTTCACCATGTCGAAGTCCTACAACATGGGCGGCTTTCGGGTGGGCTACGCGATCGGCAATGCGGACGTGATCTTGGCGCTGCGGCGCATTAAAGCCGTCGTCGATTTCAATCAATATCGCGGCATTTTGCGCGGTGCGATCGCGGCGCTGGAAAGCGACGACCGCCAGGTCGCCGAAACCGTCAACACCTTCCGAGCGCGGCGCGATCGCCTCGTCGAAGCTCTCGCGGCACGCGGCTGGCACGTCCCCAAACCCGACGCGACGATGTACCTCTGGGCAAAGCTGCCGGAGCACTGGGCCGCGAATTCGATCGACTTCTGCGTGCGGCTCGTGAAGGAGACGGGCGTGGCGCTCTCGCCCGGTGCGGGCTTTGGCGAGAGTGGCGAGGGCTACGTGCGCTTTGCGCTGGTGCGCGACCCGCAGACGCTACAGATCGCCGCCGATCGCGTGGCCGAATTTCTCTAGGCGCGACCTTCGCGGCTCAACGCTGGCAGGCAACCTAGCACGAGAAACGAAAGCACGTTGCAACACAGCCGCAGCGCCAAACCTACAATACTTTCTTCAACAATTTAAGGAACAGCACAAATGAGTGTCGTCGCCGTCCGCAAATATCCCGATCGCCTCGACTTTGCCGCCGACAGTATCCGCACCGTCGGCTACCGGCAGGAATCGCAGCGCGTTACGGAACTCACCAAGCTCGTCGAAGTCAACGACATGACGATCGGCGGCGTTGGCTACAGCGTCGAGCTGAGCTTTCTATTTCTCTTTGCCAAGACGCACAAGCCCAAAGCCGCCACAACCGACGCCGTTCTCGACTTTCTCGTGGAGTTTTACGACTGGGCGCGGGCCAAAAACGAGAGCTTCGGTCGCCAGAACCACTACCTTCTCGGCTTCCAGGGCGAAGCGTTTCGCATCTGCGACGGCTATTTGGTCGATCGCATCAATGAGTTCGGCGCGATCGGCGCGGGAGAGGACTTTGCCCTAACCGCGATGCATCTGGGCAAGACGGAAACCGAGGCGATCGAAGTCGCTAGCGAGCTGTGTGTCTACTGCGCCCTGCCCGTCATTTCGCTTTCGCAGGCGATCGCGACGGCCTAATCACCTCCGACTGCGCAAGCGAACGGCGCTACTCGTCAGGCGCTTGCAGGAACGACTTCATCGAATTCAGGCCGCGCTTGAGTCGACGCGAAACGGTAACGGCGCTGATGCCCAGCTCCTCTGCCGTTTCCTTCTGGGTCATATCGTGAAGGAAGACAAACTCGAGAACCTTACAGGTTCCGGCTTCGAGCCTGTTAAGAGCTTGGTGCAGCAGCAGGCGGTCTTCTTCAGCAAGCTGAAAGCTTCGGTAGCGCTGGTCGGGAACGAGTGCGCCGAGGCTCAGGGCTTCGTCTTCCTGCTGGCCGACGGGCGCATCGAGGCTGAGTGGATCGCGGTTGCGGTAACCGAGATGGGCGTCGCTGAGGGCTTCGACAGACACGTCGAGGCGATCGGCAATCTCTGCTTCGCTGGGTGCGCGCCCGAGTTCGTCCCGGAGCGCCTGGGCGGCAGTGGACGCTTTGCGCTTCAGGTCGATGTAATGCCTGGGGATGCGCACCGTAGTGCTGCGATCGCGCAGGTAGTGCTGGATTTCGCCGCGAATGTAGGGAACGGCAAACGAACTAAAGGCGACGCCTTTTGAAATATCGAAACGCTCGATCGCGCGAATCAAGCCCATACTGCCAACTTGCAGTAAGTCGTCGAACGATTCGCCACAGTTATCGAGCCAACGGTAAACTTCCCGACGCACGAGACCGAGGTTGAGCTGAACGATTTGGTTGCGAACCCGCGTCGAGGGCTCTTGGCGATAGCGCTGCAAGAGTTCGAGACTCTGACCCTTTAGTTTATGGTGTGCCGTTTTCGACATGGTGGTGATGCGGAGGAAGTGCTGGAACCCACGGGCTATCGGCAAAAGCTGGCTGGCGGCTCGAGGCGGCCCGGTAGCCCGGAGTCTTACTTTTCGTAAGCCTGAAGGGCGGGGCATCGATTGGCGCGCCAGCTTACATGAAGAAATAAACCGTGGCGTGGTGCAATCCGATCGTAACAGACGACTCGGATTCACCTGCGAGATTTCCGAGCAATTTCGTTCTAATAGCAAAAATTGCGTATTTCTACGGTGAAAATGAGTGATTTCATTCGCACAACCCGATTTTTCAAGTGACTCGTACCAAACACAGCAATTCTCAACTTGGCGCAGCCACCGCCAGAGATTGTGGCGATTGTCGTTGTGGATATTGCGTTCGGCATCCTGACCGCAGCTATCGACATTTGCTTCGTTCACCTCGTCGCCGTCACCGCCACCCGCCTCGATTCGCTTCCCGTCCTCGCCCGTCGCACCCGACCTCTATCGTGCAAATCCCAACATAAACGTTGCGCCGAACAGCAATAGCCCGATCGCACAGACCGAGCCCGCACCGACCACCCGAATTGCATGGGCGATTGCCGCAAAGCGTTCTGCATTCGCACTGTTCTCGATGATGCGCCGATCGGCCAGATTCCGACCCCAAATCGCCGCAATCCCGATCGCCGCCAGCGTAATCGCCATCCCCACCGAAATCGCGATCGTCAGCAAAATACTCGTCCACACCATGTCGTGCGCCAGCCCGAACAGCAAAATCGCCAGCGCGCCGCTACACGGAATCGCCCCGATCGCCATTGACAACCAGCCCCCCGACGCCGAATCGTCACCACAGGTAAAACACCGGCAGGCCGCTGCATGCCGCCAGCTCGCCGCCGGGGCGGCTTTGGGTTTTGGTTTAGTAGGTCGGTCGGCCAGGGCGGTGGCGCTGCGCGACGCGGTGGCGCTGCGCGACGACAGAACGCTGTCGCTGAGGCTGGGGTAGAGCAAGGCTTTGGCGACTTCTTGTTTTTCTTCTCTGGATTGGGCGGGCGCTTCGGATGGGACGAGTTCGACGATCGGCGATCGCAGCGCCTGCCAGAGCATCCAGCCGCCGATGATGGCGATCGAGCCGTAGCTGACCAGTCGCACGATCGGATAGTTCTCTGGCGCGAGGCCCAGCGCGTGGCGCAGCACCAGGTCGGTGACCAGAACGATCGCGATCGCCGAGAACACGTGGAACACCGCGACCCGCACGCCCATCGTCAGCCCGCGCCGCAAGCTGCCGCCAGACCCGACGAAGTAGGAAATAATCACCGCCTTGCCGTGGCCGGGGCCGAGGGTGTGCAGCACGCCGTAACCGAAGCAGACCGCCAGACCCAACAGCAGCGTCCGCCCGGACGGGTCGGCCTGGATCGCCACCATCGTATTGGCAAAGATCGTCGCGATCCGGAGCTGAATGCCCTCCCACCAGGAGATTTCCATCTCGTCCAGCGCCGACGGCATCGTCAATATATTTTCGCCTGCAGCGGCGCGATCGGATAGCTCGACGGCGGGCACGGGCTCGATCGCGCTCATCTCGATTTCGTAGCTGACGATTACCTCTTGGTAGCCGTCCACGCGAAACACCGAGTGCCGCGACGGCGCGCTCCGCAGCGTCCCCTCCAGCCAAACCTGTGCGAAGAGGCCGATATCCTCGATCGGCGCGTCCGGTTCGATATAGATCACCTGGTTCGGCGGCGGCGGCGGCACGTGGACGCACGCTCCGACGAAGGGAACCAACAAAAAGCGACCGACGGTGCCCCGCGCTCCGCGCTCGAGCGGTAGCATGTAACCCGCGAGGCGCACTCGTTCGCCGTCGAACTCGGAGTTAACCGCCGTGACGCGCTCGTTTTGGCGGCTGCGGGCGCGATCGATCTCGCGTAGCAGATCGTCCACATCGACGCCTTGCTCGGAAAGCTTGCGATAGAGGCGATCGACCTCGGCGCGATCGACATTCGGCTCGCCCAGTGCGATATCCGTCTTCAGGCGCACCAGCTCGGACAGGTCGATCAGCTGCGGTTCCGATAGACCCTCGTAGGGATTCTCGAACACCTCCGCGCCCGCAGGTCGCAGATCTGGCCAGCCGATCGACTGCGCCTCTGAAGCCATCGCCGCACTGCCAGTCTCGCTCCAGGGCGTTGCGGCAACCAAAGCGAGTAAGCATCCCAGGCAAAACGCCCAGAAAAACTGCCGAATGCGGGCAAAACCGAGTCGGGCCGGTCGAAGGGTGTGAGTCTGACGCATAAATCAGGCGCGCGGCGAGCGACCGGCGCGAGATGTGAAGGAGGGGAGCGAAAAAGGGTGCGATTCAGCGGCTGACAAAGATGAGAATGATTATCATCGTACTTGTCGTGTCACCGCATTCCTCTGTCATAGCGCATCCTTAGAATCGCGCCAGTGGGCGGGACGGAATAGAACCAATGGAGTAACGAGCATGAGCGATTTAAATCGTTTGGGATATCTAGAGTTCGGCAAGCGGTGCGTTGCGGTTTTCGGACTGATCGTAGCGGGATGCGCCGCGCCAGCGCCGGAGGGTGAGACCGAAGCGACGGACGACCCGACGGCCAGTGCCGAGCAAAGCGCCTCGGGCGAGACGCCGTCCGTGGTGGCCGTGACGGCGCTGCTGTGCGATATCGCCGAGGGCGTCGCGGGCGATGCGGTCGATTTGACCTGCCTGATGCCGCCGGGACAAGACCCCCACTCTTACCGCCTCAAGCCGTCGGATTTGGCCGCGATCGAGACTGCCGATTTAGTTCTCTACAACGGCTACAACCTCACGCCCGGTCTGGCAGACTCGGTTCTCGACAGTGCCAAGGACGGCGAAGCTGCGGAGATCCTCCCACAGATCGTCGCGGTTTCCGAAGTGGCGGTTCCCGAGCCGATGACCTTTGGCGACGCCCACGGCGGCCATGACGACCACGGTGACGAACATGAAGACCACGAGGGTCACGACCACGACAAAGAAGAAGGTCACGAAGGCCACGACCACGACAAAGAAGAAGGCCACGAAGGCCACGAAGGCCACGACCATGACGAAGAAGATCACGAAGGCCACGAAGGCCACGACCATGACGAAGAGAAAGAAGAAGGCCACGACCATGACGAAGAAGAAGAAGGCCATGAAGGTCACGACCATGCAGGCCACAACCACGCTGCCGACGACCCCGACCCCCACGTTTGGCACGATGCGAGCATCGGTAGCGAGCTAGTCTCGGTCGTTGCCGATCGCCTGTCGGAAATCGCGCCCGATAGCGCCGACGATTTCGCGGCCAACGCCGACGAACTACGAACCCAGCTCGCCAGCCTCGATACCTGGATCGCCGAGCAGATCGCTTCGATTCCGGAAGAGAGCCGCCAGCTCGTCACGTCCCACGATGCCTTTAACTACTACACGACGGCGTACGGCATGACCCAAGCCAGCGCCCTGTCCGGCCTCAGCCCTGCGGACGAGCCGACGCCCACCGAACTAGCCGAGATCGCCGATCGCGTCAAAGCCAGCGGCGTCCCGGCGCTCTTCTCCGAATCGACCTCCAGCCCGCAGCTCGTAGAGTCTGTGGCACGCGAGGCGGGCATCATCGTCGCCGAGAGCCCGCTGCTGGTCGATAGCCCCGACCCCGAAGTGAAGGGCGCGGAGACCTACCCGGCGATGTTGGCCTACAACACCTGCACGATCGTCACGGCGCTGGGCGGCGAGTGCGATCGCGAGGCGTTGGGCTTCTAGTAAGAGTTTGGCGGGATTGCGGTAACTGAGAAGTCCGACTTTTCGCAACTTTTGGAAAAGTCGGACTTCTGAATTGGGCTACTCTACTTCTGGATTTGCCCTCCCGCCCCCGACCCATGCCGTCAGACTTGTCGATCGCCCTGCGCACCCTTCGCGACCTGCTCGATCGCGGCGAACTCGATCGCGCCAGCACCGAGGCGATCGGGCTCTACGATCTCACCCTCAGTCTCGATGCGCTGAATCTGGCGCTGGCGGCGGGCAACCGCGCGCTCAATGGCGGCGACCTGGCGCTGGCGCGGCGGACGTTTGCGGCAATCGTCGATCGCGATCCAAATCAGCACGAAGCCCGATGCCATCTGGGCATGGTGCAGCTCGCCCTCGGCGACTGGACGCGTGGCTGGACGAACTACGACGCGCGCCCGACGCGACGCGGTTTTATCCGCGATATGCAGCGCCATCGATCGGGGCTGCGGCTTTGGGACGGCGACTTCGGCGCGATCGCGGGCAAGCGTCTGCTGGTGATGGCCGAGCAGGGTTTGGGCGATGCAATCCAGTTTGCTCGCTACGTGCCGATGCTGCGCGATCAGGATATCGATGTCGTTCTCGGCTGTCGCCCACCGCTGGCGAAGCTGCTGGCGACGCTGCCCGAGATGGCCGATCGCATCCTGCAACCCGGCCAGACGCCGCCACCGGTCAGCGCCTACACGCTGCTGATGAGCCTCCCCGGACATTTCCAAACCACGCCCGAGGCCGTACCCGCATCAGTCCCGTACCTGAAGCCGGGAACGCTGTCGGCGGCGGGGCGCGAGCTGCTGATGTCGAGCGGGGTTGGCAGCGCGCTGCGGGTCGGGCTCGTCTGGGCGGGCAGTGCCACGCGCACGGGCGACGAAACGCGATCGTGCGGCCTAGATGCGCTGCTGCCGCTGCTGGACGTACCGAACGTAACCTTCTTTAGCTTGCAAAAAGACCCACAGCCCCGCGATCGGCGGCGTTTCCTGTCGCTCGGCCTGGTGGATCTCGACCCGTATTTGCTCGACTTTAGCGACACGGCGGCGTTTGTTCGAGAAATGGATTTGGTCATCAGCGTCGATACGGCGGTGGTGCATCTGGCCGGGGCGCTGGGCAAGCCGGTGTGGGTGGCGCTGGAGGTGGTGGCGGACTGGCGCTGGCTGCGCGATCGCGCCGACACGCCCTGGTATCCGCAGACGCGCCTGTTTCGCCAGCCGACGGCGGGCGACTGGGCGTCAGTGGTGGCAACGATGCGCCGAGAACTGTCGCAGCGCGTCCGTGAAGAAATTGCCCTCGTAGGGGCGCATGGCAATGCGCCCGCAAAACCGTCCAATGACCCGCCGATCGAACCCAACCGCCCAGACCCCAGACCCCTCACCCCAATCGCCAACCCCTCACTCCAACAGCAAACCCAAGCCGCGATCGTCGCCTTCCAAAACCAAGACCTCGACACTGCCGATCGCCTCTGCGCCACCCTCGCGAGCCGACAGCTCGCCCCCCAGCAGCGTACCCAACTCGCCCTCCTCAGCGGCTCGATCGCCGTCCACCGCCACGACCTGACCCGCGCGATCGCCGCCTTCCAACAGACGATCGCCATCGATCCCCACTCGCTTCCGGCACTCCTCAACCTCGGCAACTGCTACCGCGACCTCGATCGCGTTGCCGACGCCCTGCATTGCTACGACCGCGCTGAGGCGATCGCCCCGCCCGGGGCCTCTATCCACCGCGACATCCGCTGGGAGCGATCGCTCGCGCTGCTGCAAGCCGGTCGCTGGCAGGAGGGCTTGCGGGACTACGAAGTGCGGCTCGATCGCAACCCCCTGCCGCCCCACATCGATCGGCGCGATCCGCCATTTTGGGACGGCGCGCCCCTCGGCGGTCGGACGCTGCTGCTGCGGATGTCCCAGGGCTTCGGCGATGCGATCCAGACGGTGCGCTACATTCCCTGGCTCCAGCAACGGGGCATGCGCGTTATTGTCGAGTCGCGCCCGCCGCTGACCCGCCTGCTTCGGACGCTTCCCGGCGTTGCCGCGATCGTCGAAGTTGGCGAACCGCTGCCCCCGCTCGATCCGCACCGCGATCGCCAAGCCTTTTGCTTGAGCTTGCCGCATCTATGCGGCACGACGATCGGTACCGTGCCGCGCAACGTGCCCTACCTGCGATCGCCAGGATGGCGCGACGCTAATAACAGCGAGACGCGAACCGAGCTAGAGTCGTGGCTCGCCACAGAAGATCCGCATACTTACAGGGTCGGTGTCGCCTGGTCGGGTAGCCCCACCCACGGCCAAGACTTCCGCCGATCGATACCGCTAGAAACTTTCTCGCGGCTGTTCGAGATACGCCGCACCCACGACGGGCGACCCGTACGTTTCTACAGCCTGCAGCCCGAGATTCGCGATCGCGACCGATCGCTTTTCGATCGCCTCTGCCAGTCCAATACCCTCACCGACCTCGGCCAGCTCGCCCGCGACTTCGGCGACAGTGCTGAAATTTTGACGCGGCTCGATGCCGTTATTGCCGTCGATACCTCGATCGTGCATCTGGCTGGAGCGCTCGCCAAACCCGTATGGGTGCTGTTGTCGGCGTCTCCAGACTGGCGCTGGCTGCGCGATCGCACGGAGACGCTCTGGTACTCCAGCGTACGGATTGTCCGGCAGAACCAGTTAGGGAATTGGCACACCCCTCTCGACAAACTGCAAGGCGCAATCGAGAATGGGGAAAACCTCAAAACTCCGTCGCGAAGTGATGACGCGGCTTTTATCGAGTTTTAGGTTCGCTTCTCTGTTTCCTCTTGTCTTGAGGTTAGCTCTGCGTAGTTGACCGGCGCGATCGATTCACACTGTCGATCGCGCCTTTATTTAGGGTTTTTCGCGCGAAATGCGATCGCTCCGCGCGAATCAGCTCATGATTTTTAAAAATTAATGACTCGGGCTGAGTGAGTCCAAGAGCGCTAATCGAGGGGCGAGCCAATCGAAAAACTGCTTCGCTGCTCGTGAGTTGAGAGAGTCGGATCGTTGAGTTCGATCGTCACGGGTTCGAGTTCGACCGCCTCAGGAACCTGCCGCCGCGACTGCATCGGCATCACTTCGTCCGACGGCATCGGTTCGGGCTCGGCGACGTAGTTGAGTCGATCGAGGTGCAAGTCGCGGGCGCTCATGCTGGCATAGCCGGACGCGTCGACCGAGTTCGGCGACGTTTGAGCCAGAGCGGGGGGGCGATCCAGCACCAGTCCGCTCAGGAGGGCGAGCGCGAGAATTGGAGCGAAATGAAGTCGTTCGGACATGGCACGTTCTCCAAAGAATAGATGGAGCAAGACTCGCAGGCGTCTTTAGTATTTTCTGACAAGAGAAATCGAGGTAGATCCGGCGATCGCTACTCGAAATCTACGTCGATCGGCACACTGCCGAAGTTCCCCGTCGGAACGTTTATTAAGGTTTTCTTTGGATTGCGCGTCCGGGCGATCGAGGCAGGGCCGAACTGTCGGGGATGGCACTACTCGAACAGGTCGGCGCGATCGAGCGTGGCGGCGTCTTTGTCTTTCGCTGAAAGCTGGGGCGTATTGCCTCCGATCGGCCAGTCGATGCCGATTTTCGGGTCGTTCCAGAGCAGCGATCGCTCGTGTTCGGGCGCGTAATAGTCGGTGGTTTTGTAGAGTACCTGCGCCGTCGGTGACACCACCAGGAAACCGTGGGCA
Organism: uncultured cyanobacterium; assembly: GCA_937899645.1. GTDB lineage: Bacteria > Cyanobacteriota > Cyanobacteriia > Cyanobacteriales > Geitlerinemataceae > RDYZ01. The sequence continues at coordinate 10,882 of CALCCD010000061.1, read as the reverse complement.
AAGCCCGCCGGAACCCAGAGCTGCTTTTTGTTGTCCGCTGTCAGCAGGCAGCCAACCCACTGGCCGAAGGTGGGCGAGCTTTTGCGGAGATCGACGGCCACATCGAAGATTTCTCCTTCGCTGGCACGCACTAGTTTGCCCTGGGCCTGCTGGATTTGGTAATGCAAGCCACGCAGCACCCACTGGCTCGATTTGGAGTGGTTGTCCTGGACGAAGTTAACCGAGACGCCTACCTGTTGCTCGAAGGCGGCGCGGTTGAAGCTCTCGAAGAAAAAGCCGCGATCGTCGCCGAAGACTTTGGGCTCGACGATCGCGACGTCGGGAATACTCGTCGGGGTAACCTGCACGATCTTGAATGCTCTCTAAAGCGCTAGAACACAGTCGGCCAAAGTTCGCGGCTTTACTCGCGCTGCACGCACACGGCGAGATTAGAAACGCAGCCGAGGAATTTTGGCTCACACCACTCTACCGTAAGCGGTTCGCTAGGCTCGGGTATGTTTGAGTTAGAGGACGTACTGCGTCGCAGAATGCGATCGAGGTCGGCTTTGGAGAGCAGGCGCAGGTTGGCCTCAAACGACCAAAACTTCAGGCCGATCGCCCGCAAAATCCCCCGATGCCAGCGGCGCGGTAGCCAGTGGATTAAGGGGATTTTGGTATGAAAGTCGAGCCAGTGGTAGCGGTTTGGGGTCGTTAGGCAGAGCCGGGGCGCGAGGGCCAGCAGGTCGCGGCAATACTGGATCTGGCTGGCTTCGCTGCCGACGTGCTCGATCGTCGCGGAAGAGAGCACGCAGTCGAGTCGGGGCGTCGTACCGGGCGCGGGCGGAAAGGTCAGAACGCACAGGCCGGGGAAAACTTGTTCCAGATGGTCGATCGGCTCGGGAGAGGTGGCGTAGACCGTCGCGCCGTCGGCGATCGCCCACTCGATAAAGCAGTTGCTATCGATATGTTCGGTATCCGGGGTCGAGCCGTGGTCGAGTATGGTTTTGCCCGCCATGCCGCCGAGGCGATCGCGCATCCATTCGTACATTTGTCGCCGCACCCGCAGCGAAGCTTGCATCCGCAGCCGATCGAGCCAGGAGACGCGATCGCCGAAGTAGTCGAACGCTTTGCCGTCGTCAGAGGTGTAACGGGTTGGGGCGTCGTGCGAGACTTCGTGCGGGAAATTACACGGAGCATCGCGCGGGCCTTCGTGCGGGCCTTCGTACGGGACTTGGCGATTCGGGTCGGCGGGTGGCGGAGATGGAGTCATGGGAATGTGGGAAAACGGGCGTAAGTCCCGACTACGGTTGGCGCGTCGCGCGGGCGGGGACGACCTCGACGCCGCAAAACTGCTCGGCGGGTTCGAGGTAAGCATCGATCGCGCCGAACCACTCCGCCCAGAGTCGCGCGCCCGCCTCGCTATTGATAACGCCATCGACGATCGCCTGCCATTCAGGCTCGTCGGCGGGCAGCAGCAAGCCATACGGGCTGCACAGCAGGGGATTTTCGGGATAGATGCGGTAGTCGGAGAGCGATCGCCCGGCGATCGCCAGCTCGCCAATCGTCAGCAGGCCGTCGGTGGCAAAGGCATCGAGCCGACCTTGAAGCGCTTCGATGCCCCGCTTGACGGCCTCGTCCCCGGCAAACAGTTCCAGGGTCGTATCGGCGTAGCGATCGCCCATAAATTCCGACGTTGCCGAGTCGCGCAAAACGCCCACCTGACCCAGATCGGTTCCCGATAGCCGCCTCTCCAGGCGCGACTCGCGCTCGGAGATAAACTGCATGCCGGTCACGAGAAACGGTGCAGAAAAGGCAACGCCTTCCACCTCGCGAATCGTATTGGGGCCGCACTCGAGGTGTACCACTCCATCGCGAACCAAATCGAAACGCGTTCCCAGATCGCTAGTCACGATTTCGACCAGGGGCGGGCGGCGCAAATCGAGCTGGGTGGTTATGGCCTCGACGATTTCGGCGACTAGATCGAGGCAGTAGCCGTCGAGGCGACCGTCGGGGTAGCGGTAGCTGAGCGGGACGGCGCGGCGGGCCACGGAGACGCGAAAGATGCCATTCGTGCGGATATCGTCGAGGGCGGCAAGGGGCAGCGAGTCTGCCGGTCGATCGATAACGGTGTCTATGGCGGTGTCGATGGCAATATCGACAGCGGCGCGACCGCCATCCGGGCGCTCCAGCATCTCGACGGCAAGAGCGGGCGCGGCGATCGCCCCCAGGCCCATCGTCGCGGCCAGCCAGCCAGCCGCTCGCAGGTCGAGGGCTCGTTGATTCGCCCGGTTGCTAGGGCTCACGGCGCTCGGAATTTGAAAGTGCGTGCCACGCGATCGGAGTCCGGCGTTAGCGCGTCGATCGGCTTGTCGCCGTCCTCATCGAAAACCATCAGCGCCGTGCGCCACACCAGGTATCCCTGCTCGTTTAGGTGCAGGCCGTCGGTGCTCAGCTCCGGGCGCAGCTTGCCGTCTGCGGTGCCGAACAGGTCGTAGAGATCGAGGAAGGTCGCGCCTTCATATTCGGCGATCGCGGCCAGACGATCGTTCAGCGCTCGGATGCGATCGTTGGAAATGTTGTCGAGTCTGTCGCGGCCCTCCCAGGTGGCGGAGTCGTCGCCGTGGGGCAGAATCGACTGGACGATCACCTCGGCATCCGGGTGAATCCAAAGAATGTCTTTAATAATCTTGCGCTGGTGTTCGAGCAACGTCTCGTCGTCCATGCCGCGCAGCAGGTCGTTGATGCCGATCATCACAAAGATTTTGTTCGGGTCGGTATCGTCGAGGAACGTCAGCCGATCGTAGAGACCCTTCGCGCCTTCGCCGGAGATCGACTGGTTGAGCCAGTCCGCCTGGGGCGGCAGCAGCGCCTCGGGGAACCACTGGGAAATCGAATCGCCCGCCAGCACGTAGAGCCGGTCGGGTTCGGTGCGGGCGATCGCCTCAGCCTCGCGCTCGAGAATATCGAGCCAGTCTTGATAGGTAAAGCGTCGTTTGCTCGGGGATGCGCCGCGCGCGATCGCTAGGGTGCGCGAATCTAGCTCCGGGCGATCGTCGATGGTGCGAGCGTACTCGATGACGGTGGCCGGGGCGCTGCGATCGGCGCTCAACCGAGCGCGCGCCGCTCCGATCGCCGCGATGCCGACGAACACGGCATTGGCCGCCAGGGAAGCGAGCAGCAGGGGCGAGTCGAACGAAAACCCGAGGCGTTCGGCCCAGGGCGGCCCGCCTTTACGCTTGCGGCGTTCGGATGGGGTCAGCTTCGAGGGATGGTGCACGATTCGGACGCAAGAATCTGACAAAGAATTTGACTTTAGATCGTACACCGTCTGGCGGGCGGGCGGGCGATCGGATGGGTTGAGGGTCGGGCCGACAGCCAATCGAGAATCGAGACATAATGGAAGACATAAGACCGCACTGGTTACAGGGTTGCCTGACCGAGTGGCCAGAACGCGATCGCCGCGACAGTCGCTTCGCCCTGGCCAGCGCACCCAATTCTTTTCAAAGCACCGCACTAAGATTTCAGTTAGTGAAATATAGACCTATGAAACGCTTCGAGTTCTGGGCCGGACTGTCGGCCCTGACGCTGACCGTACTGCTCGGCTCGATCGTGCCGGAGATTCGCGCGGAAGATACGCCCACCGAAGACGGCGAAGCTATCGAAACCGTCGAGGGCGACGAAGCAGAGAACGCGGAAGAAGAACTCGAAGAGACCGAAGATAGTGAAGTCTCTGAAGAAGACGATTTCGAGCTGGCGATCGAGGACACCGAGAAGCTGCGCGGCTTGATCGACCTGTATCACAATGAAGAAGACGGCACGGTGCTGGCCGAAATCGACGCCGATCGCCTCGATCGCACCTACCTGCTGATCGCGACGCTCTCGCGCGGCATCGGCGAGCTGGGCATCGTCAACGGTCTGCCGATGGCGGACTTTGCCTTTCAGCTCGAGAAGCGCGGCGAGACGATCCATCTGACGCTACCGAACGTCAAGTTTCGTTTCGACGAGTCGGGCGATCGCGGCACGAACCCGGCTGTTCTCGATCGCTCGTTCAGCGATTCGACGATCTACTCGTTCTCGATCGTCGCCACCCACTCCGATCGCGACTCGTACCTTATCGACCTCACCGACCTGCTGGTCAACCGCGACATCTCTGGCTTCAACGGCTGGCTGGGCTTTCTGGGCTACTCTCCCAACTCGTCCACCTCGTTTATCAACGACGTGCGCGCCTATCCCGAGAACCTCGAGTTCGAGGCCACCATCGGCTTCAGCGGCGAGCCCTTCTGGTTCTGGCCGGAGACCCTGCCCGACGCCCGCAACCTTTCGCTGGGTTTTCGCTACAGCCTCTCGGAGCTGCCGGACAACTCCGGCTTTAGACCTCGGCTAGCCGACAATCGCGTCGGTTACTTTGTCTCGGCTTACCAGAACCTAGATCGGACGCGCGACCCCGATCGCTTCGTGCGACTGATCCAGCGCTGGCATCTGGAAAAGCGCGACCCCGAAGCCGAACTCTCGCCGCCGGAAGAGCCGATCGTCTTCTGGATCGAGAACACCGTCCCCCACGAGCACCGGCAGGCCGTACGCGACGGCATCCTCTCCTGGAATGCAGCCTTCGAGCAGGCGGGCTTTATCGACGCGATCGAAGTGCGGCAAATGCCCAACAACGCCGACTGGGATCCCGAAGACGTCCGCTACAACGTCGTCCGCTGGCTGACCACCGACAGTGTCGGCTTTGCCGGACTCGGCCCTTCGCGCGTCAACCCGCTCACGGGCGAAATTCTCGACGCCGATATCTTGATCGACGGCAATATTGCTCGGCTGGCCTCGCGCCAGGTCTCGGCCTACCTGGGCAACGACAACAGCATGGCCATCGAGCAGTTGGCGCGCCAGCTCGTCGGCTCCCACTCGCGTCCGACGAACGCCGCCCCGATCGACCTGACGCCGCTCCAGGCGCGCTGCCAGGGCGAGAGCTGCCAGCGTCTTGCCGAGATCCCCCCCTTTGTCCCCCTCAGCGTCAGCGGGCGCACCGGCCTCGGCGCGCACCGCAACCTCGGCCACGGTCAGGCCGCCGTCGGCGCGATGGCAATGCCGCTGCTCCAGGGCGTGCTGCCATACCGCGAGAACCTCGAAAAGTACGTCAACGAGTACATCGCCCACATCGTCTCCCACGAAGTCGGCCACACGATCGGCCTGCGCCACAACTTCCACGGCAGCACGAACCTGACCCTGGCCGAACTCAACAATCCGACGACGGCAGCCGATCGCGGCATTACTTCCTCGATCATGGACTACACGCCGGTGAACCTCGCGCCGGTGGGCGGCGAGCAGGGGCAGTTCTACCAGACGGAGGTGGGTAACTACGATCACTGGGCGGTGGAGTTCGGCTACAGCGACTTCGGCGATGTCTCACCGGCGGAGGAGCGCGACGCCCTGATGGCGATCGCCAACCGCGCTCAGTACGACCCCTCGCTGGCCTACGGCCACGACGAAGACGCCTGGATCGGCCGCGATCCGACGATCGCGGCCTTTGACCTGACTAGCGAGCCGACCGCCTACGCCCGCCAGCAGTTCGACAATGCCCGCGCCATGTGGGAACGCCTCGACTCCACCTATGCCAATTCCAGCGGCGCGGCGGATGAGATGCGCACGCGCTTCAGCCTGATTCTGTCCTACTACTTCCGCCAAAGCTTCGTACTGCTCGAACACATCGGCGGTCAATCGTTCACCCGGACGTCGCCGGAAAATGGCGATCGCCGCGTGCCCCTGGAGCCGATCGCCCGCGAGACTCAGCTCGAAAGCCTCGATTTGCTGGCGGAGTACATCTTCGCACCCGATGCCTTCAACTTTGACAACGGTCTGCTAGCGCAGCTCGTGCCGTCGCGCTGGTCGCATTGGGGCTCGAACTGGTTCGCGGATGTCGAATATCCCGCCTTCGATCGCGTCTCGTCGATTCAGAAATACGTGCTGGGCGGGCTGATGTCGGCCTCGCGTTTGGAGCAGCTTCGCGAAATTGAGTTTAAGTCCGAGCCGGGAGAGGCGCTGACGCTGCCGGAGCTGTTCGATCGCCTCGATCGCAGCATTTGGAGCGAGGTGCAAACCGCCACGCCGACAAACGTCAACGACCTGCGTCGCGAACTCCAGCGCAGCTACGTCAACCGCCAGGTCGACATGATGCTCGAGCGCCGTTACGCCCCAGAGGACGCTCGCACCCTAGCGCGTCGCAGCCTCCGCCGTATCCACGATCGCCTCGATGCAGCGCTGGGTCGCTCCAGCCAGCTCGACGCCTACACCCAGGCGCACCTGGAAGACACCAAGATCCAGATCGAGCGAGCGCTGAACGCCGTACGCATCACAGACCAAGCCCAGTCAAACCCGTTCTTCCTGTTTGGGTTCTAGCTCGATCGTCCGCTTCCATCGAACTTCAACGGTGTCCACTCTTTGAGAGCTTGCATATCGAGCTTACGAGCTCGCTTCGGTCTGGTCTTGCGAGCGGCCAGCTGGTCGGGGGGCAGTTTTAGCCAGGCGTAGACGCACCCCCGGCTCACGTTGAAGAGTTGTGCGGCTTCTGATTTCGAGCCACCTTGTCGGACAAATTCCACTACTCGTTGGCGCAAGTCTAGGCTGTCGCTCATCGTTGCTTTAAATTTTGAATTGACGATAGACCTCTTACACGATTCAAAGATCTCGAGCAGCCGAGACGGCTGCACCGCAGGAAATTTCGGCTTTCCACCGCGTAGCGCCAGCGTTTTGCCAGATTCAGCAACGTTTCAGCGATTGGTGCAAGAAGTCTGTTCTCTAGGTTGTCCGGGCGCTTGCGGCAAGGTTTTCAGGCATCATGCTTTCCGCCCCCAAACCCGCAATGCCTAAAAATTCAGCCCCGCCCAAAGCAGCTTCGGCGCAGGTAGCAAGATCGTCGCCAGCAGCACCAAACACACTAGACCCATCGCATCGCGGCGATCGTCGAGTTCGGTTATGTCATTGAGAGCCGGTTCGTCCTGAGACGGCATCAAAAACAGCAGCAGCGTCCACAGCAGCAGCTCCTGGTGCAGCAGGGTCAGCGCCACCATTACAAAGCGGGCGACCTGGGCGATGCGCCGCGCGATTTTACGACCGAGCATGGCGTGGACGATATGGCCGCCATCGAGCGTGCCGATCGGCATCAAGTTGAAAGCTGTCAGGATAAGGCCCAGATAGCCCGCGATCGCCACGGGATGCAGCGCGATCGCCTGGGTAGGGTCGAGCCCCTCAGGCAAAACAAAGCGAAACACCGCCGTCATCAAAAAAGAAAACTGCGGCTGTAGCTCGGTGAAGTTCAGCAAGCTGGAGCTTTCCGTTTGCTCGACTACGCTCGAATGGGCCGCGCCCCAGACAAACAGCGGTAGCGCCATCATAAATCCGGCCAGCGGCCCCGCAATGCTGACGTCGAACAGCACCTTGCGATCGGGCATGGGCGATCGCAACCGAACGAACGCACCCACTGTCCCCAGGAAAAACGGCACTGGAATAAAGTACGGCAGCGAAGCGCGCAAATTGTGGTGCTTCGCGGCGAAGAAATGCCCGAACTCGTGGGTCGCCAGGATCGCTAGCAGCGAGACAGCGTACGGCAGACCGTCGAGCAGCTCCACCGGGTTTTCGGGATACTGCCCGGTGTTAAAACGCATAAAGCCCACTCCGGCCAGTGTTGTCGTGAACAAACAGGCAAACAGCAAGCCGACAGCCACCCAAGGGCGCTCGTCAGGACGATCGGCGCGTTTGGCAGCGGTGGCGACGGCCAGAGGGTGGGGGTTGTCCGTGGCGTTCGGGTTAGGCGCGAGCATGAAGAAAGGCCGATCTTGACGATCTTCCTGGAAGACGACCAGAAAACGATCGCCAAAATGCGACTCGATATTTTTGCGGACGGTCGAATAAGCTCGCTCGGGGTTCGTCCGCAGATTGCCGCGACAAATTACCGCCTGGGGGCGGTATTCCAGATGTTGCAGGGCGTAGACCGACCAGCTAAAGCAGTCGCGGAGCTGCCGCTCTTCATCCGCATCGATCGGGCGCAGCGGCGGGCGCGGCTTGTCCCCTGCGGACTGGGTCTCGGACTGGGTCTCGGCTCGAGCCTCAGACTGCACCTCGGACCGAGCACTGCTTTCGCCACCGTCTGAAGTCATGTTTGCCGTAGCGTCAGGCGATTTGGACGAGCTTTCTCGGCCAGCGGCCAGCGCGTCTCGTTCGGGCGAATCTTTCTCGGATGGTGCAATTCGACCGATCGCCACGAGCCACCAATAGAGCGAAAAGCACAGCCCGAAGGCCCCGATCGCAAGCGTTGGCGGAACCGGCGTCTGCATTCCAAACACCAGCCCCCATGCCGTCATCAGAATGGCGGGGGTCATCATCACGAGCCACAGCACCCAAACGGGCGTGCGCGTGACGGTGGCGACGCGACGCACCAGAATGGTGTAGGTTATCAGTCCGAGAATGAAGAGCAGAATGACTGTCATTTTATGCCCAAGCAACCACGGGTCGTTATAGAGGGGGTGTTTGCCTTTCCGCCCAATCGCGAGACGCTGGGCGGGACGGCCTATCTTATTGTAAGAAAGGATGCAAATATCCTGGTGGATGCACCGGCCTGGACGCCAGAAAGCCAAGCATTTTTAGCCGAGCGGGGTGGCGTGAACAGCTGCTATCTAACCCACCGCGACGCGATCGGCCAAGCGAAGAAGATTCAAGCAGAATTCGACTGCGATCTCGTTATTCAAGAGCAGGAGGCATATTTGCTGCCAGATCTGCGCGTGACGAGCTTCGAGCACGAAATCGAGCTAGCCCCCGGCCTCGTGGGCGTCTGGACGCCGGGGCACACACCCGGCTCGTCGTGTTTGCACCTCGATCGCAACGGCGGCGTGCTGTTCTCGGGGCGGCATCTCCTGCCCGCTCGAAACGGCGCGCCCGCACCGCTGCGCACGGCCAAGACCTTCCATTGGTTTCGCCAGCTCGACAGCGTTGCGGTATTGCAAGCGCGCTTCTCCGCTGAGACTTTAGCGCGGATTTGCCCCGGCGGCAGTACCGGCTATCTGCGCGGCAAGGCGGCGATCGAGGATGCCTACGCGCAGCTCGCGGGTCTCGATTTGGCAGCGCTGCGGTCGAGCCAGGCGCTGATGTAGCTTTTGGGCTTCGGAACGACTAGGACGCGATGCGATCGACGCTCGCCTCGGTGCAAACGTAGTCGAGCGGAACGTCCCAAGGATCTCGGGGGAGCGCGTCGCAGTAGGACTCCTCGAAAACGACGCCGATCGTCATTGCGTCTTTTAGCTCCGAGCGCTCCAAGCAGCGATCGTAAAAGCCACCGCCGTAGCCCAGTCGCCCGCCCGATCGATCGACGGCAACTGCGGGAACCAGCACGATATCGACCGTTGTCAGATCGACCGGCGGCCAATCCGCGCCCGGTTCGTTAATGCCATAGGAGCCACAGACCCAGGCCGTGCCGCGACGCCGCTGGTGCCAAATCAAGCTGCGCCCCTGGCAGCGTGGAAAACCCCAGCACCGTTCGGTAGTCGTATCCGCGCGATCGTAAAGGGGGCTTAAGTCGGGCTCGCAGCGAAAACTGACGAAGGCCAGCAGCGATCGCGCCGTCTGAAACACCGGCAGCGCCCGCACGTTTTCACAGAGACGATTGCTGCGCGCGCGCCAGTCCGCTGGCCCGATCGCCTGACGCTGTTTGAGGAACTGGCGGCGGAGTTGTCGTTTGCGGTTCGCGAGGTCGTCGGAGAGTGGCACAGTGATGGGGTGAATCGATTGGATGCGGCTATGGTGAACATTCTGATCGTCGATGACGAACTCGAGCTACTCGAAGCACTCGAGCAGGCGATCGCCTGCGAGGGGCATGCGGTGAGAACAGCCTCGAACGGCCTCGACGGTCGCGACCTGGCGATTGCCAATGCCTACGATCTGCTAGTGCTCGACTGGATGCTGCCCGGCCTGAGCGGCCTCGAGCTGTGTCGGGCGCTGCGCGATCGCGGCGACACGACCCCCGTGCTGTTTTTGACCGCAAAAGACACTCTAGACGATCGCGTTATGGGGCTCGATGCAGGAGCCGACGACTATCTGGTCAAACCCTTCGAGCTACGCGAACTGCTGGCGCGGGTGCGGGCGCTGCTGCGACGCGCGCCGGTGCTGGCCGCCACCGAGGAGGACGCCGTCAGTGCCGAGATCGAACTCGATCGCGCTGCGCGTTTGGCTTACCGTAACCAACGGGCGATCGAACTCTCAGAAAAAGAGGCCGACCTGCTGGCTTATTTTCTCGAAAACTACGGGCGTACGCTCACCCACCAACAAATCTATACGGCGCTCTGGGACGAAGACGACCCGCCCAGCAGCAACGTACTCGCGGCGCTGGTGCGGCTGCTGCGACGCAAAATCGCAGCGGGCGACGAAGCTCAGCTCGTTCATACGGTCTACGGCAAAGGCTATCGCTTCGGTGCCAAGGGCGATCGTTAAAGTCTCGTCGCCTACCAGGCTTGACCCGAGTTCTCGAACGTTTCGGTGATGGTAGTGGTGTAGCGCAATGGCCTTCAATCGCGGAGACTGCCGCTATTCGGCAATTCAGATCGGAAATACCGTTCCGATCGCACCACTACCTCGGTGGTTTACGTAATAAGTAGGACAAGCCAATCATCGAGGTTATTTTTTCAGGTCAGTAATGCGAAACCCGCGCCCTGCCGTGAACCTCTTCTCACAAAACCTCATTTCCTTGCTTGAGCTACTTACCAAGGCCAAGAAGTAAGACGACAGATAGACATCCTCAATCGTCAACCAAGCTCCAGCCCTAGATTCACTATCCATAACCAGACTTTGAGAAATTGGTATAAAAAGCCCAAAAAACTCGCCAACGAAAAAGCGCCCCCTCATCATCCCGAAGGAGTCAGAG
>CALCCD010000060.1 GCA_937899645.1 uncultured cyanobacterium | reverse complement strand
TCGCCTGCTTTTGAGGCGACCGACCTAAGTAAAACTACTTATTCAGAAGTCCTCTTAGATTCCAACTGATTCTCCGTGGACTTTATGAACGCTTCTACGAGCGATTGAGTTTTGCAGTGTTCCCAAGCGATTTAGAAGTTCAGATCGCGATTGCTACTGACATTGCCTGCGTCTCTCCCAACACCTTCCCGGCAGTCGCTGGAATTTTGAGCATACTCATATCGCTTGCTGCGGAAGAGCAGAAATCTGACCTGTGGCAGAAAGTGCGCGTAAAGATGCAACGCTTACCCTATAACGGCTACATAGAGATATGGTTGCAGCGCATCGTGAAGGCAAGCTCACCCGAATTTGAATTTGATAGCCAGGAGGAAATTTGCCGTATCGTCGGAGGAGAGGCTTGCGATCTATGGGATAACTCTTGGATTTCTAGTCGTGCCATTCAGTCAGCTTTGAGTGTCTCCATCATCTCACAAAACTCTGACGATAATGACATTGAAGAAACGATCTCGAATGCTGAAAATGAGGAGGTCGCAGCACAACACGGATCTGACTCCACCGAAGAAAGCCTTCAGGATATTTTAGATACCTCTAGGATCGTTTCTACTACAGCTCTCGAAGAAGTTGATGAAGTTTTGATGAAGTTATTTCCCCGCAGGAAATCGCGCTCTTTGGGCGAAGTGTCAATGAGTACTGAAAAAATCGATAAAGGCAAAAGCTACCTAGAAATCGCATGGCAGTCTCAACAACCACTCAACCGTATTCCCTCGCTGAATTTCTGACCCTCCCAGAAACGAAACCGGCCAGCGAATACATCAACGGGCAAATCCGCCTCAAACCGATGCTTCAAGGCAAACACAGCACCTTGTGAGGCCGCCTCACCGCCGAAATTAACCGCCTCGAACGGCCTCGCGCCTACGCCTTCCCCAAACTGCGCTGCACCTTCGCCGATCGCTCCCTCGTCCCCGACATCGCCGTCTTCCAGTGGCGCAACATCCCCACCAACGACAACGGCGAAATCCAAAACCGCTTCAACCTCGCCCCCGACCCGGCGATCGAAATCCTCTCCCCCGAACAAAGCCCCCCGCGCGCCATCGAAAAAATCCTCTTCTCCTTCCAACACGGTTCCCAACTCGGCTGGCTCATCGCCCCCGATGACTATTCCGTCACCATCTTCCATCCCGACAAACTCGCCGAATTCAAAGAACGCGACGATCGGTTCCCCGTGCTAAACGCGATCGGCGACTAACTGACCGCCGCAGAACTCTTCGCGTGGCTGCGCCTAAAATAGGCGTAAGTCTCCGACCCGAGGCAACTCCCATGACGATCGCCACCCCAGCCCGAACGCTCGCCGGAGAGCAACGCATCGCCTTCCATAACGTGAGCTGGGCAAACTACCTGCAAATTTTCCACGCGCTGCCCCAACACCGCAACTCCCGCATCAGCTACGATTCCGGAATTCTAGAAATTGCCATGCCGCTTGAAGAGCACGAGGTCTCCCTGCGTCTCATCGAGCGATTTATCCTCGCGCTTGTATTCGAGATGGGTATGGAACTGAAGACGATGGGTTCGACGACAATGAACCTCGATCGCGCCCAGAAAGGAGCCGAGCCCGACTGCGCCTACTACATCCAGAACCAGCCACAGGTCACGGGGCGCAACGTAGACTTCGAGACTGACCCGCCGCCCGATCTCGTCGTGGAAGTCGATATAACCAACACCGACCTGGACAAAAATCGGCTCTACGCCGCGATCGGCGTGCCAGAGTTTTGGCGCTACGACGGCAAGACCTGGCGGATCTTCGTGCTGGAGGATGGGGAATACGCCGAACGCGATCGCAGCCCGATTTTCCCGATCGCCGAGAAAGGCGACCTCTACGGCTTCCTGGCCAAAGCGATCGACGGCGAGATTGCGGCAGAACGCCGCTGGCGCGATCGCCTGCGCGAACGGCTCGATCGCTGACGGCCTCATAACTCAACCCAAGCCCCATCCGCATTCACCGATCGCGAGATCGCCTGCAACACCGCCACCAACCTTGCCCCCACCTCCCCGGACGAAATCGCTGACGCACCCGCCAGTCATGCTTCGTCTGGTCGTTTTTGTGAGATGTCGCGATTCGTGGAGGAAGACAAGACAAACATAGCTAAGGTACTCGCAACTGCAACGACCGCCCCGCTTCGGGATGCTGTCGTCCATCCGTAGTGCAGGGAAACTCGGTGCTTGCCGGACGGTACTTCCACCTCGATCGTTCCGTCGGGCGAGCAATTTAGGTTTTGAGGCTGACCGTCTAGCTCGAGCTTCCAGGCAGGGTAGCAGTACAGCCGGAACGCGAGCGTACTCGGTGCTGTGGCCTCTGTTGTTACAGCTCGATCGTTGGGAGTCCAGCGCTCGAGCTCGGCAGACCCCGAAAACGAAATCAGCGGCTCGTTGGGGATGGGAGGAGAAGTTTGTGCGGGTCGGTACTCTGGCACATCTTCAAGGGCCGGAACTAACGGACGCTGGGCCGCAAGCTCGATGCGCTCGACGACTTCTGGATTGTAGCGATCGGCTTTGGTGTTGTTCTGGATGCTGGCCGCATCCAGTGCGACCGCGACACCGACGGCAGAACGCAGTGCCAGCAAACCCAATCCTACGCAGAGCGCGGCAGCACCGAGCCAACGCGGCTGCATCTTTGCGAAACTCAGCACGTATCCAATTGCCCACGCGACCAGCAGTGACATCACGGGCAACAAACGCCAGGGAAACTGTACGTATTCGAGCAGGCTAATATTCGCCCAGATCGGCGCGGAGACACGGTGTGTCAGGAAGATGAGGAGGCCAAACGCAAGTGCCATTTGCCCAGAAACCGACCACCCTTGCTTGCGTTTCGCGCAGATCGCGACAGCGGCACACAGCGCCACGACAAAGCAAACAACATCGACCGTCCAGATTTTGGCAGCATTATTGACAAAGCCATTTGGATTGGACGCGCCAATCAAGTTGAGCAAGACGCCACCCGCCACGCTCGGTATTGATTCATCAATTCTGACCAAATGGCGCTCGAAAGCTGCTGGAATGATGTACGTACCCACAAGCCCCCAGCCAAAGCCGATCGAGGCGAGCGTTGCGAGGAGGGTTCTCCAGCCCCGACGCCACTGAGTCGCGACCGCGTACGGAACCCACAGCAGCACGAACAGCAGGAGTGCCGGAAGATTGCTGATTGTCAATCCTGCGGAAACGCCCGCAACTCCCCAGCGGGCGCGCGGATGTGTCGCAGCGGCATCCGTCAGCCAGAGACCCCACGGCAGCCACATCGTCGCCACGGCTGCTGACAAGGCTGCCCGCGCGTAGCGATCGACGAAACAGACGGGCGCGAGCAAAAAGAGTAACCCGGCCATCAGTGCGGCGAATCGACCCCAAGCACGTCGCCTGTAACCGTACATACCCAAACCGGAGAGAAAGCTTGTCAGGCTGTACACGCCAGCGAACGTCCAGTTCATCGACCAGTTCGCTAAGCCCTTAAAGAGGAACGCAAAGTAGTAAGGCAGCGGTGGGTAGAACACAAACGTTGGACTACCGTACCCGTAGTTGGTTTCGGCCAGCCAGCGTGGATAGATGACGCCGTCTTGAATATGTTGAGAGAAGTGATTGATCCAGAGCGTGTGCCACATGACGTCGTGCCCGAGAATGTCTTCCCCAAGGAAGAATCGCCAGTGTATGGCGATCGAGGCAATCCCGAGGCTAAGCAGCGCAATCGCGTCGTGCCGCGTGAATTTATCGGTCTGCATATGGGGATAGCTGTTTTGGAAATCTCGATGGCCGCCTCTCGATCTCAGTCGAGCGACTGAGATACCTGGAACGCTGTTGGATACACCCTATCGCGATCGCAAACTCGGTCGGGCAAGTCGATCGGGCGGGAGAGGCTTCCGGGGTCTCGCGATACGTGCGGGCGAGGGGGGTCGATCGACTGGCAGGGCGAGGAGCTGAAATCGACGTTTTTCCCGGCGGTGGAGAATGCGATGGAGTCCGGGCGCGATCGCCCCATAACTTCATGCCGCAGCCCTACAGCTCCACCCAAGCCCCATCCGCATTCACCGATCGCGAGATCGCCTGCAACACCGCCACCAGCTCCGCCCCCACCTCGCCCGACGATATCGCCGACGGCGTCCCACTGCGGACAGAAGCCAAAAACTCCTCGCATACCGCCCGCAACGGCTCGCCCGGTTCCAGCGCGATCGGCTCGATCGCCATATCCACCGGCTCGAAGAACCCCGACGCCTGCTGCTTCATATGCCCGCGATGCAGCGTCAGCGGCGAGTCCGCCAGCTCGTCGAACACTAGCGTGCCAAGGCTACCGGCGATCGCAAGGCGACGCTGCTTGTGCGGGTTGAACCAGGACAGATGCACCTGCACGCTGACGCCGCTGGGATAGACCAGGCGAATAAAGCTCGCGTCGGCAAGGCCGTTGGGGAAGAGGTCGGCGCTGCCTTCGGGAGGCTGGGGCTGGAGCCACGACTGGCCGATGGCGCTGATGCGTCGCGGCGTCTCGCCAAGCCAGTGGTTGAGGATGCTGAGATCGTGGATGACCAAATCCCAGACCACATCCACATCCAGCCGCACCGGAGCCAGGTGCACTCGCGCCGCGTAGCCGTAGCGCAGCTCGCCGATCGCGCCCGATCGCACCAGCTCGCCACCGCGCTGCACTGCCGGATTGAAGAGGTACGTGTGATCGACGAAAAGCTGTCGCTGCTGCTGTTTTGCCAGGTCGCACAGCTCGCGACATTCGACGGCGTCTAGGGTCAGCGGCTTTTCGCTGAAGACGTGGTAGCCCAGGTTCAGCGCTTCGGAAATGGTGGCGTAGTGGGCGACGGCGGGGGTGACGACGACGATCGCGTCCAGCCGAGCGCGCAGGTCGGCCAGGTCGGCGCGATCGCGCAGCTCGTCCCAGCTATCGCAGAATGTTACGGCGTCATCGAGCCCCACCTCAGCAGCGACGGCGGCGCGGCGCTCGCGATCGGGATCGACCACGGCCAGCACCCGCGCGTCGGGAATCTGGTGAAAGTTGCGAATCAGGTGGCGACCCCAGCGGCCTGCACCGAGGATGGCGATCGCGATCGGAGCGTTAGAGGTCATGGTTGCGGCGAAAGTTCGGCTTTTTTCATAGACTTTTTCCCATAATAGAAAGGCCGACCCGCGCCCGTGTTGCCGCCATGCTCTTTGCTCCTTTTTCTCGCCGTCTCGCTCGCCGCGATCGCGCTGCCTCGCTGTTTTTCTTTGCGATTCCCGCCTGGACGACGATCGGGGTCGTGACGGTCGGCCTCGTTGCCTTGAGCGGGCTGGGCCTCGGCAGCGAGGAGATTCGCTGGTTTCGCGGGCTGCGTCGCCCGGACTGGTTAACGTTCGAGCGGTTTATCCCACTGATTTGGACGACGATTTTTCTCTGCGGGGCGGCGTCGGCGACGGTGGTGTGGAATAACGCACCCGATCGCATCACGGCCTGGGCACTCATGGCGTTTTATGTCGTCGTCGAGTTAACGACATTGGCCTACACCTCCGTGATGTGCCAAACCCGCAGCCTGCGCGTCGGCACGATAATCGGTGGCGCGGGCCTCATTTTGTGTGCCATGCTGTGCGTGGTGGTTTTTCGCTTGTCCCCGATCGCGGCGGCTTTTCTCGCGCCCTACCTACTCTGGAGCCCGGTCGGCACCTACACCACTTGGGAGCTGGGGCGGCTCAATCCCGACGAGTGGTAGTCGTCTCCGTTCCCCGCTTTAGGATTTCCGCCCGTGATTCCTGAAATCCAAACCCGCCCGATCGCCCACCTGGCCTCCGGCGACACCATAAGCCTGCAAATCTATCGCTTCGTGGGCGATCGACCGGGCAAGAAAGCTTACCTCCAGTCGAATCTCCACGGCGCGGAGGTGTCGGGTAACGTTATTTTGCATCAGCTCGTTGGCGCGCTCTGCGATCTAGACGCGAGCCAGCTTCAGGGTGAAATTTGGATCGTGCCGAGCTGCAACCCCCTGGCGACCAACCAGCGATCGCACCATTTTTCCAGCGGGCGCTACAACCCCTACACCGGCCACGACTGGAACCGGATTTTCTGGGATTACGAGAAGTTTGCCGTCGCTCATCCACGCGACTACGGCATTGCCGAGTTTGCCGAGCGCTACCGCGACGCGGAGCCGGAAGAGATCGTCCGGGAGTTTCGCCAGCAGATACGCACGGCGTTTGCGGGGATCGCCGATCGGTTCGAGACGCCCGAAAGTTTGCCCTATGAGGAGCGCTACCGCTACCGCCTGCAAGATTTGTGCCTCGATGCGGATTACGTTATCGACTGTCATAGCAGCACGAACCAGGCCGTAGATTACCTGTATTGTTTCCACGATCGCCAACCTAGCGCCCAGGCGTTTCTGCTGCCCTACGCGATTTTGATGCACGACTACGACGGCGATGCATTTGACGAGGCGTTCTGCAAACCTTGGCTGGCGCTGGAGCGGGAGCTGGCCAAGCGCGATCGCCAAATTGTCTTTGATATCGAAGCCTGGACGCTGGAGATCGGCTCGGGGATGGACGCCGACGCCGACGCGGTCTATCGCGGCCTGCGCGGCATCAAAAACTACCTGGCCAGCAAGGGTATTATCAGATTTCCAAAGTACCCTCTCGTACGGACGCTATCTCACAAAGTCGAGTTTTTCGAGCGATCGCAGCTCGTGGAGTATTACGCGCCCTACGGCGGCACGCTGTCCGTACAGCCCGTTCTGGGCAGTGTCGTCACCGCCAAGCAGCGACTCTACCAGCTCGTTTCCCCCCAGGAGAACGGCATCCGCACCCACGATGTCAGCGCCCGCCAGCGCGGAATTGTCTTCGATATCGCGCGTAACTGTAGCCTCAACGAGGGCGAGCTGGTGCTGAGCGTCATGGAGTACGAGGCGGGCGACGATGCTTCGTTTTTATAACGTTCCGCAAGTGGATCGACCGTAAGTTGATGACCGATCGCGCCGAACCCTCTGCTTACGTCCGCCTCGCGATCGCCCAGGCTAGCGGGCTCCTACCGAGCGATCGCCCTGATGCCGAGGTTATTAAGCTCAACTCCAACGAAAACCCCTACCCGCCTTCACCGCGTGCCCTGGCGGCCCTCAGGTCGATCGGCGGCGAGAGCCTGCGACGCTACCCGGACGCCTTTGCCGACGAGTTTCGCCGCGCCGTCAGTGCCGAACTCGACGTGCCGCCCGACTGGATTTTGGTGACGAATGGCGGCGATGCGCTTATCGATCTGCTGGTGCGCGCCTGCACCGATCGCGATCGGCCGATCGTCTTTCCCGACCCGACCTACCCGCTGTACGGCCACCTCGCGCCGCTCCAGGAATCCCGCGCGATCCCCGTTCCGTTTCTCCCGTCGCTCGATCTCGATGCTGCTAAATTCGCCGCGAACTTTCCGCTAGAGCGACTCGTCGAACAGCGCGGAGCCCTCACCTTTGTCGCCAACCCCAACAGCCCCACCGGCCACGTACTGCCCCTGGCGACGCTACGGCAGTTGGCGGAGAACGTCGCGGGCATCCTGGCGATCGACGAAGCCTATATCGACTTTACGGACGCGAAGTCGGCGATCGAGCTGGTGCGCGAATTCGACAACGCGATCGTGCTGCGGACGCTCTCGAAAGGTTACGGGCTGGCCGGGCTGCGGCTGGGCTTCGGCGTTGCCAATCCAGCGCTGCTGGCCGAACTCTGGAAAGTACGCCCGGTCTACGCGATCGACGCGATTTCGGCACGGGTCGGCGCGGCGGCAATCGCCGACCGCGTTTACAAAGTCGCCCGCGTTCGCAGCATTTGCCAAACGCGGGACGGGTTCGCGAAGTTCCTGGCCGATCGCGGTTTTGCAGTTTGGCCGTCGGGCGGAAATTTCCTATTGGTGCGGCCTCCCGAGCGATTCGGCTCGGCGCGATCGCTCCACGAGGCCCTGCGAGCGCGGCAGATCTGGGTGCGCCACTACGACAGCTCGAGGCTGAAAGACAAGCTGCGCGTCACGATCGGCACGGAGGCGCAAATGTCGCAGGTGCTGGGCGCGATCGACGCAATCTCGAAATCTACTTGAGACCGGCTCGATCGCACATACCGACAGGGATACCGAACGAACGATCTAAGCCGGATTGGTGTCTTCGCCGTCCGACAGCTCGGTTTTCGCTTCGCTCGCGCCGCCATTCTCGTCCACGATCTCCGTCGGGGGAGCCGTGTTCGCAGGCGGAGTTATCGTTGGCGGCGGCGGCGAGACGATCGGGTCGCGGGTCGTTGCCGTGAGCTGTGGCGGCGCGAGGTCGGGTCCCATGATTTGTGTCAGGTTCTCCGATAGTGCCTTCGGATCGAGGAAGACCACCTTCGAGTTGTCGCTTTCACCCATCTTGAAGCTGGCGTCCACGTAGCGCTGCGTCGCAAAGAAGTGCAGGATCTCGCGACCGTAGGGCTTGGCCTGGATCGCTTCGGAGATGCGCATCATGTACTGGGCCGTGGCGTCCGCCTCGAGCAGGTCGGCACGCTTCTGGATCTCCGCCGCGCGCTCTTTTTCCATCGAGTCGAGCACGTCCTCAGGCGGGTCGATCTTGATAATGTCGATGTCGATCACCTTTACGCCCCAGTCCTTGGTTTTTGGGCCGAGCGAGTTGAGAATCAGCTTCATGATTTCAACTCGCGTTTCGAGGATCTCTTCGAGGTCGCGCTTGCTCAGCTCCGAGCCCAGGTTCGTTCGGATATTGCTCTCGATCGCCGTCACTACGTCATCGACCTCGTAGTAGGTGTCGCGTAGGCTCTCGATTTTCCAGCGCACTTTCAGCTCGACATTGAGCGAGACGTTGTCGTTGGTGATCGCCTTGTACTTGGTGATCGCGAAGAACTGCTCGCGCGTCGTGTCTTCCCAGACGATTTGGTCGAACCCCGGAGCCGTCCAGTTCAGTCCGGGGCCGAGGGTTCGCTCGTAGCGTCCGAGGCGTTCGACGAGGGCGATATTGCTCTGGTTGATAATCTTGATGCCGCTAATCAAGTAAGTGATAAAGGACAAAGATACGAACGCGAGGAACGAACCCATGAGTTTTGTTGGAGGGTAGGGAGTACGTAGAAGCGAAAATCTGGTGGCCGTCGGCTTGGCGGTCTGACGGCGGCGGCGGGAAGAAGCGGCTGGAAGGGGTGAATGGGAACGATCGAAGGATGGCTGGGGCGCTACTCGTCGGGCGGCGGTGCGTCCGCGTCGGGCGGTGGCGCGACCACGTCGGGCAAGCGCCACAGCTGAATAGATCCCTGAGGGCTACCCGTGACGATTGTATTACCACTTGCGGTCGTAGCCAGCGCGGAGATTGGTGCGCCGCTGCTCCATAACGAGTGTACGCGCTCGCCGGTTTCCGGCTGCCAGACCAATATCGATCGCGTCGTGCCGAGGAGCTGCACCACGGCCTCGGACTCCGGGCGATCGGGCAGCGGGTTGACGACGTAGGCCAGACGCTCGACTGGCGTGGGCAGCTCGGTGAGGGTCTGAACTTCGCGACCAGTGAAGATTTCCCAAATGCGAACGCTCCGGTCGTCGCTGCTGCTGGCCAGGGTTTGGCCATCCGGCGCGAAGGCCAGCGCTCGGATACGCCCGCTGTGACCGGTGAGGGCGCGTAGCTGTACGCCTCGATCCAGATCCCAAAGGCGAATCGTGCCGTCGCGACTTCCGCTGGCCAGGGTTTGGCCGTCCGGCGAAATCGCCAGCGCGTCAACTTCGGCGACGTGACCGCGCAGTACGAGCTGCTGGGCGAAGGTGGTGGTGTCCCAGACGCGAATCGCGCGATCGCCGCCGCCGCTAACGAGCTTCTGACCACCGGGGGCCAGCAGCATGGCGTTCGTACCATCGACGTGGCCGCCCAGGGTCAGCTGGCGAATCCCAGTGCGAACGTCCCAGATACGAATCGTGCCGTCCTGAGCGCCGCCCGCCGTGGCGATCCGGTTGGCGTCCAAGAAGGCCAGGGCTTCGACCCAGTCGTTGTGACCCGATCGCTGCTGCTCGAGCTCTCCCGTTTCGGCGTTCCAGACGCGCAGCGTGCCGAAGCTGCCGCTGGCGATGCGCGCGCCGTTCGGGCTCAGGGCCAGCGAGCGCACGTGGCCGACGCGGCGGGCGATTAGACGCTCGTAAAACAGACTGTCGGGTAGCTCCAGCACGAGGCGCACGGGGTTGGCGGGGAAGAAGCCATAGCGCCAGTAGCCATAGATTTGCGAGAGTACCAGGGCGATTGCCGCGCCCTGTACGACCTGAGACCAGCTAATTTTCGGCAGGCTGACCCGCCGCGAGATGTAGTAGTTCGCGTCTTCGAGCCAGGCTTCGAGCTTCGAGCGGGACGTGCGCACCGATCGCGAGCTGCGCAACCGCGAGTTCGTCCGCAGGTTTGAATCGGTCGATCGTCGCCAGCGCCGACCGCTGTTGCCGTTGCGAACGGACGGCAGACCCGTCTCGCTGCCCATATCCCAGTTGCCGCCGGGCTCGGGATCGTCGAGGGCTTGGAAGATAATCCGCCCGTGCTGGGGACGGTTCCCCGGAAACGGGGCCATCATGTAGTCGATTACGCTGGCAAAGTGATCGGGAATGTGGGGGGCCGCGTCGTGCCAGAGCAGCTTACCGTTGCGCGGATTTTCGGGAAAGTGGGTCGGTTTTTTGCCCGTCATTAGATAGACGAAAGTCCGACCGAGGGCATAGAAATCGGACTGGGGGACGGCCTTGCCGTTGATTTGCTCCGGAGGTGTGTAGCCCGCCGAGATAATTTCCGTAACGTTCTGGCCGCCGCCGACTTTGTTGATATAGGTTCCCGTCACTTCCCGCGCCGTGCCGAAGTCGATGAGCGCAAGCTGACCGTCCGGGCGGCGCATGATGTTGTGGGGCTTGATGTCACGGTGGAAGTAGTGGAGCTGGTGAACGCGATCGAGGATATCGACGAGCTGTTCGAGCCAGCTGCGCGCTAGGTCGGCATCGATCGGCTCGCGATTGCGACTGTCGAGCCATTCGACGAGGTTTTGCCCCTCGATTTTCTCCATCACCAAACAGTGCAGCGGCGTGGCGCTACCCGGAACCCAGTAGATAAAGTAGCCATCTTCGTCAACGTGGGGAATGCCGGGGTGGTCGAGGCGACAGAGTACTTTAGCCTCTTGCTTGAATAGCTCGACGGCCTTGGGATGGTTGCGATAGAGAACCTTAATGACGACGCTCTCGCTGCCGCCGTCTTGCGCCTCGAAGGTTTTGCCAAAGCCACCACTCCCCAGCAGCCGCGTTACGCGGTAGCGATCGTTTAAAACGAGCTTCGATTCGCAGTGGGGACAGACGATATCGCGAGTGTTATCCGGGATGTCGTCCGGACTGGGACACTTCGGATTAATGCAATAGCTCACGGACAAAAACCGTTTCGGGCGAACAAGCGCAGTCGGCAGTTGTCTCACCGACGGGCGATTCGGACGGGTGATTCGGACGGGTGATTCGGACGGGCGATTCAAACGGAGCGCAGTAGGTGCGCGGCGGGGTGGGATGCTGCTGTTACCAACTATAGCTCGAACCTTCTCTTCCGCTGTGTCTGCGATCGCCCCTCATGTGGTGGCGCTGCGAGTCGGGCGGGTGCGGTTCGCGATCGCCAGCCTAGGAAGGCTCGTCGGCGGTGGCGCTACCGTCGCGATGGCCCAGAACGTCGTCGGCATACTGGTGCGCGGCGGTGGCGATCGTCGCCTGGAGGTCGGCGTACACTTTCGCAAAGGGCGGCACGCTGGCCGAGAGTCCGAGCAGGTCGTGGGTGACGAGGATCTGGCCGTCGCACTGGCCTCCGGCTCCGATGCCGATCGTCGGAATCAACAACTTGCGAGAAATTGCGCCCGCCAGATCCTCACCGATGTGTTCGAGCACGATGCAGAAGGCTCCGGACTCTTGCAGGGCGATCGCCTCGGCCAGGATTTTGTCTTCGGCTTCCGGCGTGCTGCCCTGCTGGCGGTAGCCCGTTTGGTGGATCGACTGGGGGGTCAGGCCGACGTGCCCCATGACGGGAATGCCCACCTCCACCAGACGCGCGACGGTCTCGACGAGGCGCGGGCTGCCCCCTTCGAGCTTAACGGCGGCGGCTCCGGTTTCTTTGAGGATGCGACCGGCGGAAGCGACCGCCTGGGCGCTGTCGATCTGGTAGCTCAGGAACGGCAGATCGACGACGATCAAGGCGCGCTCGACGCCGCGTTTGACGGCCTGGGCGTGGTGGACGATCGCGTCGAGGCTGAGCGGCAGGGTGGTTTCGTGGCCGAGGGCGACCATCGCCAGGGAGTCGCCCACCAGCAGTAGGTCGATCCCGGCGCGATCGAGGATGCGGGCGAAGGCATAGTCCGTGGCCGTCAGCGCCACGATCGGGCGACCTTCGCGTTTCCAGCGGGCGAGCGTGCGGGGGGTGACGGCCATTGATGGCAGAGATAGCGGTAATCGGCAGGGGAAGCGCGTGCAGAACTACGATCCGAATTTCGATTGTAAAACGCGGGCTCGCTAGAAACGAAAAGTCCGCCCGGAAAATCTCCACTCGGAGCTGGTTTGGCGAAAAGCCATCCTCTCGTGAGCCCGTCGTGGAGACTGCGGCTCCCAAAGACTTTCGCCGGGTTGACCGTGTAATTGCTTGCCCTACGAAGGTTCTGGCGCGAATTGATGACACGACCTAGCATGGGATGTTGCTACTTCGACCCTCCCGCATGTTTGTGTTTATGGTACTTGCGCCGATCGGCAGCCTGTCGCGTCCGCTGCGGGCTTTCGCGAGACGCGCATCGCTGCGAGCGGCCCTGAGTTCGGCCTACTGTCTGCAAATCGCGCTGGCGATCGGGCTATCGGCGGGGTTGGGCTGGCGGGCGATCGACCGGGCGGGTCTGCACCTGGCGCACCAGCAGCAGGCTTCGATCGCCGCGCGCGTTCGCGATCGACTCGAACGAGATATGCGCGAAGTGCGCCAGCTCGAACGTGCGGCCCAGGATGCCTTTGCTCTGGGTCTGTGGTCGGAGCGCGCGGGGCTCGAAAGCTGGCTCTGGCAGCAGGCGCGGGCGCGCGAGTCGCTGGCGATCGGCGTTCGCGATCGCCAGGGTCGCGTTATCAAAATCGTCCGCCAAAACGACACGCGCCCGATCGGCATCGAGCGCGCGAGCCCGACTGCACCCGCCGTTGCTTACCGCTTGGGCGACGACGGCCAGCGTCTCGAGGCGATTCCGCTCAGTGCCGTGGAGCGCGCAACCCTCGGCGAAGAACTGTTCGACAATCTCGGCCAGCAAGAGGCGAGTCTGCCGATCGTCCGCTTTCCGTTGCCCGACGGACCGGGGAGCGCCACGGCGGCTTCAGTGCTGCTGGCGGCGGTGTTGCCCACTGACGACCTCGAGCGACTGCTCGAGCGCATTCACGTCGGCGAGCGCGGCATGGTGGCCGTAGTCGATGGTGACGGTCAGCCGCTGGCCAGCTCGATCGCCTCCGAAACGCTGTCTGACTTTGCGTCTGAAGCTGGCGGGTCTGGAGGTTCCGCCGAGTCTGCCGGGTCTGCCGAATCCACTCGACCCGACCCGACCCGAACGACGGCCGCGATCGCCGAATCGAGCGACAAACTCGAGCGGGCGATCGCAGCGCTGCGAACGGGAGGAACGCAACTACCGACTCGACCCGAACGGACCGAACTGCGGCTCGACGGCGTGCGCTATCAGGTCGCGATCGCGCCTGTCGAGCTCTCCGCCAGTCAAACGCTGTGGGTGGTTACAGCCTTGGCCGATCGCGACTTCGCTCGGGTGGGCGTCCGGGACGTAATCGTGACGCTGGCGATCGTGGTAGCGGCGACGCTGGCGATCGGCGCGGTCGATTTTCTCAAGGTGCGGATGACGCAACGGGCGATCGCCAACCTGCAAGCGGCGATCGACGCCCTGGCCGATCGCGATTGGCTGAAGGTCGAGCTGTCCGATCGCCCGTCGGAATTTCGCCCCGTTCGCGCCAGCCTGCTGCGCGCCGCTCAGCACCTAAAAGCCGACTTCCAAAAGCTGCGCGAGCGCAATACCGCCCTCGAAAAAAACGAGCGCTTCAAAACTTGGCTGTTCGACGACTCGGTGCAGCGGCTCTCCTCGCTCCAGGACAGCGACGCCGACTGCCGGACGCTCACCAAAACGACGCGACAAACCCTGAGCCTGCTCGAAAACGCCGCTGAGCTCAACCAGCTCCAGCTCGCGTCGCCGTCGCTACCGCTCCAGTCCGTTTCGCTGGGAACCTGCCTCGATCGGGCGATCGACCGTCACCTCGAAGACCTGCGCGCGCGCGATATTCAGCTCGTCCGCCACGACGCGCCCGCCCCCACCTTCGTCTGCGCCGAGCCGCGCAAGCTCGAGCGGGTGCTCCACGAGCTACTCGAAAACGCCATCCAGTTCAGCAACGACGGCGGCACCGTCGCGATCTCCACCGCGATCGCCATTTCTGCCGTGCGATCGAGCTATCACGACCTGCCCGAAGTCAGCGTCAGCATCGCCGACAACGGCACGGGGATCGACCTCCAAGAGCAGCACAAGCTGTTTCAGCCCTTCGCGCGCATCGCCCGCCACGACAACGATCGCTGTGGCTACGGTCTCGGCTTGGCGATCGCCGAGCGGACAGTGGCGGCAATGGGCGGGCGGCTGGAGATCCGCAGCGAAGGACGCGATCGCGGTACGGTGGCACGCGTGACCCTGCCGGTAGCCTCCGCGAACGGCACGATTCCGGCAGACGGCTGGGACGAAACGCAGCCTAAACCTGCCGCAAGCCCGGATGAGACGCCCCGCGACTAGACCGCTTGTACGAATCTCCGAAACGTCACCAAAGCGGCTGGGACGCCAGGACGACGAAATCCAAAGTCCGAAACTCGCGTAGCGCAGCCGCCTCGACTGCTCCAGATTTTTGAGCCCTGCCAGGGGTCTACCGAGTGCGAAAAGTCGCTACTGCTCCATCGCGCGATTGTTCGCCGCGATCGCCTCGTCGTAGCGCTGGAGTTTCTGGAGCGTGATGCCCTTCTGAATCCATGCCTGGCGATTATCGGGCAACAGCTCTACAACGCGATCCCAGGTGGCGTTTGCAGCCTCCCAGTTTTCTAGCTCCTGCAGAGTCAGTGCCTTCAGTGCCAGCAGGTCGGCGCTGTCGGGGTCGGCATCCAAGACGCGATCCCAGCAGTCGAGTGCCGCTTCGCGCTGGCCTAGCTCTTTCAGAGTCAGCCCCTGGTAGCGCAGCACGGCGAGTGGTTCGGGGTGGCGATCGGCCGATCGCTCGAAAAAGCGCAGCGCTGCCTGGAAGTTCTTCTGCTCGTACTGTTCGACACCGCGCTGGAAAAACTCCTGGGCTTCGGCGACGGGGTTGGCGGACGGCTCGGCCTCGGGCGTCGGCGAGGCGGACGAAGGCGAGTCGGACGGAGGCGCGATCGAGTCAGTCGCAGACCGATCGCTGGGCGAACTCGAGGGGGCGCTCTGAGTCGAACCTGGGGGCGAGAGGCTGGGCGAACTTTGAGTCGAGCTTTGGGTCGCACCGGGAGTCAAACCGGGAGACGACGATGCTGCAGATTCGGGCGGCGCGTTCCCCTCGAGCTCGCGAATCCGTGCTTCAACCGTTTCGGCTTCCTCAGTGCGGCCCAGCTTTTTCAGCGCGATCGCCTTATTTTTTAAGGCGTCTTTGAGATTGGAGTCGATCGCCAGCGCCTTGTCCCAATTCTCGATCGCCGCTTCCCATTGTTCCTGCGCGCCGTAGCCGACCCCGAGGCGAAACCAAATATCGGGATTGTCCGGCTCGATTTCCACCGCGTGCTCCCAGCAGGCGATCGCCTCCGGCCAGTTGCCCAGGCCCAGACCCTGAGCGATGCCTTGGTTGGCCCAAGCCTGGGCGTCGCTCGCATCGAAGGATACAGCACGCTTCCAGCTCTGAATCGCCAGGGCATAGCGCTTGAGTTCGTACTGCACGTCTCCGAGGCGGCTCCAGAGCGTCGCGGCTTCCGGCGCGATTTGCAGCGCCCGCTCGTAGCACTTGACGGCTTCCTTCGGTCGCTTCAAATCGGCCAGGGTATCGCCGCGATACATCCAGGCGTCGCGACTGTTTACGTCGATCGTCACGGCCATATCGAAGGCCAGTAGCGCGCTCGCAAACTTCGAGCGATCGATTTGCGTACGTCCGCGACCGATCCAGGCCGCCGCCTCCGTCGCCGTGTCGCGTACGGGTTCCTCGGCGGCTTGAGGATCGGCCTGTGACTCAGCTTGCGGCTGGGCCCCTGGCTCGATCGCCGGATCGGCGACAGACTCAGAGCCCGTTTCGGCGTCCGTTTCGGCGTCCGGCTCGAAGACGGGCTTGGACTCGGGTTCGGGAGTCTGCGCTAGGGCTTTCCTGCCCACGTCCGCCGCTCGCTGGGCCAGCGTTCCGGAATTTTCTTCACCGAAGCGGATCAGGCGCTGGGGAACTGGTGCGGGCAGCGCTTCGCCAGTGTCGAGGCGGGCATCGAGGTGTTTGAGCCAGGAGTTCCAGTGGGCGTCGTCGGCGCGATCGGCCAGTGCCGCAAAGAAGCGTCGGACGTCGCCGGAGTCCCAGCCCTCGGCCATGCCTTCGAGCATCTGAAAGAAAAACGCCTCGCATTCGGCATCGCTAAGCGGTGCAGTGGCGCGAATTCGCAGGTTCGACGGTGGTTGGGACTGGCGGAAAATTCCGCGAATCCGAGCGGTTAACCACTGCATAAATCGGCCTAGCATAGTCTGTTCGTCGTACGGGCTCGCGCGCGTTTCCTGTTAGAGAATAATTTTGGGCGAACGTGCATTAGGGCGCTTCATCAATCAGTGCCAGCCCCTTTACAGACTCATCAGTCGAACGTCCGGCCCAACCCTAAAATTAGGGGCCGCCTCTCGTTTCGGGTAAGCGCTGTAACTGATGGCAGCCTCTGACGCAGGGGGAGGCAACGAGGGCGATCGCGCCGACCGACGCCGGAGCGCCGCTACCGATCTGCATGGGGATTCACGCAAGATGCTACTTCAGTATGCCCAATCGTGTCATGTTCGCCGCCATTTTGGCCGATCGCCGCTCCGATTGATGCTCGATTCCCCTCGAAACCGACCGCTGGCATCTGCGATCGCAACAGGCGCGCTAAGAACAGTCAAGACCTACGCAAAATATCGACGCCGATCGGGAGAACTTTCACGGCTTCAGCCGATCGAGGTGCAAGCCCCCGCCTGCGCCAAATACTCGAAAGCCACCCGCAGCAC
Source organism: uncultured cyanobacterium (assembly GCA_937899645.1). Taxonomy (GTDB): domain Bacteria; phylum Cyanobacteriota; class Cyanobacteriia; order Cyanobacteriales; family Geitlerinemataceae; genus RDYZ01. The sequence goes on along the minus strand of CALCCD010000060.1, from coordinate 4,148 downwards.
TCGCGGATGGCTTTCGGGTAACGCCACCGATCGCGCCGGGTCGTTCTAGGGCGCGCTCGGGCGATCGGGGATGCCAATCATTTGGGCGTTGTTTTTACCCGGCTCGATCATCGGGTAGCAGTTTTCAGTCTTGTGGACGTAGACCTCCAGAACCACCGGACCGTTGTGAGCCAGCATCGTCTCGATCGCCGTCTCCAGCTCTTCCGGACGGGTAATCTTGACGCCTTTGATGCCATAAGCTTGACAAAGAAGCTCCATATCCGGCATCCCGACTTCCATGTTCGACGAAGAGTAGCGCTCGCCGTAGAACGCCTCCTGCCACTGGCGCACCATCCCCTGCCAGCCGTTATTGAGAATCACGGTTTTGACGTTGATGCCGTACTGCGCCAGCGTGCCCAGCTCTTGCAGGTTCATCTGAAAGCTGCCGTCGCCGCTGATGCAGACCACTTCCTCATCGGGCAGCGCCACCTTGACACCCATCGCCGCCGGGAGACCGAAGCCCATCGTCCCGAGACCGGCGCTGGAAATCCACTGTCGCGGCCCGTTCTTGAGAAACTGCGCTGCCCACATCTGGTGCTGGCCGACATCGGTCGTGTAGTAAGCGCTGGGTGCTTGCTTTGTCAGTTCGGCAACAACCGACTGGGGCGAGATCGTCTCGTCGTAGCGGGGCACTTCTAGCGGGAAGTCTTTGCGCCAAGTCGCGATGCGCGATCGCCAGTCCGCCGTAACGCGCTCTTGGGGCGGGATACTATCCTCTTCGATTTTGCGCAGCAGGGACAGCAGCACCTGGCGCACGTCACCGACGATCGGCACTTCCGGCGCGCGATTTTTGCCGACTTCCGCCGGGTCGATATCGATATGGATAACTTTCGCTTTGCTGGCGAACTCGTCGAGCTTGCCGGTGACGCGATCGTCAAAGCGCGCCCCGATCGCGATGAGCAGATCGCACTCGCTCACCGAGAAGTTGGCATAAGCCGTGCCGTGCATCCCCAACATGCCCACCGACAGCGGGTGATTCTCGTCGAACGAGCCCTTGCCCATCAGCGTCGTCGTCACCGGGACGCTGAAATGCTCGGCCAGCTTTTGCAGCTCGGCGTGGGCTCCAGCGGCGATCGCGCCACCGCCGACGTACATCAGCGGACAGGCCGCCTCGCGAATCAGGGCGATCGCCTGCTCGATTTGGCGCGGGTTGCCCTTTACGGTCGGGCGATAGCCACGCAGATTGAAGTCGCCGGGCTCGACGGGCGTGTAGTCGAACTCTTCGAGGCCGACGTCTTTAGGGATATCGATCAAGACAGGGCCGGGGCGTCCGGTGCTGGCCAGATGGAACGCCTCGGCAACGACGCGCGACATCTCTTCCGGCTGACGGACGACATAGGAGTGCTTGACGATCGGCAGCGTGATCCCGAAGATGTCGGTCTCCTGGAAGGCGTCGGTGCCGATCGCGCCGCGCGGAACCTGCCCGGTGACCACCACCATCGGAATCGAGTCCATATGCGCCGTGGCGATTCCCGTTACCAAGTTGGTCGCGCCGGGGCCGGACGTGCCGAAACAGACGCCCACCTGGCCGGTCGCGCGCGCGTAGCCGTCGGCAGCGTGGGACGCGCCCTGCTCGTGGCGTACGAGGATGTGCTGGATACCGCCCTCGGCCTCGGCGCGATATAGCTCGTCATAGATTGGCAAAATCGCGCCGCCGGGATATCCGAAGATGTGCCGCACGCCGTGGCGCTTCAGGCTGTCGATCAACGCATGAGCTCCAGTGGCTCGGCGAGTTTTAACTCTTTGCAACTGCACTACGAAAACCTCTGTAGAACGACTTGAAGATCGCCTCTTCTACATCAATATGAACAGGTCAAACCGCCGAACGGACGCGATTTGATTTAGTCACCTAGTTTACAAGGGACGTATCGTAAATAACAATCGCCTATCTCTAACCTCCGCCGCCATGCCTCCTTCTCCCCAGCTCGACCCCGAAAAGTACAAGCGCCTGCGCGCTGAGGCCGAAGCGCCGTTCCGCAGTTTGCGGCTGTTTGTCTACTTCGGGGCGGGCACGTCCGCCGCGCTGGGCGGCTTCGTATTTTTCTTTCGGGTGCTGGCCGGTCGCGATCTGGCGAGCGACGTGCCGAACCTGGCTCTGCAAGTGGGCGTCGTTGCGCTGATGGCTTGGCTGTTTCGCTTCGAGAAGCGCCGTGCCGATCGAGCGATTGAGGCGATGGACAAAGAGAAATAGCCACGGGCGCACTTCGACGTCCGAAACGCGCCAATACATCCAACAAAAGTCAGGCAACGTTCGCGCAACTTTGTCGCTCTTTCGGACGTCTTGCTAGATAGAGCGAAAACGGGCCTGTCTGCCAAACCTGGGCCTCGAGATCGGCCTCGATCGTGCGATCCCCGTCAATTCGGGCAATATCCGGGGCGATCGCCCGCGAGAATTGGTACATTTGAAGTTGGTACATTTGGTAATAGATAAGAGATTTAAAAGCGAGGGCTTCTCGCTCTCGATCGCTTCTCTTCGAGCCTCATGCTCTGGCCGCGATGTTCTCATTCTCGCTGCACGTCGCACGTCCCTACCGCAGACCTCGCGATCGGCCTCGGCCACACTCCTCACCGCCGCCGTCCGCTGCCTGAGAACCTCGCTCCACTCACACCTCATCCGCGCCCCTGCCCCGCCGCCGTCTCCCGCTGCATGAAACAATTCCCCTCGCGCGCCACGACCTCCGCCCTGCTCGTCGTCGCGGGCAGCCTTGCCACCGCCGCCCTAACCCTGATGCCCTTGCCGGGCAGCATCGCTCGCGCCGAACTCGAATCTAGCCCGAAAGCCGTCCTCGACGAAGCCTGGCAGGTCGTGAACAGCAATTACGTTGACGACACCTTTAACCAAACGGACTGGCTCGCCGTGCGCGAAGAGCTGCTCTCCGCCGACTATGCCTCTCCCGAGAGCGCTTATGTTGCGCTGCGCCGCGCCTTGGCAACCCTCGACGATCCCTACACGCGCTTTCTCAACCCCCAACAGTTTTCGGCCCTGACCTCCCAGACGGCGGGCGAGCTGTCGGGGATCGGGTTGCGTTTGCGCGAGGCCGAATCGTTCGGGGCGCTGGCGGTCACCGAGCCGCTGCCGAACTCGCCCGCGATTCGCGCGGGGCTGCGATCGGACGACCTAATTTTGCAAATCGACGGCCAATCGACGATGGGAATGAGCGTCGATGGCGCGGCGCAGCTGATTCGCGGCGAGATCGGCAGTCCGGTGACCCTGACGATTCGCCGGGGATCGCAGGCCGAGTACGACGTGACGCTCGTACGCGCTCAAATCGAGGTTCCAGCGGTCGATTACAGCGTGCAAATCGAAGACGGCAAGGCGATCGGCTACATTCGCTTGACCGAGTTCAACTCCCACGCCCACGAGCAAATGTACCGGGCGATTCGCGAGCTAGAGGCCGAGGAAGTGCAGGCGTTCGTGCTCGACTTGCGCGGCAACCCCGGCGGGCTGCTGAACGTGAGCGTGCAAATCGCGCGCATGTGGCTCGATGATGGCGCGATCGTTCAAACGGTCGATCGTGACGGCAACGTCGAGACCCTGGAGGCGACCAATATGGCGCTGAGCGATCGCCCGCTGACCGTCTTGGTCGATCGCCGCTCGGCCAGCGCCAGCGAAGTTCTGGCCGGGGCGCTGAGCGACAACGATCGCGCCACGATCGTCGGTAGTCAAACCTTCGGCAAAGCCCTCGTCCAAGCCGTCAACACCCTCTCCGACGGCTCCGGCCTTGCTGTAACGGTGGCGCGCTACTACACGCCCAACGGCACGGACATCAGCAGCACCGGCATCACCCCCGATATCCGCATCGGCCTGAGCGCCTCGCAGCAGCTCTATCTCAGCCGCAACCCGCATCTGCTCGGCACTTCAGAAGATCCGTTCTACGCGCGGGCCGTGTCGCTCGTGCTGGATACGATTCCGCTTGCCGCAAACGCCCTGCCCGTCGTGCAGTAGCTGCGTCCGGGCTCTTTCGCGGTTGCCGATCGGCAGCGACGGCAGTAACGTTTAGCGATCGAGCTGTGCACGTAGGCGATCGCGCCACCGACGCTCTGCCGCGACTTCGCAGGGTAAACGCATCTAAAAAGGGGGCGATTCATGGAGTGTCAGAAGCAAGCCC
>CALCCD010000059.1 GCA_937899645.1 uncultured cyanobacterium | reverse complement strand
AAGATTTCGAGGGCTTGTTGATAGTTGCGCCGCGCTTCTTCGTACTCTCGCAACGCCTGGGCGACTGTTCCCAACTGGTGGTAGGTGCCCGCAATCGAGATGTTTCTCCATTGCTCAGACACTCCGGTGAGTTTGCGATCGACTTCGATATTCTCCAGATAGGCTGCTTTGGCGCGATCGTAATCCTTCAGCTCCAAAGCACAGCCCGCCAGCCGACTGAGCGTCATGCTGATATCGGTGCCAAAGTTCTGGCGCTTTTTAACCGAATAGCCTTGCAGCGCTGCATAGACTCGCTCTGACAGTGGCAACGCTTCCGCAAAGCTCTGATTCAGCTTTAAATAATCGAACAAACAGAAGAAAATTCGCGCCCTGTCCTGAGTCTCCAGGCAAACCTGCAACGCCGCCGCCAGGTTTTCATACTCCTGGCGCACGAAAAACACCCCCAACTGTCGCTCGTCCGCCTGCTTCGACTGCAACAAATTCCAGCACGACCTCGACAAGCCCAAATAGTGCTGCTTAAACGCAGTGCGCAGCCCCTCTCGCGCCGCCGCCTCCCAACCCGCCAGCTTCGATCGCAAGAAAAACGGCAACGTCGGCTGAATTTTCAATAGTTGCGGCAACTCGGTTGAAATCGGCGACAACAGCCCCCAATCCACCGCCTCCTGCACCGCCAACCCCAACCGCTCCCGTAGGGGCGTCACGGCAGTGCGCCCAGCCGATGTTTCCCCGGCATTATCGTTGGGCGCATTGCCATGCGCCCCTACGCGATCGGCCAATTCTGGGATCGATTCCAACTCCTTCGCGAAATTCTCAAAAGCATCCTCGGCAACGTAAATAAACCCCGAAAACAGCGCCAAACACACCAACAGCTCCCGCGCCGACTCCGACAGCCCGCAAAACGAAAAATCAATACACTGCAAAATGCTTTCCGTCTTGTCCGCCGCATCCGCCCGATCCAAATCCACATCCGCCGCATCCAACCCCGCCAACACCTCCCCCGCCGACATCCGCCCCAAATTCCCCAGCACCACCTCCATCGCCAGCGGATACCCCGCCAGCAGCTTCATCAACTGCTTGAAATCCCCATCCGCCTGAATCGCCGCAATCTTGCGATCGTCCCGCACCTGCCGCTGCAACACCCGCTCCGCCAAAATCAACCGCGCCGCCGGATCCAGCCCCGCCAACGTCAGGTGATTTTTGCCATACACCTCCGACAGCCACGCCTCGCGCCCCCGCGATCCCAACACCACCAACGTCTGGCCGCCCACCAACGTCCGCAACCAAGCCGCGATCGCCCCCTGTTCCGCCTCCGACAGCGCGTTCGGCACCGACATCGCCACCGCCGTCACCGACTCCAAATTGTCCAATATCAGCGCGTATCGTTGCGATCGTAGCGAATCCTCTAACCAAACCTGCTGCGTTTCCAGGTCGCACGCCTGAAACTCCCGCAGCTCCTCGTCAGATAACACCCGCTGCGCGATCGCGAACAAAATCTGCGCCAGCGTATAGCCCTTCTCGTCGTAGCCGAAATAAAACGAGTCCGCGATTAACCCCGTCCGCTGCCACCAATCGCGCAAATACCGCAACAGCGTCGTCTTGCCCGTGCCGCCCATCCCCTGAAGCAGCAGCGCGTTATCGTCCGGAGCCAGCAACCGCCGCTCGATCGTCAGAATATCTGTATCCCGCCCGATAAACCCATAGGTCGGCGGCTCGAAGCGAAACCGTCGGGCGCGATCGCGCATTAACCCCGCCTTCTCGCGCGCGTCCAGCTTCCGCAGCCCCAGATTCACCGTCGCGCCCTGATACACCACTGGCAACAGCCAATCCTCTAGCTCGATTTTCTTGCCAAACCACGCCGACGTGCGCTCCTTATCGTTCAACAACTCCCGCCGCCCCAGCCGAATCGCCTCCATCACCGACTTACCGCCAAACAGCGCCCCATACAGCGCCGTCACCATCACCCGTGCCGCATCCACCGTCACCGAATAGCCCATCGCCACGATCGCCTGCATCCCCGCCGACAACAACCGCGCCCCCAAACTCGTCTCCCCCGCCGGTTTATCGTCGCCATCGCTGGCGTCCCGCCGCAACTGCTTCGCCGACTGACAGGCATTGAGAATACACAGGGGAATCCCCTTATCCATCAGCAACGTCGCCACCTCATCCGCCGACACCAAAATCGACGTGCCGACCCGATCGCCCTCAAAACTCAAAAAGCCCCGCGCCCCCTCAAAGGGCTTGAGATCTTGCAACCCGTAGCCCCGCTTAAACGTATGGCGCGATACTGGCGACTTCTCCTCCAGCAGCGCCTTCGCCTGGTCATAGGTCAACACCGACCCGTGTAAATCGAAATGAATCGCGTGATAGTAGCCCGCGCCCCGCTCCTGAAGCTGGCGATCGAGCGCCTCCCACGTCCCCGGCCGCACCAGTTCTACGTTGACTGGCAGCTCGTTATCGTCGATCGCCTCGATCAGCGGTCGCGAAATCGTCCGATAGCCCACATCCCGCCCGCCACTGGGACGCGCCGTCACCACCAACAAATTCAGCACCCCCGACTCCGACATCACCGCCGGAGTCCCCGCCCGCTTTTTCGAGTCCACCCGTACCATCGTCGCGATCGCCGACAGCGGCTCCGGCAAATCCTCGTCTCGTAGCGCTTCCCAGTGCAGCGCCTGAAACTCCGGCGATCCTTCGATCTCGATCGGCACCGACCCATCGGCTAGCTTCAGCGATCGCCGCAGCTCGCGATAATCCGCATAGACCTTACGATCGCCGAACACCTGCTCGAACAGATTTCGCCCGTAGGTTTCCACGCTTGCCGCCACCCGGGCTGCCTGAACCTTGTCGAGATCCGGGCATTCCAGCCACCGCTCGAAATACCACTCCAGCTCGCGCCCGATCTCGGGCTCGAACGGGTTGCGGATCGCGATGCGGTAGGTCGCACGGCGATCGGTCTCGATCGTCAGGTCGGCCTCGAAGTCCGTTGCGGTGGGCGCGACTTCACGGATGCGGATGCTGGGCATAGTGGCAGTCAGCGATCGGGGGTGAATATTTGTAGGATAGCAATACGGTTTTGGAGGCTGCGGAGATGGCAGATACGACGCTCTCGCTAGCTCGCCTGAGCGAAACAGACGCGATCGCGACGCTCGATCGGGTGGGGCTAAAACCCAGCGACATCGCAGGCTACTGCGAACGGTGGCAGATCGTGGAATTGGCGCTGTTTGGCTCGATTTTGCGAGACGACTTTCGGCCCGATAGCGACCTCGATTGCCTGGTCGTGTTCGCGCCTGAGGCTCAGATCGGCCTGCTGGATTTGCTGGGAATGCAGCAAGATCTCGGCGATCGCATTGGCCGCGCCGTGGATGTGGTGATGCGATCGAATATCGAACACAGCGACAATTACATCCGCCGCGCCAACATCTTCGGTACGGCTCGGACGATCTACCCTGCGGCCATCGCGACAACGCCAACCGCACTGCTCCCGACGCCGCCAACCGCCATGACGATTCCCAACGATCGCGATCGGGCAACGCTCCTAGATATTTTGAAAGCGGCCAAGCAAGCCCGAAACTACGGGCGGGGCATGACGGCAGCAGACCTCGAAGCTGACGAGCTGCGTCACTCTGCCATCCTGTACCAGCTCACGATTCTGGGCGAAGCGACGAAGCGCCTATCGCCGGAATTTCGCGATCGCTACGATCGAATCCAGTGGAAACAAATCGCCGGAACGCGCAACTTCTTGATTCACGAATACGACAACGTGAATCTGGCCGTTGTTTCGGACATCATCAATCGCGATATATCGGCGCTGCTACCCGAAATCGAGGCGCTCGTTCGAGAATTTTGCTAGCGGATTATGTCGTGGGTTCGGTGTACTCGCAAAACACATCGAGCCCGAACTTCACGATATACAGCACCACGATCGTCGAAATCGCCGGATCGATCGGCAAGCCCGCCGACGCCGTCAGCGACACGACCAGCCCCGTCAGCAGCGTCGCGCTATTCGGCTGCTTTTTGTATTCCTTCACCTGCGCGCGAAAGCCCTCGTCGCCGCACAGCTCCTGCCGCAACACCCGCAGCACCGTTTCCCACAGCTTGCGGCCGCGCCCGAAACTCGCCGGAGCGTTCGACTCCGCCCACAGCTCGTCTACGCCTGCAGCCCAGTCGCCGCCGTTGCGCTCCAGCGTCGCGATCGCGTCCAGTCCTGGCTGGTAGTCCGCCAGTAGATCTTTGTAGTTCGCCAGCTCGCGACGATCGATCGGTTCGGCCATGACGCCATTCCCCTCAATGCTGCTGCAATCCTAGCGCGACCCCGAAAGCCTCGGCTGGAGGTGAAGTTTCGTTCCTCCATCGCGCGAGCGTTGCCGAAATCACCGGACGTGCTACGTCGGTGGATCGGCGAGATCCACTAGCGAGAGCTGCTCGAAGCTGCCGACGTTGGCGGACTCGCCCGACCGCTCGGCCAATACCGGCGGCATAACGCCATCGATCGCGCTTTCCGACCAGCCGGGGAAGCGCCGATCGGTCGTCAGCCAGTGCTCGAACACCGAGGTGCGCCCGTCGTCGGGAACCGCGATCGCGTAGACGCGCTGGCGCTGCTTGCGGCCGCCTTCCCAGCGCAATTGATTGAGTCCGTAGCCAATTTTCTCCAGCAGACGGCGCAACACCACCATTGGCGTGGAGTTTTTCGCGAGGCCGATGCCGGTGGCGGCTTTGATTTGCGGGCGCGATTCGAGGGCTTTGACCTTCATCGCCTGCAAGTCCGGCTCGTTGTTACGCAGCTCGCGATCGACGTTCTCGAGCAGGGTCGGCAGGCCGAGCAAGTCCAAGATGCCGATCGTCGCACCGAGCTGGGATTTATTGAAGTCCGGCGAGAAGACCTGCCCGCCGCCCTGCTGCAAAATTTGCCGCGCCACGCGCCGATCGCGATCGGCCAGGAACTCGCGCCCCACGGTGAGGAAGTAGTGGCGGCGCAGTTTATCGTGCCAATTGTCGTCGTCTTTACGTACCAGATCGATGGTGACGGGGACGCCATAGCGGCGCTTGAGTTCGTATTTTCGCAGCACTTGGCGATCGGCCTGGGATTTGACCAGGGTTTGACGCAGGGTGCGGTACTGGCGGTGGTTGAGGTCGCGGGCGCGGGCGATCGTGCGACACCGATCGAGGTAGTTGCGCTCGCGTACGTCGGCGATCGTCGCCATCAGCTCGAGGGCGGGCGGCGCGGGTTCGGGGTTGGCGGCGGACTTAGCGGCGGACTTGGAGGTAGATTTGGCTTTTTTCGGGTCGGTGATGCGGTGGCCTTCGGCGGTGAGGGCGGCGGCGATCGCCTCGCGGTAGCCGCTCATCGTGGCGTTGAAGCGCACGGCGAACTTCGCCCAGCACTGCAAGGATTCCGCCTGGAAGCCCGCGTCGAAATCCTCGAAGCCGCTAAAGTCGCTCTGTTGTAGCAGCCGGATATTGAGCTGCGTCAGCTTTTGGCTGGAACCCAGCAGCGCCGGGATCGAGTCCGAGCCATTGCCGACTTTATTAAAGCCGTAAGGCGCGGCCCATAGGTAGCGCGGCACGGGTTCGCGCAGACGGCTGAGGGATTGGCGGACGCTGTTTTCGGTTTGGATGCCCTGGGCGATCGCCCACACCGACGTAAAGTGGCCGCGCAGGTCGATGCTGATGCCGGTCTCAATTGAAGGGCTCGCTAGGACGATATCGTAGTCGGCGAGGCGACGGTTGAGGTCGTGGGTGCAGCCGAAAGCCGGGTGATCGGTGTCGGAAACGGACTCGGAGTCGATGCGGAGCAGCTTGCGATCGGGAAATTTTTCTTGCAGGTAGGCTGCGATCGTCGTGGTGCTCCACTTGCTTTTCAGCTTCTGCGCCGAGAGGCAAACGAACGGGCGTCCCCCAGCGGCGATATGAGCTTCCAGGTCGCGGAAGATGCGCTTTGGCGTCGAGTCCGTGTAGTGGGAAATCTGCCAGGGGGTGGTGGGCTTCCAGCGGTTGCGAATCGCGAATGGCTCGCGATCGACCCCAGACAGCGCCAGCAGATAGTCCAGCGACGTATCGCTCAGATCGGCATCGGCGGCGTAGATCCGGCCAGCGGCTCCGAGGGTGACGTGCATCAGCCGCTTCAGCGTTTCCAGGACTTCGACACGCCGCCCGCGACAGGTTTCCGAGTTCAGCGCGTGCCAGAGGACTTGCTCGACCTCGTCGAAAATCACGATCGCGTCGCGCCAGTCCTCCACGCGGAATTTTGCTTGAGACGTGCCGTGGAGCGAGTCGATGCAGAGGCCGTAGCCATTGCCGACCTGTCGCAAATCCTCGATCTCCGTGACGTAAGGCAACCCGAAGCGCCGACACAGCGCCTCGACGAGCTGGACGCGGTGGCCGACGACCAAGACACGCTGACCCCGCGCGATCGCCTGCTGCACCCACTGGCCGATCGCCTCGGTTTTGCCGGTTCCCTTCGGCGACTGGATCGCCACCAGGCGGGCATCGTCGGGAATCGCGATCGCGGCGGGCAGGTAGCGCGCCTCTAGGTCAATATCGACGCGGTAGCTGAGCTGGCCGAGCAGCTGGGCTTTCCAGGTGTCGAGGCTGAGTGCGTCGGTGAAGGCGCGATCGAAAGCTTCGGTTCCCCGCGCCACGATCAGATCGTCCGCACCCTTGCCGTCTTCCGGCGACCAGGTGACGACGCGCACGGGCGAGCCCGACTGCGAAATCAGGTAGCCCAACCGCCGAATTGCGCTATTGACAGCGCGGACAGTGTTCGGCTTGGTGTCGCGATCGAAGGCGATGTAAACCGGGCGCGCGTTCTGGGTCAGCGCTGAAATCTGCGCGATCGTATGGGACGTGCCGGTGCGGCGTCCGTTCTCGTCGCGCGGTGTCCGAATGCCGTTGTCGATTCCCGGCAGGCCGATCGCGGCGTAACCCGCACTTAGCAGCGCCCCGGCTTTTTTCGCGCCTTCAGTGATGCAGACCGGCACGCTCGGGGTTTCCCGCAGCCACGCCCAGAAGCCGAAATCATGGCGCGATCGATCGATCCAGTTCTCGTCAAATTTCAGCTCCGCTCGCTCGGCGATGCGCCGCCAAATCGCGACGGGCACGCGCAGCGCGAAGACACCGGTTTCGACCTTGGGTGGATGTTCGTACTTGATCGGCTTGTCGCGATCGCCCGCCACACGCGGCAGCTCTGGCTTAAAGCAGCCCCAAAGGTCGTCGGTTCCCGTCAGCAGGTTCGTGCCGGAACACCACCAGCCGCCGGACTCGACGTGGGCGTAGCGCTTCAGCATGCCGCTCGCCAAGCGACCGTCGTTGCGGCGGGGCAGCTTATCCGAGTAGCACAGATAGTCGTACGCCTCCGTCCCGTCCAGCGCGACGACATTCAGCCGCACGAGTTCGGGATCGACGCCGCTCTGTTTCCACTCGTCTAAGTAGTTCACCCAGTACCTCCCAAATCGGGAACTGCGATCCAGACACACGCTATCAATAGCGTGTGAATGCAATTCTAGAGAAGTGAAGCGCTAGATGTGGGGTTTTGTAGTGAAACGTCAGATTGCGATCGCGATTGTTCTCAAAGATCGCGATCGCCGAGAAGCACACCGCGATCGTCGGGCCTGCGATCTTATCGCACGCTATAGGTGGCGGCTTGATTTTCTTTTAAGTTCTTAAGACGCTAGATGTGGCGTATTGCGTCAGGGGCGGGATTGCGGCTCGATCGGGGTGCTGTGGCTCGATCTCGGAGCCCTTTTGGGGTCGGCGTGTCGTGTCTAGGCGCGATCGGCGGGGCGGCGCTAGTGTGTCGGTGCGCGGGCCGAAGATCGATTCGCGTGCAGGGATTCGCAATCTAGCAGAACTCGCCGCGCGATCGCCTCAGCATGGCCGAAACGCAAACGAAAATTGACGATCGCGAGAGAGGAATTTGGCCCGCGCTGTAAAGAAGTGAAAATCTCTTGCGGTCGTGGGGAGGTTCGGCTTCTTTGGGAAGATCGGGGAAGGCCCTTGGAGGCGTCGGGAGCCGCCGCGCGGAATGCTCGTGGCTCTGGTTAAGATCGATCGCGACCCGCTACCGCCCACGAATCGCCCACGAATCGCCCGCGAATCGCCCGCAAGCTGCCAACAAAGCGCCCCACGAACCGCCAATGAACCGCCCGACTTCCCCGACACCCCAGCAAGAGCCCCAACCGACACCCGGATCGACATCCGATCGGAGCTGGAATCCCGCTCGCCTGTTTGAGACGCTGACCTACTTCGACGTGCTGCCCTTTTCCGATACGATGCGGTGGCTGCAATCCCTCTGGAGCGGCGGGTCTGCCGCCAGTTCGCCGATGCTGTTCGCCCCCGATTCCGTTACTTCCCGCCGCCCGATCGTCGGTCTTCTCGATCCGCTGGGGACACTGCCGTCGGGGCTGGCTGCAAAGTTCGAGGTGCTGGGGCTTGCGACGCTCGACCTGGGTGATGGCGGTTTGGCGAGGTTGACCGATCGCGACCTGCTCGTGGCGATCGTCGTTGGGGCGGCGGCGAACTTCCCGGCAGCGGAGCTCGATGGCGCGATCGCTCGTCTCGATGCCGACCTGACGCCGCAAACGGTGTTTGATTTTTCGCGCGAAGACATCGACCTGCGGGCGCTGTGGGGCTCGGTGGACGATGTAGTGATGGGTGGCGTTAGCGAGAGTCAGGCGATCGCGATGCCGAAGACCATGCGCTTTGCAGGCAACGTCTCGACGGCGAACTCGGGCGGGTTTGCTTCGATTCGGACGCGAGCGATTTCTCCAGCGCTCGACCTGCGCGGCGTCGCGGCGTCCGAGCCTGATGCTGCCCGGCAACTGGGCGCGAATACGGGGCTGGAGCTGCGACTGACGGGCGATGGTAACCGCTATAAATTTATTCTGCGCGATCGCGAAGCCTGGGACGGCGTCGCCCACTGCTACAGCTTCGATACGCAGCCCGATGCCGCGATCGCCGTACGCGTGCCGTTTGCCGAGTGCGTGCCGACTTTCCGCGCTAAGTCCGTGCCCGACAGCCCGCGCCTGGATGGCTCCGCGATTGCGGCGTTCCAGCTCATGCTCAGCAAGTTCGAGTACGATCGCCAGCTCAATCCGGCCTTTACGTCCGGTGCGTTCCAGCTCGATGTGGCCTCGGTGTCGGCCTATCGCAAGCCGGTCGTTGCGCCGATCGTGATGGCGGGCGAGACGGCGGCGATCGCGGTACTGCGTTCGGCACTGGGCGATCGGGCGGCGGGGCTGAACCTGCGGCAGCTCGATCTGGCAACGGCGATCGCGGCGATCTCCCGCAACTCGACCGATGCCGATAATTTCGACAATTCTGGCGACGCCTCGAACGAACTTACAGCGTCGATCGCGCGTCACTTTACACTTGCCTAGGGATACAGAAACACGATCCGCGCCGAACCACGACGAGCCGTCGCGCGGCTCCAGGAGGACGATTCATGCATCGATCGAGCTGGTGGCGTCAGGCCGTTCGGGAGGCCGTTCGGGACACTGTCCGAGCGCTGAGACGGGCTGTGGCGATCGCCTGGGTGCTGGCGATCGTTTTGACGCTGGCGAGCGCGCCTGGTTTGGCGAACGCCCCCGAAGTGCCCACAACCGCGACCGCACCGCGTATCACCGCGCCCGTGGTGCTGGACGGTCGCAAGCTGTTCGAGCTGGAAGCGGCAGGGAATTTTTCGGCTCGCGATCGCGCTGCCCGCGTTGAGGCAAGGCTCGAGGCCGCGCTGGAAGATCTTCTGGCCGCCAATGTCAGCAACGGCGTCGCGATCGACATCAGCACGGAGAACGTGGCGGGAAACCAGACGATCCACATTAACGGTAGCCAGCTAATGACGGTGACCGAGCGCGACATCGATCCGCTCTCGACCACCACCGACCAGGCCGAAGAATGGCGAGCCCTCGTGGAAAAAAAGCTGCGTCAGGCCATCTTCGAGCGTAGCCCCGAGTACATCCGAGACAAGCGAGAAGCAGCGTTTAAGGGGCTGGGATTCGCCGTCGCGCTCTATCTCTGCTCCTGGGAGCTAGATGCGATTTTGCGGCGGCCAAGCCAGACGGAGGAAGACGAGCGCGCTGAGTCGGGCTCGCCCGCGACGAGTTCGCCGACGCCGCGATCGAAACCGCGCCAGACGCTTCTGCACCTGCTGCTGGTCGCCGGTCAAGTGTCGGTTTGGACGATCGCGGCGTACTACATCACCGGCCTGTTTCCCCAGTCGCGGCAGTGGCGCTACGACTTTATCGCCAACTTTACGCGGCCAATTCTGCTGCTCGGCGATCGCAACTCGTCGATCCTCGATCTGGTGCTGCTGCTGGCGATGCTCGTCGGGCTGTGGTTTGCCGTCATCTGGCTGACCGATCGATTCCGGACGCAGGTGCTGTCGGTGACGGGGGCCGATCGCGGCATTCAGGACATTACGATCGTCTTCAGCCGCTGCGTGCTGCTGTTCGTGGGGCTATCGATCGTCCTGCAAGTCTGGGGCATCGACCTGGCCTCGTTGGCCGTGCTGCTCAGCGCCCTCAGCGTCGGGATCGGCTTCGGGCTGCAAAATATTGCTAATAACTTTATTAGCGGCATTATTATCAGCTTCGATCGCTCGATGAAGGTCGGCGACTTCGTGCAGCTCGACGACCTAATGGGAACCGTCGAACGCATCGGCGCGCGCAGCATCGAAATCCGCACGCCGGACTACGTATCGATCGTCGTGCCCAACTCGCGCTTTCTAGAGCAGGCGCTGGTCAACTGGAGCCACGGCAACCCCGTCAGCCGCATCGGCATCCCCGTCGGTGTCGCCTACGGAACCGACAGCGAGCAGGTGCGCGAGGCGCTGCTGGAGGTGGCGCGGGGCTACGAGCCGCTGCTGCTCGCGCCGGAGCCCCAGGTGTGGTTTCGCGGCTTTGGCGACAGCTCCCTAGACTTCGAGCTGCTGGTCTGGATTCGCGATCCACAGAACCAGTTTCGCTACGCCAACGAGCTGAACTACCGCGTTTACGACGCCCTGGCGCGCTACGACATCGAAATTCCCTTTCCCCAGCGCGATATCCATATCCGCAGCCAGCCTGAAAGTTCCGATCGCTAGCCAGGATTCGAGCCCGCCCCGCCCCGCAGTGAGGGGGACAATAACTAGGGGCGCAGACCAGGGCAAACGCATCCTCCAAGTTTTCATGCCCAAAGTCAGTCAATCGAAGGCTGAGCGGAGTCGCAGCCTGGGTGTTGTTGCGAAAAGTGGCCGCACTATCTGCTTTGCAGATAGCCCAGTGCTCGAAATATCGATTTTGGATCGTTGAAAATTAGTATGCGTTTGCCCTGGGGCGCAGGCCTTAGCGCTTGCGCTCGGCGTACAGGCTGGCCTCGCGGAAGATTTGCCCGCTGTCAAAGGGCAGTAGCGCCGTTTTGACGCTTAAGGAGATGGTCTTAAACCGATCGGCGATCGGGCGCGTAATCTTCGCCTTCGAGAAAATAATCACCGCAAATAGATTCCCCGACGGCATCATTCCGCCGAAACCCAGCACCGACTGAACGCCATAGGGGATCACGAACTCGTCCTGGGCGGGGATGTATTCGCTACTCGGCGCTTCAGGAACGTGAAAGACATTGAACGACTCTTCGTCGAGATCGACGAGCAGCTCTGGGTCGGGCGTCAGAACGGACTCGATTTCCAGGCCGAGCTGCTGGATGAGCCGAGCGATCATCGGCAGTTGCAGCACGAACTGCTTGCTAACGAGGGGGATCGCCTTGTGGCCGCGCGACTGGTGGCGCTCGTTCCACTCTGGTTCCTGGCCCGCCGTACCCAGCAGCGTCAGGCAGCGCACGTCGTCGTCGAGGCTGTCGCACTGGCCGGTGGTGCGGGCGATCTGTTGCAGGTAACAGTCACCGAGGTCGGCGTAGCGCTCGGTTTTGAAGCAGCGCACCAGGGCGATTTCCCGCTCGCCGGTTTCGGGGTTGCGGAAGCGATCGTACAGGTAGCGTACGACGGCTTCGGTGACGTCTTCCATGCAAAATGCCCCGACACCAGCATGCCTCAGCTCGCGGACGCAGGTGACCATATCGGTGAAGGAGAAGTTCTCGAACTGATAACAAGGAGCGATCATGAAATTTAGCCGTGGAGGGGGTTGCGTCGTTGGGAAGATCGAGCCGATCGCAGCCGTTCGGATCTGAGGCGGTTGCTTTCCTGCGCTTCCAAGCGTAAGACATATTTCCGGAAAGATCGGTCCGAACCGGACGCTGTGCCCGAAGTTTCGATTTATTCCCAAACGGAGTGCAAATAGACTGCGGGCGGATTGCGAGCGGGGTCGGCAAATTCTGCCGGCAGGGCAAACGCAGATTCCAAACTTTTAAGCTCGAAGTCAGTTAACTGAGGGCTGAGCGTAGTCGAAGCTCAGTGCTCGAAATACTGCTCTTGAGCCACCGAAAATGAGCGGGCGTTTGCCCTGATGCTGCCGGTGGCGGCGGCTCGCGCGCGGGAATAGTGCCACAATAACGAGCGTCCGTAGCGCAATACCTTACCGTGACCGATACACCGCTGGCCGTGGGCGATCGCGCCCCTGATTTCTCAATTCCCGACGGCGATGGCAACACCGTCCGCCTCGCCGACCTGCGCGGCAAAACCGTCGTGCTTTATTTCTACCCGCGCGACAATACGCCGGGCTGCACCGCTGAAGCCTGCGGGTTTCGAGATCGCTACGCCGACTTCCAGGCCAACGATATCGTTATCCTCGGCGTCAGCACCGACAGTGCCAAGAAGCACCAGAATTTTACGAAGAAGTACGATCTGCCCTTCCCGCTACTCGTCGATACCGAAGCCGAAATCTCCACGGCCTATGGCGTTTACCGCCTGAAGAAGTTTATGGGCAAGGAGTATATGGGCATCGTCCGCAGCACTTTCGTTATCGATCCGGAGGGCACGATCGCCAAAATCTATAACAAGGTCAAGGCCGAACCCCATCCGGCAGAAGTGCTAGCTGATTTAGGGGTGTCATCGAATCAGGGATAGACCTGCCAGAGTCGCGGCTCTCTCCAGAGGCCGTTACCTAAACAGAGAATGCCTGCCCCGGAAGGATTCCCCGGTCAGAACATCCTGAATACCGGAGATCGCTGAGCGGTGTCTTTCGCACAGCGTCAGCTCCACCGACAGTCTAGTGCTTGGGTCAAGAGCGATCGATTTTGATTGCGAGCCAACCTCAGGAACATTGCCACAGCAATAACTGACGCCGATCGCTCTCTGCGAAGGATGCAAGTATCGAACCGGCAATACCCTGATGGGGAAAATTGAAACTGTATTGTTTCAAGTGAAAGACAAAAGCCCCAGCTCGGATACAGAAAGAAAGAAAGCATGTTGCAAGACTGGGAATGCCTGAGGCAAACATTCTGCTCGGCCGCTTACTGCTCCACTCACCGTGACTGTCGCAAATGAACACCCAAGAGCCGAAGCGTCCGGCCATGTTTCCTAAGCAAACGGTCGTCAAGGAACGCCGCGACTACAACCAGTGGGTTGCAAACGAAACGCTGGAAGACTACTCCCTACGCTACGCGCCCAAGTCCTTCCGTAGGTGGTCGGAGTGGCTGCTGGCCAGCACTGCGCTTGGGGGCATTTCGTTTCTCGCCCTCGAGGCGATCGGGGCATCGCTAACGATCGCCTACGGTTTTACCAACGCATTTTGGGCGATCGTCACTGTTGGGGCGGTTGTTTTTTTGACGGGTCTGCCGATCGCGTACTACGCCGCCAAGTACAACATCGATATGGACTTGCTGACCCGAGGGGCTGGGTTTGGCTACATTGGCTCGACGATCACCTCGCTGATTTACGCCTCCTTTACCTTTATTTTCTTCGCGCTCGAAGCAACTATCCTGTCCCAAGCGCTGGATCTTTACCTTCATGTGCCCCTTTGGCTCGGATATATTCTCAGCTCCGTCGTCATTATTCCGCTGGTGTTCTACGGCGTTACGGCCATTAATCAGCTGCAGCTCTGGACGCAGCTTGTTTGGCTGACTTTGATGCTCGCGCCCTACGGCTTCGTTTTCGTCAAGGAGCCCGACGCACTCAACAATCTCATTCACTTTTCCGGCAACTCGCCCTACGGCACGGCGTTCGACCCTGTGCTTTTCGGCATGGCAGCGACAGTGAGCTTTTCGCTGATCGCTCAAATTGGCGAGCAGGTCGATTACCTGCGATTTCTACCGCCCCTGACATCCGAAAATCGCATCCGTTGGTGGACGGCAACGATCGCGGCAGGGCCGGGTTGGATCGTGCTGGGAGTCGCCAAGCAGCTGGGGGGAGCATTTTTAGCGTCCTTGGCCATTCATCACGGCGTCGAGATCGTCGATGCGAAAGAACCCATTCAGATGTATCTGGTCGGGTTCCTGGATATTTTTTCCGATCCGAGTGTTGCCCTGACGGTTAGTTTTATCTTTGTTGTCGTCTCGCAAATCAAAATTAACGTCACCAATGCCTATGCCGGCTCGCTGGCCTGGTCGAATTTTTTTTCGCGTCTGACTCATACTCATCCCGGTCGCGTAATCTGGCTGGTGTTCAACGTTGCGATCGCGTTGGTATTAATGGAGTGCGGCGTATTTAAAACGCTGGA
The DNA here is from genome assembly GCA_937899645.1 of uncultured cyanobacterium. GTDB lineage: Bacteria > Cyanobacteriota > Cyanobacteriia > Cyanobacteriales > Geitlerinemataceae > RDYZ01. Next base: position 46,983 of record CALCCD010000059.1, on the reverse strand, counting down.
ATCGGTGCTCGGTCTGTATTCCAACGTGGCGATCGCTTGGGTGGGGGCGATCGTCGCGGATTTGGTCGTTAACAAGCCACTAAAGCTAAGCCCGTCCTATATCGAGTTCAAGCGGGCTTATCTCTACAGTCTCAATCCAGTTGGGGTGGGATCGACCGCGATCGCCTCACTGGTTTCGATTTTAGCCTTTCTCAACGTTTTCGGGCCCTACGCTCAGGCGTACTCGTCATTTCTCGCCTTGGGGCTTGCCTTTGTCCTGGCTCCCACGATCGCTTGGTTAACGAAAGGGCGCTATTACCTCGCTCGCGAAAACGTCTTTCACGATGACACTGCACCGCACGCGACCGAAACCCTGCTCACCTGTAGCGTTTGTGAGAACCAGTACGAGTCCTTCGATATGGCCTACTGCCCGGTTTATGCAGGGCCGATTTGTTCGTTGTGCTGCACCCTCGATACACACTGCCACGATCGCTGTAAGAAAGCACCTTCCCGTTCCGTTAACCTCTCGATCCCTGGCGTCCTCGCGGCAAATACGCTTCCTTCCCTGGCGCAAAACGAGAATCGTGACTCGATCCCTGGGGAAACGCCCCCCCCTGGCGTTCCAATCTCTCGCGCGCTCCTACGGGGCAAATTCTCGCCCAGACTTGGCGCTCGTGTTCTCCGCTTTGCCTCCACCTTTACCGCTATCTTTGGCACGACGATTGTCACAGTCGGGCTGGTTTACTACTTTGCGGTATCACAGGGAGACATACACGATCCAGACCTGACGGGCTGGATCGGCGAGATCTTCGTTATTCTGTGCGCTTTTCTGGGATTGGTAGCCGCGACCGCATCATGGTGGCTCGTACTCAGTGAAGAAAGCCGCGAGCTGGTAGAAGAAGAACTCGACGAGCAAAATCTACAGCTCCAAAACGAAGTGCAAGAGCGCCGCAGTGCCGAGGCCCAGCTCCAAAATCTGACGCAGGATCTCGAAAATCGCGTACGGGAACGAACCGCCGAACTCTCCTCGACGTTGCTGACTCTCCAGGAAGCTCAGACCCAACTCGTTCAAACTGAAAAAATGTCGAGTCTCGGTCAACTAGTGGCGGGTGTGGCTCACGAAATCAACAATCCCGTTAACTTTATCCACGGCAACTTGACCCACGCCATGGAATATCTCGATGACCTGCTCGAGCTACTCGACACCTACGAGGCGGCTTTCCCCGCGCCGCCGGAGCATGTTGCCGACCTGCGCGAGGATATTGACATCGAGTTCCTACAGAAGGATTTGCCAAAACTGCTGACGTCGATGTCAACGGGGACGAATCGGATTCGCGAAATTGTGCGCTCCCTACGGGTCTTTTCACGGGTGGACGAGGCTGCGCTGAAGGCCGTTAATCTTCACGACTGCCTTGACAGCACGCTAACAATTCTGGCTCACCGCTTTCAGGAGCGCGGTGGTGGCGTGGGAGTGAAGGTGGTTCGAGAGTACGGCGAGCTGCCACTGGTAGAGTGCTTGGCGGGGCAGCTTAACCAGGTCTTTATGAATCTGCTGGCAAATGCAGTGGATGCGATCGAAGAGCGGATCGAATTAGCACCGCAACCAGAGCGGCAGACAGTACCAAAAGAGGTGACAATCCGTACGGTCGTATTGCAGGAAAACTGGGTGCAGATCGCGATTTCAGATACGGGCCGCGGCATTGCGCCCGAAAATTTAGAGCGACTGTTTGATGCATTTTTCACAACCAAGGACGTGGGTAAAGGTACAGGGCTTGGGTTGTCGATTAGCTATCAAGTTGTGGTAGAGAAGCACCAGGGACGACTGAAGTGTGAGTCTGATTTAGGGATGGGGACGACATTTTCGATCGAGCTGCCCGTACGCTGTGAGGTCTATCAAGACAACAAGGAAAATAGACCTTAGAGTACTCCAAGGAAATAAACACTCAACGATCGGTATTTGAGCACTGAGCTTGTTGTTGGCATAACCCCTGCGAAGCAGATAGTGCGTCACACGCTATCGGCGGAGCCGACGCTTCGCGAACGACAAGCTCAGCCTTCATTGGTGACTTCTGGACAAATATACTGTTGGAGTATTCTTAGTCAACGAACCGTATTCATACGAGCTCGTGTTTGAGATAGGCACAGCGTAACTGCGGCAGGAGAACATCTACTGCTAGTTCCAACTCAGGCGCGTGCGCATCACCGCCAGTCCCGCCACCAGCATCACCACCGTCGGCATCCAGCCTGCCATCCAGGGCGGCAGTGCACCGCTGAGGCCGAGGGCATCGGCGATCGACATGAGGACGTAGTAGCCCAAAATCGCCAGGACGCAGACCCCGAAACCGCGCGAGGTGCTAGCCCGCTGGGACTGAATGCCCAGAGTCGCGCCGAACAGCGCAAAGGCCAAGCAGGCCATCGGTAGCGCGAACTTCTGGTGGATGCGGATCTCCAGCTTGCGGATCTTGCTTTCGCGGCCGCTGGTTTTAAGAATGGCGAGCTGCTGAAAAGCCTGCACCAGGTTCATCTCGGCGTAGTCGCGGCGGCTGGTGATATCGAGCGGGGCGCGGGGCAGCGGCAGGCTGTGGGATTCAAATTGCAGCACGTTTCGGTAGCTGCCGTCGGCGGAGATGATGTAAATCGCGCCGTTGAGGAAGTTCCAGGTTTCGGTGGCGGCGTCCCACTGGGCCGACTCGGCCTGGACGAGCTGGGTGTAGTCTGGGTCGCCGCGATCGAGGATCGTGACCTCGTTCATCATCTGGCCGTCGTAGGTGTCGGCGTAGAACAAACGCACCAGCGTGCGGCCTTTTTCGCCATCTTCGCGCTCCACGTCGCGAATTTCGGGATAGATGATGTTCTCGTCTCGCTGGATCGTGTCTTCGTCTTTGAGGGCGCGCAGCAGCGTCATCTTGGCTTCGTAGCGCATCTCCGGCACGACGGTCTGGTCGAAGGCGAAGTTTAGGCCCGCGATAACCAGACCCAGGGCCACCGCCGGACGCACGATGCGGTAAAGGCTGACGCCGCAACTGCGGAGCGCGACGATTTCGTTATCGCTCGACAGGCGCGAGTAACCCAGCAGCGCCCCGAGCAGCATCGCCATCGGCAGCGCTAGGGAGACGTAGTAAGGCAGCTGTAGGCCGATCACCTTGAGCGCGATCGCCCAGGAGATATCGTTGTCGCTCAGCTCGCGCACCAGCTCGAACAGCACGCCGATCGCCAGCCCCAGCGACGCAAAGGCTCCGAGCCCGAACAAAAACGGCGCGATCGTCTCCGAGACGATATAGCGATCCATGATCGAGAACGGCGCAGGCAGGCCACCGGACGCGGTTCGGGGTGTATGCGAAGAGGACGACATAAAGGCTAAATGCGGAAACAGGCGCGGGAAACGGTCGATCGTTGCCCGACAGCGGGCGCTATCTTCCAGCAGACACTCAAACAGTGTAGCGGTCGGTGACCGCCGCGCCCGCTTTGCCAGCGTGCGATCGCCGCGATCGTTCGAGAGAATCGCCAAGAAAAAAGAGAGCGGGCAAGCGCCACACTCTCTTTTACGGGGTTACTCGCTTCCGACCGGCAAAACGCCGCCCGAAGGCGAAATGTTCGGCAATACCTAGCAAAGAGGCGCCGGAGGCTTCGCTTCTAACCGACCGGGGTAATGCTGGCGATTACGCCGCCCTGACGGTGGATGCGCTGGTACTCTTCCGACAGCTTGTCGAAGGGAACCAGGTAAACCTTGTTGCTGCGGCGGTATTTGGGGATGCGGTTGAGCTTCTTGGCGCGGTAGCCAGTGGTCTCGATGCGGTACATTTTGCTGTTGCCCATTGCGGTCACAGCGCCCTTGGCATCGGTGGCCGAGGACTGGAACGACCAACCGGACGAACCACCCGACGGCGGCACGACCGAAGCGGGCGAACTGCGAACGATCTGGCGGGTCAGGCGAGCGCGGGTGTTGCCGAAGTCGCTGCTGGCCGGACCGCGCTGGAGCTGGAAGAAGTTGGTGTAGCTGACCAGGTTGGCAGTCGCTTCCGTCTTGTAGCCGCGCAGGAACGGAACGGTGTCGTTACCGAAGGTTTCGGTGTACTCGTCGCTATCGACGTACCAGTCGATGTCGGCTTCAAAGCCTCGGGCCTCGAGGATGTCGCTGTGTAGCTTGATCTCGTCGTAGTCCTTGGGCGCGCGACCGAGTAGGTGCTTGTAGTTGACTTCCGTGAAGCGCAGCGGATCGCACGAATCGAAGAAGCGATCGCGGTACAGCTCGGACTTAGCGACGGCGCGAACGAAGTCGCGAACGGTGTAGCGACCGTCTTTAAGTTTCGACTCTTCCGAGGTGAGGCGCTCGCGCTTCATCACGTAGGTGTTGCCGAGCACTTGCTTGTAAACGGCGCGGACGATGTTGTCGATCTCTTCATCGGAGCGCGTCATCCACAGCTCGGAGGGCGTCGCATCCTCGAAAGGAGTGAGCCCGAGCTGCGCCGAGTATTGGAAAGCCATAAAAACTTTCTCCTAAATGAATAAAAAATGTTTTTTGTAACAGAAGGTAACGACGGTAAATCGAGGTGATAGGGTCGAGATGAAAGAACTTATCAGCTCCAGCTTTGATAGTTTTTAGCCTGGAAGATCGCGGCCATCAGAATCGGGCTGTAGCGATCGCGGGCGCAAAAATCCGTAAGCGTCTATACCACTCGTTATCTGTTCCCCAAATAATAAACAGCCGCAAACTTAAACGAATTTAAGATTTGTAACCTTCGCGAATTTTGATGAAGCAATTGCGGGCCTTGGGAGTAGCGCAAACGTTGCCGGGCTGCGGGAAGCGGCGTCAATCTCCGGAGTAGCGCAGCCTGTCGGGAGTTAGGGAGGATCGCGTCGAGCGGTCTGGAGTTTACCCCGATCTGGCTTCAGTTCGTGCATCGATCGCCGCACGAGATGAGAGCGCTGACGAGAGTCGGGCTGGCGGGCTATCGTAAATCCAGCTTTTTGCCCTAATTTATTAATCTGCTACTGACTGCGACTTGACGAGGAAGGTGACCTCCATGCGCCGCTACCTACCGAAAGTGTCTGAGGCGGAACTCTGCGCGCTGCGCCGTAGCCTCTGCGAAGACTCGCTGTTCGATCTCGACTACGTGGTGCTGTGCATTGCGGCCTGCGCGATTGCCAGCCTCGGTTTGCTGGTCAACAGCAGCGCGGTGATTATCGGCGCGATGATCGTCGCTCCGCTGATGACGCCGATGCGCGGTCTGGCGCTAGGGGCGCTGGAGGGGGATGTAAACCTGTTTCGCTCCAGCGCGATTTCAATTTTCGTGGGGCTGCTGCTATCGGTGGGAATGTCGGCGATGCTGGGGCGGCTCTCTCAAATCCCTGCGACGGAGTTCGGCAGCGAGATTTTGGCGCGAACGCAGCCGACACTGGTAGACCTGGCGATCGCACTAGCGGCGGGAACGATCGCCGGGTTTGCCAAGATCCGCCCTCACATTAGCGACGCGCTGGCGGGGACGGCGATTTCCGTGGCGCTGATGCCGCCGCTGTGCGTGGTGGGTCTGAGCGTCTCCCAGGGGAATTACCCCTACGCGCGTGGGGCGATGTTGCTCTACACGACCAACCTGCTGGGAATCACGCTGGCCTGTATGACGGTATTCGCGCTGGCGGGCTACTATCTGCCGAATTCGGGGGTGACGCGCGCATTTTCTTCGACGCTGGTGCTGATCGGCGCGATCGTCGTGCCGCTTTCGTTTAGCCTGCGCGATCTGTTGAGTCAGGTGCGGCTTCAGGCGGCTCTACGCGAGACGCTGATCCAGCGGACGATTACGATCGGTCGGCAGGCCGAGCTGCTGGGGACGGATATCGACTGGGGCACTTCGCCGCCTCGGGTGTATCTGAGCATTCGCAGCAACCCGAACGAGCCGGTAACGCCGACCCAGGTTTTCGCTGTGGAAGAGCTGGTCTCACGGGTGATGGGCCGGCGTTTCGAGCTGATTTTCCAGGTGCAGGAGTTTGCGGAGCTGACGTCGGACGATTATCTTAGCGGGCCGATTCCGGGCGAGCTGTTGCCGCCGTCGCGGCAGACCGAGCCGCCGGAGACGTTCGCGCCACCGCCACTGCTCGCGCCGCCGCCAGGGTTCGACCCCGAGCTGCCGAGTCGGCCACCCGCGCCGCCGAACGCTGCGACGGCAGCGGATGATGCGGGTTCGCCTGACTCGCTCGACTTGTCCGGCTCGCCCGGCTCGCCATAAACAACATTCGAGCGCGATCGGGGCGTCACGGCAGCGCGCCCGCGACATCGGTCGATCGCCACCGGCCATCATCGAAGGAGCTATGCGCTTGCAAGAAAACCGGATGTTCTATGTCTCCGCATCTGCGCGCCGCTACTCGCTGGTGGTGGGACTTGTGGCGGGGTCGTCCGGTGTCCAACTGACGGGGCTGGCGGGAGGCGCGGCGTCGATTTGACTGAGGAAGCGCTCGATCGTGGCGCGTTCGGTGGCGTCGATCGAGTTGCGACGCTCGCTCAGCCAGAGTTGGGCTCGCGCCCGGTCGTAGCGTGCGGCCATAACGATCGCCGCCCAGACGCGCGCCGATCGCTCTTCGGGCAGCAGCCGCAGCGAGGTTTCGACGCGACGCCAGAGCCGCATGGGGTTGCTGGCGATCGCGGGGAAGATATCGTTCGGCCAGTTGTCCCAGGTTTCGAGCTGTCGCAGCGCCTGAGACCAGCGCCCGTCGAGTAGTGCGGCGATCGTGGCTTGATCGGGGCTGGCCCATTGGGTGTCGGCGTGGGCGCTCAGCAGTCGGGCGTGGAGCGCGATCGTGTCGAGCTGGGCCTGGGCGTCTTCGGGCCAAGGTTGACCCTGCTGCTGACGCTGTTGGGCAAGGGGTTCGAGGCGGGCGTGCGCCGCCGACCACAGGCCGCTACGGGCGAGCAGCAGCGCCTCGCGATAGGCGTCGATGTCGAGCGCTGGTTCGGCCAGGGCGATCGGCTCTAGGTAAATCGGGTCGAGCAAAAAGTGGCGCGAGGTGACGCGATAGATCTCGTAATTGGGCTCGAGGCCGACGGTGCGATCGACGACCAGTTCCGGATCTCCCGCACCGGTGAAGTCTTGCCAGACGGGCAGTTTTCCGGTGGGGCTGCTCCACTGAACCAGCGGGCTCAGGTGCAGGCGTCCGGGGTTGAAGTGCAGGACTTGGCCATAGGACACCGTCGTATCGCCGAAGGGGTATTCTCCAACGAGGTTGAGCCAGATGCCGGTACGCGGCGCGTGCGCCTCAAAGCGCTGTAAGGAATGAAAAGCTAGCGGTCGGTTCGAGGCGGCAAGGCGCGGGTTGCCTTCGACTAACGGGGCGATCGCCAGAGACTCAGGCGGCCCCTCGAGTTCGACTTCGCGCTGTAGGTAGTAGAGCGGGTCGCCGAAGCGATCGAACGTACCGTCGGGCTGATAGAGCCGCAGCGCCACGATCGCCTCGCAGGGCGCTTCTCGACAGCCGGACTTCGCCTCGACGATCGGCAACAATAACGATGCCGCTTCCCTATGCTGCGGGGAGGTCGCTTCGTCCGCTGCGACCATTACAACTGGTTCTCCGGCGCTCCTACCCTCTGCGGCCACCTCTTCCTGGATGCGATCGAGGGTCAGCGGCGCGTAGGCGGACTCAGCCAGGGCCGAACTCGGCGGCGGCAGGTAGGGCTGGAGCCAGGCGACAGATTTAGGATTGAGGGTGAGACGCGCCCCCACCCAGACGCCGCCCGCGACGAGCGCGAGCGTACAGACGAGCGTTGAAAAAACGCCCGTCCGGACGATAAAGACTTGCCACGACCGGTTCGACAGGATGGACATGGAATGCGTGAGCTGCGATTGAGGGGCTGCGATCGTTAGAAAGAGTGGAGACGTCGATCGCGGGCATACCCAAGGCGATCGAGGTAAATGCACTGGAGCTGTGGCAGCGTAGCGAAGCAGCTGTGGGAGCTGGCGGGGCTGCTGCATACGTTCGCGCGCGCCGACCCGAACTGGGTTGACTCAAGCCGCGCTGGCCCGATACGCACCGGTGTCGGACGGTAGACTCGCCGCGATCGCCGGAAGCGCAGACTGTGGGTACGAGCGTAGCGTAGGGAGACGGACAACGGCTATCTCCATTCGGGCTAGTTCGTCGATTCTGCCGGATATGCCGCCTCAGGGCCGTCTGAAACGCGCCGCTTGCGGAGGTATCGGCTGAGTGGCCTTGACGCGCGGATTGAAAACCTCGGCGGCCTTTCAAAATCTCAGCAGAACGACGTCATGTCTCAGACGTTTGAGACACGACGTTTGAGACACGACGCCTGAGACACGACGTCGGCAAAGCTCAGAAGGCCCCAACAAAAAACGACGCACTGCCGTGCGCCGCTACCATCGTCCCGCGTGCTGCTGTATTAGCAGCTGTTGCCCTAAGGGCTGTCATCAATCAGAGCTTGCCGCTTTTACCCAGAGAGGATTTCAGTCCCTGGTTTTATTTTGAGTCGAGCGCTCAACCGCTCACTTCGCAAAGGGTCGGGCGCTAATTGATGGCACGCCCTAGGAAAAACTGCCTGCCGCGCGTTGATGGGCCAAGTCACGGATGAGGGGCGCTTTTTGGCGGATGTAGTTGTCGATCGCCGAAGCGTCGGTGCGATCGATCGCCACGTTGTGTTCGATAAGCTCGTGGGTCAACCAGCTTGCCAGGCTCTTGTCGTCCATGCCAAGGAGTCGGCTCGTTTGCGTCTCTTCGATAAGTTGCCAGAACTGGCGCATGAGGAAAGGCTTCATTGACGGTCTCCTGGGTTTTAAGACGTTAAAAAGCTCGGTGCGCTCGCGAAATGCTGGAGGGCAAAACGTGACGAAAGGACAATCGCAGCGCTTGGGGCTGGAGGGTGGCGAATTGGGAAAGTCAAAGAAATGAAGAAGTCTCGACGCGGGGTGGCGGGGTTAGCCACTAGCCCAACTTTCTCGCAGTTTCGATTGTTACTGCTTATGAGGTCGCGTTCCGTGTTGTTTTTAACAATTATTTTATATTCCACAGCGTAGCGGGAGAATTGAGGGCGCGCTCTTGGTTGATACAAGACGACATAAAACTTCGATTTCGATCGTTCCGATGGCGTGAGAGCGGTGGGGATCGCCGCGAGTCGCGGGCGGTTGGCTCGATCGTCACTGCGCGATCGCCCGAGATCTATCTCGACATCAATAGCGGGCTTCGGAAGAGTCCCGCTGCCTTTTATGGTCGTCTTCTATCCCCAAAATTGCAGCCACTCAGCAAACGAAATTTACAAACGAAATCGATAAATCCGCCCTCGCGCGAGTTCGCCGATCGCGGCGATTCTTCAGCATGCAGAATTCATCGGAGCGGGCCTGTGACTTACTCCGAGGTAAAGTTGCGGTTGCTGCGTTACTCAAACCTGGCTACATTAGGACGCGAGTCGCGCGAACGTTCGTCGTTTCAGGGTCGTTCCCGTTCGCAGCTCTGCCTGCGAGCCGATCGAGCATCTTCAAGGCCAAAGAGCGCGAACCATCGGGTCGCTGCCGAGACCTTTGCATCTATCGCGGCTCTTTTGACTGTCGCCCAGCCTTCGCAAATTTATCGCGTGTCTGTGTCGGACTTTGTTGAGTCTTGCCGGGCTCCGAGGGGCGAGGGCGCGCGCGGGGTGAGATCTCCTAGGGACAGGACTCACGGCGATAGAGCCGCCTTTGCCGCATCTTTGCAGTGCCTGCTATGTTTGCGCGCCGTGCATTCGATGCGTCGAAGCTGGGCCTCTTCTTCCGGCCTGTTCGTTCAAGCTTTGACTTCCTTATGGGGAACGCTCTCGCACGTTCCTCCTAGTGTTTATGTCCTCCGCTTTCGATCGCGATTTACCCGCCCAGCCGTCTCAATCTCCGTTACCGTCTGATCGCGACGCTGCGTCCGAAACCGCTTCTTTTGAGTCTCGATCGCCTGAAATCACTTCGCCCGATCCCATCTCGAGCGATTCCACCGCGCCCGCCCGCCTTGCCGACCCGGCGGCTTCATTCGCCGAGTTTCATTTCGACTCGCAGGTTACGGAGACTCTGTTTCAAGCGTATCTGGAGACCGCGAGCGATATGGTTTACACCGTCGATCTTCAGGGGCGGCTGACATTTATGAACGATTACGGTCGCAGTCTGCTGAAGTGCGCGCCGGACGAATGGTTCGAGCGTCCCTACCTGTCTTTCGTCGCGCCCGAGTTTAAGGAAGAGACGGCGATAGCCTTCGAGCAACTGCTGCGAACGGGCGAGCTGAAGGGTTACGAGTTTACGATCCAGCCGCTGCACGACGGCGAGGCGGTCTGGATGGAGGTGAACGGTCGGGTGTTGTACCGCCAGGGCCAGCCGATCGGCGGGTTGGGTATCGCGCGCGATATCACCGAGCGCAAACAGTCTCAACGGCGGTTGCGGATGTTCCTGCGGGCGATCGAGTCGTCTTACGATAGCGTGGCGATCGTCGAGCTGGACGGAACGATCGTCTACGCCAATTCGGCGACGTCGCGGACGTTCGGTCGCGATCGCGAGGCGATCGTCGGGCGCAACGCGGCGCTGTTTTACCCGGACGATACGGAGCTGCCGATCGAGGCGCTGATCGATCTCGCCCACCACGACTGGCACGCGGCACTGGGCGGCATTCCCGGCTGGAGCGGCGAGGCGGTGTGCCAGCGCCACAACCGCGAGCGTTTCCCGGCCAGCATTTCGATCAGCCCGATTCCCGGCGACGGCATGAATCCGGCGATGGTCTCGATTTCCTGCCGCGATATCAGCGACCAAAAAAACATTCAGGCGGAGCTAGCGGCCAAAAATCTGGAGCTGGAGCAGGCCAGCCGCCATAAGTCGGCTTTCTTGGCGAGCATGTCCCACGAGCTGCGCACGCCGCTGACTTCGATTCTCGGGTTTTCGTCGTTGCTGCTCCAGGGGCTGTTCGGCGATCTGAAGCCCAAGCAGCGGGACTACGTGCGCGGCATCGAAGATAGCGGCACGCACCTGCTGAATTTGATTAAAGATATTCTCGACCTCTCTAAGGTGGAGGCCGGTCGCATCGATCTGGAAGTCGCGCCTTGCTCGCTAGTGGCGATCTGTCAGGACGCGATCGGGCTGGTGGGCAGCCAAGCGCGCAAAAAAGATATCGACGTCAAGCTGAGCGTCGATCCCGATCTCGATGTGATTGAGGTTGACGAGCTGCGCTTTCGACAGATGCTGCTCAACCTGCTCTCGAACGCGCTGAAGTTCTCCGAGCCCGGTAGCAAAATCGGCATCGACGCGCGCCTGGAGGGCGAGACGATCGCCTTAGCCGTATGGGATCGCGGCGTCGGTATTGCCGAAGAGCATATGGAGCTGTTGTTCCGCCCGTTCCAGCAGCTCGACAACTCCCTGAGCCGCGCCCACGAGGGGACGGGTCTCGGGTTGGCGCTCACCCAGCAGCTCGCGCGCCTTCACGGCGGCAGCGTCACCTGCGAGTCGCGGCTCGGCGAAGGCAGCCGCTTTACGATCGTGTTGCCGGACTCGCGTCCGTCTGCGGTCGCCGCCGCCGCGCCGACCAGAGCGAGCGTGTCGGCGCGCAGTGCGGTGCAGTGCGACTTGCCGATCTTGATCGTCGAGGACAACGACTCAAATGCGCGGTTCCTGTGCGACGTGCTCGAGTCCTGGGGCTACGACATCCAGCGTGAAACCTGCGGGCGCGATGCTCTGGCCTGGATGGCGCACCACGCGCCCGGTCTGATTTTGATGGATGTCGATTTGCCGGGGCCGAACGGCTTGGAGTTAACGCAGGTGTTGCGCGACGACCCACGCTGGGTGGATCTGCCGATCGTGGCGATGACGGCGCTGACGATGCGCGGCGATCGCGAGCGCTGCCTGGCGGCGGGGATGCAGGACTATATCAGCAAGCCGATCGACAGTCGGCGACTGGCAGCTCTGCTCGAGCGCTATTTGCCTGCGGCGTCGGCTCGCGAATCTTAGGACGCGGTTCGGGCGCGGGCCGGGCGCGGGCCGGGCGCAGTCCGAGCGATCGGGCGATCGATATACTGATGGGCGTAACGTTTGGCTTCTCAGTTACCGACCTTTCACCGACCCTGTCGCCATTTATGCTCGCCGCTTTTTTTTCGCTCCCCTTCGGCCTGCCGCTCCTGGCTGAGTTTGCCTCTCCCGGCCCGATCTTGCTCGATATCGGCCCGCTGGCGATTCGCTGGTACGGTCTGCTAATTGCGATGGCCGTGCTGATCGGCATTAACTTGTCGCAGTATCTAGCGCCGTATCGCCAGCTCGACCCCGAGGCGGTTGGTGACTTTGCGTTGTGGGGCATCGTCGGCTCGATCGTCGGCGCGCGGATCTATTACGTGGCCTTCGAGTGGCAGTCCTATGCGGGAGACTGGGTGCGAGCGCTGCAAATCTGGCGGGGTGGGATCGCCATCCACGGCGCGATTCTCGGCGGTACGATCGTGGCGGTGATTTTCGCGCGCAAGTTGCGGCTTTCGGTCTGGGGGCTGCTGGACGTGGTCGCGCCGTCGCTGATTTTGGGTCAGGCGATCGGGCGTTGGGGTAATTTCTTTAACTCCGAGGCATTCGGCGCGCCGACCGACTTACCCTGGAAGCTCTATATTCCGGCAGCTTCGCGACCGCTGGGCTACACCAGCTTTGAATATTTCCACCCGACGTTTCTCTACGAGTCGCTGTGGAATATCGCCGTGTTTGCGCTGATTTTGTGGCTGTTTCGGCGCGGCGTGCGGGGCGCGATCGCGATCGCGCCGGGGACGATTTTCCTGGTGTACTTCGGCTCGTACAGCCTGGGTCGCTTCTGGATCGAGGCGTTGCGGATGGACAGCCTGATGCTCGGGCCGCTGCGGATCGCCCAGGTCGTCAGCCTCATCGGGATCTCGATCGCCGCGCTCGGCCTGTTCTGGATGTACGCCCTGAAGCGATCGCTGCCCGACACCGCAAACGATACGACAGCATCCCGACGCTCGCGATCGAGCTAGAATCCGAAAGGCAACGACACCGGCGTGAGACGCAGCACCGGAGTTCCTCGATCTGGGTGAATATTCGATTCCCAAAACCCCGGACAAACGCCTAAGATCTGGACGAATACCGCAAGGCCGCGCATTGCCGTGCCCGCGTGAGGGTTAATTGAGAATACGCAGGTTTGCGCTAGACCGTGTCATCCACTGATATCAGATGACGCAAAGCTTCTAACGGAGCGAGCTATCGAGCACCCGACCAAAAATCCAGGCGAGGGGTTGAGCCTTTTGCTGGGAAGCTGGGCAAAGGTTTCCAATGTAATTTGATGAAAGCCTCCGCCCATCCTGCGGTCTTGTCCGAGACGCTCCAAGCAGCAGCGCCCGACTACTGCTCGCCCGCTTGCGTTCGACTCGCGTCCGAATTGCAATCGGCAAGCTCTCCTATTTCATCTCCACTTCCCTACCAAGCCAGCGGTGTGCGCCATGAGTGAATTTTGGAACGCTTTCATTTCCTACGGTCGTGCGGACAGCAAATCTTTTGCGGCCAAACTCCATCAGCGTCTACGCGAAGTCGGCCTCAATATCTGGTTCGACCAGAACGATATTCCCCTTGGTGTTGACTTTCAGAACCAAATCGATGACGGCATTGACAAGGCCGACAACTTCCTATTTTTAATCGCGCCCCACTCGATCAACTCGCCCTATTGCCTGAAGGAAATCGTCCTGGCGCTGAAGCGTAAGAAACGTATCATCCCGCTGCTCCACGTCGAGGAGGTCTCGCGCGAAACCTGGCAAAGCCGCAACCCTAGCGGGACGGACGCTCAATGGGAAACTTACAAGGAGGCCGGAAAGCACTCCAGTTTTCCGAACATGCATCCAGAGATCGGCAAGATTAACTGGGTGTATTTCCGCGAGGGCCTCGACGATTTCGAGGCGTCGTTTAAAGGATTGGTAGAGCTGCTGCGCCGCCACGAGCAGTACGTCAAACAGCATACGATTTTGCTCGATCGAGCGCTGGCCTGGGATCGCAACCAGCGCCAGTCGCGCTATCTCCTGGCCGGAGACGATCGCACTGAGGCGATCGCGTGGCTGACGACACATTTCACGGGCAAAAAGCAAGCTCCCTGCGAACCGACGCTGCTTCACTGTGAGTACATTTGCGAGAGCATCAAGAACGCCAACAATCTGCTCAGCGACGTGTTCATCTGTACTTCGTCGCGTAACAAGAAAGATTCCGATCGCCTGCGAGCGGCACTGATGCGCGATGGCATTACGCTCTGGGCAAAGGGCAGTGCGGGCTCGGGCGGCGATTTGGCAAAGGCGATCGATCGCGGCATCGAGCAGGCCACCAACTTCATTTACTTGATCTCGCCCGAGTCTGTGGCCTCCGAGCAGTGCGCGAAGCAGCTCGAGTACGCCCTCTCGCTTAAGAAGCGCATCATTACGATTAAGGTTGCGCCAACGCCCACCGCCGACCTGCCCGAAAGCCTGCGTACGCGACAATTCGTCAAGCTCGATAGCTGCGAGACGCAGAAGGATTACGACAAGGGCATCGGCTCGGTACTCAAGCAAATGAAGGAGGAGTCGGCCTACTTCGAGCAGCACAAAAACCTGCTGGTGCGGGCGCTGAAGTGGGAAACCCAGAACTTCAATAACGGGCTGTTGCTGCGTGGCTACATGCTCGAAAATGCCGAGTCTTGGCTGAAGGCCGGGAAGTCGCGTCCGACCTCGAAGCCGCTGGAGATTCACGAGAAGCTGATCGAGGAAAGCAAAAATCAGCCGCCCGATCCGTCGATCGACGTGTTCCTGTCCTATGCCCGTGCTGACGGCGATTTCGCCCGCAAGCTCAACGACGCACTCCAGTCTCAGGGTAAAGTTACCTGGTTCGATCAGGAGTCGCTCTCGGCAACCGGTGATGCTGACGCGGAGATGCGCGAAGGCGTGGCTCAGGCCGACAACTTTATTTACGTGATATCGCCCGCGTCGATCGGGAACGAAGATGTCGATGCGGAGCTGGCCTACGCTCAGTCTTTGACGAAGCGGATCGTTCCGCTGCTGCACCGCGAGGTCGATCGGGGCGACATCGACGCAGACGTGCGATCGCTACCGACGATCGACTTCTCCGACGGCGACGACTTCTTCATAGATTTCAACGAACTGGTGCGCACGCTAGACATCGATCGCGAGCACGTCCAGAGCCACACGAAATGGCTGCAACGCTCGATCGAATGGGACACCAAAGGCCGTCCCGGCGACCTGTTGCTGCGTGGCTCGGAGTTCGCGATCGCCGAAGCCTGGAAAGATGAAGCCGACGAGTACGGCAAAAATCCGCCCGTCACCGACTTGCAGCACGGCTTTGTCGGGGCGAGTAAGGACGCGATCGAGGCTGCCGAACGCGCCGAACGCGAGCGCCAGGAGCGCATCCTGCGTCTCGAACAAGACAAAGTCAAAGCCGCCGAAGAGCTGGCGCGCAAGCAAAAAGTGTTCCTCGGCGCGGTCAGCGGTGCGCTCGTCGTTGCCGTCGGTCTCGGCGTTGCGGCCTTCATCCAGCGCCAAGCGGCGATCGAACAGCGCCAAGCCGCCCTCCGCAGCGGCGTCAACGCCCTGACGAAATCTTCCAGCGCCGTCTTTGCCCTCGATCAGCGCCTCGATGCCCTCGTGGTGGCGATTCAGGCGCAGCAGGCCGTCAACAATATCGCCAACCCGCCGGAATCTCTGACGAACAACGCCGAGCGGGTCTTGCGGCAGGCGGTCTACGGCGTGCGCGAAGCCAATCGCCTGGAAGGCCACAAGGCGCGGGTCAATGACGTATCGTTCGCGCCCAGCGGCGAGCTGCTTGCGTCGGCCAGTGGCGATCGCACCATCAAGCTCTGGAAGCCGGACGGCACGGAAGTCGGCTCGCTCGAAGGCCACACGGCGCGGGTCTGGAGCGTGTCATTCAGCCCGGATGGCAAGACGATCGCCTCGTCGAGCATCGATCGCACCGTCCGCTTGTGGGACGTGGAAACCATGAAAGAGCTGGCCGTACTCAAAGGTCACAACGGTCGCGTTCGCAGCTTGGCTTTCACCCGCGACGGCGAGACGCTAGCCTCGGGCAGTACGGACAACACGATTAAGGTGTGGGATGTGGCCTCCGGTGAGGAGAAAGCGACCCTAGAAGGCCACGGAGAAACCGTCAACGACCTCGCGTTTATTGATAATAAGCTGCTCGTTTCTGGCAGTGACGATCGCAGCGTTCGCATTTGGGACGTCGAGGCGGGCGAAGAGACTCAGAACATCGAAGCCCACGACAGCAATGTCTGGGGCGTCTCGGTCGATTCCGAGTCGAAGACGATCGCCTCGTCGAGCCGCAATGGCGAAATCGCCCTGTGGAGCTACGACGGTGAAGAAGAAGGACGCTGGGAAGCGCACGAAGCGGGCGTCACGGGTCTGTCGTTCTCACCCGATGACGGCACGATCGCCTCGGGTAGCCTCGACGGCGTCGTCAAAATCTGGTCGGGCGACGGCAAGCTGCTCGGCGCGTGGGTCGGCCACGAAGGCGATGTTACCGGCATCTCCTTCCAGCGAAACGGCGGCACGCTCGTCGCATCCTCGAGCCGCGATACCACCGTTCGCCTCTGGCAGCGCGACACCGAACTGCTGACGGTGCTCACCGAGCACGGCAACCGCATTCGCAGCCTCGCCTACGCCCCCGACGGCGCACACTTCGCCAGCGGAAGCTGGGACAATACCGTGCGCATCTGGTCGCCGGAAGGTCTTCTGAAAACGACGCTGAGCGGCCACACGGCTGAGGTGTACGGCGTTGCCTATAGCCCCGATAGCCTGACGATCGCCTCGGCGGCCAAAGACAGCACGATTCGCCTCTGGTCGGCGGATACCGGCGAGGAGCTAAAGGTGCTCGAAGGCCACCAAGACAAAGTCAACAGCGTGGCGTTCAGTGGCGATGGCAAGTACGTCGTTTCTGCCAGCGACGACGAGACCGTCGGCATTTGGGACGCGGAAACCGGCGAGAACCTCCAGTTTCTGACGGGACACCTGGATGAAATCCCGGCGATCGCCGCCGACCCGAGTAGCGATCGCTTCGTGTCCGCCAGCGATGACACCACGGCGATCGTCTGGAATACGGACGGCGAACGACTGCTGACCCTGGCAGGACACAAAGCCGCCCTGCTCGGGGTTGCCTACAGCCCTGACGGCAAGTACATCGCCACCGCCAGCGGCGACGGTACGGCTAAGCTCTGGGACAGTGAAGGGAACGAAGTCGCCAGCCTCGAAGCGCATGAAGGCTTGGTGACTTCGGTGGCCTTCAGCGCCAACAGTCAGCGCGTGGTCACGAGCAGTACCGACGGCAAGGCCAACCTCTGGGATCTGGAGGGCAATCTGCTCACCACCCTCAGCGGCCACAGCGGCGCGGTGATGGCCGTGGCTTTCAGCGCTGACGGTAACCATGTGGTGTCGGGCGGTAATGACTCGAACGTGATCGTCACGCCGATCGACGAAATCATGGGTGCGAGCGCGCTGCTCTACTACGGCTGTAGCTGGGCGCAAGACTACCTGCAAAGCAGCACCCATCTCGAAGACGAAGAGCGCGCCATTTGCGATGGTGTTGAGGAGCCCAATGCCTCCGAGGCCGCCGAGGAAGCGCCCCAGGTGAACTGGCCGCAGCTCAACCTGTCGCGCTTCGCGCTGTTCCCGTCGCGCCGCCGTTAAGCCCGCCCGGTTGACCCTCGCCCTTCAAGCGCGCGCTAGACGAGATCCTGAGTGCGCTCGATCTTTTGCATGAGTTGCGCGACGGCGATCGCCTGCCAGAGTTCTTCGTCGGCGACGAGCTGCTCGAGGGCAGTTTCTAACACGTCTAGGGCTTCGCGATCGCGCCCGAGCTGCCAGAGCGCTTGCCCCAGGCCGAGTTGGGCGTCGGTGTAGTTGCCTTCGATGTCCACCGCACGCTCGAACATCACTATCGCCTCGAGCCAGCGGCTTTGTCTCGAGAGCAGCTCGCCGAGGCCGTGTAGCGCCAGAACGTAGCGATCTTCCAGCTTGATCGCCTCGCGATAGGCAGCTTCGGCTTCCACGTCGCGATATTGCTCTGCCAACGATCGCCCGAGTTTGTAGTGCAGGACGGCGTCTCGCGAGTTGCGATCGAGCAGCTGCCGGAAGATCGTTTCAGCGTCGGCGTATTGGCCATCGCGCATCAGGCGATTGGCTTCGCGCATCAGCGTCGGGCGATCGAAGCGGTTGGGAGATTCCAGCGGCAACAGTTGGGCGATTTGTGCGTTTGCCTCCGGGCGATCGACCTCGGCGATCGCGGGGGTCGCCACGATCCCGCCCAGCAAGGCCGCGATCGCGCCGCGCCGCACCAGGGCTTTCAAACATCGCGAGTTCGGGCTGAGCGGGGCAATCATGGCAAAAGCAGGCAAGCGCAGGGTCAAAGAAAGCTACGGTAAAAGCTGTCCGGTGAAGTGCGCCCATGCTACCAACAGAACTGCTCGAACACCGCAAACGCGGCGAAGAACTGACCCCGAAGCGCCTGCCGATCGACACCACAAATCTGGAACTAGCCAGCGAAGCGATCGCCATTTTCAAGAGCGCGATCGGCGAAACCCAGGGCGAGCTAAGCCGCAAGCTGGCCGACTTCGAGGGCGACTTCCCCGACTATCGCGTCCGGCGCGGCTTCGCCCACCTGCTCAAGAGCAAATATTCGACGATCGAGATCGTCAGCCCCCTGCCGCCGGAAGACTTGCGCCGCCGCGTCTTCGCCCTCGCAGCCCAGAGCGTCCCCCACCCCGATCGCGCCGCCAAAACCCTCGATCGCGTGGCGATGGAACTCTCGCGCGACCTCGATCGCGAAATTCGCCCCGAACTCGTCCGCGACGGTCTCTACGCCGACCTCCAAGAAAATCGCCGCCTGACCGAGTTCGACGCGCCAGAGCCGGAAACGCTGCTGAATTTCTACAACCTCTCGCAAGTCCAGGGCATCTTTTACCGCGCCAGCGACATCGTCATCAACGCCTATCGCAACGTGCCGGGGCAGTACAAGCTGCTGTTTCGCTACCTGAAGCTGTTCGGCCTGATGTGCTACATCGAGGGCGACGCCGACCACGGCTTCACCGTGACGATCGACGGCCCCACTAGCCTCTTCAAACCCAGCACCCGCTACGGCCTCTCGATCGCCAAGCTCGTCCCGGCGCTGCTCCACGTCAGCCGCTGGAACCTGACCGCAACGCTGCACAACCGCGATCGTGACTCCGGAAACTGGAAACAAGGCCGCTACAGCCTCGACTCCGACTGCGGCCTGGTGTCCCACTATCCGCCCGGGAAAGAGTTCGACAGCATGCTCGAAGAATCATTCGCGAAGCGCTGGGCGAAGCTAGACACGCCCTGGCAGCTCGAGCGTGAAGTCGATCTCGTTCCGATTCCCGGCAGCGTGGCGATCCCGGACTTTCGCCTCGTCCACCCCGACGGTCGCCGCGTGTTGGTGGAAATCGTCGGCTACTGGCGACCGGAGTATTTACGTAAAAAATTCGCCCAGGCGCGCAAGATCGACGCGGGCGGGTTGGCGGTGAGCTTTGTGCTGGCGGTGTCGGAACGGCTGAATCTGGAGAAGGCGGGCGTGAAGATTGGCGATTTGCCGGTGCCGATCGTTTGGTTTAAAGGGAAATTGCAACCTAAGGCAGTACTGGAGGCGATCGAGCGTGTCGCTACCGTAGAGCCTTGAACAACGCAAAGGAAAGCTCGAGCGTACGCTCGAGCTTTCCTTTGCGTTGTTTCTGCATCGTGCCTCGATCGCGGGCGAGGCGAAACCGCTCTAGCGATCGCGGCGACGTTTGATGCCAGCGGTCAGTGCGCCGATCGCCATCAGGCCGAGTGCCGTCGAAGGCTCGGGGACAACCTCGGTTTCCATGCCGTTGCCGCCGCTGTCGAGCCAGCTCGTGCCGCCTTTTTTAAAGGCCGTAATCTCGCCAGACTCGTCGTAAGTGGCCGCCAGATTTTTCACCGGGTGGAACCAAAGGCCGACGCGCTCGTCGAACTGGACACCCATCCAATCGTCGCCGAACGCGTGGTTGTTGATGTCAGCCATGTTGGCATTGAGGCTCAGCGTGCTGTTCGTGCCGTCTGTTGCGAGATCGACGACACCGTCCCACGAACCGAGTAGAATGCCCTTTTTCCAGCTATTCGCTTTTTTCGACTTGTTGAATTTGTAAGCCGTCAGGCGACCGGTGACGCCGTCCATGTAAAGGATTGCGCTGCTGTCATCGCTTTTCGGCATCGGACCGTTGTTGATCACCAGCCACGCGCCGTTTGGCAGTTTGCCTTTGTGTTCGCTGAAGCTCGACGACCAAAAGAAGTCGTGAGTGCCGGAGTCGTAGGTCGTCGAGACGCTTTGGAATTCACCGATGCGATCGTTGATGCCGAACGGCTGGCCCCCGATCGAGTAGCACGTGCCGGGACATTGTTTCGAGTCGGGCTTTTCGATCAGGACGCTCTCGCTGCGGTTCCACTCATAGCGGTAAAGCTTGGCGGCAGCGGGGTCAGCGGCGATCGCAAGCGCGCCAGAGACGGCGGCAGTTGCGGCTAAAACCTGGAGAAATCGGGAATGGGACATCGTTCTTTGATTTATAGTTCGCTCGGTCAAATGCGCTTCAGAAGCAAGTTTGAAGCACTGGCAGGTCTGACAAAACATCACCAAGAGGCCGAAACGCGATCGCCAAAAGCTCACAAGCTCGTTACCATGCGGGAACTTTCATGGCGATCGGCCACTACAGAGCCCTGGCGAACTCGAGCGGCGCTCCTTTTCTATCGAGGGCGCGAAACGAACGGCTGTTTTCCGGTTAGTTCGTTACCGCGCTCTGGCTTTGTGAAAAACTGGATTTCGTATGCTCAGTCTAGGATGCGGAGATCCTTACTTACGGCGATTTTCATGAAGTTTGCGTGAATTTCCCGTGAAGTTTGCGTGAACTCGCAGCGATACCGAAGCTCGACGCCAAGTTTGCTTGTGGTTATCGCGGAACTTGAGGCCACGCGGCTTCGGTGCGGCCTCAGTGCGATCGCGGGCTACACGGAGAGGCGAACGCAGCCCGAAGCCAATACCACCAGACCTCTTGCATGTGGACTTCTTGCACAGTTCAAAAATCTAAAGCAGTCGGGGCGGCTGATGCTACAGGAAATTCAGCACGAAAAGCTCGGCATTATGATTCGACAAATTCGACCTTCTCGCGTGGGGGAGGCGCGGGCTTCGATTCTTGACGCAAAAAAACGGAGATGCCAATAGCCAGCACCCCCATCATGTTTGTTGCTTTGCGAACGTGGCGCTGAAATTTTAGCTGAAACTTCAGAGGTTTCTAACACCTCAAAAGCCCGACCCGCCACGAACTTAGTAAGCGTCTTGAATCTCGTAAAAGTCCGGCGAAATGTAGTCTTTCCGCAGTGGCCAGCCCTTCCAGTCTTCGGGCATCAGCAGGCGCTTTAGGTTCGGGTGGCCTTCGTACTCGATACCGTACATGTCGTAGGATTCGCGCTCCTGCCAGTCCGCACCTTTCCAGATCCAGTACACCGATGGAACCTTCGGGTTATCGCGCGGCAAGAAGACCTTGACGCGGATCTCGTCCGGCTTGACGACGTCGTCCGCCACTTTCACCAGGTGATAGAAACTGACCAGGTCGCCGCCCGGGCCGCTGTCGTACGCGCCTTGGCACTGGAGGTAGTTAAACCCGTAGGCGTAGAGCGCCGTACACATCGGCAGCAGGAAGTCCGGCTCGACGCGGATGATCTCGACATTCGAGGTATCGGCGGGCAGGGTCTCGTGCGTGAAGTTGTTGCCCGTCAGCCAGCTTGAAATCGGGCCAGCAGGTACGAGCGCTTCCTCTTGCTCCTCAGTTTGACCCTCGATTTTTGCTTTGTCTTCAGCCACCTTGTGCCTCCAGGGCTTCTTCTTGTGCTGCCGTCGCTTGAAGTGCGGGCGGAATCGGCATGCCCATCGCGTCGGTGAGTTCCTTCGGCGGAACGCTGCGGGCGTCGCTGCGGATGTACTCGCCGGTGAGAATCGGGGCAACGGGCTTCATTTCGTGCTTGACGGTAGAGAAGCGGTGCGTTTGCTCGATTAGACTGCGCTCGGAGACCGACTCGTTGGCGACTTTTTTTCGCAGCTTGATCACGGCGTCGATGATGGCTTCCGGGCGGGGCGGGCAGCCGGGGATGTAAACGTCTACGGGCAGCAGCTTGTCGACACCGCGCACGGCGCTGGGCGAATCGACGCTGAACATGCCGCCAGTAATCGTGCACGCGCCCATTGCGATGACGTATTTGGGGTTGGGCATCTGCTCGTAGAGACGGACTACCGCCGGTGCCATTTTCATGGTGATCGTTCCGGCGACGAGCAGCAGATCGGCCTGACGTGGGCTGTTGCGGGGGACGAGGCCGAAGCGATCGAAGTCGAAGCGCGAGCCGATGAGGGCGGCGAATTCGATAAAGCAGCAGGCCGTACCGTACATCAGCGGCCAGAGGCTCGACAGACGCGCCCAGTTGTAGAGGTCGTCGAGGGAGGTCAAAACGATGTTCTCCGACAGCTCCTGGGTGATCTGCGGCCGCTCGACGGGGTTGAGCAGGCTTTGGAGTGCCTGCGCGTCGTTGGGTTGCGTTGTGCTATTGCTCATGACCATTCCAATGCTCCTTTGCGCCATGCATACACCAGTGCGATCGTGAGGATGGCGATAAAGACCAGAGCCTCAATAAAGGCCAGCAGACCGAGTTTGTGAAAAGCGACTGCCCAGGGATAGAGGAAGACCGTTTCGACGTCGAAGACGACGAAGACGAGGGCGAACATGTAATAGCGGATATTGAATTGAATCCACGCGCCGCCGATCGGCTCCATCCCGGACTCGTAAGTGGTGTAGCTCTCGACTCCGGGGGTCTTGGGACGGACGACTTTGGAGGCCGTCAGCGCCAGTACCGGCACGAGGCTACAAATTAAGAAGAAGCCGAGGAAGTACTCGTAGCCGCTAAGAACAAACACAGGTGTATAGCTTTACTTTTGTTTACATCATGATAAGCGAGCAGTCGCCGAGATCTCAAGGTGCGGCGGAGGGCTGCGCGTGCATTTAGACCATTCTAAGGGTAAGGTTCGCAATCGCGCTGAAGCGCGAAACGTTTGATTGGTGAGGCTCGGGGCGTGGTTCCACGATGACCGCATGCTTGAGGCACGCTTTGGGAACACTAGGAGAACGTTTGGAGAACGCTTGGGGCACACTTGGGACTATGAATTATCTCGCTCATCTCTATTTGGCGGGCAGTGACGACGAGGCGCGTCTGGGGAATTTCCTGGGAGATTTCGTGAAGGGGACGCTCGATCGCCAGCGCGATCGTTACAGCGCTGCCGTTCTAGAGGGGATTGCCTGTCACCGGGCGATCGATGCGTTTACCGACGCGCATCCGGTGTGTCGGCGCAGTTGCGCGCGGCTCGATGGCTCGGTGCGGCGCGTGGCGGGGATCGCGATCGATTTGGCCTACGATCGACTCCTGGTCGAGCATTGGGCGCGGTTTACCGACGTGCCGTTTTCGGCGTTCGTGGGCGAGGCGTACGCGCTGCTCGATCGCAACGTGACGAGTTTGCCGCCTCGGCTGCGGGCGGTGCTGCCGTCGATCGTGGCGCAGGACTGGCTGGGGTCGTATGCCACGTGGGACGGCATCGAGCTGGCGCTGCGGCGGGTGTCGCGGCGGTTTAGGCGATCGCCTCGGCTCGAGGGGATGCTGGTGGGGGCGTGGCCGTCGTTGTTTGCGGCGCGCGAAGGGCTGAGTGCGGATTTTCTGGAGTTCTTCCCGCAGGCGATCGCGTTTGTGGCGGCGCGGGATTCGGCGCAAAATCAAACAGTCTGTCAGACACTGGAGAAAATACGATGAAAGGTCAGCGAGTATTGCTAGCGGGCGGCACGGGCGGCTTGGGGCTCGGCGTCACGCCGGAGGTTGTCGCGCGCGGGGCGGACGTGACAATTCCGTATCGCAGCGACGGCGATCTCGATCGGCTCAAAGAGAAAATCGGCGCGGATGCTTTCTCGAAAATTAACTTCGTCAAGCTCGATCTGCTCGACGAGGGCGCGGTGCAGCAGCTCGTGGCGGATATGACGCGGGTGGACGTGCTAATCCATTTGGTCGGCGGCTTCGCGATGGGCGCGATCGACGAGTACGAGTTTTCTGACTGGAAAAAAGATTTCGCGCTGAATTTGCATACGACTTTTCTGACTTGCAAAGCTTGTCTCGCAAAAATGCGCCAGGCGGGCTACGGTCGCATCGTGACGATCGGTTCGCGCGGCGCAGTCGAACCCGGCGCGAATCTGGGGGCGTACTGCGCCTCGAAGGCGGGCGTCGTGGCGCTGACCCAGACGATCGCGGCGGAAACGCGCGGTACGGACATCACGGCCAACTGCGTGCTGCCCAGCATTATCGACACGCCGAGCAACCGCGATGCGATGGGCGAGGCGGAGGCGGACAAGTGGGTAACGCCGGAGTCGCTGGCGCAGACGATTTGTTTTCTGGCGTCGGCGGCAGCGGGCGATCTGCGCGGGGCGATCGTACCGGTCTACGGCAGCGTTTAGGGGCGATCGCAACCCGAGTTCACATCCGGCACGAAATTGCAGGAATACTGCAAAAAACTGCCGTAAATTGCTATCCGTGCGAGCGGAGCCGATCTCCTGAGACTCCGCTCGCGTGACGTGCTGCTAGCTGGTTCCGGAGCGTAGCGTCACGGACGCCGACCGCACGCACGACAAGTCGAAAAACCGCACCGTACAATTGGAGCTAAAGCCCTTTGTCGCGCTGTGCATCTATTCGATCGACTCGATCGACCCGTGGCATACCAGCTCGCTGGCTGTTCTCGCGCATGTTAAACCTTCCACCCATCCGAAAACGACGGCGTTGGCGCGCTCCGAAGCTGTCCCTGCGGACTGTGGCGCTTGCCTTCGCCGCTCAAATTGTCCTCGTCGTGGTCGCAGTCGGGGCGCTGTCGTTGCACAACGGTCGCCTCGCCGTGGACGAGCTGGCAAAACGCTTGACCGAGCGAGCGACACAAGAACTACAGCTCGAGATCGCCCACTACTTCGACGTGCCGCAGAATGCGAACCATGCCGTGAAGGTCGCGCTCGAAACGGCAGCGCTCGATCTCGACGATCGACCTGCCCTAGCGCGCCTGTTCGCACAGCAGTTGGAATTCTTCAACACTGCCGAGACGGTGCAGATCGCTACGGTGGGCGAAGACTGGCGCTATTTCGGGGTCGGGTACGCCCGCACGTTGGCGGAAGACGGCCTGAAGGAAGACGATCCGGTCGTCAAGCGAGCCGATCGCGAGGCAGGAAAGAGTACAGCAGACTTCGTGCAGTATCGCTATCGATCGGACGGCACGACGAGAGAGGAACTCGATCGCCGCGAAGGCTACGACCTCAACGGGCGCGACTGGTATGCCAACGCTGTCGCCAGCGCCGCCAAGAGTGACGCTTTCACCTGGAGCCCGGTTTACACCACAGTTAGCGCGCGCGAGCTGGGCATCATGGGCACCGACCCGCTGTTCGACTCTGAGGGACGCCTGGTGGCGATCGTCGGGACCGATCTGCGCCTCGGGACGCTGGCGGGCTTTTTGGCGAAGTCCGCACCGGGGGATAACGGCAAGGCGTATCTGCTCGAACGCAAAAACGGCAAGCCCGATCCGATCGCCACCTCGGACGGCGAGATCTTCCGAACCGCCGAAGACGGCTCGCAGGTGCGCCTCACGTTGGCGGATTTGCCGCTGCTGAAGAGTATTTGGACGTCGATCGCGTCGGAGGGAGGCTTGCAAGCGGGGTGGGACGCATTCTTCGCGCGGGCTGAAGTGCGAAGTATCTCGATCGGTGGGCAGGACTACTTCGTCCACTGCACGAGCCTCAAAAGCAAGCTCGGGCTCGACTGGGCGCTGGTATCTGTCGTGTCTCCCGACGACTTCTCCGGGCGCATTAGAGAGCAAATGCAGAATCAAACTCTCGCGCTCTGTGCGTTCGCACTGATTTTGGCAATGGCGATCGTTGCCCTGATTAGAAGCAGCATCGGTCTTCCCATCCTCGCCTTGAGCGGCATGGCGCATCGTCTCTCGAACGGCAATTTCGACGGCAATTTCGATCGATTCTTGTCGGCTCGCATTCGGCCACGGTTGCGCATCCACGAAATCGAGCTTCTACGTGATGCTTTAGAGAAGATGCGGTATCAGCTTCAGGCATCGCTCGACCACCTCACGGCAGAGATCGGCCAGTCCCAAGAGCGCTTCGCCTCAACCTTTCGCGAATCGCCGCACCCGAGCGTGATTGTCGATCGGCGTGACGGGAAAATCCTTCAGGTCAACAAGCGCTTTATCTCACTATTCGAGGTCGGCGAAGGCAAGTCCAGCTCGATCGGCGAAACCGAAGAGCATTGGTGGGCTGAGCCCGAGCAGCGCCAGCGAATCAAAGACAGAATCGATCGCGGCGATGAAGTTCAAGATGTCGAGGCGAAGTTCTCTACAGCGACAGGCAAGATCGTCACGGTACTACTCTCGGCGACACCGATCGAGCTAGAAGGTGTGCCCTGCTTGATGGCGACGGCGACAGACATCTCCGAGCGCCGGAAGCTGGAGAGCAAGCTGCGCGCCCAGCGTGAGGCTGCACCCGACGGAATCTTGATCTGGGATGAGAATTCTAGGATCGCGACCCGCAACCAACGCTTCCTCGATCTGTGGGAAATCGATCCCGCAATGTTTGAGGATGTTGAGGGCGAACCAGATGCGGTGACGCAGGCCGTCACGGCGGCGATGTGCGCTCGCCTGAAGGATCCTCAAGAGTTCTCCAGCACTCTAGATTTCTATCGGGAGTACCGCACGCGACCCGATCGACAACAGGATATCGAGCTGCAACTGCCCGTGCAGGGCGATCGCATCTTCGAGCGTCACTCCGCGCCGATCTTCTCGCAGGACTCAACAAAAGAGTTTTTCGGGCGGATCTGGTTCTTTAGAGATGTGACAGACCTGCGACAGCGGGAGCGTAAAGCTCGCGAAAACGAAGCTTATGTCCGCATGATTCTCGACAACATTCCACAGCAGGTGTTCTGGAAAAATAAAAAGCTAGTGTTCCAAGGCTGCAACACGCACTGGGCAAAAGCGGCGGGGCTGGAATCGCCAGATGATGCGATCGGAAAGACGGACTTCAGTTTGCTGCCGCAGGAGCTAGCGCAAAAGTTTCGCGCGGCAGACCGGGCGATTATCGAGAACAATGCGCCGGTGCTGCACGTCCAAGCCGAAAAGTCGAAGCCGGGAGAGGACGGCAAGAAAATCTGGCTCGATATCAGCAAGCTGCCGATTCACAATGAAGATGGAAACGTCATCGGCATCCTCGGCGTGATCGACGACATCACCATTCGCCGCGAGGCGGAAGAGGCTCTGCGCAAGGAACAGGAGCGTTCGGAGGAGTTGCTGCTCAACATTCTGCCGGAGTCGATCGCCGCCAGTCTGAAAGTCGAGCAGCGCTCGATCGCCAAGAGTTTCAAATGCGCCTCGATTCTGTTTGCCGATATCGTCGGTTTCACGCCACTGTCCGCAGAGCTAGAGCCGATCGAGCTAGTGGACTTGCTCAACCAGATTTTCTCGATCTTCGACAGTCGCGCCCGCTATCACGGCCTCGAGAAAATCAAGACGATCGGCGATGCTTACATGGTGGCGGGCGGTCTGCCCATCGAAAATGCCAACCACATCAACGCGATCGCCGAGATGGCGCTCGAAATGCAAGAAGCCGTGCAAAAACTGCGCGAGCAGCTCGGTCTCGACCTTTCGATTCGCGTCGGCATTCACATTGGCCCGGTGGTGGCGGGGGTCATCGGTGCGATCAAATTTACTTACGACCTGTGGGGCGACACGGTGAACATCGCCAGCCGCATGGAGTCGTCCGGCGAACCCGACTGCATACAGATTTCTGAGGCGACTTACCAGGCGATCCACACGCGCTACGAGTGCGAGCCGCGCGGTACGATCGAGGTGAAGGGTAAAGGCGAGATGAAAACGTACTGGCTGAAAGATCGCAATGGATTCTTCCAGTACCGTAGCGACTACGATCTCCAGCACGAAGGGGCGAAGCTGGAGGAAGTCATTGCGGAGGTTCACTCATTGACGATCGACGATACTTCAACCATTGTCTCCAGCGATCGCGTACGAGATGACGACTCTGACGACCGCTCGCACGGCGATGAGAGCTGACGCGAAGCGCGAGACTCGATGCTTCCTTACAACTCGACGATGCAATCTTTGAGAGCGTAGGCGATGCGCTCTTGCTCTGGCTCGGTGAGTTCGGGGAACATCGGCAGCGAGAGCACTTCGCGGGCGGCGCGCTCGGACTCGGGCAGGGCGGCGTCGCTGTCGTAGACGGGCTGCTGGTGGAGCGATCGTGGATAGTAGACGGAGCTGACGATCTCGCGCGCTAGCAGCAGCTCGCGCAGGCGATCTCGGGCCGCACTATCGTGGCGATCGAGGCGAATCGTGTACTGGTTCCAGACCGAGCGGGCCGGTTCGACTTGGCGGGGGCGGATGAGGTCGGGGATCGGCGCGAGTAGGTCGTCGTAGCGGGCGGCGATCGCAGCGCGGGACTCGTTCCAGCGATCGAGCCAGGGCAGCTTGACGCGCAAGATGGTGGCCTGGATAGCGTCGAGGCGACTGTTGATGCCGATTTCGGTGTGGTGGTAGCGGCGGGGCGAGCCGTGCTCTTTGATGACGCGCATCTGCTGAGCGAGCTCGGGGTCGTCGGTGACGATCGCGCCACCGTCGCCAAACGCGCCGAGGTTTTTGGTGGGGAAGAAGCTAAAGCAGCCGACGTGGCCGATGCTGCCGACTTGGCGATCGCGCCAGTACGCGCCAGTGGACTGGGCGCAGTCTTCAATGATTTTGAGGTCGCGATCGCGGGCGATCTCGCCGATGCGATCTAGGTTGGCCGGATGACCGAACAGGTGGACGGGGATGACAGCGCGGGTGCTGTCGGTCACGGCGGCTTCGAGACGATCGGGGTCTAGGGTAAAGGTGACCGGATCGATATCGGCGAAAACGGGGGTGGCTCCGGCGGCGCTGACGGTCTCGGCGGTGGCAACGAAGGTAAACGACGGCACGATGACCTCGTCGCCCGCACCGATGCCGAAGGCCCTGAGCGCGAGATAGAGCGCGTCGGTGCCGGAGTTACAGCTCACGCACTCGCCCGTGCCGACGTAGATGGCGAATTCGCGCTCGAAGTCGGAAACGGCGGCCCCGCCGATGTAGCGCCCGGAGGCCATGAGCTGGCAGACGGCGGATTCGACGTCTTGCTGGAAGTGCGCGTACTGGCGGGCTAGGTCGATGGGGGGGATGAGACTCACGCGATCGTTACCTCTCGGGGACTGAAACAGCGGTACGGGCGCGAGCCCGCGCGTCGCAAAAATGCGTAAAGCAGCGCCTCGATGGTGAATGAGACTAGTAGAGCCTCTACGGAGCTTTTACGGGGCTTTTACATAGGATACGTGTAAATCCGAGTGTGGTGTGACCGCGATCGCCTGTCGGGCTGGCCCGCTCGTGCTTTTGCTCTGCAGCGTCAGACGCGGCGGGCCTGTCGAGATTACGAATCCGCCGACTGGGTCTTCACGTGCGATTTGCGTCCGATTACGGAGTACATGCGATCGCACGAGATTTCGCCTGCGTGGAGACCGTAAATTTTTATCCGAGATTTTATGGAGACTTCATCAAAACTTCATCGCAACTTCATCGAAACTTCATCTGAATATACACACGAAAAACTCGGGTGTTTTTACGATTTTCTTAGGGCAAGTGCGCGTACTAAGTTTGTGATCGGGGTGCGTAATCGAATTCAGCATAGGCGGCGAAAGATCGTCAGTTGCGAAAATTTGCGCGTGCAGTCTGGTTCAACGCTTGGGAGCAACGCCGCTGTTTTTCCGTCAGCGACCGTATGAGACCTCGACGAACTCGGAGACCGAGCGCTGTTGCCCGACTGACGCTTTTCGCTCCGGACTCCTGCCCACCCCGTTTAGAGAATGCTCCTTATGGTTTCCACGACGTCTATCGTCTCGACTAGTACGCGCAAGCACCCCTCGATCGACTCGCCAGTCAAGCGCACGATCGACATTATCGGTAGCTGTATTGGCTTGGCCTTTCTCGGTGCGCTCTTGATTCCGATCGCGGTGGCGATCGCGATCGATAGTCCCGGCCCGGTGTTTTATTCTCAGACGCGCCACGGGCTCTACGGTCGTCCGTTTAAGATTTGGAAGTTTCGCTCGATGGTCGATCGCGCCGACCTTCAGAAAAAGCGCATCGCCAACGAAAACGACGGGTTGATGTTTAAAAATAAGAGCGACCCGCGCGTGACGCGGGTCGGCAAGCTGCTGCGCAAGACGAGCCTCGATGAGTTTCCGCAGTTCTGGAACGTGCTGATGGGCGATATGAGCCTGGTGGGGACGCGTCCGCCGACTTCTGATGAGGTCAAGCGTTATTCGCTTAGGCACTGGCGTCGGCTGAACGTGAAACCGGGAATTACGGGCGAGTGGCAGGTGCACGGGCGATCGAGCGTGACTAGCTTTGAGGATGTGGTCAATCTCGACATACGCTACCAGCATCGCTGGAATCCGTCCTACGATCTGATGCTCATCTTTAAGACGGTGTGTGTCATGCTGTTTGACCGGAGCGGTGCGTATTAGATATCTGGCTTCTGGATATTTATCTTCTAGATATTTAGCTTCTGGGAACTGGGCTTTGGGAAACTGGGCTTCTGGGAACCGGGCTTTGGGGAATCGGGCCGCGAGCGGTCTGACTGCGGAAAGTCTGACTGGGCAGTCCGAGCAGCCCGAGAGCCGATAAGCGCCGCCCCGCTCGTTCTGTAGCGCGAGGCTGAATGCGATGAGCTTGGCTCAAGTCGGCGGCGTTTTGCTGATTTTTTTGCTCTGTCCGCTTCTGGGGGCGTTGCCGCTGACCCAGTGGCTGACGGTGGCGATCGCGGGTATCGACCTGCGCCGGGTGGGAACGGGGAACGTTAGCGTCTCGGCAGCGTTCTACCACGGTGGGCGCCCGGCGGGTGTGGCAGCAGTGGTCTCCGAAGCGCTGAAAAGTTTTGCGGTGGTGTATTTCGCGCGGCTGTTTTTTCCGGCGCAGTCGGTGTGGGAGCTGGTGGCGGTCGTGGGGTTGGTGCTGGGGCGCTACTGGTCGAGCCGGGGCGCGGGGGTCACCAACGTGGTCTGGGCGATTTTGGCTCACGATCCGATCGTGGCGATCCTGGCAGCGGCAATCTGCGGCGTGGGTTTTACGATCGTGCGCGAGCGGCAGGCAGGCAAGCTGTTTTCGCTGGTGGTGCTGCCTGCCGTGATCCTGATGATGTATCCGACGCAGCTCGATCGCGTGGGGGCGGCGGCGGCGCTGAGCGGTTTGCTGTACTGGATTTATCAAAAGATTCCCGACGATTTGGATCTCGAGGCTGAGGAAGCCCAGCCGGACGCCAAGCGGGTGTTTCGCTTTTTTCAGGCCGATCGCGCCGTGACGACTCTCGACGACACCCTCGAGGCCGATCGCGTTGGTGACAAGGTTGCGCGATTCTCGCAGCTGCGCCACTGGGGCTATGCCGTGCCTAAGGGCTGGGTTTGGGAGGCGGGCGACGATCCGGAGCTGGTGGCGGCGGCAGTGGCTCCTGGTGCGGAAGTTAAGGCGATCGTGCGATCGTCGCCAATTGGGGAATTGACGGTTCCGCTGGCGGCGCGAGAGCCCTACGGCTGCGTTGCCAATATCGACGATCGCGACGTACTGGTGCTGGCGATCGAAGAGTGTTGGACGGTTTACGATCGCCCAGAGGCAGTGGCCTATCGGCGCGATCGGGGCTTGGAAAATCGAGGCATGGCCGTGCTGGTGCAGCGGCAGATCGACGGGATTTTTTCTGGGACGGCCTGTCGTCTTGGCGCTCGGGCTGAGGCTGTTGCAGGAGAAGATACCGCAGATGGTGGGGATGTCGCGATCGCGATCGAGGCGTGGCTGGGGACGGCACTGCGACGACAGGCCGAGCGCTTCAGTGCCGAGCGTTATCGCGTTAGCATTGCGTCCGATATCGAGCCGCAGACTGTCTTGGCGATTCCACCCCATGCCGATCGTTTTGCGCGATCGCAGCCCGACAGCCTGCCCGACGCCCAGCTTCCTGCCTGGATCGCCGAGCTGTCGCTGACGCCGCTGCCCCGCGATGACGGACGGCCTTCGGATGAAATCCCGGCGTGGTTGCTGCGCGAGGTGGCCGCGATCGTCTGGCAGCTCGAGGTGCGTCTGGAGCGTCCGCCCGTCGCGATCGACTGGAGTTACGACGGCGAGCGGCTGTGGCTTCTGTAATGGAGCCTGCTCTGACGTTTCGATCGGCCGATCCGAGATTTCTCCAGAAAATCCCCGCGAGAATTCCCGGCTCTGGGGGGGTCGGATAACCGGTCTCGAAACCGGACGATTTCAGCCTGAAAAATGATGCCAAAGTGCAAGGCGCGATGCTATCTTTGATTTATGAACAAATATCAAAGCGCGGCTCTGAGACATTGTCGAGCCTCAAGGGTTGGGTGTTGGATTAGCCGCGATCGTCGTTCGGGCGATCGCTGTTGAGAGACAGGCGTGCCGCGGCGTGCCCTATTAGGGGCTTGAGTTCTGCCCTGACATAGCGCCAGATTTTCGCCGCTCGCCTCGATCGCTAATCTCTGCCCGGCCTCGATTGCGTCGCTCGCCCTTTACTTCTTATTCCGGGCAGCGCTGTTTTTTAATTTCGTACTGAAATCATTTAAAGACTTTAAGCTTATCGACTCTCATCCCGTTCTCCCGGTTTCGACCGCATTGCCGATGTCCGAACTGCCAATGTCCGAATTGCCGATGTCCGAGCTGCCAAATTCCGCTCCGGTACGTCCCGCTCCAGCGCATCTCGATCGGTCGCGTTCCAGTCAGTCGCGTTTTGAGCCGCGTTTCGAGCCAGCCGCGATCGAGCGCGAGCCGCTGCCGATCTCGAAGCTGCCACCCTTGCGACCGCCGACCGAAGGCTTCCGGGCGCTGAGCGCGAAGCTGTCCTGGAGCGATATCTCCAAATCGAAGCTCGATCGCGCTGAAGAGACGCCTGTAGGACGGGACGACTTGCGAGACGTGTTTTCGTCAGAGATTTTGACTGCCGCCCCAAGCGAGCCTCCCAACCACGCGGATGTTGTGCCCGTCGTGTCGGCAGCTCCGGCGGCGTCGAGCGTACCCGCCCGCCGTCCACGTCGCGCTCGTTCGCAGTTCCCCTCGGCGATCGCAGTGTATGCCGGGGTCTTGGGGGTGGGGCTAGCGGCAGCCTTTCATGTCGCGGGCAGCGGGCCGGTTTTTACGGGCGATCGCGCGCCGCTGCGTAATAGCTGGTGTGTCGGTAGCGTTCGCCCCGGCGCGACGCTGACTCCCGAAGCGGTATCGCAGCTTCCGGAGGCCGTCGGACGCGCCCGCAGCGAGGTCGTCCAAAGCATGGGCGAGCCCTACTGCACGCTGCCGAAGATGGCGGTGCGCTACGGCGTGCTAGTCGAGCGCGACCTGTATCTGACGGCGGACAACAGCCGTGTGGTGCTGTCTTATGAAGACGGCGTGCTGCTGGGGGCAGGTATTGAGACTGCTACCGAAATCGGCGTGGCGCGGCAGGCGAGCGTTGGGGCGGCATCGGGCGAGCCGCACGCTGAAATTCCGAGCAATCCGGCTGCGCCCGCTCCGTTGAATTCTGGGCCTCCGCAAGCCCCAGCTCCCGATGGCGCGCGCGATCCGAATCGGCTGCGCGAGGTGAAGGTGCAGCAGTACTGGGGTGTGCAAATCGGCGATGACGTAGGGTCGGCGTCGGTGTCGGGCAGCCTCGGGGATATTTCGCTGGCTTACAGTGGCCGCGTTCTCGCGCCGCTCGACGGTCGCGTAGAGGAGGATTTCGTGACGATCGTCGGCGAGCGGCTGCTGCCCAACGAGCCGGGATGCGTACTGTTTTCTAGTCCGCAGCTTCCGGCCTATCTGGTGAAAGCCTGCGGGCTGGTGCAGCGCTATCTGGGCGAGGTGCGCGCGGGCGAGCCGATCGGGCGGACGAACAGCATGTTGCACGTGTCGCTGCTGTCTCGCCGTCGCGATGGGGCGGCGAACGAGGCGGAGTGGGTTTACGTGTCGCCGTCGCCGGAGTTTTTATCGCTGGCGATCGAGAGCGAGAACTGAGCGTCGGGTGGGATTTACCAGAACTGGAATCTGTGAGAGCGAACGGGCAAATGCATGAGGTAAAAACGATGGCAAAACGTGGGTGGACGGGCAAGCTGTGGGGGCGGTTGGCGGCGATCGCGATGTTACCGGCCTTACCGGCGATCGGGTTGACGGCTTCGGCGCGGGGACAAGTGCCGGTGGGGATTCAGCCCGCTCGGCAGGCGGCGGTGTCGTCAACGCTGGACTTTTCTGGAGCGGGTGCGGAGACTCCATCCGATTCCTCAGAGTCTGACGGTGATGGAGGTATTGCAACGAGTGCGGCCTCGACGGTCGCGATTGTCAGCGGCGACGCGATCGCGGCGGTTCCTAAAGACTGGTGGTCGCAGGGGTCGGCCTCGCCGGTGGCGGTGGCGATCGGTGGGGCGGAGGGGACGCGCCGTCCGGATGGTGGCAAAAACCCGGCTTATTACTGGCACTTCGATCCGGGCAACGGCGCGAACAACTTCGGCACGTTTAGCTGGCAGCACCTGTCGCCGAAGCAGATGGCCCCGATCGTGCGAGCGGGCTCGACGGCCCAGAAACGCGAACGCTCGGCACAGCTCGGTTTGGCGGAGGTGGCCGATCGCGATGCTTTCGCCCGCATCGAGCAGTTTCACGATCGGCTGCGCGCCCAGGCTGCCGAAAAAAATATGACGCTGTCGATGCGCGAGCTGATTAACGGTCTCGATTTGGCCAATCAAGCGCCGCTGGCGGCGTTGAGTCCGATGGGCTATCTCGATCGCCTGGCGCAAATGCGCGATAAATTTCCCGATGCCGAGACGCAGCTTCTGGAGGCGCGGGTTTGGTCGTTCTGGCATCCGCGCTTCGATCGTTGGGACGCGCCGGGGCTGGGCAATACCTACGCGACGATCCGTCGAGATCAGGCGCGGCGGATTGCGGCGATCGACGCGGCGATCGCCCAGTACTTCCAGTCGGATTTCCAGTCGGATGTTCGGGTCGCTTCCGAGCCCAGTTTCGAGCCGAGCCCCGAGCCCAGTTCCAAACCTACGGCCAAGCCCGCTTCCGAGCCGAGCCCCGTCGAGGTGTCTCCATCCCCGGAGCCGATCGCGAGCAGCCCATCCGCGCCATCGCTCGATTTTGCTAGCGCGCCGCCGCCGTCCGCAGCGCCGAAGGCAGGCTTGGAGATCGAGTAACGCCGATTTGGGTCGCCGATCTCGCCTGCTTCGGGCAGAATCAGACTGACCTCGATCTGACGTCAGGCTAACTTCAAAACAGGAACACATGCTGAAGCTTTACGGTGGCGCACGCAGCCGCGCTTCGATCGTCCAGTGGTATCTCGAGGAACTCGGGCTCGAGTACGAGTTCGTGATGCTCGATTTTCAGGCGGGCGAGAATCGCCAGGAGCCGTTCCTAGCGATTAACCCGATGGGTAAGGTTCCGGCGATCGTCGATGGCGACTTCGTGCTCTGGGAGTCCGGCGCGATCCTCGGCTATTTAGCGACGAAGTACTGCGATGTCACGAATATCCAAGAGAGCGCATTGCTCGATCAGTGGATTGATTTTGCGAACTCTACACTTAGCTCGGCAATGGCGATGAAAGAGGCGAGCGGGACGTCGGTGCCACGTATGCTGGATGGCCTCGAAGCCGTGCTAAGCAAAAATGAATTCTTGCTGGGCGAGGATTTCTCAGCAGCGGATGTGGCCGTGGGTTCGATGCTTTACTATGGGCCGCTGCTGTTCGGTCTGTCGTTGTCGGAACACGAGGCGGTACGGACGTACAGCGAGAAGCTCCAGTCGCGCGCGGCGTTCCAGACGGTGTTCGCCAGCCGGTAGCGCCAGCAACTTTGGGGCTGGGCGTTCGATCGAATTGGCTGCGGTTGTCACCTAAAAACGGCGCACAGCAGTGCGCCGCTACTGGAAACTTCAAATCTCGATCGGGCTATACGTCAAAGCCGTGCTTCGGTGCGTTGGGCTGGGCGATCGCCACCAGCTCCGTAACCTCTGGCGGACAGAAGATCCGACCGGGAAAGTGCGATCCCAGTCCGCGATTGACATACATTCGATTGCGACCGAGGCGAAACATCCCCGACGCCCACTCCCAGTGCCGCGTAATGTACTCGCACTCTTTATCGAGCAGGGGCAGGTACGGATGCAGGAAGTTGGGAATCAACCAGCGAAAGAAGCCCAGATATTTTGGCAGCGGCCCCAAGCCGGGAATCACGAGCTGACCGCCGTGAGTGTGGCCGGAGAGGATCAGGTCGCAGCGCCAGCGCTTCAGCGTTTCGGCGGTGTCCGGATTGTGCGAGAGGACGATGCGCGGCACGTTGGGGTCGAGGTCGCGGAACACCGGCGCGGGGTCGAACTCGCCAGACCAAATGTCGGCGAGTCCCACCAGCGCCAGCCCGTCCCCTGCGGGATACACCACCCGATTCCAAAGGACGCAGATGCCGATGCGCGAGAGAGCGCGGGTGACGTAGGTGCGCGCCTGAGGGGTGTAGTTGTCGTGGTTGCCGAGGATGGCGTAGATACCGTGGCGGGCTTGGAGCTGGCGCAGGTAGGGGACGAGCTTGTCGATCGGCTCGGGCTCTTTGTGGATGAAGTCGCCGGTGAGGACGATGATGTCCGGGTCGTTGCGGTTGGCGGCGGCGATCGCCTGGGC
Source organism: uncultured cyanobacterium (assembly GCA_937899645.1). Classification (GTDB taxonomy): domain Bacteria; phylum Cyanobacteriota; class Cyanobacteriia; order Cyanobacteriales; family Geitlerinemataceae; genus RDYZ01. The sequence goes on along the minus strand of CALCCD010000059.1, from coordinate 10,206 downwards.
GAGCAGGCGGGGCGAGAGCTGGTCGTTGGCGAAGTGAATATCGGAGAGCTGGACGATTTTGAGGCCGTGCAGGTGCTGAGGCAGCTTGGCGAAGGGAACGACGAGACGTTCGATACGCAGCTTGCCGGTGCGGAGCGGTTTCATCGGGCGATCGTCCGGTGGGAATGCCCTATAGTCTAGCGTTCGGGGTCTGACGTTCGAGACTTCTCGGTGGGTTTGGCGAACGGAGCGGACGAAGCGGCGGACACGGGAAAATCTCGGCTCAGCCGTCGAGCCACTGGCGCATCAGGTTGGCATGGGATTTGGCGATAAGGTCGAACTCCGGCGTCTTGCCCTGTTTGGCGAACAGGCTGCGCTGCACGGTCTCCAGGTCGAAGAGGATTTCGCGGTGGCTGGCGTCGCGGATGTGGCTCTGCACCCAGCCGACGACGACGAGGCGGTGGCCTTTGGTGACGGGATCGACGCGGTGGAGCGTGGTGGACGGGTAGACGATCGCCGAGCCAGCGGGCAGCTTGTAGCCCGTTTCGCGGTCTGCGCCTTCGATCGTCAGCTCACCGCCTGCGTATTCGTCCGGCTCGTTCAGGAAGACGGTGAGCGACACGTCGGTGCGGTGGCCGTTCATCACGGCGTTATCGACGTGGCGTCCGTAGGACATGCCCTCGCCATAGCGGCTGACGAGCAGGGAGTGAATGGACTGGGGGCGGACGGCGGACTGGAAAAGCGGGTGACCGAGCAGCGCCTGACGGACGGTGGTTTTGACGTGCTGTCCGAGGGGGTCTTTGGCGGCGAGCTGAGTGTTTTCTTTGACGGTTTTAGCGTGCCAGCCCGCTGTGAGTTTGCCGTCTTTAAATTCGGCGCGATCGAGCCGATCGCGCAGCTCGGCCAAGACCTCAGCGCTCAGAACGTTGGGGATTTGAAATAGCATGGCGCGATTGACAGCGTCGAACTCTCGTTTAGCCAACCCTATCGGTTCGGCTCGATTTCAGCAATCGTGGCGGGCGCGTCGGTTTATTATGCTGGACGGGCTTTAGTAGAAGTGAGCGAAACGGCTGGCGCGATCGCTCGCAGTCTCCGCCCTCCCAGAATCTTCTTGAAATCCTGCACCTTGAATCTTGCGCCTTTGCCATCTCGCACCGTGACACCGACGCCATGACCGAGCCCATCGTCCTGACCGCCGCAAGCGTCGATCGCCTCGATCGCACTCTGGCCGATGGCATCGAACATCTGTCGCGATCGCGCCTGCAAGCCCTTATCGAAGCGGGGCAAGTCTGCGTTAACGACACTCCCTGCACCCAGAAAAAATACAAGCTCAAACCGGGCGATCGCGTGGCGGTGGTCGTGCCCGAAGCCGAGCCGCTCGATACGCTCGTGCCGCTGGCGATCGACCTGGATATCCTCTACGAAGACGACGACCTCCTGGTGGTCGACAAGCCTGCCGGACTGGTGGTACACCCCGCCCCCGGCCACGCCCAGGATACGCTGGTCAACGCGCTGCTGTACCACTGTGGCGATCGCCTCTCCGGCATCGGCGGCAGGCAGCGACCGGGCATCGTCCACCGCCTCGATAAGGACACCACTGGCGCGATCGTCGTCGCCAAAACCGATCTCGCCCACCAGCATTTGCAAGCGCAGATTGCTGCCAAGACCGCTCGCCGCGAATACCTGGGCATCGTTTACGGCTCCCCGCGCACCGACACTGGCACGGTCGCGCTACCGGTCGGGAGGCACCCTCAGGATCGCAAGAAAATGGCCGTCGTCGAGGTCGATCGCGGCGGACGGCAGGCCGTGACCCACTGGCGCGTCCTCGAGCGGCTCGGCAACCACACCACGATGCATTTCCAGCTTGAAACTGGGCGCACTCATCAGATCCGCGTCCACAGCGCCGCGATCGGCCATCCGATCGTCGGCGACCCCCTCTACGCCTCGGGACGGGCGATCGGGGTCAATCTTCCGGGCCAAGCCCTGCACGCTTGGAAACTGACACTTATTCACCCGCGCACGGGCGCACAGATCGCCGCCGTCGCCGAGCCGCCGCTCACGTTTGACAAGCTGCTGCGCGTTCTGCGAAATCGCCGGTCGTGACCGCCAGCCGTGGCCGCCAGCCGTGACGATTAGCTGCGACTGCCAGCCGTGACGGCTAGCTCAATCGTCGGTGAAGTTTGAGCTTGGGGTATCTCTGGATTGACTCCGCGCGCGAGCATCAAAATCTTCCGGTTGGGGGTGGGTGCAGAAGTTGATGTGCCCGATCGCGCGGCTTAACATTAATTCAATCGTTATTACGATCTCACGCAGGTCAGCATATCGAATGCTTCGGGTATCGTTAACCCGCAGAGGTCTCCTAAGCTTCCGGTATGGGAACCGTCGCGATTTTTACGATGCCTACTAATTTCGAGCGCTCGCTTTCGGCCCATTTACTGCCGGACGGCCTTTGTTACCACGATTTCGTCGATGCGGTGCCGATCGGCTTATACGGCAACGACACGCGCGGAGATTGCGTCTACGTCAACCAGCGGGCCTGCGATTTGCTCGATGTCAGCTTTGATGAGGCGCTCGGCTTGGGCTGGAGCAAGCGCCTACATCCGGACGACAAAGCCCGCGTTTTAGATTCGTGGCGGTGCGCTTTTAGCAAGCGCGAGCCTTGGCAGGAAGAGTTTCGGTTCGTCCACCGCAATCGGCGCGTGGTCTGGGTGCTGGCACGCTGCGTGTTTACTTTCGACGAGACGGGCGAAAATACCGGCTCGGTCGGCAGCCTTGCGGACATTACTGCCCAAAAAGACCTCGAAGCGACCCTCGGGGAAGTCAACCAGCACCTGCAAAATTTGGTGAATCTCGACGGTTTGACGCAGGTTCCAAGCCGCCGTTATTTCGATGAGTATCTCGTTAAAGAGTGGTTTCGCCTGCAAGAGAGTCAGCAGCGAATGTCGGTGATGATGATCGATGTGGACTATTTCAAGGCTTACAACGATACCTACGGCCATGTTTTTGGCGATCGAATTTTGAAGATGGTCGCTCAGACGATCGAGCGCATCGTCAAAACCCAAACCAGCGGCATTATGGCGCGCTACGGCGGTGAGGAGTTTGCTGCGATCTTGCCCGAGACGTCCCGAGAAGAGGTCTTGCAAGCTGCCGACGCGATCGTCACCGCCGTGCGCGAGCTCGATATTCCCCATGAGGGCTCCGATGTTAGCGAGCGCCTAACTCTAAGCATCGGCATGACGACGGTGTTTCCTGAGTTGGCTGAGACGCCGGAGGGGGCGATCCACGAGGCGGATATCGCGCTGTATCAGGCCAAGCAGGGCGGGCGAAACCGGGCGATCGCCTATTCGGAAGCGATGGGCGAGAGTGCCACGCTGGAAGTTCCTCCAGGCGAGTTGGCTTAGCGGCGCTTTTGTCGGTTCGAGCGCGATGCGCGATCGCGAGTCGGAGGTGTATTGAGATTGCCGGGCTTGCTTTTCTAAATCCGGTAATTACCGTTATGAGCATTAGAGTCTCGAGAAGCTAGTGGCGGTATGGCCCGAAAGGCCGATCGCAGCCAATCTCGCCGACGCTAAGCTAGGAGAACAACCACTGCGCGCGCGCAAACTGAAAATTGATTCGACGGGCAGAGCCTCTGTGCTGCCCCGACACCATGACACCTACTTCACCCCGCGATCCGGCTGCCCCAAACTCTGGCGCTGCCCCAATTCCCGCCAACGAGTCGGAGCGGCTGGCAGAACTCGAGCGCTACAAACTTCTCGACACTCTGCCCGAGCAGTCCATCGACGATATAGCCTGCCTTGCGGCGCAGATCTGCGGAACGCCGATGTCGTTGGTCAGCCTGGTCGATCGCGATCGTCAGTGGTTTAAATCCAAGCGAGGCCTCGAAGCCAGCGAAACGCCGCGAAGCTTAGCCTTCTGTGCCCATGCCATCCTAGAGCCCGAGGAAATCCTCGTCGTCCCGGACACCCACGCAGATCCTCGCTTCGCTAACAACGATCTCGTCACCGGCCCGCCACACCTGCGCTTCTACGCCGGAAAGCCCCTCGTTACCAGCAACGGCTACGCCCTCGGAACTCTGTGCGTACTGGATACGCAGCCGCTCCACCTCTCCGACGAACAGCTCGCAGCGCTAGCGGCCCTCGGTCGCCAGACGGTCGACAGGTTTGAAGCGCGCCGTACGCTCCAAGAACTGAAACGCACCCAAGTCCAGGCCGTCCAAAACGCCAAGATGGCTGCCCTCGGCAAGCTCGTCAGCGGTGTGGCCCACGAAATCAACAACCCGATCGGCTTTATCGGTAGCAATCTGCCCCATATCCTCGAATACATAGAAAGCACCCTCGAGGCCCTCTCGCTCTATCGCGCCGCGCTGCCCGAGCCACCACCCGAATTTTCCCAGCGGCTGAAAGAACTCGATCTGGACTACATCGTCACCGACCTGCCCAAAGTCGTCGGCTCGATCGAAGTCGGCGTCTGGCGAATCTCCGAAATCGTCGATGCTCTGAAAGCCTTCGTCCGCAACAACGAGGCCGAGCGAAAGGAAATCGACCTCAACGCCACCCTCAAAAACCCGCTGCTCTCGCTCGAATCGCGACTCGCCGCAACCGAAACGCGGGCGCGCATCTCCATAACGCGCAAGTACGGCAAGCTGCCGCCGCTGTTCTGCTGCCCCGCCACCATCAACCAGGCGCTATTTAACCTGATCGACAACGCGATCGAGGCGATCGACGCACTTCTCGATCGCGGTGAAGATCGACCCGGCCATATCGAGATCGAAACCGCCGCTGACGCCGATCGTATCTATCTCTCCATCTCCGATAACGGCATCGGCATCGCCCCTAAAAACGCCGATCGCATCTTCGAGCCTTTCTTTACCACCAAACGCCTCGGCCTCGGCTCCGGCCTCGGTTTAGCCTCCTGCTACGCGATCGTCACCGAGCAGCACGGCGGTACGATCGTTCATCATCCTGGCCCCGAAGGCGGCAGCCGCTTCGAGATCGCCCTGCCGATCGTCGCGCCCGACTCATCACTGCACACCAAAAATTAGCGATGGAGCGGCAGGCCAAGATCTGGGGCGAAAATGGGCTGCAATGCTACCGATTACTTTGGCAATATGGTGTAAAGATAGACGCGACACTTTCGTCCCCGCCGAGGTAGAGATTGCTCGCCAAAGCCTCCGCCCCGCCCAGACTGCGCCACACTAATGACCTCTTCTCCATCGTTTCATCAGACTGTTCCGATTCCTGTCAACGAGGCGGCGCGGCTGGCAGAGCTCAAACGCTACAAAGTTCTCGATACGCTGCCCGAACCTGCGATAGACGATCTGAGTCGGATTACCGCTCAGATTTGCGGCACGCCAGCGGCGCTGGTGAGCTTCGTCGATCGCGATCGGCTGTGGTTTAAGTCCAAGGTCGGCTACGAAGCGGATGAAGGGCCGCGCCAACCGTCGTTTTGCGCCCATGTCGTTCTCGAGCCGGACGAGATTATGGTCGTGCCCGACGCCACCAAAGATCCGCGCTTCGTCAACAATCCTCTCGTTACTCAACCTAACGGGATTCGCTTTTACGCCGGGACGCCGCTTGTCACGAAAGAAGGCTATGCGATCGGGGCGCTATGTGCGATCGACATCAAGCCACGCCAACTCTCCACCGCACAAATCGATACCCTGGCCGCCCTCGGTCGCCAGGTAATAGACCAGCTCGATGCGCGACTCAATCTTGATCGCCTGGAAAGTACGGTGCAGGAGCTCAACAAAGCTCAGGCGAGCGCCGTGCAAAACGCCAAGATGCTGGCGCTCGGTCGGCTGGTTGGCGGCATCGCCCACGAAATCAACAACCCGATCGGCTTTATCGGCAGCAATCTCAGCCACGTGCGCGATAACACCGCCGATCTAGTGGAGGCCGTCAAGCTATACGAACAGGCAATGCCCGAGCCGCCCGAGCATGTGGCCGATCGGCTCGAATCTCTCGACGTGGACTACATTGTCTGCGACCTGCCGCGTATCGTCAGCTCGATGGAGGGCGGCGTGCATCGCGTCGTCAAAATCGTCGAATCTCTGCGGACGTTTGCCCGCAGTCAGGAGTCGGCGGTCAAAAAGATCGATCTCAATGCAAACATCGACAGCGTTCTGGTGTTGCTCGAATCGCAGCTCGCCGAAACAGAGACTCAGGGGCCGATCGACGTGACGCGCAACTACGGTGAGCTGCCGCCCCTGCTGTGCCAGCCGAGTCTGCTCAATCAGGTGTTTCTCAACATCATCGAGAACGCGACCGAGGCGATCGACGCGCTGACCGCTACCGGCAACCATCGCCCAGGAAAGATCGAAATCGCCACCGCCACCGATGGCGATCGCGTCCGTATCGAGATCTCCGACAACGGCATCGGCGTCAAACCCGATAACGCCGATCGCATCTTCGACCCGTTCTTTACCACCAAGCGCCTCGGGCGTGGCCCCGGCCTCGGCCTCTCCGCCTGCTACGCGATCGTCACCGAACAGCACAGCGGCACGATCGCTTACCATCCCCGCCCCGACGGCGGCAGCCGCTTCGAGATTACCCTGCCGATCGCCGCGCCAGATAGGGAAACCGAACCCTAACCACCGGTTGGAGTTCCCGGCATTTCGACGCGCGTGTTACATTTAGTAAAGAAATTTAATCAAAGCAAGCACGATAAACGATCGCGCTCCTGCGCGTCTGCATGTCGTCAGCACAGATGGAGATTGCATAAGTCATGAAATCGTGGAGAGTCGCGCTGCTCTGGGCGCTTCCGATCGTCACGATCGGATTTTTTATTTGGCAGGGAGCCTTTGCCAATCCGGGATTCACCGCCGGTAATAACGCCGCTGCGACCCGGATGAGTTACGGTCGCTTCCTCGACTACCTCGACGCCGGTCGCATCACCAGTGTCGATCTATACGAAGGCGGTCGCACGGCGATCGTCCAAGCGGTCGATCTCGACCTCGACAACCGCGTCCAGCGCCTGCGCGTCGATCTCCCGATGGAAGATCCGGGTCTCGTCTCGCGTCTGCGCGATGAAAACATCGCTTTCGACAGCCACCCGATTCAAAACGAAGGTGCGGCTTGGAGCATCCTCGGAAACCTGATTTTCCCGGTGCTGCTGATTGTCGGTCTGTTCTTCCTGTTCCGTCGCTCGGGCAACAACGCCCCCGGCGGCCCCGGCCAGGCGATGAACTTTGGTAAATCGAAAGCCCGCTTCCAAATGGAAGCTCAAACCGGCGTCATGTTCGATGATGTCGCTGGCGTCGAAGAAGCTAAAGAAGAACTGGCAGAAGTCGTCACCTTCCTGAAAAAGCCCGAACGCTTCACCGCTGTCGGCGCGCGCATCCCGAAAGGCGTGCTGCTCGTCGGTCCTCCGGGAACCGGTAAAACCATGCTCGCAAAAGCTATTGCAGGCGAAGCGGGTACGCCGTTCTTTAGCGTCTCCGGTTCGGAGTTCGTCGAAATGTTCGTCGGTGTGGGCGCATCTCGCGTCCGCGACCTGTTCACCAAAGCCAAAGAGAACGCCCCTTGCATCGTCTTCGTGGACGAGATCGACGCGGTCGGTCGTCAGCGTGGCGCGGGCATCGGTGGCGGTAACGACGAGCGCGAGCAAACCCTGAACCAGCTCCTCACGGAGATGGATGGTTTCGAGGGCAACACCGGCATCATCGTGATCGCCGCAACCAACCGCCCTGACGTTCTCGACTCGGCGCTGCTGCGTCCCGGTCGTTTCGACCGTCAGGTCACCGTTTCGGCTCCGGACATCAAAGGTCGCCTGTCGATCCTGGAAGTCCACGCCCGTAACAAAAAAGTTAGCGACGAGATTTCCCTTGAAGCGATCGCCCGCCGCACCCCCGGTTTCACCGGCGCGGATCTAGCCAACCTGCTTAACGAAGCCGCGATTCTGACCGCTCGCCGTCGCAAAGACGCGATTGAAATGGTCGAAATCGATGACGCCGTCGATCGCGTCGTTGCCGGAATGGAAGGCACGCCGCTCACCGACGGTAAGAGCAAGCGCCTGATTGCGTATCACGAGGTCGGTCACGCGATCGTCGGTACGCTGATTGCCGCTCACGACCCTGTCCAGAAAGTTACGCTGATTCCGCGCGGTCAGGCTCAGGGTCTAACCTGGTTCACGCCGTCGGAAGACCAAATGTTGATCTCGCGATCGCAAATCCTGGCACGTATCACCGGCGCACTCGGTGGCCGCGCTGCTGAAAAAATCATCTTCGGCGACGACGAAGTTACCACCGGCGCGGGCGGCGACCTGCAACAGGTTGCCAATATGGCGCGCCAGATGGTCACCCGCTACGGCATGTCCGACATCGGCCCGGTGTCGCTGGAAAGCCAGTCGGGCGAAGTTTTCCTGGGCCGCGACCTGATGTCGCGCTCGGAATACTCCGAAGACATCGCCTCGCGCGTTGACAGCCAAGTCCGCAACATCGTTGCCAAGTGCTACGAAGATGCGCTCGACATCATGCGCGACAATCGCGAAGCGATCGACCGCCTGGTGGATCTGCTCATCGAAAAAGAGACGATCGACGGTGACGAATTCCGTCAAATCGTTGCGGAATACGCAGAAGTGCCCGAGAAAGAGCGCTTCGTTCCCGCAGTCTAAACTGCCGGAATTTCACATCTGAGATTTGAGCTTCGGCTCGGTCTCTAGAGTTAAGCCGAGGCGGGAGAGTTGTACGACTCTTCTGCCTCGGCTTTTTCATATTGGGTGCTTCGGTTTCGGTTTCGGGCGTGACTTTCGCTACGCTGAAAGTGATGCCCGATCGATACCCGATCGCCCCACATAGGTCGAGATTATGGCCGACGATGCCACCGTCTTTCAGAAGATTACCCAGCTGCTCGATCGCGGTGATGGCGTACGGGCGCAGCGACTGCTGAAGCCGATTTACCAGCAGCGGCGCGACGACCCGCAGGTGCTGTATCTGGTCGCGCGGGTTAACGAAGTGCGCGATCGCGCCGAGCTAGCCGAAAAAGTCTACCGCCAGCTCCTCAAGGCCGGAAACGTGTCGCCCGCGATCGCTCGCAAAGCCCGTCAGGGCATCGAGCGCCTCGCCGCCAGCGACAAGCTGCGCCGCCGCGATCGCATCGAGTCCGCCAAGCTCGCAAAACCCGATCGCCTCGGCTTGCTAATCCTGGAAGCCACGCCCGCCGAACGCCGCCGCGAGCTGGCTCAAGCCCTGGCGCACGTCCTCGATATCGATCCTTATTCGGCGCGGATGCAGCTCCAAACCCACGGCTGGCGGCTCTATCGCGTCGGCGACTTTGCGGAGCTTGACGTGTACGGGCGCGATTTGCGGAAAGCGGGTCTGAAGACGTTTTGGGTCGATCGCGCGGCGATCGACGAGATTGAAGTTTTCCGCGTCGATTACCTGGAGCAAATCGAGCCAAACTTCGTCGCGGTTTGCGTCGAGCGCGGCGATCGGGCGGGGCGCATCGAATTCGAGCCCGGCGAAGTGACGCGGCAGGTACGCGGTGGCGTACCGCTGTTTATCAATGCCGTCTCCTTCGACATCAGCAAGCAGGACAAGGAAAAAATTAAGCGCAAGCCCGAAATTCGCGACTACGTGCAGCTGCTCGATTTACACCTGCTCGATCGCGGTTGCATTTTGCGGTTCTGCGATCGACGTTATCGCTTCGACAGCGGCGCGATCTTCACCCAAGAGCAGCTCGAGCAAGAGGAAAAGGGTCTAGCGTCGAGTGCAGCGACAACGCGCATCAACTGGAACGGAATGCTGGCAGCGATCGATCGCCAGTGTCCGAACGTGCCGCTGTGGCGCGACTTTGCCCCCTTTGCCGAAACGACGCTCGATTACTACCTGCTAATGGAGAGCATCGACCACTACGTGGACGTGATGCGCGAGGAGCCCTCGAATTGGGATCCGGCCTTTCAGCTTTACAGCACGCTCGTCTGGCTGCGCGAGGCCAAGCCGTGAACGCGCTCTACGAGTGATTTTCGTAACCCGCGCCGAACGGCGATCGGCATCGACAGTGCTCCTGCCCAATCAGCCATAGAGCGGCGAGAGGCTCACCCGCCTCGGCCACGCTTACTAGTTGCAATTCTGCTATCCCGAATCGCGCAACGCCTACTTTTCCGCACTGCAAATCGCCGTCGGCGATCGGGCGAGAGCCGCCCCCACAAAGCTAGCCCGCAAGCCCGCAGGGACCCCGAATGCACCCCCGCGCCCGGGGGAGTAAATACGCACCAGGAGCAGGATTT
>CALCCD010000058.1 GCA_937899645.1 uncultured cyanobacterium | reverse complement strand
CCGTCAACCCCTAGACCCTAAAGTTTTTTGGGGGGATTGACTGATAAACCTGGAAAGCCTTCTATGTATAGGTTTAAGGAGCTAAATCTTTTCAAGAGATGAAAGCACGCTGACTGTGATTAGGGTTAGCTTTTGGCTGTCGGTTAATCCTTTGTGCGCACTTGCGGTTGTGTGTTGTCAGTTACCGAGGGTTAGAGTCGAGTAGAACTGGTCTTGTAAGAGTTAGTGAGATGGGCGATTTAGGTGCGGGATCTGGTGCTGGCGCTGGCTCGATCGCGATGTTGCCGCCTTGGATTTGCCTGGATGATGCGCTGAAAGGGTGGATTGCGGAAGATATTGGGCGGGGAGACGTCACAACGCAAGGGTTACTTGCCGGTAGCGTTCGTATGGGCCGTGCTTACTGGGTGGCCAAAATGGATGGAGTGGTTGCTGGCCTGCCCGTGATGGAGCGTCTTTTCTATTTGCTGGACTCCGAAGTAGAGGTGACACTGAATCGCTGCGATGGTGAATACTGCCAGGCAGGGACGGCTATTGCAGAAATACAAGGCTCTCTAGCATCACTTTTGATGGGCGAGCGGGTAGCGCTAAATCTGGTGATGCGGCTGAGCGGGATTGCGACGGTAACGCGCCAGTATGTCGATCTGCTGGCGGATTTGTCGGTGTCGTTGGTCGATACCCGAAAGACGACGCCGGGTTTGCGGGTGTTTGAAAAGTATGCGTCGCGGGTTGGTGGTGCGGTTAATCACCGGATGGGGCTCGATGATGCGGTGATGCTGAAGGATAACCATCTAGCGGTGATGGAAAGCGTTGAGGCGGCGGTGTCGCAGGTGCGATCGAATATTCCGTATCCGCTGTCGATCGAGGTTGAGGCGGAGACGATCGAGCAGATGGAAGCAGCAATCTTGGCGGGGGCGGATATCGTCATGCTGGACAATATGCCGCCGAGTGAGATGCGCGAGGCGGTGCGTATTGCGCGCAATAACGTGCGGTCTGTGACGCTGGAGGCTTCGGGCAATATTACGTTGGAGACGGTTCGGGCGGTGGCGGAGACGGGTGTGGACTATATCTCCACGAGTGCAACGGTTACGCGATCGCCGTGGATGGATATCAGTATGAAGTTTGAGGTTGGGTAGAGACGCTAGATCGAAAAAGCCGAATCTTCGGCAATGAAGACCCGGCATTGTAGACGAGGCTTACGCAGACTTTGCTTCGACTCGGCTCAGCACTCATTGGCTTCCTCTGCTCGAGCTTGCCAAGCGTAAGCTCGAGCTAGGAGAGCGGACTACTTAGAGATAAAGTGAACCCAGAAGTTGCCGTCGGGGATGCAGGTACGGCGAATGAGGCCGTAGGAGTAGGTCTTAAACGCGCCGCTAAGGTCGGTGCGGTAGCCAGTGGAGAACCACTCGCCGTATGGGTCGTGGACAATAAAGCCGCGCTCGTTATAGCCGACGAGAACGATGATATGGCCGAAGGAGGTGAAGTAGCCGTGAATAACGACGGGGTTGCCGCCTGCGAGCCATGCTTTGGCTTCTTCAATCGTGGCATTTTCTCGGAAGGTGTCTTTGCCGCCGTAGTCGCGGACGATCTTCGCTAAATCGTAGGGATCGTGGCGGCTTAAACCGCGATAGAGCGCGTATTCGTAGAGTTCGTCTTCGTACTGGCCAATGTTGTCGCGGCGGGGAATTCCAAGGTAGGCCATGCACATCGCCAGGGAGGTGACGTTGCAGGAGCCGGTGGGGTTGTACCAGTTGTCGAGCTGTGATTTGTAGGGAACGTCGAGGCGAACGGTTTTGGGCGGCGTTTTGGGCGCGATCGATTCGTCTTCAACGCCGAGGTCTTCAAATTTGGCATGTTCGCTAAAGACATACCAAATTTGAGAAGGCTTGACCGCGCCGTCTTCGTGGAGCTTTGGGAATTCGTCGTCGCGTAGCGTCACGCGGACGTGTTTGCGGACGGCGGGGTCGGCCTCGATAAGCTTGAAGGATCGCCCGCTGGCGACAAGCTGCTTTTCGGTTTCGGGCAGGACGGACGATTGCAGGGGTCGGGCTTTAAAAACGGTGTCGCGCGTGACGGTCAAGACAGGCAGGTTTGCGGGCAGGTCAGCGCGAGTTGTTTCGATAATCTGCTTGGCGGTAATCGCGCCGAGATAGCGGGGCTCGCCGGACTCCATTAGGGTTTGGAAGCGTTCGAGAGCAGCGCTGGTAACAGGGCCGAAGATGCCGTCGGCGGGTGGCTCGAGGATGCCCATATCGATGAGACGCACCTGAATCTGACGGCTGAGGTCGGTATCGGCTGCGATGTCTTGGTAGTCGTACCGAAGATCGGTATGCAGAAAGTCTTGAAGTCTCACGATCGCCTGCGGTAAAGAAAAATAGCGGTGTCAATCGTCGGGAGCGCGCGCCGGAATTGCGCGATCGCCCAATGACGAGCGCATAGTCCGGATACATCCAGGATACGTTCTCGCGCCAGTCTTTCCGATATAATGCAGAAAACCGGGATGTAGCGCAGCTTGGTAGCGCGCCTGCTTTGGGAGCAGGATGCCGCAGGTTCAAATCCTGTCATCCCGATTTCGGTTTAAGGGCTCAGTACTTTTGCGAGGCACTTTTGTGCTGTCGCAGGGAGACTGTTGCCAAACCACAGAAGTCGGAACTTTTTCAAAGAGTCCAACTTCTCAATTATTTTCTGATGTTGGGCGCATCTCATACCAACTCCGACTGTGCCAGGGTCACAATTAGCGTATCGGTCTTTATCTCAAACCCGTACTATTTGCAGAGCTAAGGCTGCGCCCACGACTACGCTTGATGTTCTTTGGTGTTTGGACTTTTCCTGGATCGGATTGCGTATTACTCGATCTCTTCTGGCGGGGCGGGGCGTTGTGGTGTTCGTCCGTAGACGCCGGTGTAGAAGCGCATCCGACCGCTGAGGTCTTCGTTGAGGACGTTCGGGCGGAGCTGCCAGTCCCAGTTGCCGGTGGCTTTGCTCGGTTCGTTCATCCGCGAGCCCGTGCCGAGGCCGAGTAGGTCTTGCATCGGAAAAATGGCGAGGTTGGCGACGCTGGCGAGCGCGAGGCGGATTAAATCCCAGTTGACACCTTCACCGCGACTACAGCCGAGGTAGTTCCAGAGCCACTGGTTTTCGTCAGCGCTTCGGGCTTCGTACCAGCCCATTGTCGTGTTGTTGTCGTGGGTTCCGGTGTAGACGACGCAGTTGGGCGTGGCGTAGTTATAGGGCAGGTAAGGGTTCGCCGCACCAGAGTCGAAGGCAAAGTGAAGAATTTTCATGCCGGGGAAGTCGAATTCGTCGCGGAGGGCTTCGACTTCGGGGGTGATAATGCCGAGATCTTCCGCCACGATCGGCAGTTCGCCCAGCTCTGCGCGGAGTTTGATGAAGAACTCGCGGCCAGGGGCCTCGACCCATTTACCGTTCATGGCGGTTTCTTCGCCGCCGGGAACCGACCAGTAGGATTCAAAGCCACGGAAGTGGTCGATACGAATCAGATCGACGTATTCGAGGATGGATTTGAAGCGCTGGATCCACCATTTAAAGCCGTCTTTTGCCAGCACGTCCCAGTTGTAAACCGGGTTGCCCCAGAGCTGGCCGGTTTCGCTGAAGTAGTCAGGCGGAACGCCAGACATTTCAGTGGGCTGGCCGGTGTTGGGATCGAGACAGAAGATTTCGGAGTGAGCCCAAACGTCGGCGCTATCGTGCGCGACATAGATGGGGATATCGCCGAAGATTTCGATGCCCCGCGCGTTGGCGTATTGCTTGAGGGCTGCCCACTGTCGATTGAATTCGTATTGGAGGTAGCGACAGAATTCGACGTCGTCGATAAGCTTTTCGCGCCATGCTTTCAGGGTGTTGGGGTCGCGTTTGGCGATCGCCTCGGGCCAGCCGTACCAGCCGAGATCGCCGAAGTGTTGTTTGAGCGCCGTGAAGAGGGAATAGTCGTCGAGCCAAGTGGCGCTGCGATCGCAGAACGCTTTAAACTCCTGCTTTTGCTCGTCGCTGGCCGAGACTTGGAAGCGCTCGTAGGCTTTGCGAAGGAGGGGCAGCTTGTAACTGTTGACCAATTCGTAATCGACGCGATCGAAGGGAAAACTTGGCGGGTAGGCGATTTCTTCGAGGGTGACGAGGTCTTGGCTACAGAGGGCGTCTAGATCGAGGAGGAGTGGGTTCCCGGCGATCGCGGAGTAGCACATGTAGGGCGAGTTGCCATATCCGACGGGGCCGAGGGGCAGAATCTGCCAGATTTTTTGGTCGCTGGCCTCGAGGAAGTCTACAAAGCGGTACGCCTCGAAGCCGAGATCGCCGATCCCGAAGCGGCTGGGCAGCGAGGTGGGGTGGAGCAAGATACCGCTGGCACGCGAAAAAACCATAAGCAAACTGGCGAAGAAGAACGGCAGACCCGAGCGATGGTGGCGCTATGGCTCGCTTAGATCCGAATCTAGCATGAGATTTTCTAGCGAATCGACGCTCGACGTAGAGGTTTACGAAGCTTTTTGCAGCCTTAACATTTGCGAGTTCGGTGCGGCTTGGCGCGATCGAGGGCGCACCGAATTTGCGCTAGCGTAGCGAGGATTTGAAAGTCCTTTCTTGCTGCTTTTCCGATGGCCTATCGCAACCCGAGCCCGACGGCGGACATCATTATCGAGCTGGCCGATCGCCCCGATCGGCCGATCGTTTTAGTGGAGCGAAAAAACGAGCCCTTCGGCTGGGCGATTCCCGGCGGTTTTATCGACTACGGCGAGACGGTGGAAACGGCGGCGCGGCGAGAGGCGGAAGAAGAAACGGGATTGAAGGTGACGCTGACCGAGCTGCTGGGCGTGTACTCCAAACCGGAGCGCGATCCGCGTCGGCACACGATGAGCGTGGTGTACGTGGCGACGGCGACAGGAACGCCCGAGGCTGGAGACGACGCGAAAGCGCTGGCAGTGTTTTCGCCAGACGCGCTGCCTGAGCCGCTATGCTTCGACCACGCTCAGATTATGCGCGACTATTCGATCTATCGCGATCGCGGCGAGCGTCCGGCCTTGGGCTAGTTGGAAATGCTAAGTAGCCCAAGCAAGAAAATGAGGTTTTACGAGTCGAGAACTACGGTAGAGCGCGGATTTTGGCACTGCCCGTCCACGGTATAACCTCAAAGATTGACTTGGGCTACTTAGGCGGCGAGCACTTGACGGTAGAAGTCGAGTTGCTGCTGGGCGATCGCGCGGTTGGTGTACTTTTCCATGGCGCGTGTGTAACCCAGCTCAGCTCTTTCGCGAGCGAAGTCGGGATCGTCAAGGTAGCGAAGCAGGCACTGGCGCAGCTTGTCGGCGTCGCCCTCGGGGAACGTCAGACCAGCTTCGTCGATCACGTAGGGAATTTCGCCAGAGTCGGAGCCGACGAGCGGCACTTTACAGGCCATCGCTTCGATGAGAACGTGGCCGAACTGCTCTTTCCAGCCAACGGACGAGAGAGTTTTCAGTTTGTAGGTGGTCTCGGAGGGCAAGACCATCGTGTCGAGGAGGTTGATATAGCGGTAAACCTCGTCGTGGGGGACACTCTCGACGAAGAGGACGCGATCGCGCCAACCGCGATCGGCAACCCAGGTTTCGAGCTGTTCGCGCAGCGGCCCACGACCGAGCAGGACGCACTTCCAGCGGCGGTCGGCCATACCTTCAAGGGCGCGCGCCAGGGTGAGCAGCCCTTTTTCTTCGACAAAGCGACCGATAAAACCGATCGTAAATTCATCGGCAGCGATGCCGTATTTGGCGCGGAGTTCAGTTTGCTCTTGGGGTCGGAACAGCGTTTCGTTGACACCGAGCTGGGGCAGAATCTCGATCGGGCCTTTGTAGCCACGATCGCGCAGGATGTCCGCGCCGTCTTTGTTGCCGGGAATCGCGCCGTGGGTGTTGCCGAGGTTATACGCTTCGAGCCAGGACACAGGCCATTTGAGGGTATAAGGGATATTCCACCAGGTGAAGAAGGTATTTTTTGCCTTAAGACCGAGGAGTTTGTTGAGCGTGATGAGTTGGGCGTAGGCCAGACCCTTCGCGCCCTGCTCGACGTGGATGATGTCCGGTTTAAACCGGCGCAGCAGCGAGACGATGCCCCACTTGAAGGTCAGCAAACCCTGCTGATTTTGGCTGAAGTTGGGAACCGGGACGATATGGAAGTTGCCCTCGTCGAGCGGTTCGCTGACGATCGTTTTCTTCTGGACTCCGCCCGGTTGCCAGCGCTCGGGCACAACAACCGTCACTTCAATATCCGGCGCAAGCTGGGCCAGCTCGCGAAATTTGTCGCGGTTGAGATCGACGATGTAAGTGTGGCTCGCGACGAGAATTTTCATAGCGGGTTATTAAAGGAGGCGCGCGACAAGCTTAGCGGAGTCTTTGGGTTGGCTTAGCGCGATTGGGCGCGATCGAGGCGAGAGTACACCTGGCCGTCATCCCAGATAGATTTAACCCAAGTTTTGACGGCATCGAGAAAGCCGAGCAGATAGAACCCAAGGCGCACGAGAATCTTGATCGGCGAGCCGCTCTTATTGCAGGGCGGGTGGCCGAGGACGTGACAGTCGAAGAGCTTCGTGAAAAAGCGAGCGCACTGGCCGAGCGTGAGGTTATGCAGCCCGAGAAAAAAGTGGTTGTGGTAGAACGTCACCTGGTAGCCCATCGACTTTGTAGACACATCGTGGCAGCCGCCGGTCGGCTCGCCGATATGGATGAGCGACGCTTCCGGGTCGTACCAAATGGGCTGGCCGGTCTTGCGGATCCGCAGGCAGAAGTCAGACTCTTCGCGCACGGCGCTGCCCCGGAAGCGCTCGTCAAACCAGATGCCGTGCTGGGTGAAGATCTCGCGGCGGTAGGACATATTGCAGCCGCGCGCGGAGAGGACAGGCTGAGGTTTGACGGTATGAACGAGGTCGAGGTGGTACCAGGCGATGCCGGGATCCATCGCTTCCGGCGGCATTTGTTCGATTCGGAGTGCGCCTTTGGAGTCGGCGAGCTTCATGCGATCGAAAACGCGACCGGCGACGCCTGCAATATCCGGGCGATCGAGGTAGTTCTCCGCGTGCTTTTGCAGGTAGTCGGGTTCGAGGCGCACGTCGTCGTCGATGAAGACGATGATGTCACCCGCCGCGCGCCGTACCGCATAGTTTCGCGCCCCCGGCAGACTCGCCCAGTCTTTTAGCGTATAAAGCTGAATTTTGCCTTCATCGGAGACTGTTTGCAGATATTCTGCGACTTCAGGTGTGTGGTTTGGCTTTTGATCGACAACGATCGTCTCGAACTTCGGGTAGTCTTGCGCGAGGACATCGGCGATCGTATCGACGAGAGGCTCCTCGCGCCCATAGGTCGGAATGACAACCGTGATGAAAAGCATTAGCGAACTTTAAATAAGAGTAATTCTGTCGAAATTTTAAGTCAGGCGAGACGGTTCGACATCTCGTCCGAGCGGAACTGACGATCGGCGAGCGCGAGCAAATACAGCGCGATCGCGATCAAAACGCA
Source organism: uncultured cyanobacterium (assembly GCA_937899645.1). Classification (GTDB taxonomy): domain Bacteria; phylum Cyanobacteriota; class Cyanobacteriia; order Cyanobacteriales; family Geitlerinemataceae; genus RDYZ01. The sequence continues at coordinate 24,083 of CALCCD010000058.1, read as the reverse complement.
CGCCGATAAGCCACACGCGGACAACAGGAAGGAGACTACCTCACAACACTAACCGCGGCTCTAGGGCATCGAGCTAGCGTTTTTTCTTTTTCTCTTTTTCCTTGAGATAGCGGCGCAACTGCCCCGAAGCCAGTAGCTCGCGCAGACGCTGGAGCGCCTGGTGCTTTTTCTCGGATTCCTGTCTGTCTATTTCCGGCAGGCGCAGCAGCAATCCGGCAAACATCCAGTAATAAACGGCGACTGGATCGACATCTAGCGGGTAGTAGTAGGTTTGATAGCTAATAAAGAAGACGAACACCCAGAAAGACGCGCCATAGCTCCTTAGATCTTTATCCTTGAGAGAACGATACGCCTTAAATGTCGTGACCGTAATCGCAGTCACGAGCCCCAGGAACGCAAGCGTCCCTAGGCCGATCTCGTACATCAACTTGGGGTAGTAAGTTTCGATGAGCGCTGCTTCCCCAAAGACACGTGCGGAGTTGGTCGCACGCCCGACGCCGTGTCCGAACGGTTGAAAGCCACCGGTAGAATGCTCGGCTTGCTCGGCGATAAAGGCGGTCGGTGGTGAAGCTTGCCAGCGGGAAATCGTGCTGTCGATGCGACCTTGGATCACGTCTGGGAACAAGATAAACGCGCCGACAATCAAGACGCTCATACCGCCGACGATCGGGATAAAGGTCTTCGGCTTGGCTAACTGCCCGGTCAAAATCAGCAGCGCGATGACGATGACGGGAACCAACAGCAGTGCGATCCGCTGGCCGGAAATCATGGAGTTAACGAACACGAGCGCCAGTCCGATAAAGCCCACCGCACGCCACTTAATCGAAGCGTCGCTAAAGGTTGTCGCAAAGGTCGTGAAGGCATTTCCGATCAAAAACCAAGCCCACTGCCACGGTGCGACAAACGTTCCCGGCAGGCGAATCATGTTTTGTGATGGGCTGAAGACCAGCGAACCACCGACCAGGCATTTGTATTCCAGCGTCGCCTTGAATAGGTCATCACCGGCCAGGTGGTCGGTGCCTTGGCACGCGCCGGATGAGAGCATCTGATATTGCAAGACGCCCAACAAGCAGCAGGCGATCGCGAGGAGCGTGTGGAGCCGCGTAAACCAAAGCAGCTCGGTCTTAGTTTTGAGCAGGTAGTACGTGCAGGTAATTAGCGGCAGATAGCCGATCAGCACCTTGATGCCGATGACTCCCATCGCGATCGGCTTACCTTTCGGATCGCTTGAAAACTGCTGGGCGAGATTTTGCGACAGCATCGTCAACGCGATACAAGCCGCAAGAATCATAAACGGCTTGAGCGCATTCGCAGGCATCAGGAAAGGAAGCCTTTGCTTCTTGAGGCTCTGATAGACCGCAAGATAAGCCGGATAGGCGAGGCCATCTTTCGCGAGCTGAAAAACTGCGTTGCCGCCACCAACCCAATAGGTGACGGTTCCGGCGAAGGGCATATAGATAGCGAACGCCCAGATCGCCAGGTAGGGATACTTCAGCGCCATCAACAACGCAACGACGCCGCCACCGCCCGCGATCGCGAGCTTTTCATCTTTCACGAAAAATAGGACGACGCCGATCACGATGCCGACGCTGATACCGAGACCCATCGTGGTAACGAACTGCACGATCTCTTTTTTGCGGCTCTTTTCCTCTGCCGCAATCTCCTTCGAGGTGCGCTTATCTTCGAGCTCGATATCTTTCAGCGTGATACCGAGCTTTTTAAAGTCGATGGGCTTTTCTTTGCTTTTCGGCATAGGAAGGGAACGACGCTGGGATATTGAGCTGGAGCGCACCGAGGAAGCACGAACCTACAGAAACTGGCTGGCGTGGAGCGTAGCGTAGCGCTGGCCTGCAGTGAGGAGCGTCTCATGAGTTCCAGTCTCGACGATCTGGCCATGCTCCATAACGACAATGCGATCGGCGCGGCGGACGGTCGCGAGACGGTGAGCGACGATCAGAACGGTGCGGTCTTCCATGACGCGATCGAGGGCTTGCTGGACGAGGGCTTCAGACTCGGAGTCGAGGGCAGAGGTGGCCTCGTCGAGAATCAAGATACGCGGATCGTGCAAGACGGCGCGGGCGATCGCGAGACGCTGTCGTTGGCCGCCGGAAAGGTTGACTCCGCGTTCGCCGACCCAGGTTTCGTAGCCCTGGGGAAAGTCGCGGATAAAGCGATCGGCGTTGGCGATTTTGGCAGCGGTGATGACTCGATCGCGATCGTAACTCATCTGTCCAAAGGCAATATTCTCGGCGATCGTGCCGGTGAGCAGGACGGTTTCCTGGGGGACGATGCCGATTTGGGTGCGCAGGCTGGCGAGGGTGAAGTCACGCACGTCGCGATCGTCGATCGTTACCGCGCCCCGTTGCGGATCGAAAAAGCGCGGTAATAAATTTACGAGGCTGGTTTTCCCGGCTCCGGACGAGCCGACGAGGGCGATCGTCGTGCTGGCAGGGATGTCGAGGCTGAAGTCTTTCAGAGCCGGGGCATCGCTGCCGGGGTAGGTGAGCGTGACATTGCGATAGCTGACGTGACCGCTAGTGTCGCGGACTGCGATCGCGTTGGCGGATTCGACAATGCTGGGCGCGATCGCGAGCAGTTCGTAAATACGATCGAGCGACGCTTCAGCCTGTTTGAACTCGTTGTAGTTGCTGGTGACCAGAGCGATCGGATCGATGAGCATCGCGATCCCGGCAACGTAGCTGGCGAAACCGCTGCCGGTGAGGTTGCCTTGGGAAATCTGCCAACCGCCGAGGAAAAACAGCAGCAATACGCCCATTGCTTCCAGGAAGCCGACAACGACGAACTGGAGTGCTTGGGTTTGGGCGGCATGGAATTTCGCGCGGCGGGCACGATCGGCCTGCTGGGTGAATTTCCGGAGGCCGTAGTCTTCGGCAGCGAAGCTCTGGACGATGCGGATCGCGCCGAGCATTTCCGTCAGGAACGACGCCAGCTCGGAGACGTTTTCCTGGCTGCGGCGAGAATAAACCATCAGCCGTTCGCCGAACCAACCGATCGACAGGGCGATAATCGGCGCGATCGCAAAGGTTGCTAGCGTCAACTGCCAGTTAAGCCAGACCATATACGCCAGCACGACAACGAGCTGAAGAATACTGGGGACGAACTGATGGAAGGCTTTATTAATCGCTTCGCCGACGCGATCGATATCTTCCGTTAGGCGGTAAGCCAGATCGCCAGTTTGAGTGCGGGCGAAGTCGGTGGGACTGAGTTTTTGCAGGTGTTCGTAGGCGCGAGTTCGTAGGTCAAAGGCAATGCCCAGGGCCGCTTTAGCCATAAATACGTCCTGCCCAAATTGGACGAGGCCGCGCAGGATGAAGATCGCGGCACTCCAGGCCATCAGCTCCGCGATCGCCCGAACGTTTCCGTCACCGATATAGCCCGCAATTCTGCCGACGATCGCGCCCAAGATCGGCCAGAAAATCGTAAAGCCAAGGGTGCAGGTCAGCGCCAGCGCGATCGTGCTGCGACGGCTGCGAAGGTACGGCCACAGTTTCCAGTAGTTCGATCGTTTAGGTTGGGCTGGCAAAGTATCTGGCATGGCGGGAATATCTGAGATTTGCCGACTGTTCGGGCTCGACGTTCGGCACGCGATCCAAAGGGTATGGTTATGGGAACTTGAGTTTTTCCCAGCTCGCTGGCTAAAAGTCTATGTCTCGATCGCCTTTTTTGCGTCTGATTCGCTACGGTCGCCCCTATCGCAGCGTGGCTTTGCAAGCGGCGGCCTGCTCGATTTCCAACAAGATTTTCGACCTCGCGCCGCCCGCCCTGATCGGTATCGCCGTCGAAGTGGTCGTCAAGCAGGAAGAATCGTTCCTGGCGGGCTGGGGAATCGTGTCCGTTCGATCGCAGCTATGGACGCTGGCTGCATTTAGCGCGGTAGTTTGGGGGCTTGAATCGCTGCTCGAATACGGCCTAAAGCGGATTTGGCGGAATCTAGCGCAGTCAATCCAGCACGATTTACGGCTCGACACCTATGGCCACGTGCAGTCGCTAGAGATGGGGTATTTCGAGGATCGCAGCGCGGGCGAGCTGATGTCCGTGCTGAATGACGACATTAACCAGCTCGAGCATTTCCTCGATGGCGGAGCAAACGAGGTTTTGCAGGTGGTGACGACGGCGGCGATCGTCTCGACGGCGTTTTTCGTGCTGTCGCCGTCAGTGGCGTGGCTGGCGATGCTGCCGATTCCGCCGATTCTGGTCGGGTCGATCGCTTTTCAGAAGTACCTCGCGCCGCGCTATTCGGAAGTTCGCGATCGTGTCGGTTGGCTGAACGCCCAGCTCGCCAATAATCTCGGGGGCATCGCCACGATTAAGAGCTTTGTCGCCGAGCAGTTCGAGTACGATCGCATCACTCGACTCAGCGATGACTACCGCCGCAGCAACCGCCGTGCGATCGCGCTGAGCGCGGCCTTTATCCCGATTATCCGCATCGCTATCCTCGTCGGCTTTACTGCAACGCTGATCGTTGGGGGTATCCAGGCAGCGGAAGGCAATCTGTCGGTGGGGTCGTACAGCACGATGGTCTTTCTAACACAGCGGTTGCTATGGCCGATGACGCGATTGGGAGACACGCTCGACCACTATCAGCGGGCCGCAGCTTCAACGCGGCGAATTTTTCGGTTGCTCGATACGCCAGAGGTCACGCCTACGGGCGATCGCGTCCTCGATTCTGTTGCGGGACAGGGTAAGTTTCAGATTGATTTTCAGGATGTGGGCTTTGCCTACCGCGATCGCGCACCCCTATTAAATAACTTCAGCCTGTGTGTACCATCGGCGAGCACGATCGCAATTGTCGGCGCGACGGGCTCGGGTAAGAGCACGCTCGTCAAGCTACTGCTTCGGCTTTACGATCCGACCTCCGGCACGATCGCGATCGACGGCGTCGATATTCGCGACCTGGACTTGCAGCAGCTACGCGGCGCGATCGGCTGGGTCAGCCAGGATGTCTTCCTGTTCCACGGAACGGTGGCGGAAAACATCTCCTACGGCAGCTTCGACGCCAGCTACGATCGCATCGTGCGCGCCGCTAAGCTAGCCGAGGCACATGAATTTATCCAGGCACTTCCCCAGGGTTATGACACGGTCGTGGGCGATCGCGGGCAAAAGCTCTCCGGCGGTCAGCGGCAGCGCCTCGCGATCGCGCGGGCAATCCTGAAAGATCCGCCGATCTTGATTCTCGATGAGGCGACGAGTGCAGTAGATAACGAGACGGAGGCTGCGATTCAGCGATCGCTCGATGTCATTACGGCTGAGCGGACGACGATCGTGATTGCCCACCGTTTATCGACGGTGCGGAATGCGGACTGTATTTACGTAATGCAGAACGGGCAGATCGTCGAGCGAGGCACGCACGATGAGCTGGCGACGGGCTCGAAGATTTATGCGGATCTGTGGCGGGTGCAGACGGGCGATCGGGGTCGGGGTCGGGACATTCGCCCCACTTCTGGCGTTCGATCTCAACAAGTCAGAGAGCGCTGAGCGGAGTCGAAGCGCGGGCTTCGCTAAGACACGAGAATTGTGGAGTTTCAAAACCTTCGCACCCAGTAGACACCGCACTTCGACTACGCTCAGTGCTCGCTGGTGCTTTTAATTGAATTCTGCGAAATCGTCCGGTTTTTGCTCTTCTGGAATCGGCCAGTCCGGATGCTCGCCGCCGATCGTAAACCGCACGATTGGCACGAAATCCTTACTCAACTGCTGCATCCCATTAATCAGCACATCGATCGCCACCGCATCACTTGTCCCCAAGTCAAACCAGCAGCGCCCTAACGTCCCCAAATACTCGATCTCGCCCATGTTATGCATTAGCGCCATCATGCTCTCGCGATCGTTGTCGTAGCGCATATAGCTGATATCGAGACCTTCATCCTGCACCTGCAAATTCTCGGCATTGAAGCTGCCCAACTTGCCCAGAAAGAACCAAGATTCAAATAGCTCTTCGATATACTGCTTCTCCGCGCCCGATGGCACGCTCTCCAGCTCGAACCAGAGCCAGATATTAAACGGGTTGAATTCGCGAAACTGAACGTCCATAGAGCCGAGCGCAGAAAAGGCGGATGCAATTAGAGACCTGCGTTTACGGGCACGCCTCCGGTAAATCGCTCTCTACGGTAGCACCATCGCGGATCGCTCGTTCCGTAGCTTTGCGGCGCTCGCGACAGATCTGGCGGACGGTAGCAGGCAGGAGCTGTTCGCTCTCGTCGAGGGCTTCATCGAACCACTGAAGACTATCTGCGTAGCCGCGCTTTTCAACGAAGATTTGCGCTTTGAGGTAGTGCAGCTCCGGGTTATCCGGCGCGGCGGCGATCGCGCGGTCTACAGCGTCCATCGCATCGTCCGGGCGATCGGAGTCGCGGTAGCCTACGGCCACGCCCCGCAGAGAGACGTAGGTCGGGCCGCCGTACTGCTCCAGGCGATCGAGCGCCGGATTCACGTCCGCAAACGGCAGCGCCACCGCCAGCAGCAGATCCATATAGCCCTTGATGGCGTTGAGTTCTGGGTCGGAGGAATTCTCCTGACTAGCGAGATCGAGATGGTCGAAAGTCTTTTGCACGTTCGAGAGCGCCGCAGGCATGCCGCGCAGCGCCCCTTCACGCAGGAAAATATCGCCTGCTTCTAGGAAATAGCCCACTGCCATATAGAGATTTCCCCGCAATGGGTCGGCTTCGACGAGCTGGCCTCCCGCTTCGCGGGTCTGTGCGGCGTAGGCACTGAAGCTGGCGGGGAGGTCGTTGCCCCCGGCTTCCAGATAGTCGATCGCGGCGAGCAGCGCGTAAACCAGCGGCTCTTCGGGCGCTTCGCGGACGGCGTCGCTGAGGGCATCATTGGCGGCAGGATAGTCCGCTTCTTTGAACATCGCCTCGAAGGCTTCGACCGCCTTGTCGTTAAGTTCGCGCGGGTTGCGATCGCGGAACGGGTCATCGGCCAGCGCGGGCGTCGCGATCGCGAGGGCCAGGCCGAGACTGGCGATCGCGCCGGTCAGTCGAGGGCGATTTTTCAGGAGAGAAGCAAGCATGAGTCTTGGAGGTGCCTTGAAGGTTCGGAGGTCAGCGTGGAGTGGGTGATGCAGTTAGGATTCGGCGAAAATCTCGGGGACGCGCTCGCGGAGGCTTTCGTTCAGCTCCGGCAGGCGATCGCGCATTTCCAGATACCAATCGTAGCGCTCGCGATAGTGGTGGGAAATCAGCCGCTCGTCGCGTACGTAGGCGTAGGCATTGGCCGCAATTCCGCGCCGCCACTCGTGGTTTTCCACGACTTGATGTAACAGCACCTCGAACTCTTCCGGCGTATGGAACAGCAGCCCCGTTTTGCCGTGCTTGACCGATCGCGCATAAACTGTCGGGCTGGCTAACACTACGACGCCGCGCCCCGCACACTCGATGAACTTCAGGTCGGATTTCATGCTGTTGAACTCCGTTGGGTTGAGCGGCAGCAGGGCGATGTCGCACTCGCGCAGGATCTCGTGGTAGCGGTCGTAGGTACAGGTCGAGACGAAGGATTTATGAGGGGTTTGCAGGGCGTGGTAGAAGTGGCGATCGTGAACCACCTGCACCCGCACGCGATCGCCCAGATCGGCCAGCGTTCGGTTGAGTCCCATCATTAGCGGCTGCCAGTCCGGCTCGCGGTTCAGCGCCCCGAAGAAAATTTTCACGGGGGCGCGATCGTCGTATTCGCGCGGCGGCGGCAGTTCGGGGAGCTGGTTCGGAATAATTTTGACGTGGGGATTGAACTGGCGCAGGAACTCGGCAAGCGGCTCGGTGGAAGTCTGGATGCAGTGGCAGGCGCGGAACGTAAAGAAGTCCGCCTCGATATGATCCGGCCAGAAGCGCGGATCGTCGTCGATTTCTGCGACGATCAGGTAGCCGCCGTTGAGGATGCGCCGCTGTCGGGCAATGCCGTCTTCGCGTTTGAGGCGCGCTCGCTGCCAGATGAAGACTTTCTCTTCGTTGGGGCGACCGTTGACCAAAGCCAGCGCGTGCAGATTCGAGACCGTGCGCGCACCAGGGATGCCTTGCAGTAGGCGATCGGGTTGGTAGATACGTACGCGATCGGAAGCCATTGTCGAAATTAACAGCGTCTGGACGAGTAGCAGATGCGGCATCGCGTCGGCCTTCCAGGCGCGGAAAATGTAGTGTGACGTACCGCAATTGGCCTCGAACACGCCACGATCGAATCCGAACTTGGCGGCGGCGGCGTCGAGCCCTTCGTAGAGCCAGTTTCTGAATGCTTCCGACGGTGCTTCAGCGCTACTGTCGAGCGGGCGCACGTCGAGCATCGTCAATCCCGCGTTTTGGAGGATCTGCCGCACTTCACTGATGGTGTGACCTTGTGGCGATCGGCGACCGGAGAGAAAGGCGGCGATTTCCTGCCAGTAGTGGGGGTTCGGCTGTGCGAAAAGTACGATGCCCTCGGGCTTGAGCCAGTCGGTCTGGTTGGCGACGATCGCAGCGAGCCGTGTGGACTCGGCCACGGGCTGGCGATAGACGATGCAGTCTAGGCTTGCGGGGGGAATCTCGATCGCGGGTTTGTCGGGGGATGCCAGCGCGTCCAGGTCGCAGATGTGGCAAGTATCGACGCGATCGGTGGCGTCTTTGGCCGCAGCTTCGTCGAGGGCGATGCCGATATAGTCCTCGCAGTGGGGTGCGACGCGCTTGAACTGCGCGCCGAGGGCATCCGCACCGCAGCCCACTTCCAAAACGCGCCGCGCTTTGCCGGGAATTAGGCCGAGCAGCATGTCGGCGATCGGCTCGATCGCCTCGGCGTACTTCGCCTCGACGAGAACGATATCTTCGGGATAATTGAGGCCGGGCTCTTCGTTATCTTCCGCAGCAGGCTGAGCTTCTGCTGGCCTGGGGGACTCGACTGCTGGAGGTGCTTCGATCTGGGCCTTTGGTGAGGGTTCGGCTACCCGCGACAGATCGAATGCGCCGACATCGCCTTCGCGACCGTCGAGATAGGGCGCGACTTTGGGGCGATCGGCTAGCCCGAGCTGCTCGAGGCGGCTGCGGTATGCCTGCAAGATCGCGCCACGCGTCCGGCGTTTGACGGTGTCGCCGCCGCGCTGGTTGAAGTGGTCGGAGTAGCTTTCGGAGCCGATGTAGCAGTGCAGCCGTACGTCCGGCACGAGCTGGCCGCGATAGCCTGCGAAGGCCAATTTCAGAAATAGCTCGTAGTCTTCTAGAACGCGTAGCTTTGGATTGAAGCCGCCAACGCGATCGAAGACCGCGCGCGGAACCAGCGAGCAAACGTTAATAAATGGACTGTCCACCAGTCGCTCGAGTGACCAGGACGCACCGCCGATCGCTCGTTCCATTGCGCCGTGCAGCTGAATCGGCGTGTAGAACGGTGCGACGTTTTCGGGACTGGTCTCGGCGGCGGCGACTAGCGTTTCGATAAAGCTCGGTTCGATCGTGTCGTCGCAGTCGAGAAACAGCAGGTATTTACCTTTCGAGGACTGAACGCCGCGATTCCTGGCGGGGGCGGGGCCTTGGCGCGGCGTGGAAGACAGCGAGACGAACTCGTAACGATCGGCCAGTGCCTCCAGTACCTCGAGGCTCCCGTCTGTGGAAGCGTCGTCGATGATGATGTGCTCGATCGCTGGGTAGGTCGAATCTCGAACGCTCGTCAGCACCTGCTCGAGTCGCGATCGCGCGTTGTAGCAGGGGGTAATGACGCTGACGAGAGGCTGGCTCATGAATCGGGCGGGGAAACTCAAACAATGCTACAGCGTCCGGGTCGGGTGCGCCGGACGGAACGTTTGCCGCGCGCATCGCACCCGCGACACCGAACCGGACGCGATATACTCAGTTATCGTTCCGAACGCCAACATCGGCAGCAAGGCGATCGAGATTTAGCCCCCGAGGAGCCATGACGACGCACTTCATCACCGCTGAAATCGACCTGACCGCTTCGCCTAAGGAGTTGCCAAAGCAGATCGAGGCCGAGCTGGAAAAACGCGGCGAGCCCCTGCGCTGGGCGGTGACGGAAGTAGACGAAGCGAGCGGCAAAGCTAAAGTCGAGGCCGTCGTTACCCGAGTTGATGACGCCGCACCTGAGACGACGAACGCCTGAGTCTTTCCCGAATTTTTGCCATGTCTTCTGTCGAGTCTACCGACCTCAACGCAACGCTCTCGGAGCTGTTCGAGACGATCTGCGATCGGCGCGATCGCCCGAACGAAGGCTCCTACACTGCCAAGCTGTTTGCGGGCGGCGACAACAAAATCCTCAAGAAAATCGGCGAGGAAGCTGCCGAGGTCGTAATGGCCTGCAAAGACGACGCGCCGGATGAAATTGCGGGTGAGGTGGCGGACTTGTTTTATCACGCGCTCGTGGCCATGGCGCACCACAATGTCGGACTCGACGACGTGTATCGCAAGCTGCAAGAACGTCGCCGGTAGCTTCCGATAGCCGGGTTTGCAGACGGCTCGATCGCGGAGAGTGAGAGGTCGGAGCTTTTCCGAAAAGTCCGACCTCCGGGATCTTGACTATTCGTTGGCTATTTGACGGTAACGGAGATTGGCTCGGACACGACCGGGCGATCGTGGGGGATGTGCATGTAGTTACCTAAGACGAGCTGGAGCGTGTGTTTGCCCGGTTCGAGAGCTAGCTCGGTCTCGGTTTGGCCGCCGCCGAAGTGGCGCACGCTCGGGTCGCCGCCGGGGAGCGGTGCGTCGAGGTCGGGTAGCTCGACGCGATCGACCAGCAGGTGGTGGTGGCCGGTGTTTTGGCGATCGATGCCCGCCGGAGCGATGCCCATGCCCGACAGGCCGAACTTCACGGCGAAGGTTGCTTCGACGGTTTCGCCGTCCTGCGGCGCGATGAAATATACTTCAGCGGTCTCCGGTGCGGAGGATTTCTCGATCGCGAAGGCCGGAGCCACACCGACCGACAAGCCTAACGAGAGCAGCAGTACGCAAGTCGCGAGGGCAGCGCGCAAGAAACGGAAAATTGGAAAAATCATAGCAGTGGAATCTGAAGCCAATGGAAAGGACTGCCCGGCCGGTATCCAACTACCGAGCAATCCTGTTACGACATTGTGTCGTATCTCTTGTTATACGGCATTCCGTACGGCGATCGCCCAGCGGCACGAACCGCCGGGAGCGTTAAACTGATTGGAAGCTGCTACATTCCGACGACTTACTCGCGCAACCTCCGTGCCGATGACTCTTAAAGCCCAGCTTCGCGCTATTTTTTCGTCCCGTCGTTCGCGGCGCGCGCCGCAGGTTCGTCCCTCCTTGCGATCGCTGGCGGCAAGCTGGGCGCTGGCACAGGTGCTGCTGACCGGCGCACCCGCCCTCGGACAGGCGCGTCCGGCGGGCGATCGAGATCTCAGCTACGGCGCGTTTATCGAGCAAATCGAAAGTGGCAACGTCAAATCGGTCGAGATCGACCCAGCGCTTCAGGTGGCGCGCGTCCGCACGGGCGACCTCGACGAAAACGAGCCGCCTTACACCGTGACGCTGTTTGCAGAGAACCCGCAGCTAATCGAGCTGCTGCGCGACAAAGATATTGAAGTCGAGAGCAACCCGACGCCGGACAACAGCGCGGCGGTGGCGATGCTCGGCCACCTTCTGGTAATCGCAATCCTAATCGGCGGCTTGATGCTGATCGTCAAGCGATCGGCCCAGTCGGGCAACAACGCCTTGAGCTTTGGGAAGTCGCGGGCGCGTTTTCAAATGGAGGCGAAAACCGGGATCACCTTCGATGACGTGGCGGGTGTCGAGGAAGCAAAAGAAGAACTTCAAGAGGTCGTGACGTTCCTGAAAGAGCCGGAACGCTTTACGGCGATCGGGGCGCGCATTCCGCGCGGCATGCTGCTTATTGGGCCGCCGGGAACGGGTAAAACACTACTCGCCAAGGCGATCGCCGGTGAGGCGGGCGTGCCGTTTTTCAGCATTTCGGGCTCGGAGTTCGTCGAGATGTTCGTCGGCATCGGCGCATCGCGCGTACGCGACCTGTTCCGCAAAGCCAAGGAGAATGCACCCTGCCTGGTGTTTATCGACGAGATCGACGCAGTCGGTCGCCAGCGCGGCACGGGCATCGGCGGCGGCAACGACGAGCGCGAGCAAACCCTAAACCAGCTCCTGACCGAGATGGATGGCTTCGAGGGCAACTCGGGCATCATCGCGATCGCAGCGACCAATCGACCCGATGTTCTGGATTCGGCGCTGCTGCGTCCGGGACGTTTCGATCGCCAGGTCACGGTCGATCTCCCGGCATACAACGGTCGCCTGGGCATTTTGGAAGTCCACGCCCGCACTAAGAAAATGTCCGAGACCGTCTCGCTGGAGAAAATTGCCCGCCGCACGCCGGGGTTCTCCGGAGCCGATCTGGCAAACCTGCTCAACGAGGCGGCAATCCTGACAGCGCGCCGCCGCAAAGAGGCGATCGAAGATCCAGAAATCGACGACGCGATCGACCGAGTCACGATCGGCCTGTCGCTCGCGCCGCTGCTCGACAGTAAGAAGAAGCGCCTGATTGCCTATCACGAGGTCGGCCACGCGCTGCTGATGACGCTGCTCGACCACGCCGACCCATTGAACAAGGTGACGATCGTGCCGCGATCGGGCGGCATTGGCGGTTTCGCCCAGCAGATTTTTGACGAGGAGATGGTCGATAGCGGCATGTATACGCGCGGCTGGATGATCGATCTAATCGTGATTTTCCTCGGTGGTCGCGCGGCGGAACAGGTCGTCTTCGGCGATGCGGAGGTGACGATCGGTGCATCGAACGACCTGCAAAATGTCACGAAGATCGCCCGCGAGATGGTGACGCAGCTCGGCATGTCCGACCTGGGGCCGGTAGCGCTGGAGCGTCCGAACGGTCAGGTGTTCCTAGGCCGCAATATGATGCCAGCCACTGAGTATTCCGAGGAGATGGCCACGCAGATCGATTGCCGAGTGCGCGAGATTGCCGACCAGTGCTATAAGCGTGCCTGTGCGCTGCTGACGGAGAATCGCGCGCTGCTCGATCGCTTGGTAGATCTATTGCTCGAACACGAGACGATCGAAGGTCGTGAGTTCCGCAAGATTGTCGCCGAGTTCGCGGAGCTGCCCGAGAAGCAGCGCGAGCTGGCCGTCGATCGCGATCGCGAAGAAACCAAACAGGCGGCGGGAGTTTCCTAAAGTTCTCGAAGCTGGCGAGACGCTAGCGCCGCGGTTAAAGCCAAAATCTCACTCACGTAGCGCAGCCGTCCCGGCTACTCTGAATTTCTCAACCTACTCGTAGGACGTGTAGCGTGCGACTAAATTACCGTCGCGATCGTAAACCACCTCAAACGGCACGCTGAAGTCGCCGAACACGCCGTATTGCACCATCTCTTCGCCTGGCTCGAGGATGTGATGGCTCCCCCAGTCGGACATGCTCGGGTCGGCGGGGCGCGATCGCGTGCAGCAGGTAACGGCCTCGAACTCGGCGCGGGTTTGGGGGTCGCGATCGCGCCAGGTGGACTCTAGGTGCAGAACGGCAAAAAAGTAGTGCGCCGCGCGGCTGTGCCAGCTTGCCAGCGCGATCGTGCCGATGAGCGGCACGAGGATAAGCAGCAGTCGATTGAGCGATTCGTGGCGTCCGGGAGCGGAGGTTGTCATCGTTACCTGACTAGAAATTCACTGGAACAAGGGAGCGATGGGCTTTGCTTGCCCGATTCCGTAATCTTCACGCTCGGCTTGCCGTTCTCCTGTCGATTCGCGGTCAGCCTGCCTTGCCATTTGGGCTGACTTGCTGCCAGCGATCGAACCACGCGGCCATCACGCTCGCCGCCGTTTGCCCATCAATGCCGTAGCAGGCCCGTTTGCGCCACGCCAGCACTGGTAGGTGGCCGATCGGTACGGTCTCCAGGGATTCCGGCGCGAAGTGCAGTGCATCCAGATATTTCCAGCCCCGGAAGTCACGCCAACCGACGCGATCGCAGAATTCCGCATAGTCGCCCGCCCATTGACTGGTCTGAGCGACGAGCCCGAATCGCCCTTCGCTGTAGGCTGCCCAAAGCCACGCCAGCGTTTGCAAGTCCGTCGCGGGGAAGCGGGCGATGTCTTCGAGGATGCTCTCGGCGCTGAAGCGCGGGCGCGATAGTGTCAAGTCTGTGGTCTCTAATTTCGCGAGGCGACCGAACTCAATCGCCTCGTCAATTAGAGTGCCAGTTAGTGCATTCGCCTCGCGCCAGTTCGCTTCGCTCAGCGCCCAGGCCAGCGGCACGTAGTCGAGGCCGATATCGGAATATAGTGGCAGTCCGTCGGGCTCGGGTTCTGGCACTGTTTCCGGACTGGCGATTGCCGGATTTGCGGTTGGGGAAGCCGGTAGCTCGGCGATCGCGGCTTCCAGGCGAGTGACGCTGGCTTCGAGCCGCGCAACAACTGTGAGGCTCGCCTGCGATCGTTGCCAGAGGTCGCGCGCCCAGCGCTCGCGCGCTGCAATATTCGTTGAGTCCAGTGGCCAACCGCATTCATCGCACGTCTGTTTGATGTCTTCTTGCTGGCACGCGCCACAGATCGGGCAAGTTTGCGTGGACATGCGATCGGTCACCACCATGCCTTAGATGCCTCAGATGCCCCGAACCCGTTTAGAATTCGTCGCCATAGGAGGCCATATTTGCATCGTCATCGCGCTTCGAGCCCAGCAGGCGCATATTATCGACCGCAATCACCGGTGAAGAGCGCTGCGCGCCAGAATTACGATCCTGCCAAGAATCGATCTTCAGGTAGCCCGTCACGCCGATCAGCTTTCCCTTGCGAACGTAGTTTGCAGCAACCTCCGCAGTTTTCCCCCACATCTCGAGGTTGAACCAGTCTGGGCGATCGTCGCGCGTCGGGCGATCGACGGCCAGAGATACGCGGCACTTCACCTTGCCTGAGTCGAAGTAGCGCACGTCGGGATCTCCCCCGACACGACCGACCAATGTGATTGTATTGATGCTCATGATGTTGGGATGTGTGGGTATCGCAGAAAGATTTTCGTACGTATCTGTTGTCATGCTAGCGCGATCGGCCCGTCCTCAGAGTTGCGCGCACCGGTCTTTGGTTTCCATCGCGATTTCAGCCGCAGTGCGAGGCTTCAAATTACACGCGATCGCCACCATTCCGAATGCTAAAGAAACAACCGAAAACATCACGACCTCGACAAGAGGTGGGTCACCTTTTCCAGTCGATCCCCCATAGACGAGCAGTAGACGAAGCGTGCGAAACATACTAGAATCCCCCTCGTAAAATGTACGGAACAAAAGTTTGCGGCTCGTTCGGTAGCTGAGACGGTTCGGAGGACACAAGATCGCGTGGGAATACTAAACCGCTTTTCGCTATCTAGAGACATGGGTATCGACCTGGGGACCGCTAATACCCTGGTCTATGTCTCCGGCAAAGGGATTGTTCTACAAGAGCCGTCCGTTGTCGCGATCGACCAAGACGACAAACTGCCGCTCGCAGTCGGTACGGAAGCCAAGGAAATGCTGGGTCGTACGCCTGGTAACGTCGTGGCGCTGCGTCCGCTACGCGACGGGGTGATCGCCGACTTCGACACTGCCGAGCTAATGCTCAAGCACTTTATCCGCCAGGTTCACGAAGGTCAGGCGCTGGTCTCTCCCCGCATCATCATCGGGATTCCCAGTGGCGTTACGGGCGTCGAGCGCCGCGCCGTGATGGACGCCGCGCTTCAGGCCGGTGCGCGCGACGTACGCCTGATCGACGAGCCGGTGGCTGCCGCGATCGGCGCTGGCCTACCCGTGGCCGACCCGACGGGCAACATGATTATCGATATCGGCGGCGGTACGACCGAAGTTGCCGTTCTGAGTTTGCAAGGCATCGTGTTGAGTGAGTCGGTGCGCGTCGCTGGTGACGAGCTCAGCGAATCGATCGCCCAGTACATGAAGAAAGTCCACAACCTGGTGATTGGGGAACGGACATCAGAAGAAATCAAAATTAAGGTCGGCTCGGCCTACCCCAGCGAGGAGGACGAGAACCTCGTCATGGACGTGCGCGGCTTGCATATGCTTTCCGGTCTGCCGCGTACCGTGTCGATTAAGAGCGCCGAAATTCGCGAAAGCATGTCCGAGCCGCTGGCCGTCATCGTCGAGGCCGTGAAGCGCACCCTGGAGCGCACGCCGCCCGAACTGGCAGCAGACATCATCGATCGCGGCATCATGCTGGCAGGCGGTGGCGCATTGCTAAAAGGGCTCGATACGCTGATCAGTCACGAAACTGGCATCGTGACTCACGTCGCTGCCGACCCGCTGAGCTGCGTCGTGTTGGGTACGGGGCGTGTTCTGGAGAACTTCAAACAGCTCGAGCGCGTCTTCCGCACGCGCCAGAACGCGCTGTGATCTTGTTTGAGCTCGACTCGGATTCGCGGCCTCCGGCTGCGAAGAGTTGAAGCGTTACTTGCCTGAAGGTCACTTCGGGAAGAGTTAGCGTCATAATTGCTATCTCGGGTGCTTGCGTTGAATACCAGAGGATAAATGCTCGTAAATGCTATGCGTCAGTGGTGGGGCCGTTACGGTGTGACCACCGGACTCTCCATCGCCGTCATTCTCGGCGCATGGTCGTTTCGCGAGTCTAATGGCCGCATCGCCTACGAGATTTACAGTCAAGTTTCCCAGCCTTTCGGCATTCCGGAAGATCGCTCTCGCCAGCTTTTGGACGCCCGTACCCAGGAGCTGTCCGCGATGCTGGCCGAGCAGAAGCAGGAGAATTCTCGCCTGCAAGAGGCGATCGATCTCGCTCCGGATGGCGCTGGCGAGCCGATTTTTGCTCCCGTGCTGGGCCGCAGCGCCGACCACTGGTGGCAACAGTTGACGATCGGGCGCGGCGAAGTCGATGGCGTGGAAGTCGGCAGTATCGTCACCGCGCCAGGTGGCTTGATCGGTCGCGTCATTAGCGTTTCGGACACCTCCAGTCGCGTGCTGCTGGTTTCGGACTCCACAAGCCGAGTCGGCATCAAGGTGACGCGATCGCGATCGACCGGCGTCATGCGCGGCCTCGGCGATGAGACGACCAGCATTGAGTTTTTCGACAAGCTACCGGATGTGAAAGTCGGCGATACGGTCGTTTCTTCGCAATTTAGCTATCGCTTTCCGTCGGGTATGCCGATCGGGAAGGTGACTTCGGTAGATCTCTCCGCAAGCCCCGCACCGCGGGCAGTCGTCACGCTCTTTGCGCCCCTCGATATCCTCGAGTGGGTGTCGATACATGGCAAGCCGGATATTCCCCCCGAGCCCCAAGAGAGTGCCGAGAGCGAAGTGGAAATTTTGACCGATGAAGATGACGAGTAGCGCCGAGCGGCCCACAACGCCCCTGGAGACAGGTGGCGACCTGACCCGATCGCGATCGTTTCCCTAAGTTTCCATGCGCTGGCCCAAACTATCGAGATATCTCACCAACGCTTCCGTCACGCTGGCGTCCGTTTTGCTGTGTCTGCTGCTGCTGCCCGCACGCCTGCCGGGGATGGAACTGCTGGGCGTCGCGCCAAACTGGCTGCTGATTTGGGTCGTGGCCTGGAGCGTCAAGCGCAACCTTTGGCAGGCGGCGCTGGCAGGCTGGACGCTCGGCCTCTTGCAAGACGGGATGAGCGAGCAGATTCCATCGCGAGCGTTGAGCTTGTTAGTCGTGGGCGTACTGACGGCGCTGCTTAAAAAGCAAAAGTACGTCCAGGAAGACTTTATCTCCGTGGCGCTGATCGTCTTTGCGATGTCGGCGATCGCGGAGACGGTGGTGGCGCTGCAATTCTCTTGGTACAGCTGGCGGGGCATTGCGCCGTTCACGTTTGAGAGGCTCAGTGAGGTCTGGGCGTATTACCAAGACGTCACGCTGGCGTCGGCGCTGCTCAGTAGCATGTGGGCTCCGGCGCTGTACTACCCGCTGAACTATTGGTGGCGTCAGATGTATCTGCTGGAAATGAACAGCGCTTCTTGAGCGGAAATTTGTCGGCCTCGTGCAAAAAGAAGACAGGCGTTTTCGCGCTAGCCGAGAAGTCAGGCTTTTTCAACAAGTCTGACTTCTGACATCGTTCGCTGCTTCCCGAGGCACTAATCGCCCTCGCGGACTGAGGCAACCGCCGCGATCGGCGCTTTCGTCGAAACCATCGCGCCGATCAGCGCTTCCGGCTCGATCGCGAACGGCAGGTGGTGAATATCGGAACCGGGCGCGCAGGCCAGCTCGGCAGCGCGGTACAGCTCCGACAGGCTGCGATCGCCGAGCTTCAGGTCGTCCAGACTGCACGGCAGATTTAGCTCTTGGTAGAACGCCAAGAGCTGCTGGCGTGCCGTCGCGGCGAGCTGACTGCCCTGGCAGAGTTCTTCAAGACGGAGCTGTACCAAGATACCGTAGGCGACTTTTTCGCCGTGGATCGTGCGGTGGTCGGGGTCGATATGGGTTAGGCCGTTGTGGACGGCGTGGGCGGCGACGGTGCGGCACTGTGCGCCACCGAGCCCGCCGATCGCGCCTGCGAGCAGCACGCTCGCATCGACGACTTCGCGCCACGCGTCACCGCCGGGGTTGGCGATCGCATCGGCGGACCTCTGGAATAGCAGATCGCGCAGGATGCGGGCTTGCTGCACTGCCGAAACGACGATCGACTTGTCCGAGCTGCCGCTGCTCACCGAGGCTTCGTACCACTTGGCTAGGGCGTCGCCGATGCCGGAAATCAGCGTGTGCGGCGGCGCGGTTGAAACCAGATCGTAGTCGAGTAGGAGCAGGTCGGGGCAGCGATCGAGGCCGACATCGTAGAGGAACGCGCCGCGATCGCTGTAGACGTTAGACAGTGCCGTCCAGGCCGCGCAGGTGGCAGCGGAGGTGGGAATCGTAGCGATCGGCAGACCGCAGCGGTGGGCGATCAGTTTGGCCGCGTCGAGGGCTTTGCCGCCGCCCATGCCGATAATGAAGTCGGCCTCTGCGCTGCGAACCTGCGGCTCCATCGCTTCGAGACTGGCGTCGCAGCAGTCTGCACCGTAGCTGGCGATCGCGGCGAGTTCCAGGCGATCGTCGAAGGCGGGCAGCAGGCCGGTCTCGACCCGCGTGCGGGTACGATCGCCGCAGACAACGAACGGGCGCGATCCAAGGCGAGCCAGCTCGTCGGCGCAAGACTGGAGCAGGCCCGCCCCGCGCAATACTCGCGCCGGAGCCATCAGAATCGGCGGCAGAACGGAGGAGCTATTTGGGGACGAAGTTTCCGATTGCGAAACTGATTGAGAAATGGATGCCATCGTTTAAAGAACGCGAGAGACGTGAGCGCGCCGAAAAAGTCCGGGCTCTCGAACGGTCGGAAAGGCGATGGGAGACAACCGGCGAATTTTCAGACGAGTTCTACAATTAACTTAGAGTTCATTGTAAATAGTATCCGCGCGCCTCACATTCCCGCCATGCCCGACCCCGCCGGTTCGTCTGCTCCCCCGTCTCCGAGCTCGCTACCCGCACAAATGCAGATGCTGGTCGATCGCGCGCCCCAGGACGGTCGGACGCCGATTGCGCTGAAAGCGATCGGCCCGGCGCTCGTCGCGATCGCCCAGCAGCTCGGCCACCTGGAGTATTACGTCCTGCAATCGCGCGACGGCAACTGGCTGTTGACGACGCTGCAAAATAATGACGACCCGGAGCTAGAAAAGTCGGTCGTCTATGGCTTCGACTCGATCGACGCTGCCCGTGCCAGCATCAAGCCACCCACCAAGCCCGATCTGGTGGTTGTGGCGCTGCCGGTGTTGCAGATTTTGTTTCAGCTCCTAGCGCTGGAAAAAGTGGACAGCGCCATCTTTTTCGATGCCGATCGGCAGGCCGGACAGGGCACGGAAGTTCGCCGCGCCGACGTGCAGTCCCTAGCGAATGCGCATCTGCAAAAGGCGATCGCCGAAACCCAAGCCGCCCGCGCCGCTCGCCCGAAGCGCGATATTCCGCCAAACTTGGCCTAGCCAGACTCCAGAAGTCAACTTTCTGAGCTCCGCTTAAATGAGCCGATATTCGCCGCAAGCCAAGAAATCGTAATTGCATCGTTCCCGCGTTCCTGCGGTGGGAATGCCGTGCTCGGCGCTCAGCGCCGCGTGACTCGACGCAGAGCGTCTGCCAGGGCATTCCAACGCAGAGCGTCGGAACGATTGTTTGCAGTAGTTCTTACTAAATCGGCATGAGCCGCACCTATCGTGCCACCGGCATCAACCTCAAAAGCGCGCCTCTCGGCGAGAGCGATCGCATCCTGACGATCCTGACCCGCGATCGCGGCCTGATTCGCGCCGTCGCCGCCGGATCGCGCAAACCAAAATCCAGCCTCGGCGGGCGCTGCAACCTCTTCGTCGTCAACGAGTGGATGATTGCAAACGGTAAATCGCTCGATCGCCTTACCCAAGCCGAGACGATCGCCAGCTACCCCGGCCTCGCCCGCAACCTGGGGCTGCTGACCGCCGCGCAATATCTCGCCGAACTCGTCCTCTTCCAGACGCCTGACGATCGCCCCGATCCGCATCTATTTGACCGGACACTCGAGCTGCTCGATCGCCTCGAAGCCCTGCCCGCCGATGCCACGCCCGCTGCGATCGTCGCCAACCTTTGCCTCGGGATCTTCCGGCTGCTCGACTTCGCCGGGCTGGCGCCCCAGGTGCGCGAGTGCAGCGCCACGGGGATCGCGATCGTGCCCAACCCCACGAACCGCGACTGGCGATCGGGCTTTAACTATCAAGTCGGCGGTGCGCTCGATTTGAATGCCTGTCGGGAATTGCAGAAGCTCCGCGACCCGGAGATCCGCCGCCTCTGGAACCTCGATCGCGATGCCGCCCTGGCGCTGCGGATGCCGACGCCCGATCGCTACGTCAACGCTACCGAGCTGACCCTGCTGCAACATCTTGCCAGCGACGGCTCCTTGGATCGGCACTATGACGCCCTTACCGCTAACGACCTCGCCGCGAGCTGGGCGAACGTCGAAAACCTGCTGCGCCAGTACGCCCAATACCACTTGGGGCGCGGGATTCAGTCTGCTAACTTATTAGACAGCTACACGACCGCGATGCTGGCCGTCCCCCATCCCCGAGACCCCGCGCGATGACCCTTTCCCCTGAAGAGGCCGACCTCGATCGCCGCGATTCCGACACGCCCGAGGTTTCTGCTGACGACGACGTGCCGACCGGCTTCGGCCCCGTCCTCCGCAACCGCAACTTTTTGACGCTGTGGAGCGGCCAGATTTTTTCGCAGCTTGCAGACAAGGTGTATCTCGTGATGGCGATCGCGATCGTCGCCGACAGCTTCGATACCGATGGCGGCTCGATTGGTGGCTGGGTCTCAGCAATTACGATCGCGTTCACGATCCCGGCGGTGCTGTTCGGCTTTTTGGCGGGGATTTACGTCGATCGGCGTCGCAAGCAAGACATCCTCGTGGTCACGAATCTGCTGCGTGGCGGCCTGGTTCTGGCGCTGCCGCCGCTGCTGCTCGTCGCCGGTCAGTCCGAATGGGCGACCCTGTGGGGCTCGATTCCCGTCGGCTTCGCGATTCTGCTCGGAATCACGTTCTCGGTCTCGTCGCTGACGCAGTTCTTCGCGCCTGCCGAACAGGCCGTGATGCCGCTGATCGTCAAGCGTAAACAGCTACTCTCGGCGAATTCGCTCTATTCCACGACGATGATGGCTTCGGTGATCGTCGGTTTTGCGGTGGGCGAGCCGCTGCTGAATTTGGCAAACGCTCTGTTTAATGGCGCGTATTGGGGTAGAGAGGCCGTAGTCGGCGGCAGCTACGCGATCGCCGGTTTGCTGCTGTTACTGATGAAGACGCGGGAAACGAAAGAAGATTTCGCCGAGAGCGACACGCGCTTTTGGCAAGATTTGAAGGAAGGATTCGGCGTGCTGAAGCGCTACCCAAAGGTTCGCAACGCGCTGATTCAGCTAATCGTATTGTTCTGCTTGTTTGCGGCGCTGGCGATTTTGGCGGTGCGCGTAGCAGAGGTGATGCCCGCGCTCGATACCGATCAGTTTGGTTTCCTATTGGCGTCCGGTGGGGTGGGCATGGCGATCGGGGCGATCGTTGTCGGCAACTTCGGCGCGCGAATGTCCTACAGCACGCTGAATCTGGTTGGGTCGCTGGGCGTGGCGGCGTCGTTGGTGGGCATGAGCTTGACGACAATGCAGCTCTGGCCGTGTTTGGCCTCGGTGGCGAGTTTGGGCTTTTTCGCGTCGCTGGTGGCGATCCCGATGCAGACGGTTATCCAGTCGGAGACGCCGGAAGCGATGCGCGGCAAGGTTTTTGGCTTGCAGAACAATGCGGTGAATATCGCGCTGAGCTTGCCGTTGGCGCTGGCGGGGATTGCGGAGTCGTATTTTGGGTTAGCGCCGGTGTTTTTGGCATTAGCGGCGATCGCGGCGGCGAGCGGGCTGCTCTCGAAGTTTGTGACTTCGCCGAACGTAACTATTTAGGGGGTAGGAAGAAGAGAAACAGGTTGAGAGCGAAGCACCCGGGCGAGAAAAGGCAGAACAGCTCGCCCCTGCAAACGCAGAGAAGTGGTGACGCTCAACATGCGCTCGACAAAATCACAACCCGCACGAGACTGAGAGCCGAAACTCGAGCCGCGCCAAATCACCGCAGCGCGCAAAGCCCGCTCGGCAGCATTGTTGGTCGGCTCGACCCCATCGCATTCAGCAAAACGCCAGAGCACCGGTTCGAGCTTGAGAAGCTGCTGACAAGTACGAGCGGTCTTGGCGAGCGGCGTCCGTTCGGTCTTGGACTCGCAAAAGCTCGCTCCTTCCGCGAGCAGAGCGTGGAATCTGGAACGCAAGCGTGCCATCGCCCGCTCAAACCGCTCGCGTGAGAGTGTGCCATCGCGGACTCGATGCCACCAGCGGACAACCGCCGGGTCTGTCGGAGCAAGGCACGGCCAGTCTCACCCGAGACCCCACTGCGCTCGGCGATGCGAGTGAAGTCTCGCTTCAGATGCGCCCAACACACTTGCCTCTGCCCTGGGTCGAGCCAGTTATATCCAGCAAAGCGGTCGCTGTTGACCACGCCTCGATAGCTCTCACCAAGCAGCGCCCTGGCATTGTGACCCGCACGGCTCAGGCTGACGCGATACACCGCCACTTGATGACTCAATGCGACCCACAACCAAGCCGACGAGCGCTCCGGGTTCTGACCGTCTCCGTTGTGCTGTAGAGGTGTTGTGAAACAAGTGATGTCAGCGGCAGTTGGGTGGCCAGTCGCTCGCTCAGGCTCGTGAACGCTGCCTTCACGCTCTCTGGTGTCTTCTCCCAGTCCTCGCGCGGGAGTTCTATTCCACTTATCTTTCTCTTTTCTTCCATACCCCTAACTCTAGCCTCAACCTCTGAATAGTTACTCGTCGAACAGTGCTAGCTCTTGACAAGTTCTGATAAAGCCACGATGGCAGCACGATCTGGATAAAGTCGGGACACAGAGCACGACGTTACGGCTTTTTTGACGACGAAGCGTGTTGACGAGCCAGGGAAGAGCTGGGCAAATTCGGTGTAACGGCCTGTAAGCAAGCGCGCACAATTCGAGTCGTTTCAACAATGGTTGGGTAGAAAAGGAAAGACATGTGATCCCCATTTACATGCCGCATATCGATACTTTCCGCCCAATTCCCCCAGCCTAGCAGCGCGTCTAACGTGACTCCATCGAGTAAGGGTCGCCCTGGGCGCGCTCGCAACAAAGTAATCTTCCCCGAGAATTTGCGGGGTTGATACTTTCTCGCAGATTTCATATTGATGGGCTCTATCTTCTCGCTCGCTTGGAGGATGCGATTACCGATAGTGCCGACAGGTTGTATGCCTTTCTTTTGTGAAAATTTCTGAATCAATCTGAAGGGGAAAATTTTCTGAAGGCGAGTTGCGACTCGTTCCCGAATATAGTCAAAGCCCCGACTGCGAAGGCTTCTCGTATGGACTTGCAGCCGACGTCCCAGCGTGTGGTGCTTGCGGTGCATTTCCTTGAGTTCATCCGGAGTGAGTGTATCCATAATTAGAAGAAACTCAACGGTATGTCCCGCTCTTTCTAGCTGGCAGGCCATTTCAAACGCAACTGTTCCGCCAAATGAGTGACCGCCGAGGCTGATTGACGGACAAAAGTGATTAGAGGAGCTTGTAAAGCCTGACAGTGTGGCG
>CALCCD010000057.1 GCA_937899645.1 uncultured cyanobacterium | reverse complement strand
ATTCATTGCTGACTCATCTATTCTCTTCCTCACCACTTTAGACGGCCAGTGCCGATTGTTGGTCTATCGGGCATTGGAGGCATTGGCAAAACGGCATTGGCAAGCCGGATCTATGCCGAAGACAGCACGCTGGAATTCGAGCGTCGATTGTGGCTCGATGTGAGTGGCTCGCCGACGTTTGATGTGTTTCTAGAAGCGATTTTGCTGAAGCTGTGTGGCTACAGCATCGATCGACTTCGGGGTCTCAACCCACAAGGTCGCTTGAATGCTGCGATCGCCGCTGCTTCACGACTGCCAGGGCTGCTGGTGGTCGATAACTTGGAGTCGCTTCTGGAAGGCGATCGGTGGCGGGAGTCGGAGTATGAGGCGTTTTTTGGGGAATGGCAGTTACGGGTGCAGCACTGCAAGCTATTGGTCACGACTCAGGTGCGTCCGCAGGTATGGCAGGGCTTACCCAGTTGGGTGGCTTTGCCGGGATGGAGCGATCGTGAGGGCGCGACTTTTCTGCGAACGGGAGGGATCGTGGGAACTGAGGACGCGCTACAGCAATTTTCCCAAAGTTTGGATGGTCACCCTCTGGCGTTGCGTTTGGCGGCGGGTTTCCTGCGAAATTATGGGGCAAGCGATCTCTCACAGGCCGAGATGTTGGGGCTAACGCAGTTCGAGCAGGTGGCAAATGCGTCGGGCTTGCATCGCGATCGTACGGATGCGCGGTTGCTGTGGATTTTGGCGCAGCATTGGGAACGGCTTTCTGAATCGAATCAACAGTTTTTAGCACGTCTATGCACTTATCGAGTGCCGATTGATTCAGAACTGGCAGCAGTGATGCTAGATTCGTGGCGGCATCCTCTCTTGCTCGATTGTGAAAACTTCACGGTAGAGCTAGTCGGCCTCAACTCTGACTATTCTCATAAAGCTGTCTTACAAGAAGGGCTATACAGCTTAGCGAGTTTGGTGAATCGGTCACTGTTACGACGGTTGAATGGTGTGTGGTGCCAGGTTGAGCCACTGGTTGCACGATATGTGGAGATGTTGGGTGTGGAGGCGGCACACGAGCGGGCAATCGTTGCCTTTGAAGGGCGGAAGTTGCCGCGCGAGCAGTGGAAGGTGAGGACAGACATCTTAGACCACGTCGAGCTGGCGCACCATTACATTCAAGCCGGACATCTAGAACAGGCATTTTTTGTAGTTCGTGACGAAGAGTTCGATAGCGAAGCCGCACTCGAAACCTGGCTGACTCGTCAAGGCCATAGACATACGCTTATCAGAATTTATAGCGAGCTTCTTGAGGCTTGGGAAGATAAAGATAGCGGATATAGAGCTATCTTGAGTTCACTAGGAAACACCTACCAGGCTATCGGGAAAGTAAAATTAGCAATCAATTTTCATGAGCGCTTACTCGCAGCCAGTATGTATAGCGAAGCTCGAAAAGAAGAGGCTGTTGCACGTTCGGGTGTGGGAAATGCTTACTACAGATTGAGAGAATATCAGCGTGCTATCAATTTTTATCAGCAATCATTAGATATTAACGAAGAGCTTGGGGATCGACTAGGTGAAGCTATTGCACTGGGGGGGCTAGGTAACTCTTCTGAGAGGACTTCTGAATAAGTAGTTTTACGTAGAGAAAAGGCGCTCCCAAGA
>CALCCD010000056.1 GCA_937899645.1 uncultured cyanobacterium | reverse complement strand
CGAGGTTCCCGTACCTTACCGAAAAGCCATAACCTAGCTCTATCCACCAACGCCCAACAGCGCGATCGGCGATGTGGACGTTTTCTTCAATCCGCTGTCGTTCTTCCAGCCTGGAGCTGACGGCTATGCCGATAACCACGGCTACGCCTACCAAATTCACGACGACTTACTCGCAGGGGGAACCGTCGAGGTGACTGGCGCGGGCGCGGCAGGTCTTACAAACCTGGCCGCGATCGAGGCGCAAACGGGCTCGATCGTTGCCAACACTTTCAGCACCACCGCCACTGAATCGCGACTCTTCTCGACGACGCAGCGCCAGCGGTTCGAGGCCGACGTCCTCAGCGCAACGCAGGCGGCAGAAGGAACTTCCGAAAGCTCCAGCAGCGCGACGATCGCCACAGTCGGCACGTCCGAGTCGGACACGCTGGCAGGCTCGGCAACGAACGATTTCGTGCGCGGAAGCGTCGGTGCAGACACCATCGCTGGCGGCACGGGCGACGATATTTTGCTCGGTGAAGATGACGCTGACCAGGTGAGCGGCGGCGCGGGAAACGATATCCTCACCGGCAACCTGGGCAATGACGCGATCGGCGGCGGCGCGGGCAACGACCTGATGCGCGGCGGTCGGGGCGACGATACACTCTCCGGCGATGACGGCGACGACGTGCTGGTGGGCGATATCGGCCTGGATATCTTGACCGGTGGCGGCGGTGCGGACACGTTCGTGCTGCGTACCGACTTGGAAGAGGTCAGTCTCGGAAACACCACTGCCGATTCGGTAACGGACTTCAATGCGGCGGAGGGCGATCGTCTGGCCTTTTCCGGCGAGTTCCCGATAGATGTGCTGCAATTCCAGGCGACGGATGTGAGCGGCAACGGGGTTGCAGATACCGTAATTTCGTATTCCGAATCGGCGGGCGGCGTGACGGTCGGCGCGATCTTTGGCGTGCTGCTGGATGTGACGGTTGAGGCGAGCGCGGTCGAGATCGTGCCGCTCCAGTCGGCAGAGCCGCTGTTGTAAGCGCGTCACGGTTGGCGGTCGAGCCCAGATTCCCTGCCAGATCCCCTGCGTTGAGGTTGAAGCCAGCCAAAGTTCGTCAAGGTTTCGGACTTGCGCGATCGCCCTCTCTCGGACGTTTCGGCTTCGCCCTGCTACATTCGAGGCTGGAGGTCATCGCATTAGCGGTGCGGGTTCACAAACCTGTCCGGTGCATTCCGGCGCGTTCTGCGTAGCCATCTATACGTTTCGGGCGTTTTCCGGGGATGCATACCGATGCTTGGGTTCCAGCCTTCGATCGGTGCAACTGGTTGCACGCCGGTCTTAACAACCGGATTTTGTAGGTTCGATTCCTGCATCGAAAACCACCGAGAAGCTAGCTCAGCGGTAGAGCATCAGACTCCTAATCTGACAGTCGTGGGTTCGATTCCCATACTTTTCACCAAACCAGTTCGGCCCGGACTCAATCGGGCAGGTGCCTTGAAAACACCAAAGTGGGTAAAGCCACTAATACGGTAAACGTCGGCGCTTCGGCGCTTGGCAGCGGTTCGACTCCGCAACTTCACCCTGGAGCGATCGCGCGGCGATCGCGCTCCACAAGCTCAACCCCGCAATGTCGGGTAAGGGCGAGCGGAGCAGCAAGAGACGGCCAGAGCGATCGCGTCTGCGATCGCGTTCGAGTCGGACTCTTCGATCGCGTCAAATTCGGCGCGCGAACAGCCGATCGGCTTCGGCGACCAGCAGCGGCGAACCTTCGGGAGCGTCGCCGTCGGACTCTATAGCCCAATCCAGCGCGACACCGGTGATCGCCCGCACGCGCTCTTGTCGATTCGCTGCCGCGATCGCTCCTTTCAAATTTTTTACAACCACCGCCCGCCAAATCTTGAGTTGTCGCGATCGAGCACGGTGCACTAACCTCAAGAAGACTGCTCCGCTTGCTTCAGCGGGTCGGGTTCTGCATACCCGTCCGGTGCGCTCGAGCTCGTTATCGCGCGTCTCGCGCTACGGCGTTTTCCTCGTGTGTATATCGAGGCACGGATCGGTTAGCGACATTTCCCGTCGTTTCGATTGGCGCAATTGGTAGCGCACAGGTCTCAACAACCTGTTGTTGTGGGTTCGAGTCCCGCATCGAAAAACAACTCAAAAGTTAGCCGAATTGGTATAGGCATCAGAATCCAGTTCTGACTTGCGGGTTTACAGCCTGCTTGTGGGTTCGATTCCCACACTTTTCACCAAGTTCGCTCGGACTTAATCGAGCAAGTGCCTCATAAGCACTCAAGTGGTAGAAGCTTCGGCTTCGCGGTTCGACTCCGCAATTTTCTGGAGCGATCGCGCGACGATCGCGCTCTGCAAGCCGGAACTGAAAGGCAACGGCAACCGGAGCAGCAAGAGACGGCCAGTGCGATCGCGTCTGCGATTGCGTTCGAGTCGGACTCTTCGATCGCGTCACACCCGACGCACGAACAGCCGATCGGCTGCGGCGACCGACAGCGACGAACCCTCGGGAACGCAGTTGTCGGGCTCCGAAGCCATATCCAACGCAATACCGGCGATCGCCCGCACGCGCTCTTGTCGGTTTGTTGCTGCGATCGCTCCTCTCCAGTTTTTTCGGCGCTCCAAATTCACTAAATTCGCTTCAAAAGTCCGACCGATCGTCGGTACGCAACCCATGCTCGACTCCCTTAAAACGATGTTCGGCCTACTCCACACCTTCTACATCAAGCCCACCGAACGGGGAGTCCTCTTCAACCGCAGCGACTTTCAGCGCATCCTGATGCCCGGGCTCTATCGCTATTTCGGGCCGCATTGGAATGTCACGAAAATCGACATCCGGAGCCCGCGCGTCACGCTCGACAATCTCGAATTTCTGCTCCAGCAGCACACTGCCGCCTTCGCGCAACACTGCGAAATCGTCCGCACCAGCGCCACCCAAGCCGCCCTCGTCGAGACGCCCGTGATGTGGTGTACCGTCTCGCCGAACCAGCTCTCGGCCTTCTGGCGCGGCTGGCAAGACACGATCGTCCACCGCTTCGACCTCGAAGCCAGCATCGAAATTCCCGCCGAGCTCGTCGCGAAAATCATCCGCGTCAACGGCCTCACGAACTGCAAAATCGTCCGCGTTCCCGAAAACCAGGCGGGACTGCTGTTCCAAAAAGGCGACTTCCTGCGGCTGCTCGAGCCGGGAACCTACGGTTTCTGGGACTTCGATCGCGATTTGCGCGTGGACTTTAGCTCCCGGCTCACCTGCCGGATGGACTTCGCGCAGCCGGAGCGCCTGATCGACGCGCACCCCGAGTTCGTTGAAGCGTACGGCGAGCTGGTGGACGTTCCCCAAGGGCAAGTCGCGATCGTGCGCGAGCGTGGCAACCCGATCGCGATCGTCCATCCCGGCCAGCGCCAGCTTTTCTGGAGCGGCGTCACCGTCGAGACGATCGACCTGGAAGCCGAGCCGAAACTGACCCCGCGCTTGGTCTCCGAGCTGATCCTGGGCGAGTTTGGCGAAGAGTGCGTCACCGCGCCGTATCTGGAAATCGCGGAAGTGCGCGCCCAGCACGTCGGCCTGCTCTATGAAAAAGGCCAGTTCGTCGAGACGCTCGATCCCGGCTGGCACGTGTGGTGGACGTTCGCGCGATCGCTCAAAACCGAGACGATCGACCTGCGCCTGCAAATGATGGAAGTCGGCGGCCAAGAAATCCTCACGAAGGACAAAGTCGCGCTGCGGCTGAACCTCACCGCCGGATTCCGCATCGTCGATCCCGTTCGCGCCAAAACTGCTCTGGTGAACTTCGAGCAGTTCCTCTACAAAGAGCTACAGTTCGCGCTGCGGAGCGCCGTCGGTACGAAGCTGCTCGACGAACTGCTCGAAGACAAAGGCGCGATCGATCGCGACATCTCCGAGCACATCCAGCCCAAAGCCAGCGAATACGGCATCGAAATCGTCTCCGTCGGCGTCAAGGACATCATCCTCCCCGGCGAGATGAAAACCATCCTCAGTCAAGTCGTCGAAGCAGAAAAGTCGGCACAGGCCAACGTCATCCGCCGCCGCGAAGAGACCGCCGCGACCCGCAGTATGCTCAACACCGCCCGCGTCATGGAAAGCAACCCGACGGCGCTGCGCCTCAAGGAGCTGGAAATCCTGGAGCGGATCGCCGAGAAGATCGATCGCATCAACGTCAACGGCGGCCTCGAGAACGTGCTGACCGATTTGATTCGCTTTGAGGGTCGCGACCTTCCGCCTGCCGGTGGTTCGGGCGATCGGTGATTTGATTGGCACGATATGCATCGTTCCGACGCTCTGCGTCGGAATGCCTTGACAGACGCTCTGCGTCTTCTGGGCTCGCGACGCAGAGCGTCTAGGAAGTGCGTTGCTCACGCAGAGCGTGGGAACGATGCTCGATGTTTGGTGCTTTGCATTACAGAAAGCAAGAGAGGCGATCGACACCGAGCCGATCGCCTCTCTTCGCGTTCAAAAACGAACCGCGCGATACCGGACGCGAGCCCGAACCGTCGCGAGCGGTATGCTCTAGATGAGCTTGACGCCACGCAGCGTTAGAAAGATTGCCGTTGCCGTTGCAAATGCACCGACCAGAATCGCTAGGTAAAGACCGATTACAGACACGTCGAATACTCCTTTTTATAAAACCGAATTCACGTAGCCTCAATTAAACCCCCTCGGCAAACCTTTCGGCAATCGCCCCTGTCCGTTCACCTCTGCTCTCTCGCCCCGATCGCCATGCCCGCCACCACCTCCTCCGCCCCGACCCAGCCGCTCAGCGCTACGATCCGCGTCGCTCTGCCGCAGAACTCCTACGACATTCGCCTCGAAGCGGACGGCCTCGATCGCCTGGGCGAGTGGCTTGCGCCCGAGGCGCTGGGCTACAAGCTGGGCAAGAAAATTGCGGTGGTCTCGAATCCGGAAATCTTTGCGCTGTATGGCGATCGCGTCCTCAAGTCGCTCGACAACGCGGGCTTCGAGACCATCTCCCACTGCTTCGAGCCTGGAGAAACCCACAAAACCTTTGCGTCAGTGCAGGGTCTATTCGACGCGCTACTAGAAGCGCGGTTCGAGCGATCGTCTACGCTGCTGGCGCTCGGCGGCGGCATCGTCGGCGACATGACCGGCTTTGCAGCGGCGTCCTGGCTACGCGGCATCAACTTCGTGCAGGTTCCCACATCGCTGCTGGCGATGGTCGATGCGTCGGTGGGCGGCAAAACCGGCGTCAACCACCCGAAAGGCAAGAACCTGATCGGCGCGTTTTACCAGCCGAAGCTGGTGACGATCGACCCCGGAGTCCTGGCGACGCTGCCGGTGCGCGAGTTCCGGGCGGGCATGGCGGAGGTGATTAAGTACGGCGTCATCTGGGACGTGGAGCTGTTCGCGAAGCTCGAAGCCGCCGATCGCCTGGATTCGATGGACGCGCTCGACCCGGCGCTGCTGTTGGAGATTTTGCAGCGATCGACCCAGGCCAAGGCGGACGTGGTCGCCCAGGATGAGAAAGAGGGCGGACTGCGCGCGATTCTGAACTACGGCCACACGATCGGCCACGCAGTCGAGAGCCTAACGGGCTACAGCGTCGTCAACCACGGCGAAGCGGTGGGCATCGGTATGGTGGCCGTAGCACGGGTGATGGTGCAGATGGGTCTATGGGACGCGCAGAGCGAGGCGCGGCAGCTGGCGATTATCGAGAAGACGGGCTTGCCGACGGCGATTCCCGACGGCGTGGCGATCGCGGATATCGTCAATCGGCTCAAGACCGACAAGAAGGTCAAAGACGGGCGCGTGCGGTTTGTCCTCTCGAAGGAAATCGGCTCGGCGTTCGTGACCGACACCGTGACCGACTCGATCGTCGCGGAGGCATTAGCGAGCCTGTAGGGGCATACGGGATATGGGACTTCGGGTTTCTGGCGCTGGATTTCGATTTGCACGCTCGAGTTCAGCGTCGCCCTGAGGGTCGGCCAGTTGAGGCTTTCGGGATAGACGATCGCCAGGCCGCGAGCGGTTGTACGCTCGCCACGATCGACTGCCAGCCAGCAATTCAGGTCGCGGCTTGCTTTCCACACCAGCGTTTTCAGCGGCATCAGCGGGTCACCGCCACGCAGCCCGAGCCGCACGCGCGTGACGGGAACGGGCAGCAAAATCGCGAGAAAGCTGAGTTCGACGAGAGGCACAGCGATCGGAGCAGGCATGATGGACAATTTCAAGACTTACCATCTAGCATGACTGTATTTGAGCGAATCGTCATTAATTAAGAGAGACTTGAAATCGTGAGTAACTTTCGGTTCAAAAGTTCAGATAATTTCGATCCCAAAGCTCTGGGCTCTTCTCTCTGTATGAATTTTGATGCTGTCCTCAGCGCTTTTTCACCGAACCGAAGCGATCGGGTTAGTGGGGCGCTCAGCAGCTACATCTATGATGTTCCCCAACATCCTGGCGATCGGGTAGACGGAGGGATACATTATGCTCGCTACGTGCAGCTACCAACTTCATTCATTCCACAAAAGCAGCCCACTCTACTTAAAGAATTTGCTTTAACCGTCAAAGAATATATCGGCACTGGTGCATCCTTTTTCGACCTCGGGCCGGCACTGGTCGCTTAAGGAGGTAAGTCATGCAAGCCCCTCAGTGAGAGCATTTCT
>CALCCD010000055.1 GCA_937899645.1 uncultured cyanobacterium | reverse complement strand
ACACTCTAATACGCGCTACTCTAATACGCGCTTCGCTAAGTCGGATTTGGTATTATTCGCGATCGCACAAACACCCTCACCTTTCCAAAAAGTTCAACTTCTGAAGTGCGCTGGACGCGCCACCACCCACCGCAAGAATCTTGCCAAATTCCGTTAGCTATCATGGAGCCGGGCATCGCGCGCCACCGGAATGACGATCTCTGCCCGTGGAGCTTGATGCGATGTCGGTCTCGCGCGATCGCCAGCGGTCTGCGAGGCTCTCGACCGTTCGCCGATCCATTCGTCAATCTAACTGCTTC
Organism: uncultured cyanobacterium; assembly: GCA_937899645.1. Taxonomy (GTDB): domain Bacteria; phylum Cyanobacteriota; class Cyanobacteriia; order Cyanobacteriales; family Geitlerinemataceae; genus RDYZ01. The sequence goes on along the minus strand of CALCCD010000055.1, from coordinate 7,165 downwards.
GATCGCATTCATGAGCGCCACCAAGACTTACACGACCCGCAAATTCACCGAACCAGCGATCGCGATTCGCTGGCTGACCTTCTGGCTGATGAGCGCCGCCCTCGTCGCCTCCTGGTTCCTCGGCAGAGAGCAAATTTCCCAAACCGTCTACGTCGAGCCGAACGCTGAGGGCCTCGCGGAAGTGGGCGAGCTACAGCTTAAGCCCAACGCGATCGGAGCGACGCGCATCCGCGCCGAAGCCCGCGTCCCCAGCAACCACTCGGTTACCTACGAGCTGCGCCTCGTCGATAGCCAAGGCGAGGTGGTCGCCTCGGCGATGAAAGAAGCCTGGGCGCAGTCGGGGACTTGGCAAGAGGACGGCGAGTCGGGAACCTGGTCTGAAGACGACCTGGGTGCCGGGCTGGACGTGAGAGCCACCGAGACCGAGTCTTTGACCCTGGGCGTGTCGGTCCTCGACTACACCACGACCGACGGCATTGCGGTCGCCACGCCCGTCCCGATCGAGGTGCGCGCCAGCACGGGCGTGATTTACCGAACGCCGCTGTTTTGGGGCTGGATCGTCACGACGATCCTGACCGTCATCGCGGGCGAGATCTCTCACGCTGGCATCGGTAAGCGGGCGATTTTCCGCACGATTCCGGACAGCGATGTCAGCGCGCGCGGCACGCTCGGCGGGCCGTCGAGTTTGGTGTATATGCGTGTCACGATCGATTCGGACGAAAATACACCGCTGAGTTTCCAGCCGCAGCTCTGGATTCGCAACGCAGACGGCGAAGATATTTACACCCAGACTTACACCCTCAAAAGCTCCGGCAGCGGCGACGAGCGTAAGACCGTACTCGATGGGTACTTCCGCCTGCTAGAGAAAGGCTCGTACGGGTTTTATCTCGAGGTGCTGCCGGATGCTTCGGTCGATCGCACGACGCTGGCTGTCTTCGATCGCGCGAGAAGCAGCGGATCGGTCGAAGTAACGGACATCGAAAATGTCGCGATCGCGGATGTTGACGGTCTAACTGACTTGGAAGCCGACTCCCAACCCTCCGGCCCCGAGACCGAAGCATAGGCCGCTCCCGCGCCAGACTCGCTCGAAGCGATACATCGAAATTAGCAACTCTATTTAAGAGATTCCACATGACCCTTTGGTTTGCCCGCCTGTTAACCGCCACGACCCTCGGTATCGCCATCTGGGCGATTTGGCTCGGCTACTCCCAAAAGTCCGCCCTCAGCCTGCGCAGCACCGAACAGCACTACGGCACGCGCTACGGCACTAGCACCTCCGGGCGCTACTACGGCGGCGTTTGGGTCTACAGCCCCAGCCGCGCCGAGTACGGCACGTTTCGCGGCGGCGGCCCCGGCGCGGGCGGTAAATAGCGGGCGGTAAATGGCAGCGATCGATCGCCCGAATGAAGCCGCACCTCGCCCCAACCTCAGCGCGCGCCAGGTGAACGTGCTGCTGGCGGCGGCAGCGGTGTCGTCGGCCTGTGGGCTGGCGATCGAGCTGCTGCTCGGAACCCTGGCCAGCTATTTGGTGGGCAATCAAGCGTTGTCCTATGGCATTGCCGTCGGTGGCTTTCTGGCGGCGATGGGGCTGGGGTCGTACCTCAGCCAGTTCGTCGCCCGCCGCGATAGGGGCACAAACGACAACGCCGCACAGCTCCTGCGGCGGTTAGTGCAGGTAGAGCTGACGATCGCGCCGCTGAGCGGTTTACTGCCGCTGGGCTTGTTCGTGCTATTTGCGCTCGATCGCTCCCTGTGGCCGGGGCTCGTCAGCGTAACGGTTATCCTCGGGACGCTAGCAGGGCTGGAAGTGCCGCTGCTGACACGCATTATCGAACGCGATCGCGGCCTGAAAGATTCGCTAGCCCGCATCCTGGCGCTGGACTATATCGGCGCGCTGTTCGGTTCGATCGCCTTTCCGGTGCTGCTGCTGCCGCTGTTTGGGATGTTTCCCACTGCCGCGCTGCTGGGCTCGCTTCCGGCGCTGATGGTCTTCGCGATCGGGCGGGCGTTTCCGTCGATGCGGCCCTGGGGCTGGTGGGGGCTGGCGATCGCGGCGGCACTGTGGGCGATCGCGCCGATGACGATTGAAATCGGCAACGCTCTGGAGCGCGCCCTCGATCGCCCGCCCGTTGCCGCTGCTTCTGAGTTCCAATTCGCCAGACGGATGCCCGAGTTCGAGCGAGCGAGCGGCGAGGCTGGCGAGATGGGCGTCGGCTCGACCGGCGGGACTGAAAGGGTCGAGCAGAGCGGCGGCGCGATCGGCCTGCGATAAGTTTCGCAATACATTTCCGCGGCCGTGGGGGGGATGCGAGATAATCGTCCAATTTGGCATTGCTTTCCCCCCATGACGACCGTCAACCCTGACGCCATCGACCTGACGCAGATCGCCGACCCGCAGTTGCGCGCCCAGCTCGCCGCGACGATCGCCGAAAACCAGCAGTTGCGTCAATACTGCTGCGCGATCGAGCGCGAAGCGCAGTTTAAATCGCACTTTTTGGCGCGTATCTCCCACGAGCTGCGATCGCCCCTCAGCGGCATTATCGGCAGTCACCAGCTCGTAATCGAAGACTTGTGCGAAGACCGCGATGAAGAAATCGATTTCGTCCGCCAGGCCAACGCCGCCGCGCTGCGCCTCGTGGAGATGCTCGATTCGCTGCTGCTGGTGTCGCGCATCGAGTCCGGGCGGCTCTCGCCAAAGCTGGGGCCGGTCGCGATCGAACACTTGCTCAAGCTCGTCCGCGAGCCGATCGAGCTCGAAGCCGCGAACTCCAGCCTTAGCTTCGCCCTAGAGGTGGGCGATCCGCAGATGGTGCTGCATACCGACGCCAAGCTGCTAACGGGCATCCTCATCAATTTTCTCGAGCTGGCGATCGACTTCGGACGCCAGCGCCGCCTCGGCCTGAAGCTGGCCTGTCAAGTCGAGGCCGATCGCGTGGTGTTCGCACTCCACTCAGCCGCAGTGGCCGCAGACTTCAGCAGCACGCTCGACTGTCTCGATCGCCACGTTGCTTCTCAGCTCAGCGCCCACCAAGGCCGCCCGGAACCCAGCAGGCTCGATTTTTCCCTAACGCCGAGCTTGCGGCTGACCCTCGGGACGCTGCTGCTAGAGCTGCTGGGCGGCGGGTGCGGTCTGCCGGAGCCGCTCGATATCGAGGGCGGCACCGGATCGCGGCTCTGCTTTTGGGTTCCGCGCGCCTAGCTGTCTGGGGCCCTATATTGGTGGGATTAATCTGTGTCTCTGAGGTCGGGCGCGGATTTGGCGCGATCGCCACCCGCGAACGGCGAACTGCTGTGCGCCGCGACCAGAGACCCCAATTTTTAGCTTTGATACAGCGCTAACAATCAACTGCCGCCGATAGCGCCCGCTCGTCGGCCAGCGCCGCCACGTCGATCTCCAGCGGCGACTGCTCGAGCAGCATCGTCGTTGTCGTATTTTTCACAAAGCCGATGCGCTCGTAGAACTTGCGCTGGTTCGTAGTCATTAGATAGACCCGCTCGACGCGGTTCATTTTCGGGTGGCCCAGCAGGGTTTCGACCAGCTTGCGGCCCAGCCCGAGACCTTGGTAGTCCGAGTGGATGACCACGTCCCAAATCGTAGCGCGGAAAATCCCGTCCGAGGTCGCTCTGGCAAAGCCGATCGTCCGATCGCCATCCCAGGCTGTGATTACCGGATCGCTATTCTCCACAGCGATCTTTATATCTTCTGCACTGCGCTCGGATGCCCAAAATGCCGAACGCGCAAACAGGGCCACGAGCTGAGTAAAGTCCACATCAGCTTTGCGATCGCAGAAGCGCACGTTCCGACAGTCCATAAATTAATCACTCCATAAAGACCCCCCGCCGCTGCCAACATCGCCACGCGATCGACCGCAGTTCGAGGGAGTTTCGCTCAATTCAGACCCAGGTGTAACAAATTATTTTGTCGATTGGGATATTTTTCGTCGTTGTTTATCAGCGCTCCGTAACCTGCCGAATGCCGCTTGTCGGAGACTTTGGCAGCGTTAACAGCAGACGAGCAAGTATTTCGACGCGATCGAGCTGAGTGACGGAGCGCACCATCAATTCGGGGATCGCTCGCCCGAGACTGCCAGCTCGGCGGCATCTCGGCGGGGGCAGTTTTCGGTGGACGATTCGCTACGGGCGGATAAAAATCGGCTCGGCACGCGGTTCGGTGCGGGCCAGCAAAGCCTGCAGGCGCGGGTCGGCCAGGAGCTGCTCGACATCGGCCAGGAGCTGCGCGCCCCAAAGGTTTATCTTGAGAAATTCCAGGTCGGTGTAGCGAGAGTCGAGTACGATTGCCTCCTCGGCCAGAGCTAGGCTCCGATCGCGATCGCCACGCGCGTAGAGCGCTGCCGCCTGCGCCAAAAGCGGCTCGGCTTCCTCGGGAGCCAGCGCCGTGGAGCTTTCCCACTGGCCCAAAGCGCGATCGGTCATGCCCTGCTCGTAGCGCACCAGGCCGATATTGTTGAGCGCGGGCCAGAATCCGCCGTCTTGGGCGAAGGCTTCTTCATAGCTGGCAATCGCGCGCTCGAAGCGCTCCAGCATGAAGTAGGCGTTGCCCAAATCGAACAACGCGCCGGGAGTATTCGGCATCAGCGCCAGGCCGGCTTCTAGCTCCTCGACCGCGCCCGCGTAATCCTCGCCCTGGAAGAATGCCGAGCCAATGGTGAAACGAATCGCGGCGTTCTCGGGCTCGATGTCGCGAGCCTTGAACAGCGCCTCGATGCCGTCGTCGTAGCGATCGACCTGGACGTAGAGGCTGCCGAGCACCGCCCACACCTGGGCGCTTTCCGGCAAAAGCTGCGAGGCCAATTCGGCGCGAGGTAGCGCTTCGCCAAACTGCCGAAAGCGCGCCCAACGATCGGCATCCTGGAGCAGCTCGAAGCCGAGACTCTCTAGCTGTTCGGGATCGAGTTCCACCGTGTGGGGGACGAACACCTGAGCGGCAGCGGGCCGGGGCTGGCCCAGCCAGATCGCAACCGCTAGCGCGGGTAGCGCGAGGCAGCGGAACAGGCGATCGAGGCTCGGGACGTGCGCTGGGCGGCGAGGCGAAGAGCGTTTGGGCACGGTAGGCGTCGGGGTCGGGTGTAAAAATTGGCGGAAGATCGGGGGCGGCGAGCGGTCTTGAGTGATTTGCAGCCGCGATCGCCGGTCGTTTCTGTAAGCTTATCGCAGCTTTCCGGGCGGATAAGTGGAAATCAGGACTTCGCCAACCGCCTGCCGCTGGGACGACTTACAGTTCACCAGTCGTGGCGCGTCAATGACCTTCATATGAAAGGGCGGCCCACTGTAGAGATCGTGGATTAGATCGGCGCTGCTGTTCGAGAGCAGCACGCAATGGCCGCGCTCGTGCATCTGGCGGGCGAAGTCGCGCAGGCGCGTCTGATCTTCGGCAGAGAAACCCAGCTTGGAGTAACCGGTAAACGAGCCGTCATCGCTGGGGTGGTACGGCGGATCGCAGTAAATCAGACAGCGATCGCCCGTCGGCTCGATCGTGGTAAACGGTCGATGCGCGATCGCCACGCCTTGCAAGACGGCGCTACAGGCGCGAATGTTCTCGGCTTGGACGATATTGGGATTTTTGTAGCGCCCGATCGGCACGTTAAATTCGCCGCGGCGGTTGACGCGATACAGGCCGTTGTAGCAAGTACGGTTGAGATATAGCAGCCGGGCGGCGCGGGCGATCGGGTCGGTGAGGTGATGCTGCTGGCGTACCTGGTAGTAGTAGTCGGGCTCGTGCCGCGCGGCGTGGACTTCCAGGGCGGCAATCAGCGCGTCGGGGTGCTGCTGGATAGTTTGGTAGGTGGCAACCAGATCGGCGTTGACGTCGCTGAGTTCGGTCGGGACGCGATCGGGGTGCTGCTGGAGCGCGAAAAACAGCGCCCCGCCGCCGACAAAGGGTTCGTAGTAGCGATCGAAATCGGCTGGCAGGCGATCGAGCAGGGCGGTTAAGATTCCCCGCTTGCCGCCGACCCATTTGACGAACGGGCGGGCGATCTGTGCCGCGCGATCGCCACCCTCCTCGCGCCGATCGTCGAGGTTCTTCCTACCGCTCACTAGTGGGTTCCCCGGCAACCGGCTCATCCGAGACCGGCTCCTCAGCAGCAACAGGTTCCTCGGGCTCTTCTGCCACCGGTTCTTCTGCCACCGGTTCTCCGGGCTCCTCAGCAACCGGCTCCTCGACGGTGGGTTCTTCGGCAATCGGCTCGTCCGATGCGGGCTCTTCCGCCACGGACTCTATAGGGGACGGTTCGCCTGCGATCGGTTCGTCCGCCACGGGCGCTCCAGAGTCGGGCTCTTCCGACATCGGCACCATGACATCTCCTGGCGCTTCTAGCGGCTCGCCGAAAATCGGCACGTCCAGCGGCACGTCCAGCGGCACATCCAGCGGAACCTCCGTATCCGTCATCATCGCCGGAACGTCCATCCCGCCCGTCAGGCTGCTGAGGGTCTCGATCGACTCGTCGCTCATCAAGTAAACGTGACCGAGCGTGCGCCCCTGATAGGCCCGACGCGCCAACCGCCACGCCGGATCGAGATAAATCTTCACGAAACCGTCGGCCTCACCGTAGGCGCGACCGATCTCCAGTTCCGGCAGGCCGCTGGTGACTCGCAGCGGAGCCGCCACCAGCACGGCCCCGTCCTCGCGATCGCGCACCCGCAGGCCGTAGCGCAAGCCCATATCTTCTCCCGCGATCCGCACCGAGTAGCCGTTGCTATCCCCCATCCGACCGCAGACTCCTGCGAAATTGAACGACAGCAATAGCGGCTCGATCTGGGTCGGAAGCGCTGGCCCCTCGCCCCAGCACGCCCGCGTGTCTGAGAGTTGCTCGACGATCAAAAGCTGGTGGCGGTTAGTCTGGCCGACGGGCGCGGCGATCAGCGCGAAGTCTTCAGGATTGTCGATCTCGTTCGCATCGAAGAGGTTCGCGGCGGCGGGCGGTGCAGCGGCGATCGCACCAATAACAACCGCAACGGAGAGACGCAAACCAGGCAGGAAGAAACGTTTCACGATCGCGTGGAAAAAAATACGACTGAGCTGGCGGGGGGGGGGGGGGGGGGGGGGGGGGGGGGGGGGGGGGGGGAGGGCGGGAGAGGGGGGAGGGGGGAAGGGGAGGGGGGGGGGGCGGCGGGGGCGGGGCGAAGGGGGGGGAGGGCGCGGGGC
>CALCCD010000054.1 GCA_937899645.1 uncultured cyanobacterium | reverse complement strand
ATCGGCAATTTCGACACCCTGGTGGGCAGCAGCAGCCTCGACAGCTTGGTGGGCAACAGCCTCGATAGCTTGGTAGGCAGCAATAGCCTCGACACCTTGGCGATCGACAATGTCGATACCCTGGTGGGCAACAGCAGCCTCGATAGCTTGGTAGGTGCCAGCAGTGATGACTTTCTCACTGCGGGTGATGGTGCACTCTACAGCTAGAGACAGCGGTGGCAGACCGATCTGCGATCGCACCATCGAACTCGACACCAACCGCTTTGATGGCGGAGGTCGCCGTAGTTAGTCGTTGCGCTCCCGTAGATGGCGCTTGACGTCAGGACGAGGCCGATCGGCACTCACGAGCGAGGCGGCTTGTCGTCGCTCGTGAGTCCACCCATCGGATACTGCTTCAGTGCCTCGCACAGATAGCGCCCCGTGTACGACGCCTCACACGCCGCCACTGTCTCCGGCGTCCCGGCTACCACCACCGTGCCGCCCCGATTGCCGCCCTCCGGCCCCATATCGATCAGCCAGTCGGCGGAGCGAATCACGTCCAGATTGTGTTCGATTACCAAGATCGAGTTGCCCTTATCCACCAGCCGCTGCATCACGTCTAGCAGGCGGTGGACATCGTAAAACGACAGCCCGGTGGTCGGCTCGTCGATCAGGTACAGCGTCTTGCCGGTGGCTCGGCGTGAGAGTTCGGTGGCGAGTTTGACGCGCTGGGCTTCGCCGCCGGAGAGGGTCGGCGCGGGCTGGCCGAGGGTGATATAGCCGAGACCGACATCGATCAGAGTTTGCAGGCGGCTGGCGGCGCGGGGAATGTTCTCGAAGACGCTCAGCGCCTCTTCGATATTCATATTGAGAACATCGGCGATCGAGTAGCCCTTGTACTTCACCTGGAGCGTTTCGCGGTTGTAGCGCGCGCCTTTGCATACGTCGCACTGCACGTAAACGTCCGGCAGAAAGTTCATCGAAATCACGTTAACGCCCTGACCGCTGCAAGCTTCGCAACGCCCGCCCTTGACGTTGAACGAGAAGCGGCCGGGCTTGTAGCCGCGCGTTTTCGCTTCGATGGTTTCGGCGAATACCTGGCGGATGCTGTCGAAGATGCCGGTGTAGGTGGCGGGGTTCGATCGCGGCGTGCGCCCGATCGGCGACTGGTCGATCGTAATGACCTTATCGACGATGTCCTTAAGTTCCTTATTGCGCTGGCCGGATTTGACCTGGAGCGCGCCCAGCTTTTTCGGCATCGGCACGCGCTTGGTGAGGTGGTGTTGCAACGATGGCTGGAGCAGCTCGTTGACCAGCGTCGATTTGCCCGAGCCGGAGACGCCGGTGACGCTGACCAGGCAACCGAGGGGAATTTCGACGGTGATGTTCCCGAGGTTGTTAGCCTTGGCGTTTTTGAGGATCAGCGATCGCCCGTTGCCCGATCGGCGCTCGGCAGGCGTGACGATCGCCTTGCGACCGGAGAGGTACGCGCCGGTGAGCGAGTTTTCCGCCGCTTCGATATCGGCGACGCTGCCCTGGGCGACGATATGACCGCCGTGGACACCCGCGCCGGGGCCGATATCGACAACGCGATCGGCGGCGCGGATGGTCTCCTCGTCGTGTTCGACGACAATCAGCGTATTACCCAGATTTCGTAGCTTTGTCAGCGTCTCGATTAGCCGACCGTTGTCGCGCTGGTGCAGGCCGATGCTCGGCTCGTCGAGGACGTAGAGCACGCCAGTCAGTCCCGCGCCGATTTGGGTGGCGAGGCGGATTCGCTGGGCTTCGCCGCCGGAGAGGGTCATCGCCGGACGATCGAGGGTCAGATAATCGAGGCCGACATCGAGCAAAAATTGTAGGCGGGCGCGGATTTCCTTTAAGACCAGCTCGCCGATTTGCGCTTGGCGATCGGTTAGCTCCAGGGCATTGAGTCGATCGAGGCAGGTGTCGATCGAGACGGACGTGAGGTCGGAAATATTGAACTGGCCGATTTTGACTGCCAGCACCTCGGGCTTGAGGCGTTGCCCGCCGCAGGTTTCGCACGTTTTGTCGATTAAATACTGCTCGAGCTTTTCCTTTTGCAGCTCCGAGCTGCTCTCCTCGTACTGGCGCTGTAACAGGTTGAGCGCGCCGACGTACTGGCGGTAGTAGCCCTTGGTTTCACGGTAGCGCGAGTCGGTCTCGATCCAGATCGGCTCCTCGGTTCCATAAAGGATAGCGTGGCGCTGCTCGTCATTGAGCTTGTGCCAAGGCGTACTCAGCTCGAAGCCGTAGGCCTCGCCGACGCTGAACAGCAGCGATAAATAGTAGCTGTTGTCTTTGTCCGACCAGGGGGCGATCGCGCTGTATACCGGCGCATTCGGGTCGGGGACGGTCAGCGCTTCGGAGAAGGTGCGCGAGCTGCCGAGGCCGTGGCAGTCGGGGCAAGCACCGTAGGGCGAGTTAAACGAAAACAGGCGCGGCGACAGCTCGTCCATGACTGCGCCGTGTTCCGGACAGGCGAAGTTTTCCGAAAAGACGATTTCTTCCGGGCGATCGCGATCGGGGCGATCGGCGAAGACCACGGCAACGCCCTCGGCTTGCTTGAGCGCCGTCGAGAGGGAGTCGGCGAGGCGTTCCTGGATTCCCGGCTTGGCGATTAGGCGATCGACGACCACTTCGATCGTGTGGCGCTTGCCCTTACTCAGGTCGATGTTGTCCGACAGCTCGCGCAGCTCGCCATCGACGCGAACGCGGACGAAGCCCTGAGAGGTCAGGCTCGACAGCAACTTGGCGTGCGTGCCTTTCTTGTCGCGAACGACGGGCGCGAGGATCTGGAACTTCGTGCGCTCCGGCAGCTCGAGAACTCGATCGCACATTTGGTCGATCGTCTGCGGGCGAATCGGGCGACCGCACTTCGGGCAGTGGGGCTCACCCGCGCGCCCGAACAGCAGCCGCAAATAGTCGTAAATTTCCGTGACCGTGCCGACGGTCGATCGCGGGTTGTGGGACGTGGACTTTTGATCGATCGAGATCGCCGGACTCAGTCCCTCGATCGACTCCACATCGGGCTTATCGAGCTGGCCGAGGAACTGTCGGGCGTAGGCGCTCAGCGATTCGATGTAGCGGCGCTGACCCTCCGCGAAGATGGTGTCGAAGGCCATCGATGACTTGCCCGAGCCGGAGACGCCGGTGAAGACGATCAGCCGATCGCGCGGCAAATCGAGATCGACGTTTTTCAAATTGTGCTGCCGCGCGCCGCGAATGCGGATGGTGTTGCGATCGGGAGCAGCGCTGAGGTCGCCGGGATCGATGGGGCGCTCGGCGGAGCTGCCGTGGCCGTTGGCGTGGCCGTTTTTGTTTGGCGAGGACGCGGCGGGCATAGCAAAGCAGCGAGCGGCTGGGGAAGATTGGCGCTTAACGAATCTTTTCGATTCTAGCGCCGCGATCGCGTTCTGGGCGGCAGGATGACGAGGAGCATCCGATAGCCGCAAGCTCACACCTTGATATATTCGGACGTATCCGCCTTTATGCCCTACGCTCTTGTCTCTTAGCCGTCGCCGCTTCCGCGCCATTCACGCGCTGCTCGATCGCCTGTTCGGCTATCGCTACGCCGCCTGGAAAACCAAGTTCTCTTTACTCGGAGCGCTCGTCCAGCGCGACCTGGAGGCGAAATATAAGGGCTCGATCCTCGGCAACCTCTGGCCGCTGCTGACGCAACTGTCGCAGCTGCTGATTTACACCTATGTCTTTTCGATCGTTCTGCGCGTCAAGCTGGACTTGATGGGTATCCCGTCGAATAATTTCACCTTCGGGCTATGGCTGTTTGCGGGTCTCGTGCCGTGGCTGGCGTTTACAAACGGGCTGATCGGCGCGACCAATAGCGCGATCGCCCAGCCGAACCTGATTAAAAAAGTGGTGTTCCCACTGGAGCTGCTGCCCCTCGTGCCGGTGTTGTCGGCGTTCGTCGAAAGCCTGCTAGGCGTGCTGGCGCTGGTGGTGGCCGTGGCGCTCGTCACCGGGCAGGTACACGCCTCGCTGCTGCTGCTTCCGGCGGTGTGGTTGACGCAGCTTCTGCTGACGGCGGGGCTGGGTTACCTGACGGCGGGGCTGACGGTGTTTCTGCGCGACGTGCCGCAGACGCTGGGCGTGATTTTGAATATTTGGTTTTACGTGACGCCGATCGTCTACCCAGCGGAGAAAATCCCGGAATTCCTGAAGGGGTTCGTATTTTGGGGCAACCCGCTAACGGCGATCGCCCAGGTGTACCGCGATCTGATTTTGGTGGGGTCGGTGCAGCACGGCGGGCAGTGGGCGGTAGCGTCGGTGGTGGCAATCGTCGTGTTTCTCGGGGGCTACGCGGTCTATCGCAAGCTCAAGTCGGGCTTTGCGGACGTGATTTAGCGGCCAGTTCGAGCAATCGTGCTTGCCGACACCCGCAGCGCCCGAATCGCACCGACACTGTATAGTCGGTTCGACTCCGCTGCGATCGCCCGCGCCACATATGGAAGACATCGTCATATCCGTTCGGAACGTCGCCAAGTCGTTTCGCCGCTACGATCGACCGAGCGATCGGCTCAAAGAACTGCTGTTTCCCAGCCGCAAACAATACCGCGAATTCCAGGCGCTGCGCGGCGTCAGCATCGACGTGCCGCGCGGCCAAACCCTCGGCATCGTCGGGCGCAACGGCTCCGGAAAGTCCACGCTGCTGCAAATCATCGTCGGCACGCTTCGGGCTAGCTCCGGCGAAGCCCACGTGCGCGGGCGTATCTCGGCGCTACTGGAGCTTGGCAGCGGCTTCAATCCGGAGTTTACGGGGCGTCAGAATGTCTTTTTCAACGGGCAGCTTCTCGGCCTGACGCGGGGGCAAATCGAGGAACGCTTTGACGATATTGCGGCTTTTGCGGGGATTGGCGACTTCCTGGAGCAGCCGGTAAAAACCTACTCTTCGGGGATGTTCGTGCGGTTGGCGTTTGCGGTGGCCACCAGCGTCGAGCCGGATATTTTGGTGGTGGACGAGGCGTTGGCGGTGGGTGATGAGGCGTTTCAGCGTAAGTGTTTCGCGCGCATCGAGTCGCTGCAAGAGCGGGGCTGTACGACGCTGTTTGTTTCCCACGCGGCGTCGAAGGTGGTGGAGCTATGCGATCGCGCGCTGCTGCTCGATCGCGGTGAGGCGATCGTGACTCACCACCCGAAGTTCGTCATCGATCAATATCAGAAATTAATCTACGCGCCCGCCGATCGCTACCCGGCGCTGCGCGAAAAGCTGCGGACGATCCCCGACTCGCCCCTGTGGCCGGAGCCGCCCGGCGATCGCGACGACCTCAATGGCAGCGCGAAAAGAGAGGCATCGGACGATGCCTTTGAAATTGAGGCCGATGACTTTTTCGATCCCGGCTTGAAGCCGAGCAACAGTCTGGCCTACGAGCCGCGCGGTGCAGATATCCAGAGCCCGAAGATTTTGGCGCTCGATGGCAGACCGGTAAACAATCTCGTCGGTCGCCGCGAGTACGTCTACACCTACGAGGTGGAATTTCATCGCGAGGCCACCGACTTGCGCTTCGGGATGCTGATTAAAACCGTTAGCGGCCTGGAGCTGGGCGGCGCATCGTTCCCCGCAGTCGCCCAGAACGTCACCCACGCCGCTGGCGAAACGCGCATAACAGTGCGCTTCCGGTTCACCTGCTGCCTCAACCCCGGCGTGTATTTCCTCAATGCGGGCGTGTCGGGGACGGTGGACGGACAGTTTACGTTTTTGGCGCGGGGTATCGATATCGCGATTTTTCGGGTGCTGCCGCCAACGGAGTCGTTTGCTAGCGAGATTGTCGATCTGTCGATCGCGCCGCAAATCGCAATCGACAAGCAGCGCGATCGCGCGCGTTGAGGCAAGCCGCTAAAATCGAATCTTCCACGATTCGCTTCTCCCCAACTTCGACCGATCGCGCACGATGGTTTTGCCCGTCAATCTGTCCTTTCTGATGAACAAGCCGACGGGCATCAGCACCTACGCCCGCCAGGTGGCGCGCTATCTCGGCGTTCTCGAACCGGTGTTTTTGGCAGCGGAGCGTCCCAGATTTGCCGAATCTGCCGAATTTTCTGAATCTGCCGAATTTTCCGAACTCGATCGGCCAACCGAGCCCGCCGAGCCCGCCGGGTCGTCCAAAGGTCACTACCCGATCGCGGCAGGCATGACGCCGGAGCAGGGGGCGCGCGGCCACGCGAAGCGTTTGCTGTGGACGCAGTTTTCGCTGCCGCGCATTTGTCGCCAGCTCGGGGGGCGCGCGCTGTTTTCGCCGCTGCCGGAAGCGCCGCTGGGGGCCATCGATCCGAAGTTTCGCTATGCCGTCACGGCCCACGACCTGACACCGCTGCGCTTCCCGCAAAAGGCCACGCCGCTGCTGGCTTACCAGAAGTTTTACGTGCCTGCCGTGCTGCGCCGCGCCGATCGCGTCCTGGCCGTTTCAGAGACCACCGCCCGCGATTTGCGCTCGTTTTTCGAGGTCGATACCGCCAAAATTGAGGTGATTCCACTGGCCTACGATCGCGGGCTATATCGCGATCGCGACCTGGAGCGATCGAACTATTTCGTTTATGTCGGTCGTCAGGAGCCTTACAAAAATCTCGATCGCGTGGTTCGAGCCCTGGCGCTGATGCCCGAGGAAGCTGAGCTGCATATCGTTGGCGGCATCGATCGGCGCTACGCCCCGGCGCTGCAACAGCGGGCGCGAGAGTTGGGGATCGAGCATCGCCTGAAGTTTCGCGGCTACCTGTCCGAGGCGGAGCTGCCAGAGGCAATCGGGCGGGCGATCGCGCTGGTGTTTCCGTCGCTGTGGGAGGGGTTCGGCCTGCCGATCCTGGAGGCGATGGCCTGCGGGACGCCGACGATCGTCTCGGACTTCGGGGCGATGGCGGAGGTGGCGGGCGATGCGGCGCTGTCGATCGATCCCTACAGCGTGGGGGCGATCGCCTCGGCGATGCAGCGGCTCTGGAGCAGTGGGATGCTGCGCGAGCAGCTGCGGGCGGCGGGGCTGGCGCGCGTGCGGCGGTTTAGCTGGGAGCAGACGGGACGCGCGACCTGCGAAGCGCTAGAGTTTTTGGTGGAGGGTTGAGGCCGGGTCGGCGCTGAAGCGAGGTTCGAGAAATCGGGTTTCTACGACTCAGGCGCGCCAATCGAGCTCGAACGAAAGAGACCCGGTTTTTGGCTTGCGACAAACAGATCCTTTAAATCGGGATTGCGATATGAGATCGTAGGCAGCACCGGCGTGGCGATCGCGGCTTCTCCGGCATGCTGCCTCTTTGAGTTTCCGATGTTCGACCTTCCCGACCGCAACGACCCCAACGCGCCCGATACACGCAAACTCAAGCGCATCGATCGCTTCGTGCGCGACTACCGCCAGGAGATGGCCGCGCTCGTGTGGGGGTACGCCCAGGTGGTGGCCGAGCGGGGCAGCGAGCCGGAATATCTGGGCATCGACCTCAAGCCGCAGCCGCACTTTATTACCTGCACGCGCGCCCAAATCGAGGCGCTCAACGAGCGGGTGGACAACCGCCTGCGCGAGGCGATCGGCGTGCTAGACGGCTACGATCCCGAAAAGGAGGTTTTGGTTGTTGGCATTACAGAAGGGCAGGTTCAGCTCGTTGTATTTTCTTGCGAAGATCCGACCCCGGCGCAGGAGTTCGCCGCCCTCGGTGTAGATGTCGATACCCTGCTCGATCGCCTCGAGGCTCGTATGATCGAGGAATCGATCGCCTCTTGAGCGATCGAGCCGCTTGCTTCGGCAACGCGGCATTGCCCGCGTGCGGGTGTTCTCTCGATAGCGCGCTCTCCCGTCGGCCCTCGTCTATGCTTGAAATCGTTCGGAATTCACCGCTCCTGAAAGGTGTGCGGGCCCTGACGCCGCACTGGGTTGCGGGTGTCGTAACGGGGCTCGGGCTGCTGGCGACTCTAGCGATCGCCGCGACCGATCGCAGTCTGCTTCACCGCCACGAGAGCCAGCACGCCGAGGAGCATTTGTTTCGCGTCAGCGACAACCTCGAGCGCATCCTGGAACGCCGCCTCGGACTGGCAACGTCGCTAGCCTCGCTGGTCGAGAGCTACTACGACGCCGAGGCGATCCGCGATCCGAACTACCTCCAGCGGCTCGAGGCCGACTTTCAAAACTTGACGGTGGCGCTGGACGGACAGCTCGGCAACAGCCTGAGCGTTCAACTCGCACCCGACGGCCTCGTTACATTCTTGACGAACTTCGCGCGCAACCGCAAGGCGAGCGGCTACGACATTTTTTCCGACGGCCGTCGGATGTCGGCGATTCTCTCGGCCATCCACGGACGCGAGTTGCTGTTCGTCGGGCCGATCGAACTGGTGCAGGGCGGCGAGGCCATCATCGCGCGCCAGCCGATTTTTATTCCCGGCGCGCTCGATCGCGAAGCTTATATCAGCCGCGATCGCGCCACAGCTCAGACCCCTTGGCTCCAGGAACTGCCCAGTGATTTTTGGGGAGTTGCCAGCGTCCTGATCGAAACGAACACGTTGTATCGCGATGCGGGCCTGCACGATCTACCCGCCGAGTACGACTTCGCGCTGCGCGGACGCAACGCCCAGGGGATGGCGGGCGAGGTGTTTTGGGGCGACCCGGCAGTGTTCGAGCGTCCCCAGCGCACGGTCGGCATTATCTTGCCGTCGGGTAAGTGGGTGATGGGCGTCCGGCTCGACTTCGCCTACTGGCCGCGCACGCTGCTGGTCGTCGCGATCGGGAGCAGCCTCTCGCTGGCGCTGGGCTACGCCGCCTGGATCGATCGCCGCGCCAAAGCCTCGGCTTACGGCATCAGTCAGGCGAAGAGCGAGTTTCTGGCGGTGATGAGCCACGAGCTGCGAACGCCGATGAACGGCATTATCGGCCTGACCGATCTCGCGCTCCAGGCCGATCGCGATGAGGAGCGCCTGCGCTATTTGGGCAAAATCCAGACGTCCTCGCAACTGCTGCTGCGGATCGTCAACGACGTGCTCGACTTCTCTAAGCTCGATGCGGGAAAGCTGGCGATCGCCCAGGTGCCGTTTTCTCTCGATGAGGCGATCGCCGCCCTGAGCGACTCGCTGTCGACCCAGGCCGCCAGCAAGCAAATCGAGCTGCTGTTTCGTATCGGGGCGGATGTGCCCGACCTACTCGTCGGCGACTCGCTGCGCGTTACTCAAATCGCGATCAACCTCGTCGCCAACGGTATTAAATTCACCAACGCGGGCAGCGTCACCCTAGAGATCGCGGCGATCGAGACGCGCGACGAGAGGATCGCGCTGCGCTTCGACGTAACCGACACCGGTATCGGCCTGACCGACGCCCAGATTCCGGCTCTGTTCGAGGCTTTTACCCAGGCGGGCCGCTTTGACGAGCGCGAATATGGCGGCACCGGCCTCGGCCTCGCGATTTGCAAACGGCTTACCGAGGCGATGGGCGGCGAGATCTCCGCGAGTAGCCAGGTCGGTCGCGGAAGCTGCTTTAGGGTTCGCCTTAGCTTCGGACGCGTCCGACCCGATCGCTGCACCTTTCCCAGCGGCCCGGCGGTTGGGACGCGCGCTCCAGAGGCGTTGCTGCCCCTGACGGATTTGCGTCGACGGTGGCGGGGCAAGCGCGCGCTGGTGGCAGAGGCGAGTGCGGCAAGCGGCGAGGCACTGGGGGCGACGCTGTCCGGGCTGGGGCTGGACGTAACGGTCGTTCGTTCCAGCGAGCTGGCGATCGAGTCGCTGCTGCTGGCCCTCGAAACCCAGCCCTTCGATCTGCTACTGCTGGACGACACCCTGCCGGAAGCCAACGGTCGCGGAGCGATCGCCAACCTCGACGCCGACTTCCTGCTGCCGCCATTCGCGCGGGTGCTGCTATGCTCGCCCGGTCGTCCGACGCCGGAAGTCGCCCAGCTCGAGCGCGACGGCTTCGACGCCCATCTAGGCAAGCCGATCGACCGCCGCCAACTGCGTCAGCTATTCCAGTTCCTCGACGGCTGCGAGCGACGGCCCACCGCCCGACCGAAGCTGCGGGACGGGCGCGCGCTGACTCCTCCCATCTCCCACGCGATCTCTACACCCACCAGCTCCAGGGCAATCTCCGGACGCACGTCTAGGCCAGCCTCTGCGCGATGCTCTCCACCGCTTTCCGGGCCGCTCGCTTCCCAAAGCGTGCCAGATGCATCGCCGCCCTGCGATCGCGCGACTCGCAGGCACCCCACTGGCGAGACGATCCTGCTAGTCGAAGACAACGAGGTCAACCAGTTCGTCGCCCAAGAGATGCTCCGCAACCTCAACTACTGCGTCGAAATCGCCGAGAACGGTCGCGTCGCCCTCGATCGTGTGCGCCAGGTGCGCTACGACCTGATTTTAATGGACGTGCAGATGCCCATCATGGGCGGGGTCGAGGCGACGCGCCGCATCCGCCAGCTCGCAGCCCAGAGTTCAGAAAATGCCTGGTGTGGCGAAGTGACGATCGTGGCGATGACCGCCCACAATGCCGAGAACCACCGCCAGCACTGCCTGGATGCGGGCATGAACGACTGGCTGCCGAAGCCGATCGACGCTTCCCTGCTGCAAGAAATCCTGCGGCAGTGGATTCCGGGCGAGACCGCACGAGCGGTGGAGGCCGCGCGACCCGTCGAGGCAACAAAACTGACAGCGCGCGAATCGTTGGACGTCGTTCGGACGGTTGGCGATCGCGATCGACCGTCCAAAACCGGCCAAACGCCTGAAGATCCGAGTTCGACCGTCATTCCCGGCATTGCAGTCGAGGTCGGCCTCGAGCGCATGGGCGGCGACTGGGACAGCTACTGCGAACTGCTGGAGCTGTTCGCCCAGACCTATGCGGGCTTCGAGCGCGACCTGGAGGCGGCACTGCGCGATCGTCGTAGCAATCGCCGTGAAGGTCGCGCAGCGCAGCTCGCCCACACCCTCAAAGGCTCGGCGGGAAATATCGGCGCGCACGAGCTGGTCGCCGCCAGCCTCAATCTAGAGCGTCAATTAAAGGCTGATTTCCCCGCACCCGATCGCCTGCAAGCGGCCCAGCAGCAGCTCGTCGGTCAGCTTCGGCGCGTCTTGGGCAGCATCGGCGGCGCTCTCAAAAGTCGCTCCTATACCTAGCGTCCCTATATCTCTGGGTAAAAAAGCGCTGACGCGCCTACTCGTAGCGAATTCCGGCCTGTTCGAGGCGATCGAGCGCTGTCCCCAGTCGATCGCAGTCGGCAATAAGGCTCACGCGGACGAAGCCCTCGCCGCCTTCGCCGAAAGCATTCCCCGGCGTCACCACCACCCCGGTGGTTTGCAACACCGACAGCGCAAAGTCCGTAGAGCTCGTTCCGGGCGGGCAGGGCAGCCAGAGATACATCGTCGCTTTGGTTTTGGGAACCGTCCAGCCTAGCTGGCCAAAGCGCTCGATGAGGAAATCGCGGCGCTCGCTGTAGCGCTTCTGCACCACCTCGAGGTAGCTGTCGGGCAAGTCGAGGGCGGTTTCAGCGGCCTTTTGCAGCGCCGAGAAAATGCCGTAGTCCAGGTTGGTTTTCAGCGTCCGCAGCCCCTGAATCAAGTGGCGGTTGCCGACGACGAAGCCGACGCGCCACCCGGCCATGTTGTAAGTCTTCGAGAGGGTGTGAAACTCGACGCCGATTTCCTTTGCGCCCTCGATTTCCAGCAGGCTAGTGGGCTGGTAGCCGTCGAAGGCCAGCTCGGCATAGCAGAGATCGTGGACGAGGATGATTTCGTGGCGGCGCGCCCAGGCCACTACGTCTTCAAAGAATTCGCGCGGGGCGGTGGCTCCGGTGGGGTTGTTGGGATAGTTGAAGTAGAGAATCTTGGCGCGATCGGCCACGTCGTCGGGAATCGCCGCCAGGTCGATTAGCCAGTCGTTCTCGGCGCTGAGCGTCAGGCTGTGAATGCTGCCGCCCGCAATTAGCGGCCCGCGAAAGTGGGCCGGGTAAGAGGGCGTCGGGACGAGTACCAGGTCGTCGGGGTTGACGTAGGCCAGCGCCAGGTGCGCCAAGCCCTCCTTGGAGCCAATCAGCGGCAGGGCTTCGCCTTCGGAGTCGAGCTGGACGCTGTAGCGACGGTAGTACCAGTCGGCGATCGTCTTGCGAAAGCTGCCCGTTCCCTCGAAGGGGGGGTAGCCGTGGTTTTGCGAGTCTTGGAGCGCCGCCACCGCTGCCTCGACGATCGGAGTGGGAGTCGCGCCGTCGGGGTTCCCCATGCCGAGGTCGATGAGATCGAGCCCCTGCTCTCGCGCTCGCGCCTTGAGTTCTTCGAGGCGGGCGAACACGTAGGGGGGCAAGGCTTGCACGCGATCGGCGGGCTCGATCCAATCTACTGACATGACAGCGCCTGGGGACAAAAAAATACGAGTAACCAATCTATCAGGTTTTGCTGGCGGGTTTGCTGGCAGGTTCGCCAATTGAAAACAAGCCACCGATCGCGCGCCACCCGTCGCTAAACGTTGCTAAGAGCAGTCCACAAATGTATCTGTCCAGAGTTCGCCAATGAAGACTGAGCTTGTCGTTCGCGAAGCGTCGGCTTGCCGATAGCCTGGGTGTGACGCACTATTCGCAAAGCGAAGGCTACGCCAACGACAAGCTCAGTGCTCGAATCCTGGATACTGGGCATTTATTTCCGTGGAGTACTCTAAACGTCGCTAAACACCGACCCAGCCGATCGCCATCGCCGTCTGCACCACCTGCAACAGCAGCCGCGCCACCCCGAAATAAATCAGCACCCCCAACACGTCCACGGCGGTGGTAATAAACGGAGCCGACATCAGCGCCGGATCGAAGCCCAGCGACTGGAACAAAAACGGCAGCGCCGAGCCCGACACCGAGGCCAGCACTGAGATGGCGATCAAACTCACCCCCACTGCGATCGCCACCACCAGATCCCCTTGAAGAAAATACGCTCCCACCGTCACCATCGCGCCGAGCATCGTGCCCAGCAGCGCCCCGGCGATCGCCTCGCGACGGATCACCCACCCGGCGCGATCGACCCCGATCGAGTCCATATTCAGCCCACGAATCGTCACCGTCGAAGACTGCGCGCCGACGTTGCCGCCCGTGCCGATCAGCAGCGGAATAAACATCGCCAAACTCACCACCCGCTCGAGGATGTCCTCGTTGGCGCGAATCACGCCGCTGGTCAGCGTATTGGTGAACAGCAACACTAGCAGCCACACCACCCGCTGCCGCGCCACGTTGAATAGGTTTGTCTGAAAGTAGTTGTCGCCATCGGTTTGCAGCCCGCCCAGCGCGTAAATATCCTCGGTGGTTTCGCGCTCGATAATGTCGATCACGTCATCTACGGTGACGATGCCCACCAGGCGCTGCTCGCTATCGACCACCGGCACGGCCAGCAGGTCGTAGCGCTGGATCGTCCGGGCGACTTCCTCTTGGTCGGTGCTGGTGTGAATAAAGATGGCGTCGCGGGTCATCAGCTCGCCGACGGTGCGATCGGGCTGGGCGACCACCAGATCCCGCAGCGATAGGATGCCGGTGAGCTGGCGGGCGGCGTCGGTGACGTAGAGCGAGTACACCGTTTCGGTGACGAGCGCGAGGCTGCGAATCCGCTCCAGAGACTGAGTAACGGTGAAGTGCTCCTTGAGCGAGATATACTCCGGCGTCATAATTCGACCGGCGGTGTCGGACTCGTAGCCCAGCAGCAGCGAGGTGGCGCGGCGCTCGGAGGGGCTCATATGGCGCAGCAGGCGGCGCACCACGGTGGCGGGCAGCTCGTCGAACAGGCGGGCGCGATCGTCAGGCGACATCTGCTCGACGATATCAACCACCTCCTGACGCTTGAAGTCCTCCACGAGCGAGAGCTGCACGCTGGAGTCGAGATTTTCGTAAACTTCGGTGGCTTCGTCCTTCGAGAGGAGCCGGAAGGCCAGTGCGTGCATGATTTCGGGCAAGCCTTCGATCGCCTCGGCGATATCGGCGGGCTGCACGGGCACGAGCAGGGTCTTCGCACCCTGGAGGTTATTCTGCTCGAGCAACATTTGTAGCTGCGATCGCACCAGCTCGCGCAGCTCGCGGCGGCTCGACAGGCTCTGGACGGCTGATTCTGAGTTGCGATCGCCCACAGTACACCTCTCCTGAATCTCGCTCGTCGAATCCTAGTCTAAAAGGTTATGCCCCGCCCTGGCGGATCGCCGCGACTCGAATCGCCGCGATTGCCGCGAGGCGATCGCCCGACACCAGCGCCACCACCCAAAAACGAGCCGAGAGCGCAATAAGAAATGTAAAGCAAATTTTGTAATGAAAGTGGTGTTAAGTATCTAAAGTCCTCTCTGGAAGTACGATCGAGCGCTTCGACCTCCTGGGTGAGCTCGCCGCGCGCCACCCGACGAAATTTACCACCAGTCCACCACCACGAGCGCCATCTTGTAGGACGATAGAGGCAGGTTATCGCGCCCCGCCGCGAGCGCGTCCGTCTTTTTGTCCGTTCTTTCTTGAAGCCGATGCCTCAAATTCTCCAGCTTCGCGTAGACGATTCGATGATGGAGGCGATTGCCGAACTTGGGAAGCGCCGGTATCCGTCCTCGCTGGCCGCCCGCCGGGGTGGAGCGCTCGGGTACGATCGCCTCGCCACGCTCCAGGACATCCTCCAGGCAGGGCTATCGTCGCTATCCAGTGCGCCCGACGGCTCACCACCGGCTGCCGCACCACCGGAGGTGCCGACATCCGCGCCACCGGAGGCCGACTGGCTCGCCCGCCTCGAAGCCCTCGAACGCGAGGTGGCGCGGCTCAAACAGCCGGTGGCGGCGGCCAACGGCACGGCGAAGTCCAGCGAGCCTGCAAGCGCACCACCGGCTTCAAAAACGGCTCCGGCAGCGAGCCGCGCTGCAGTCAAGAAAACAAAAGCTTCGGCAGCGAAGCCTGCCACTGCAAAGACGGCTGCAAAGACAGCTTCAAAAACTGCCTCGAAGACCGCCCCAAAAGCAACCTCAGCGACGACTTCAAAAGCGGCGCTCGAGTCCGCCACCGCTCCAGCTCCAGCCGAGACGCCCAAGCCGACCACCAGCCGCGTCAAAAAAGCCAAGACTCCCAGCCGCCGCCGCCGCTCGTCGAGCAAGATGAGCCAAGCGGAAATCGCCACCTTAACCGAAGCGACTTCTCTGAGCAAAAACAGTCTGGCCAGTCTGTGCCGCTGCGACAAACGCACCCTCGATCGCAAGCGCGAGGAAGGCGATCTGGGCAAGTTCACCCGCGCCCGCTGCGGCATCGAATACCGCTATAAAGACAGCGACTCGCGCTACTACCCCGTCAAGTCTTAAGGGGGCGAGATCGGTATAAGATCGATACCCGTTCCTCGATCGCCGCCTTCGATCGCTACTATCGCTACTGCCCGATGACTCTCAAAATCCGCCGCCGCTCGCCCAGTCCCGCCGTCCAGTCCGACGTGTGCCGCTACGAGGTGCGCATCCCCGGCGCGGAGCCCCAGCACATCCTCGAAGAAATCGTCTGGTACAAGGAGGTCGAGGTCGAGCGCTGGCGATCGGTGCAGCCGCTCCAAGACCTGCGTCGCGCCGTGCAGGAGCAACCTCCGGCGCTGGATTTCGTCGCCGCCCTGCGCGCCGGGAAGACCGAACCCGCGCTAATTGCCGAGGTCAAAAAAGCCTCGCCGAGCAAGGGCGTCATCTGCGAAAACTTCAATCCCGAGGAGATCGCGGCGGCCTACGAACGCGGCGGCGCGAGCTGCCTCTCGGTGTTAACGGATACGAAGTTCTTTCAGGGGGGCTTCGACGTACTGGCGCGCGTTCGCGAGGCGGTGGAAATTCCGCTGCTGTGCAAGGATTTCGTGATTTACCCCTACCAAATCTACAAAGCCCGCGCCAACGGAGCCGATGCCGTGCTGGCGATCGCGGCGATCCTCGAAGACCGCGACCTGTCCTATTTCATCAAGATCGCCCGTACTGTGGGCATGGCCGTCCTGGTGGAGGTGCATACCTTGGCGGAGCTCGATCGCGTACTGGCGATCGACGGAATCGAGCTAATCGGCATCAACAATCGCAACCTAGAAGACTTTAGCGTCGATCTCGCCACCACCGAGGCGATCGTCGCGGCGCGGCGCGAGGCCCTGCTAGAGAAGAGCATCACGCTGGTTAGCGAGTCGGGCATCCACCAGCGCGGCGACCTCGATCGCGTGGTGGCCGCCGGAGCCCAGGCCGTTCTCGTCGGTGAGTCCCTCGTCAAGCAGGCCGACCCGGAAGCGGCGATCGCGACCCTCTTTGCAGGCGAGACCGCGCGCACCTGAGGTTTCGGCGCGGCGGCGCGGAGGGCGATTCCGACCGGGGTATAATGCTCGCGATGGCCGCAGTAGAATGCCCGTCGCCTCTCCCCAATGCTTGCTATGGAGCCCATTCCGCTGCCGTCGCACATCCACTACGAGCTGCTGCTGCAACTGCTCGAACGCCAGACGAGCCCCGCCTTCCAGCCCGGTTCTCGCGAGTGCGCGCGCGTCAACGACCTGATCGCCACCCTCCGAAAGGCACTGGCCTTGCAGAAAAGTCTCGAGGGCGACTGCGATCGTCTACACCGACCGATCGACTACCGTTGGTCGCTCAACGACACCGGCAGCGAGTAGCCTGCGAGTCGGGCCTGCAAGTCGGGCTTGCGAGTCGGGCCTGCGATGCGAGAGAACCGCAAGACGCGTTAACGACCCTCGATCGCGCCCCGAACAGAACAGACCACCCACCGCGATCGCGCATTCATTTAGGAGTAGAGAGCAAATGGACGATAAAGCAATGCTGATGATCCCGGGGCCGACCCCGGTTCCCGAACGGGCGCTGACGGCGCTGGGCAAGCACCCGATCGGCCACCGCACCGGCGAGTTTAGCGCCCTGATCGGCGAAGTCAACGCCGGATTGCAGTGGCTGCACCAGACGAAAAACGACGTGCTGACCCTGGCGGCCAGCGGTACGGGCGCGATGGAAGCAGGCATTATCAACTTCCTGAGCGCGGGCGATCGCGTTTTGGTCGGCTCCAACGGCAAATTTGGCGATCGCTGGGTGCAGGTAGCACAAGCGTACGGCCTCAACGTCGAGGTTATCGATGCTGAGTGGGGCAAGCCGCTCGATCCCGAAGCCTTCCGTGCCGCCCTCGAAGCCGACACCAACAAGGAAATTGCCGCCGTTATCTTGACCCACAGCGAAACCTCCACCGGCGTCCTCAACGACCTCGGGGCGATCGTTGCTCACATCAAGGCCCACAGCAAAGCCCTCAGCATCGTCGATGCCGTCACCAGCCTTGGCGCGTACGACCTGAAAGTGGACGAGCTGGGTCTCGACGTGGTCGGCTCCGGCTCCCAGAAGGGGTATATGATTCCCCCCGGTCTCGGTTTCGTCGCCGTCAGCAACAAGGCTTGGGACGCCTACGAACGAGCAACGCTGCCCCGCTTTTACTTCGATTTGGGCAAATACCGCAAGACCGCTGCCAAGAACAGCACGCCGTTTACGCCACCGATCAACCTCTATTTCGCGCTCCACGCCGCCTTACAAATGATGCAGGACGAAGGGCTAGAGGCAATCTTCGCGCGCCACGATCGCCTCAAGCGCGCCACCCGCGCCGCCGTTAAGGCGATGGGCCTGCCGCTGTTCGGTGCGGACGAATGCGCCAGCCCCGCGATTACGGCAGTCGCACCTGCAACTGTCAAAGCCGAAGACGTACGCGCGCGAATGAATAAAAAGTTCGACATTGCCCTTGCCGGTGGCCAAGACCATCTGAAAGGCCAGATCTTCCGCATCGGCCATCTAGGCTTTGTCGCCGATCGCGACGTGCTGACGGCGATCGGAGCGCTGGAGTCGGTGCTCGTCGAACTCGGTCACGACGGCGCAACTCCGGGTGCGGGGATTGCCGCCGCCGCCGCCGTGTTTAAGGCGAGCTAAGAGTCTTCCGGAAATAAACGCTCACCGTTCGGGATTCGAGCACCGAGTGTCGTTAGCGCCGCATTCGCGAAGCGAATCGTGCAGCAGCACCAGGCGATCGGCAAGCCGACGCTATGCGAACGACAAGCTCAGCCTTCATTGGCGACTTCCGGAAAATGTATTCTTGGAGTGCTCCGACCAGTCGTAGCGTCAGATTTTCAAGCTAGTTTTCAAGCAACGGCATAGAGAATGTCCGTCCGCGTCTAGGCTCCTTTCGCCCGATCGAGCCCAAAAAAAGCCCCGCACTGCAACCGATGCGGGGCTTTTTCGACTAGAGATAAGCAAACCTAAATCACTCCTTCAGCAGGCAGAGTACTCAGATTTGCCAGGTTCAGACATCGGCACGACTCCGTGAGACCGCACCGAAAAGTAGTTTCGCTGAAGCGCTCGAACTAGGCGTTGTTGCGGCGGCCTAGTTTCAGCGATGCAGCGCCAACAGCCAGCAGCGCGATTGCCGAAGCCGGTTCCGGAACGGACTCCGAATCGACGATCGAGGTCGAAACCACGAAATCTTGGAAGTCAACGTCGTTTTGGTTGCCGCCATCGTCGAAACCAATCCAAACGACATCGTTCAGGGCAGCGAAGACGTCGTCGGTGTAGTCGCCGGGGTTTCCGAATGCAACTGTATCGCCAGCCGCGAAGCTGAATTCGTTTTCGTCGAAGATGGCTTGCTGCGAACCGTCGTTCAAGTCCGTGGTCGAGTACTTGACGCCCGAGTGAACGTTGGTGTTG
Organism: uncultured cyanobacterium; assembly: GCA_937899645.1. Lineage (GTDB taxonomy): Bacteria > Cyanobacteriota > Cyanobacteriia > Cyanobacteriales > Geitlerinemataceae > RDYZ01. The sequence continues at coordinate 14,376 of CALCCD010000054.1, read as the reverse complement.
TTCAAGATCAAGCCGAGGGCGTAATCGACGCCCGCCTCGAAGGTGAACTGTGCGGTGCAGTTCTCGATCGCGCTCACACCATCAACGCCGCAGGTGCTCAAGTAGTTGGAGCTACCGACGTCCGAGCCCATCGTTTCGGCGAACAGAACTTCTTCGAGGGTCGCTTCGCCGTCGATAACAGAGTAGATGCCGAGAGAGGATTGGTAGCTACCGCGCGCCTCTTCAAAGGTGAACTCGAGGGTCGTTTGACTGTCGAAGCTGATGCCGTCATCGACACCGAAGCTACCAGCATGAGCGATGGGAGCGAGGGCTAGGGTGGCAGCGCTGGTGAGTACGGCGGCTTGGAAGAGCGATTTCATTGCGTGTTCTCTGGATAATAGTGCTTAGGTGTCTCGGCCTGCTGTTCCTCGACACCTTCAGTATAGGTGTATGTCCTGAGAAGAGAAGTCGTAAACGGCGATCTTCACCGAGTCTTCATAGAAGACAAAATCCAACCGACATTCCCCCCCCTTTAATTAAAGCCAAGATGAAGTTTGGGTCGAATCTCGGTGGAGATTGCGTCGATCGAAGCGAACCGCTGGAGTCGTCTCTGCGCGATCGTCGCGAGCCGTTTCGGGAACAGCGTGGGTTGGCGATACCTCTACATCAGGCGTCGAATCCAGATTTCACGCATGCGCCTCAAATCCTCTCCAGGTAAAGGCTTGGCGAAAACAACAAATCGCAGTGAGCCAATCGCTTGCCAGATTATTTAAGATATGAGGAGGAATTTTTCACTGCCAGACGATCGCCAGCCAGCCTTCGTTTCACACGTGCGAAAATCGACGATCCGGACAAGTTACGTAAAATACGCAAGACCTAATTGTTAGAAAGCTCGCGTTTTTATCCGGATTATTTTTTATCTTTAGCGACCATTCGCGTTTTTCCATCAGATCTGCGCGAAGTACTGATTGAGAACGATCGCAATCGCGATATTTTTCAAGCATTTTCCCGTATTCTCACGGATGAAAAACCAGGAAAAAGCAGTAGTATTCGTAGAAACACGGGCATTAAAGTTCGCCGGTCGTTCCGTAAGCGGCGCGGCAAACAAAACCGGAAGTCCCAGAGTTTTCAGTGTTTCTTCTGGAAGGTGAAGTTTTGGCAGAATCGGGAATTCGGTAGATTTCCGCGTTGGCAGATTTCCACGTACGATTCCAGAGCGTGCCGATCTGGGCCGCCGCGCTCGATCGACACGGATCGCTCGACCGGTTCGCTCGGGCCGCTTCCCGCTAAATTCGACACGAGCCCGAATTTCTTCAGTGATGCGTTTTTATTAATGGCGCAGACGTGACTTTGCCGCAGTTCCCCCACTTCGATCGCAGCACCGCACCGCCGTCCCTCGTGGAGTACGCGTTGCCGTCGGCGCTCGTGCCGGGAGACGTACTGGCCGAACTGTTGTCCCGGCGGCCAGTCGGTGCTGAAACCGGCGATCGCGCTCTGGCAGCAGCGCGGCGAGCGATCGCGCAGGGGGATACTCGGACGCGAGAGACGCTCTGGCAGGCGGCGGCGCAGCTTCCCGGCGCGGCGATCGAAATCTTGCCCCGGCTTAAAAGTTCGCAACTGTCTGTCAAGCGCTGCGCGGCGATCGCGGAGATGATGGTGCATCCGACGATCGCGCGCCGTCCGGAGTCGGTGGCCTCGGCGGCACTGCAAGTTTGGAGCGAGCTATTTCGTCCTGCGGTGGCACGAGTTGTTGCGGCGGCGGGCGTGGATGTGTCGGCGCTGCGGATGTCGCTAGTGTTGCAGAGTGTGCCTGCCACTCGCGCGTCGGGCTGGGCCGAAATTCGCGGAGATCGCCTGCGTTTAAACGCGTCTTGGGGTCTACCGCAGGTGTTTGAGACGGCGCTAGTGCATCCCGATCGCTTCGAGATCGACCTATCCTCAGCGGCGGTGCGGGCGCGGGCGATCGCAGACAAGTGCTGCCGCTACGAGTGGGGGGCGGGATCGATCGTACGTCGCGAGATGGTCGAGCCCGAGGGGTTGGCCTGCAGCCTCTCGCTCGAGGAGATCGCGGCGATCGTCGGGCTAGCGCGGGCGATCGCGTCCGACGGTTCGGATGAGAGCAGTTCGGGCGACAGCGATTCGGATGGCATTCGCTTTGACTGGTCTTTGGGCGAACGGATTGGCGAACGCACGGGCAAACCGATTGGCGAGCGATCGGACGGGCAGGCGCGCGTGCTCTACCTGCGTCAGCTCGCGCCTCTAGAGCTGGTGAGGTCGTCGGCGTGGTTCGAGACTGTGCCCGCCGCCGCGATCGAAACTGAGTGCGTGACGACCTGGCGGGGAACGAGCGCTTCCCAGGGTGCGGCGATTGCGGCGGCCTTCGTGTTCGGAACGGAACGCGGCGGCGAAACGCCCCGACCCGGCCGCCTTTGGGTTTGCGAAACCGTACCGCTCGATCGCCTTGCCGACCTGCGCCACGCGGCGGGTTTGGTCGTCGAGGCGGCCAGCACGACTAGCCACGCGATTTTGCTGGCGCGCGATCTGGGACTGCCGATCGTCGTCGGCGCGACCGGCGTCGCTCGCGAAGTGCGGACGGGCGATCGGCTAGAGGTGAACGCCACCCTAGGCCAGGTGCGCCGTATCGTCCCCTTGGCAGGAACGGGGAAAGCTCAAACGGAGCTCGGGCAAACCGCCGACGCGTCTGGCGATACGCAAACCGCGATGGCCGCCTCGATCGCCGCCCTCGAGTCCCAGCACCCGCCCGCTGCCGCTCACCAAACCCCGCTGCGCGCCAGCCTGAGCTATCTCGATCGCGACTGGCAACTGCCGCCGGACTGCGACGGCATCGGCATTTTGCGGGCGGAGATGTTGGCGTTTTCCGAAGGGCTGGCGCTGGATGCGACGGACGGTCGCGGCGATCGCTTAGAGCGCTGGCTCGACGAGCGGCTAGAGTTTACGATCGCGCGGTGCGGGCCACGCCCGATTTTCTATCGCGCGATCGAGCGGCTATACCCAGAAGCACCCCTCGCAGAGCGCGGCATGGCCCTGTACTTCGATCGCCCCGAGCTGCTCGACCTTCAGCTTCAAGCGCTCGCGCAGCGGCATCGGCAAGGACGCATTCGGCTGCTGTTGCCCTTCGTGCGCGAGCCCGCCGAGCTGGAGCTGTGCCTCGAGCGACTGGAGCGCATCGGCGAAGACGCCCGCAAGATCGAGGTTTGGATTATGGCGGAGGTACCTTCGATTTTGCTGTCGCTGGACGACTACTGCCAGTTGGGCATCTCGGGGATCGCGATCGGCACGAACGATCTGGCGTCGCTGCTGCTCGGGCTCGATCGCGACGATGCGCGGCAAACGCGGGCCGCATCGCGCTGGCTGCTCCACCGGGCGATCGCGCGCCTTGCCGAAACGGCCAAAATTCATGGATTGCCCTGCCAGCTTTGCGACGACGACATCGTTCGCGATCCCACCGCACTGCGCCAGCTTCTCGAGGCGGGGGTAACGGCACTGTCGGTCAGCGTCGATCGGCTAGCGCAGGCCGCGCGGGCACTGGCGATCGCCGAGAAGACCTCACTGCTCCATCCCCGTCATTAATTCGATCGACGGCGTGTCTATCGAGAGGCAACGGATTCCGCCAGGCGCGGTGCTTCCGGCTTCCGATCGCTGGGCGTATCGCCCATACTCGCCGTTGCCGTGTCGCTCGACTGGGCGATATACAGCCCGATCGAAACAATCCCCAACGACACCCAATTGGCCGCACCCATCTGCTCGCCGAAGATCGCCCAGGCCAGCAGCGCGCTCAGCGGCGGCTCCAGCAACAGAAACAGCGAAATAAAGCTCGACGAAAATAGCTCGAAGCTGCTCGCCAGTAGACGCTGACCCAACCCTTCGCAGATGATACCTAGGGCGATCGCCGCGCCCCAGCCGGACAGCGTCGTCGGGAAAAACTGCCCGCCTTCCGTTAGCAGCACCAGCGGGAACAGAATAATCAGGCCGACCGAACAGCGCCACAGCAAAATCGTTGTCGCCGAGAAGCGATCGCGCAGGCGCTCCGCCAGCAAAAAATACGTCGCCAGGAACGCCGCTGACAGCAGCGCGTAGCCGTCACCCCACAGCGTCTCGCCGCCAAGGTGCAGGTCGCTTGCGCCGAGCGCGATCGCGCCGCCCAGGGCAATACCGAGCCCGAGCAAAAAGCGCCGATCGAAGGTTTGCCCCAGAAACAGCCAGCCGCCCAGGCTGGTAAACAGCGGCGTCAGGTTGTTCAGCAGCACGGAGTTCGCCACACTGGTGCGCGTCAGCGACATCGCCCAAAGAACGAGCGAAGTCGTGGCGATCGCGCCGACCGCAACCAGCAAAATCAACTGTTTGCGAGAAATCGGCGGCTCGGCAGAAGGAAATTCCGTATCGGACTTTTGGCGCAGCGTCGCGATCGCCCGCACCGTCCCGAAGGTCAGCACGAACACCACGAAGCGACTGAATACGGTGGCGTTCGCGCCAATATCATCAGTGCTGTAGCGAATAAAAATTGCCGCAAACGAGACGGCAATAAGCGCGATGATGAGATTGACAAATGCCTTCAGTGGAGGCTGGCTCCCCTCCGGCTCGAGGGGCACGGTGGCTTCCCTGGAGAACGCGATTGCAGGCTTTTCTTGAAGTTTGAGCGGCTGGGTCATGGGTTGGGGCGAGTTGTAAACGAGATGCATCGATCGCCAGCCACGGCAAAGCTATGGTGCGGGTGGGCGTTCACCTAGAGACTCACCGTGACCTGGCAAGACACGGCGAAGAAGAAGCACCGCTGTCGAAGCAATCGAGGCCGAAGTTGAATTTAAGTGCTAACTTTAACCGAGAGTTTCGCTTTGCGGGCGCAAATCTCGAAGAAAGTGGTAGAAATACCGACGTAATTGTGATCGCTCGATCGCTAACCGGCCCGAACGACAGTACGGCCCCTAATCGCCAAACAAAAACGCAGGCCGTGAAACACCACCTGCGCTCTGTATTGAAATTCTCAGTCGTCCGTACGCACTGAACTTTCCGCGAGACGATGTCGAATCCAGTCAGCCAGAAGCCCGAACGAGAACAATCGAGTCGAACGAAATCGAGCTACACGGCTGCGAGCAAGCTGTCGGCCTGCTTAGCCGTCTCGAAGAAGTAGGCCGCATTCTCTTCCGGCGTCGTCGGCAAAATTCCGTGGCCGAGGTTGAGAATGTGACCGCGCGGACCGGCCTTCTTAATCGTGTCGATAATGCGATCGCGAATGAATTCCTTCGAGCCGAACAGCACGCCCGGATCGAGGTTGCCCTGTACGCCCATTTCGGGGCCGAGGCGACGACGCGCGTCTGCCATATCCACCGTCCAATCGACGCTAATCAGGTCGGCTCCCGACTCGCCCATGCGCTCGAGCAGACCGGCGCTACCGGAAACGAGAAGAATCAGCGGCGTTTCGGGATGCTTGGCCTTGATTTTCTCGAAGACGCGCTTCTGGTACGGCAGCGCGAACACTTCGTAGTCCTGCGGGCTGAGCTGACCCGCCCAAGAGTCGAACATCTGGATGAGCTGCGCGCCGCACTCGATTTGGTGGCAGGCGTAATCGGTGATCGTATCGGCAATCTTGACCAGCAGCGCGTGCAGCACCGCCGGGTCGGAGAAGGCCATGTTTTTGATGACCGAGTAGGTCTTCGAGCCTTTGCCTTCGACTGCGTAGGCGGCCAACGTCCAGGGCGCGCCGACGAACCCGAGAACGGTCGCATCGCTCTTCACTTCTTCGCGCAGCGCTTTGAGGATCGGACGGATGAAGGGAGTCGATTCGTCCGGCTCGATCGGGTAGAGAGCGTCTACCTGCGCCTGGGTGCGGATCGGGTTAGCGATAATCGGGCCTTTGCCTTCGGCGATATCCATCTCGATGCCGATACCGGGCAGCGGCGTGACGATATCCGAGAACAGGATCACGCCGTCGGGCTTGAAGGCGCGCCAGGGCTGTAGCGAAATCTCGATCGCCACTTCGGGAATTTCCGAGCGTTCCCGGAAGCTGGGATACTTCTCGCGCAGGTCGCGGTACGCCTTCATGTAGCGACCGGCTTGTCGCATCATCCACACGGGCGGGCGATCGAGTTTCTCGCCCCGTGCGGCTCTCAGTAGGTAGGGAGTATTCGCGCCCGTCATATCCCGCGTTTCCTTAATCAGAATTTATAGATTGGCTTTTAAGCTGTCGCATAGCCTATCACGCAGGTCAGACCGGCCTTTGGGTTGCGACATATACCGCAACACTGCGAAACTTTTGGCGTTTTTTCGTTTCGATTTCTGCCGTCGGCCTCGTGCTGTCTGCCGAACTTCCGAGCTGCACCTCCGAGCCACAAACTCCACTCTGCTAACCGCTCAGCGACACTCCACTCTCAATATGCCTCCCCATCACCCCAGTCCGAACCACGATCGCCACTTGCCGAAACTTACCGCGATCGCCCTCGGCATAGCTGCGCTGCTTTGGGCGATCGCCCTAGACTCGCCTGCCCGCGCTAGCGAGGGACTAGCGCCAGATATCTGGAATCCGAGTATCTTTCAGGCGGTAGTACTGGGCATGGTGCAGGGCCTGACGGAGTTCGTCCCGATCAGCAGCACGGCGCACTTGAAAATGGTGCCAGAGCTATTGGGCTGGGGCGACCCGGGCGCGGCGTTTAGCGCCGCCATCCAGCTCGGCAGTATCGCGGCGGTGCTGGGCTACTTTTGGAACGATTTACGGCAGGTGGTCGGTGGTGCGACGCGAGCGATCGGCCAGCGAAACTGGCAGTCCCGAGACTTTCGCATCGCGTTGGGTATCGCCATCGGTACGGTTCCGATCGTCGCGATCGGCCTAACGACTCGGTTATTTTTCAACGATTTTTACGAGCTGACTGTCCGTACTTCGACGACGATCGCGAGCGTCTCGATTTTGATGGGGTTGCTGCTGGGTTTTGCGGAGGAGCTGTGCCGCCACGCGCGCGACTTTGAGAATCTTGGCGTCACAGACGGCATTCTTATCGGCCTCGCACAAGCGATGGCAATCGTCCCTGGTGTGTCGCGATCGGGCTCGACGATGACGGCAGGTCTCTTTCTGGGGCTCGATCGCGCGACCGCCGCCCGCTTCTCGTTCCTGCTGGGTATTCCCGCGATAAGCCTCGCAGGCATGTTCGAGCTGAAGGATTTGGTCGGCGGCATCGAGGCGGCGGCGCTGTGGGCGCTGGTCGCGGGGCTCATCTCGGCGCTGGTGTTCTCGTATCTGGCGATCGCCTGGTTGATTCGCTTTTTGCAAACTCAGAGCACCTGGGTTTTCGTGTGGTATCGGTTTGCGTTTGGCGTGTTCGTGTTCTTCGCGATCGCGAGCGGCTGGATTGGCGGCTAGGGGCTGTCATCAGTTAAATCTGTAAATCCCTGACTTTGAGGCACAGCGACAATGGCAAACGCCATGATGGCTATCTTTCCGTACCTGGACGACGGAACCTGGATGTTCGATGACGCAGCGAAAGACCTGGTGCGCGAGCCGTTTGTCTTCGGAATCCCACCGATGATTGAAGCCTTAACCGCCGATATCGACGACGCTGAATCTGGCTTTCGGCTGATATTTTCCTCGTCGCCATTCCCGAACCATCAGATGCAGCTAACGCGGCTGCGAGAAGAGTTCGGCGGCCACTGGTATCGTTTGGCGGAAGGTCAAGAGGGATGGCTCTGTCCTGCGCTCTTCAAGTACTTCGATGAAGCGCCCGAGGAAATCTATGTCATGGCCGAGACCAAACGTTAAATCGTGAGCAGCCCGTACCTGCGATCGGCGCTCTCCAGCTTTCTCGCCTGCGTCGCGATCTACCTCTCCGCCACGCTCTACCAAGCCGACTGGGGACAGCCGCCGCTAGACTACCTCCACGAGATGTACGCCATCAAAACCGCCGCCGCCGATCGCGCGATCGCCACCGACACCCCGAAACTCGTCCTCGTCTCCGGCTCGAATTCTCACTACGGCATCCGCTGCGTCACGATCGTCGAACGTACCGGCATCCCCTGCGTCAACGGCGGCATCCACGCCGGAATCGGCATCGACTATCTGCTCGATCGCGCCCGCCGCGACTGGCTCCGTCCCGGCGACATCGCCCTGATGCCGCTGGAGTTCAACCACTACATCGATCGCGGCATCCCCAGCAAGTTCTTTATCCACTACGTGCTTCGCTACGATCGCGGCTACCTCAACCGACGCGGCGCGCTCGACCGGCTGCGCTTCTGGTTCGGACTGCCGATTACCCGCGTCTGGAAGCGTACGACCGGCAAGCTGCTCGATCGCCCCGTCTCCACCGACGGCCCCGATCCCAAAAATGAAGTCGGACGCTACGGCGATCGGCTCAATAACGAGCCGAGCGATCGCAACGAAATCCAGGCGGGCTACGTGGCCGACGCCGAGCCGCTGCCGGTGCTAATGGCGCAATCGTTTACCGGCGACTCTCCCGGCGCGCGATCGATCCGTCGCTTCGTACGCTGGTGCCGCGATCGCGACATCACCCCGATCGCCACCTGGCCGAACGCCCTCTGGTTCGATGACTATGCCGACGAACATCCGCAGGCATTCTTCGCCGCGATCGAGCAGTTCTACGCCGAACTCGACGTGCCCCTCATCGGCGAGCCGCGTCAAATGATGCCCGCCGATCGCGACCTATTTTTCGACTCCGACTACCACCTCAATCGCGAAGGCGTCGATCGCCACACCGATTTAATTCTCAAACTCCTCGCGCCCTATTTGCCTGCCCGACAGTCAGTGCTACAACCCTCGCCAAACTAATTTCGTAACAATCCGAAATCATGCCAAATCGCTTTGTAGATGGGTCTAGCTCGAGCTGGAATTGAGGCCGGGACAGATCGACAAGCCGACAATGCTACCGTTCGGCGATCGCCACCACAAGAATCTTCACCTGACGCCTCACCCAGTGGTTACACTGGTAGTTACGCGAGTCTGTTGCAGTTTCAAACCCAGGAAGGAAAACACAGTTATGGGACTATTCGATCGCATTAGCCGTGTCGTGCGCTCTAACGTCAACGACATCGTCTCCAAAGCTGAAGACCCCGAAAAGATTCTCGAACAGGCCATCATCGACATGAGCGAAGACTTGGTGCAGCTGCGCCAAGCCGTCGCCAAAGCCATCGCAACCCAGAAGAGAACGCAACAGCAATACGACCAGGCGCAAAACCAAGCCAACAACTGGCAGAGCCGCGCCCAGCTCGCCCTTCAGAAAGGTGACGAAAGCCTCGCCCGCGAAGCCCTGAGCCGCAAGAAAAGCTTCTCCGACACCGCCGCGACGATTAAAGCCCAGCTCGACCCGCAGCTCGCCCAAGTCGATACGCTCAAGCGCAGCCTGATCCAGCTCGAGAGCAAGATCTCCGAAGCGAAGACCAAGAAAAACATGCTCAAGGCGCGCATCCAAGCCGCCAAAGCTCAAGAGCAGCTGCAAAGCTCGGTCAGTTCGATGAACACCAGCAGCAGCATGGCCGCCTTCGAGCGCATGGAAGAGAAAGTTCTCGAAGCCGAAGCGCGCTCCCAGGCCGCTGGCGAGCTGGCCGGTTCCGACCTGGAGAGCCAGTTTGCAATGCTCGAATCCGGCAGCGATGTCGAAGACGAGCTGGCCGCAATGAAAGCCCAGCTCTCCGGTGGCAGCACCAGCCAGGCGGCTTTGCCCCAGGGCGATGCCGCGGCATCTCCCAACGCCGACGTGGATGCCGAACTCGAGCAGCTCCGCCGCGACCTCGGTCAGTAGGATATGCGGAGCGGGCTCGGTTAACCGCTCGATCGGGTTCGCACGGCAGAACATTTCCCGCAGCGCAGGGGCTTACCGCCAGGAGGCTCCTGCGTTTTGCGTTGTTTGGGGTCATCGATCGCGCTGTAACAATCTCGTTATACTCGAGTACTCGCGCCTCGACGATCCAGACGACTAACCGCTCGCCACCATGACTGCCTCGACTGACCTTTCCCTTGCAACTGCCGCCAAACTCGATCGGCTCAAGGCACTCCTGACCGAGATCGGCCCCGTTCCCGTCGCCTACTCCGGCGGTATCGACAGCACCCTGATCGCAAAGGTGGCCTACGACGTATTTGGCGATCGCGCTCTGGCGATCACGGCGATTTCGCCGTCGCTGCTGCCCGAAGATCTCGAAGACGCCCGCATCCAGGCCGCAACGATCGGCATCCGTCACGACGAAGTTAAAACCCACGAGCTAGACAACCCCAACTACGCCTCGAACCCGGTCAACCGCTGCTATTTCTGTAAAAGCGAGCTGCACGACACGCTGATTCCGCTGGCGCGCGATCGCGGCTTCGACTACGCGATCGATGGCGTCAACGCCGACGACCTCAGCGACTACCGCCCCGGCATCCAAGCCGCCAAAGAGCGCGGCGCGCGATCGCCCCTAGCCGAAGTGGGCATCACCAAAGCCGAAATCCGCGAGCTGTCGCGCGCCCTGGGCCTGCCCTGGTGGGACAAGCCGTCACAGCCCTGCCTGTCATCGCGCTTCCCCTACGGAGAAGAAATCACCCTTGAAAAGCTCCAGCGCGTCGGTCGCGCCGAAGTCTACGTACGTCGCCTCGGCTGGAAAGATTTGCGCGTGCGATCGCAGGGCGATACCGCCCGTATCGAGCTCCCCGCCGAGAATATCGCTAACTTTGTCAACAACACCGACCTGCCCGCCCTAGTCGCCCAGTTCCAGAATCTGGGCTTCGCATTCGTAACGCTGGATCTCGAAGGTTTCCAGAGCGGTAAGCTAAATCGGCTACTCGGCATCTCCGCGACACCAACCGCATCCGCCGACTCCACGCAAACGCCCCTCTCTTCCGTCTAGTGCGGCATCACGACCGTGGCGATTTTCCTTCTGTTCGTCATCGCCTTGATTAACATCATCGTGCATCGCTTTGCGATCGAGATTCCCATCGATCTACTAGCGAACATCGACATTCCGCTGTGGGTCGGTGGAGCGATGCTCGTGCTGCTGCTGTCGTGGCTGCTAGAAGACGATCGCCCGGACTGGCTGTAGCGCCCGTTAGGAGAGTCCGGCGATGCAGGCCACCGCACCGCCTAGAATTGCACCGACGATCACCTGAAACGGCGTATGACCGAGCAGCTCTTTGAGCTTTTCTTCGTTGAGCTGCGGATTTTCCTGAAACAGCTCGTCAACAATCTGGTTGAGGACTTTCGCCTGCTTGCCCGCCGCCTGACGGACGCCCGCCGCATCGTACATAACGATAAATGCAAAGGTCGTCGCGATCGCGAACGCCGAACTCTGCCAGCCTTCTGTCCGCCCGATCGCCACGGCCAGCGCCGTCACCAGCGCCGAGTGGGAGCTGGGCATCCCGCCCGAGCCGACTAAAACGCGCAAGTCGAGCTGCCCATGCTGGAGCAGGCTCACTAATAACTTCGACAGTTGCGCGATAAAGCAGGCCGTCAGGGCGATCGTCAGCGGTTTGTTGCCAAAAAACAGCGCGAACTCTTGCATTCTGTCCTATTCTCCGTAGACCGATAAGCATCGGCAGCCATGCGACGAGCGCTCGGTGCGCCTAGTGATTGCGACTACCGATGAAGTCCGCGATCGCCTTGAGAGAGTCAGCCCTCTGGCCATAAGGTTCTAGCTCGGCTTTGGCTTCCTCGATCAGCGCCGTCGCGCGACGCTTCGACTCCTCCAAGCCCAGCAGGCTCGGGTAAGTCGTTTTCTGCGCGGCCACGTCTTTGCCCGCCGTCTTGCCCAGCTCTTCCGACGACGCCGTGATATCGAGAATGTCGTCGATAATCTGGAACGCGAGACCGATGTTGCGGGCATAGCGAGTCAAGCGCGCCGCGTCGTCGTCGCTCGCCCCGGCGAGTGTGCCGCCGGACACTACACAAGCCTCCAGCAGCGCCGCCGTCTTGTGGTTGTGAATAAAGTTCAGCGTCTCGATCGGCACATCGGTCTTACCCTCGCTCTCGAGATCGACGATTTGCCCGCCGACCAAACCCGCCGCGCCGACAGCATGGCCGAGGCACTGGACAACATCGAGCAGACGATCGGCAGATACGCCCTGGGTTTCCTTGGCGATGTACTCGAAAGCGTAGGCCAACAGGCCGTCACCGGCCAGAATCGCCACGTCGTCACCATACACCTTGTGGTTCGTCAGCCGACCGCGCCGGTAGTCGTCGTCGTCCATCGCCGGAAGGTCATCGTGGATCAGCGACATTGTATGCACCATCTCCAGCGCGCAGGCCGTCGGCATCGCCGCCTCGCGCGTGCCGCCCATCATCTCGCAGGTCGCCAGACACAGCAGCGGTCGCAGTCGCTTGCCGCCCGCCAGCAGCGAGTAGCGCATCGACTCGTAAATCTTTTCGGGGTAAGCCATCGGCAGCGAGCGATCGAGCGCGGCTTCTACCTCGGCTTTGCCAGCACGGAGAAAAGCCTGGAGATCGAAGTCTGACGGAGAAACCGTAGGTTGAGTCGCGTCAATTTCGTTCGTCAGTACCATTCCCGAGTCCTTGCTTGAATAACGACCTTGCCAAGCGATGCCCCACAGGCGCTTTTATTTAAACCGCGCTGGGGGATCGTCAAAACTGTCACTAGGCTACCAGAACAGCTCGACAGGACTCAAAGCTGGGCTCAAAAACCGCGCGCCGCGTCCTGAATTCCAAAAACAGCAAACAAAAAAAGCCCCCGCAAAATGCAGGGGCTTCGTCTGAACGTATTACATGCAACTCAATCCATAAAGACAAGTCGCGTTAGCAACACGCTTAGTCAAGCGGAGTCATATCGAGAACCGGCTCGGTCTTACGATCGATACCTTTCTCGAAGCCACCAGCCGCAGCGCGAGCGCGACCAGCGTGCCAGAGGTGACCTACCAGGAAGAAAAAGGCCATGATGAAGTGGAAACCAGCCAGCCAAGCACGGGGGTTAACGTAGTTAAAGCCCGAGTTCGGCTCGGTGATGATGCCACCCACCGAGTTGATCGAACCGTTCGGCGCGTGCGTCATGTACTCAGAAGCACGACGAATTTGCCACGGTTGGATGTCATTTTTCAGTTTGCTGAGGTCGAGACCGTTGGGGCCACGCAGGGGCTCCAGCCAAGGACCGCGGAAGTCCCAGAAACGCATGGTCTCACCACCAAAGATGATCTCACCAGTCGGCGAGCGCATCAGGTATTTACCCAGACCGGTCGGGCCTTGCGCCGAACCGATGTTCGCACCGAGTTTTTGGTCGCGAGCCAGGAACACGAAGGACTGAGCCTGCGATGCTTCCGCGTTCGTCGGGCCGTAGAACTCACTGGGGTAAACGGTGTTGTTGAACCAGATGAATGCCGAGCAGATGAAGGCCATCAGCGACAGCGCACCAACGCTGTACGACAGATAAGCTTCACCGTTCCAGACAAAAGCACGGCGCGCCCAACCAAACGGTTTGGTAAGGATGTGCCAGATGCCGCCGCCGATGCAGAGGAGTCCGACCCAAATGTGGCCGCCGATGACGTCTTCCATGTTGTCAACGCCACAAAGCCAGCCTTCACCACCGAAGGGAGCTTTGAACAGGTAGCCGAAAATGATCGCCGGGTTCAGCGTCGGGTTGCTGATGAGGCGAACATCACCGCCGCCCGGAGCCCAAGTGTCATAGACACCGCCGAAGAACATTGCTTTCAGAACCAGCAGCAGCGCACCACCACCCAGAAGGATGAGGTGGAAGCCGATGATGTTGGTCATCTGGTTCTTGTCTTTCCAGTCGTAGCCGAAGAAAGACGAGTACTCTTCGAGGCGCTCGGGGCCGCGGACGGCGTGGTAGATACCACCGAAACCGAGAACTGCCGAAGAGATCAGGTGAAGCACACCAATCACGAAGTACGGATAGGTGTTGATGACTTCACCGCCGGGGCCGATGCCCCAGCCTTGGGATGCCATGTGCGGAATCAGGATCAGACCCTGCTCGTACATGGGCTTTTCGGGAACGAAGTGAGCGACTTCAAACAGGCACATTGCGCCTGCCCAGAAGACGATCAGACCTGCGTGAGCGACGTGAGCGCCCAGCAGCTTACCAGACAGGTTAATCAGGCGAGCGTTACCAGACCACCAGGCAAAGCCGGTAGATTCTTGGTCGCGACCCGCACCGACAACCGCACCATTAAAGGGCGTTTCCACGGGGGCAAACCTCCATCGTTAATGTAGAAGCTTTTCGATCGAAGAGATCTTAATGAAAGAGCAGAATTCAGACACGATATACGTTAACTGAAAACCGCTTTGAGCGCTCGCGGTGCGAGCACTCGAAATCGAAGTTCCTGCGCTCGCCGTGGCAAGTGCCTGCCGAAACAAACCACTGCCACAACGAAACGGCAAAAATAGGCGGAGATTAGAGCGCGTTACCGCGAGGAAGAACTTCCTCGGGGAACTCGAAGTTCTCGTG
>CALCCD010000053.1 GCA_937899645.1 uncultured cyanobacterium | reverse complement strand
CGCACTTCGACAAGCTCAGTGCTCGAATTCTGAATGCTGGACATTTATTTCCGTGGAGTACTCTAAGGGCTATTTTTCAAAAAAAATCGATCGCCTAACGGCGATGACCAAAGGGAAAAGAGAAGAGAGTTAAGAATAAAGAATATCGTACAACTATCGGAGAATCCTCGGGGGGACGCAACACACCCGAAAACCGAGGGAGTAGAAACGATACGCGCGCGAAAAGAGGTAGCGAAAGGCAGAACGGCAATTCCGAGGAAGGTTGAGCCAGGAGCCGCCGCGCAGCCGCCGACTTTCTGTACGATTTTCATTCTCTTCAGTTTGCCAAGGCAAACCATCCAGAGGCAGGTCGCCATAGTCACCACCGTCATCCGCACACCATTCCCAAACGTTGCCATGTACATCATGCAGCCCCCAGGCATTACCTGGGAGGCTGGCAACCTCCGTGGTCTCGCGGCGATCTTCCCCCTTTGGGCCGCCGTTATACGTGAAATCGCCATCGTAATTCGCCAGGTCGGTACTCAGCGTTTCGCCAAAACAAAATGGCGTCGTCGTTCCCGCGCGGCAGGCGTACTCCCACTGAGCTTCGCTCGGCAGTCGGTAATCTTGGCCGGTGGCGGCAGACAAGCGCTGACAAAACTCCACCGCCGCCTCCCAGCTCACCTGTTCCACCGGGCGGTTGTCGCCCTTGAAGTTTGACGGGTCGGGGTCGAGTTCGATCTCGATCTGCGGATACCCCGCCACGATGCGCCACTGGGCTTGGGTGACGGGCGTCCGCGCCATATAGAACGGCTCCAGCGTCACCTCCACCTGCGGGCGTTCGTTGTCGTAGCTGTCCGGCTCGGTGTCCGGTGCGCCGATCGTAAAAGTCCCCTCGGGGATCGCGACCAACTCGATCGCCACTTCGTCGTCGAGCCGTTCGGTATAGCCCCAGGCTTCCGTCCGGCACTTGCGAATCTCCCATTCCGGTTGTCGTTTGAGGCCAGACAATGTGATACGTGCTTGCAACAAACCCCGGAAACTCGTCACTCGCTCGATCGTCGCCGTCTCAAACTCAAACCGCTCCAACACCGTCTCGATCTCCGCCACCTCGCTCGGGTCGGACACCAGCGGAAACAGCTCGCCCGCCTCATCGCCCACTTCATCCGCCGCCGCCGCCTCCAGCTCCAGATACTCAAACTCAAACGCCTCCAGCGGCCAACCTTGCATCCCCTCGCCCGTTCCTCCCTCTACTCCTTCCCCAGCAGGCGGCGCTTCCTCAGCTTCCAGCTCGGCCACCGCCGCCGGAGCGAGCCGCGTCGCGATCGCCGCATACCGCCCGCCCAACCGCACCAAATCCCGCGCCATCACCCGCGCGAACGCCGCTAGAAACTCGCTATTTTCCGCCGCCGAGCCCTTCGCTACGCCACCTAACCGCGCCAAAAACTGCTCTGCGCTCAGCCCCAGCCGCTTCGCGATATAGATCGACACCTTGTCAATCACCAGCCGCCGGTTAACATCGTCGTACAGCTTGCCGAGCCTTTCCCGCGTTGCCCCCTGCTTTGCATCGTCTGCATCCACGAACTCGTAAATCTCTCGATCGCGCTTCTCTCTCTCCACCTCCTCCGGAACCCGCCGAGCCTGCCGCACCAGCAGCCCGCTCGTCAGCACCTCCGCCACGTGTTCCGTCCGCGCCTCCTCGAGCATCGCCCCCCGAATCAACCGAACGATCGGCAGCGTCACCACCGGAGCCAACGCCAGCAGCCCCGCCAGCCGCTTCGCGATCGGCGACGCCGTCAGCAAAAACACCTCCACCGGCGTCAGCGGCTCTTCTTCGAGTTCGTCAAACTCATCGCCCAAATCGTCAAACTCGCCCAGCGCAGCATTTTCCGAATTTTCCGACAGCCCCACCACCGATCGCCACAGCCCGCCGCTCGCCTCCACCTGCTGCCGCGTCCCCGCCACCACCTGCGCCCAGGCCGCCAAACTCCGCGCCTCGACATTGACGATCGGCAACGGCAAAAACAGGCCGCGCCGCTCGGGGTGCGCTGCCAGCTCCTCGCGCACGTCGCGCCGATCGAACGGCGACAGCAGCCGCGGTCGCAAACTGGCGCTGGGCTGACCGAACCGCCGACCCCGCAGCGCCGCTGGGAGCATCTGCGCGATCGCGGTCTTCTCCCACAGCCGCTCGGGAAACACCTGAAACACCGCCGTCGGCAGCTTCGCCGCCCAGAGCGCCAGCGCCGCGCGGTTCGGACTGTCGCGCTGGGCTTCGGAGCTTTCGGAATACCAAGCTCGATCGACACAATCGCTTACCACCACCACGATCCGACGGCGATCGCCCACCAGTAGCGCGCTCGGACGGTGGTGGCGAGTGTTCCACGCCTCCAGCAACCCCGCCCGCAGCCGCCAGCAGCGCACGTCGCGAAATTCGCCATAGCGCGACAGCAAGCGTCGCAGATCTCGCACGAAGCGATCCCAAAGCTGCATCGACGTGCTGCTGTCCACCACCAGCGCCACATCGAACCAGCGCTCGGTCTCCGGGCGCAACACCGGATCGAGGGTGCGGGTTTCCGCGACGCGATCGGCCGTCGCGGCTTCGTCGAGCAGGTTGGGTCTGCCGATCGGCAAGCGTCGCGCCAGGGGGCGCAGCGCCCGCGCCAGCGCCAGCGGATCGGAAATCTCGCTCGGGTCGGGGACGGCGAAGGCGTCGGCGGCGTTCGTCGGGGCGTCGGGTGGCTGGGGGTAGAGTTCGGCGGCGGCTTCGGTGGTGGTCGTTGGCGGCGGGGCGGTCTCGACGATCGGGCTGGCGTCGCTCTCTGACGCGGGCGTCTTATCAACGCTCGTTTCGATCTCGGGCTCCGGTGCGTCCGGCTCCGGCTGCGGTGCGGCGGCGGTCTCGTCCATCTGCTGCGCCAGCCACAGCACTTCGGCGATTTCGCGCCCGGTCAGGCCGTCGAACTCGTCGCGATCGCGCCCCAAAAGCCGCGTCAGCTCTTTCAGTGGTGACGGTTGCCCCTCCACGGAAATCTCCCTAATCCCCCTGGCTCAGCTCGCGCAGCAGCATCGTCCGCAGGCGATCGCGCTCGTCAACGTCGGGCGACACCTCCCGCGTCAGCAGGTACACCGCATTCAGGAGCTGGTCGGTTGCCACATCGCCCAGCGGACTGTCGCGTTTGTTCGTAAATTCACGAATTAGCGAGTCAATTTCGGCTTTCATGTCCGCCCAGCGGGTTTTGTCTTTGCCGCGTTTCAGATGCGCTTCGACGATATCTTCCAGCGCGGCGGCGTTTTTGGTCGGGTCGGGCATCTGCAACCGCAGGCAGCGCCGCAGGAATGCGGGCGGAAAGTCGCGCTCGCCGTTGCTGGTCATCACGACGATCGGGAACTGGTAGCACTGCACGCGCCCGCCGCGAATCGTGGCCGAGAGGTCGGGGTCGGCGGTGCGCACGCGGGTGGTCAGCACGGAAGAGTTGTCCGACTCGCCCGATTCGCCTGAATTGTCCGAATTGTCCACCCCCTCCGACTCGATCGCGTCGAGATCGCCGGTCTGGGCGCGCACCAGCTCGGGGATGTCGTAGCGCCCTTCTTCAAACAGCTCCAGCAGGTCGTTGGGGAGGTTGATGTCGCATTTGTCGATTTCGTCGATCAGCAGGACGCGGGGCAGCGCAGCGGGCAAAAAGGCTGTGCCGACCGCGCCGAGGGTGATGTAGTTGCCGATCGCGCGTTTTTTTTGTGTTTCTTCGAGCTGGGAGTTTTGCAGGCGGGCGATCGCGTCGTAGCGGTAGAGCGCGTCGGTGAGGGTCGATCGGGCGTTGACCGGCCAGTGCAGCACGGTTCCCAGCTCTAGCTTGCGGGCGATCGCGTAGGCCAGGGAGGTTTTGCCGGAGCCCGGTTTGCCGGTCACGAGGAGCGGACGCCGGAGGTAGAGCGCGGCGTTGACGGCGTCGACGATCTCCGGCTCGCGGATGCGGAAGCTTTCGCCCCGTTCGTTGCTGCGGGGGTCGCGTTGGGCTTGGGTTTGGATGTGTGCCCTGCGTCGCTCGTCTTCTTGCTGGTAGCCCGCGAAGGTGTCGGCGTCCATGAACTCGCGCCACGCGGGAGCGGCGGGCAGGTTCTCGGTGGTGAGGGGGGTGATGTCCCCGTCGCGGGAGAAGCGTTTCCAGGAGGTCATGGCGATCGGGTTAGCGGGCTCGTTTGGGGACTTGCGGGTCGTAGCGGTCTGTATCGCCTTCGTAGAATACGCCGAGGGCGGGGAGGCGGCCATCTGCATTATTCGGATGGCGGGTTTCGCAAATCGCGGGATAAAAGGCGGCGCGATCTTTCTCCAGCAAGAGATCGTAGGTAGCGTCGATTTCTTCGGTGGTGGCAGTTTGGGCGTACGTCCAGAACGCGAGGGGCATACCGGAGAGGATCAGATTTGTCCAAGCCTCTTCACAGCTCGCGCCAGAAAGCCAGTCGCAGGTGCAGCGCAGGGCAGCAAACTCTTGAGTGAAGCCGTCGCTCGGGCGCGCCCAGGTCAGTTTTTTGAGTGGGGCTGTGACATCCGATAAGGCACTGCAAAAGCGTCGTCGGCGTCCTCGAAGCATTTTGTACAAGGCGCGGTGGCTGTATTTGCCGGACTTGGAGTGCTGGCGGCGATCGAAACGATCGGCACAGCGAACGACGATGGCGATATTGATGTTCTCCCATTTTTTGAGACGATCGGCACACCAGAGCGCGAGCGGCTGTGCGAGCCATTCCGTCGGCAGGAATAGATCGACGGTGAGCTGCCAATCGTCGGCGCTCGAGTCCTCGACAATCTCATCCAAAATTTCTATAGAACATTCGATCCAGTCGTCGAGACGCTCTGGAAAGTCAGCCAGCGTCAGATCGAGATCGCCGTCGATTTGCTGAATGGGAATTTCTGTCTTGTCCGCAGTTTTCAGGGTGACGCGAGTTAGGAAGCGATCGCCGACGCCGCCCCGTTTCGCTAACACCAGCAGATGGGCGTGAATATCTCGATCGTCGTCGAGGTTGTCGGGGTCTGTGGCGGTGTCGGGCCTAATGAAGGGCTCGCGCGGGTTCTGCCTCTGTTGCCACCAGCGGCGGAACTTGACGAACTCCGAGTTTTCATTGATGGCTTCGGTCGCGAGAAACAGATCGCAAAAGCGGTCGAGCTTGCCTTTAGATTCGAGATGTTCGATAAAGTCAAATGCAGCGCTCTCGAGATTCCGCGATTCAACAATTTCGTTGAGCTTGTAGCCGTCGATATCTGAAACATATACTCTTAGCTTGCTGTAGCTCCGACAAAGGTCTGCCAGGGCTTGACGCAGCTTCTGCCTACCGCCATCCTTGCAGCGTGTCTCGGTGGACAAGAGCGAATCATCCTGGCCGAACGCGGTGTCGTAAATGGAGTCGCCAGCGGAGAGATGGCGCTCGATCTGCTCGAGCTTATCCTGATATGGCTGCCGCAACTTGCGAACCAGGCCAGCCTCGGCCTCCGTGCCGCAGTCGGCCAGCGCTTCATCATACAGCTCACACAAGCGTTGATAGTGCTGCTTATCGTGTTCCCAGGTGGTCATAGTTGGAGCGCGATCGTCATCGGTGGGGCATCACCCCGCTCTGCCACACTATAAGACCGAATCGCAGTTGAGTTCACAAATCCAGCCAACGCCCCTGCAAGAAGTCGAACGCGCCGTCGCGCAACTTTCAACCCAGGACTTTTCGGCCTTTCGCGAGTGGTTTGCAGCGCTGGAGGCGGAGCGCTGGGATCGGCAAATTGAGGCGGATGTGGCAGCGGGGCGGCTGGACGACCTGGCGACTCGGGCGCTGCAACAGCTCGAAGACGGCGAGTGCCGGGATCGGGTTCGTGACAGCAGCCATGCGCCACCCAACCCCAAATCTCAAAAAAAATCGATCGCCTAACGGCGATGACCAAAGGGAAAAGAGAAGAAAGTTAAGAATCAAGAATACCGTACAACTATCGAAGAATCCTCGGGGGGACGCAACACACCCGAAAACCGAGGTTGAAGTAACGATACGCGCGCGAAAAGTCGTCGCGAACGGCAGAACGGCAAACCCGAGGATTGCCGACCCAGGAGCCGCCGCGCAGCACTTTGTTTTCCGTACTGCTTTCTTCTGCGATTTCTGTACTGTTTTCATACAGCCAAGCGCTGCCATCCGTTGGCGCACCGTCGTAACTTTCGTGCCAGTCGTCCGCACACCACTCCCAGACATTCCCGTGCATATCGTGCAGCCCCCAGCGGTTCCCCGGAAAGTCGCCGACTGTCGTCGTTTCTTCTCGAAATTTGCCATACGCCCCGCGCCCGTAGACGCCAGGATAAGTTTTACCCTCATACTCCCAATCCTGCGCGCGATAGTTCGCCAGCACATCGCTCAGCGTCTCGCCAAAGTGAAACGGCGTCGTCGTTCCCGCCCGACAGGCATATTCCCACTGTGCCTCGCTCGGCAAACGATAGTCCTTCCTCGTTCGTGCCGACAGCCGCTGGCAAAACTCCCGCGCCGCGTCCCAGTTCACCTGCTCTACGGGGCGGTTATCGCCCTTGAAGTTCGCCGGGTCGGGATCTAGCTCGGCCTCGATTTGCGGATAGCCCGCCACCGTTCGCCACTGCGCCTGCGTCACGGGATATTTCCCCAGGAAAAACTTCTCTAGCCGGACTTCGTGCTGCGGCTGCTCGTCTTCGTAGTTCTCTAGCTCATCCTCTGGAGAGCCCATCCGGAAGCGACCAGCGGGGATGGGGCGCAGCGCCAGCGTCACGCCGCTGCCGAGGTCTTCGAGATAGCTCGGCAGGTCGAGCCTGCGTTTTCGGATGACGAGGCGGTGCAAGGGGCGATCGGCTTGGGGCATGGGTGAGGCAAAGGGGTGGCGATCGACAGACTCTTCGGCGCGCCTACCAAGCTCGCCGATCGCCGGGTATTTTCGGATGCACCGCCGACCGAAAATGCGATCGGGCGAGACATCACCGGAACGGGTCTGGACTCTTCGGATACGCTCGACAGATTCCCATCCGCCAACTCTGACAGCGAAGAGTGCTCGGGGGGACGCAACACACCCGAAAACCGAGGTTGTTGTTACGATTCGCGCGCGAATTGTTGTTGCGAATGGCAGAACGGCAATTCCGAGGATTGTTGTTCCAGGAGCCGCCGCGCAGCCGCTATATTGCCCGCCCCGCTTTCTACTCTAAACGAGCTTAAAATTTTAAATCTTCGCGAAAGTCCGGCTCGAAAATCTTCTGCCGCAGCCGCCAGGTGTCGCCGTGTGCGAGGTGGGCGTTCCAGCTTTGCAAGCGCTGCTGGATTTCTCGTGGGGTGAGGGTGCGATCGCAGCGCAACTGGGCGAGACGCCGCCGCCCGAGGCGCAGGTTGTGGTTGCGGACGCGGATGCGATCGGGCAAGACCCGAAAGCCGACGAAACTCGCGCCGTATTTCGTCTGGAAGAGCTGGCTTTTAATCGGGTGAATCCTAAGCCGCAGCGTCGCCAGATAAGCCTCGATCGCCACGCGGCACTCGGTCAAAAAGCCGCGATCGTCGCTAAACAGCGCGAAGTCATCCACGTAGCGCAGGTATTTTGAAACTTTCAGTGTTTCTTTGACATAGCGATCGAAGCCGCTCAGGTACAGATTGGCGAAAAACTGGCTGGTGAGGTTGCCGATCGGCAAGCCCCTGGCGCGGGTCAGCGGCGCGAGCAGGTCGTCTCCGGGGAAGTAGTCGATCGGGCGATCGGGCGCGACCGATTTGCCGAGCGGCGCTTTACGAACCTGCTGGTTATCGAGAATCGTATCGATAAGCCACAGCGTCGGCTTGCATTTCAGCTTCCGCCGGATCTGCGCCTTCAGGATTGCGATATCGATGCTCGGAAAATATTTGCAAATGTCGCACTGCAACACGTAGCGGCTCGATCGCGCGAACCGAACGAACTGCCGCAACCCCCGATGCGAACCGTAGCCGCTGCGGTTGGCGTAGGTGGTGGCGATAAACGTGCGATCGAAGATCGGCACGATGATATTGCACAGCGCGTGATGCACGACGCGATCGCGGTAGGGCGCGGCGGCGATGACCCGTCGCTTCGGCTCGTAAATCTCGAAGAGTTTATACGCACCCGGTTCGTATATTTGGTGGCGCAACTCTCGCTGGAGCCGCAACAGATTACCTTCGAGCTCGGCATTAAACGCCAACACCGGCTCGCGGTAGCGCTTGCCGCGCTGGGCGCGTTTGGCCGCGCTCAGCAGGTTCTCGAAGCTCGTAATCTCGCCGTAGAGGTTGCCGTAGCGTTTCATCGTGCGATCCCCCGGTTCAGCGCGACATAGAGTCCACCAACACAACAAACACTAAATGTTCGATCGCGGTCGGAGCGTCACTGCTGGAGATGGGCGACCCAGCCGCCGAGCTGCCGCCCCACCTCATCGAGCTTGCGGCTGGCGTACTCGTAGCGCCGCGCTTCCACTAGCCGGAAGTCCAGCAGCAGCCGTGTTTGATATTTCAAGACGTTCACCCGGCCCGTTAGCGGCTGGACGATCGCCAGCTTCTGCGTCGCGTAGCGCGCCGCCACCAGCCCCTCCAGCAGGTCGTAGAGCCCCGCCACCATCCGATCGCCCAGCGCAAACTTGTGGCTCCGGGGCAGCCGGTTCAAAATCGGCACGTACCACTTCACCAGATCGTAGGTCTGCTGGATAACGGGCAGCTCCGAATTTGGGCTTGAATTGGAAGTCTTCATACCCCCGAGCCTACCTCAAATCAAGACCCCAAAATCTCAAAAAAAAATCGATCGCCTTCGGCGATGGGGAAAAGGGAAAAGAGAAGAGAGTTAAGAATTAAGAAATATCGTACAACTATCGAAGAGCCCTCGGGGGGACGCAACACACCCGAAAACCGAGGTAGCCGTCACGATCCGCGCGCGAAACGTTGCCGCGAATGGCAGAACGGCAAATCCGAGGAAAGTCGTTCCAGGAGCCGCCGCGCAGCACTTTGTTTTTCGTACTATTTTCTGTTTCATCCTCTTCGGTGGTTTTTGTACGATTTTCATTTAGCCAAGCATTTCCATCCGTCGGCGCACCGTCGTAACTGCGATGCCAGTCATCCGCACACCACTCCCAGACGTTCCCGTGCATCTCGTGCAGCCCCCAAGCATTCGGCGCAAAGCTCCCCACCTCTACCGTCTCCTTGCGATACTTTCCCTCCGGGCTCCCATTGAAAACCTCCGTCGCCCTGTAATTCGCCAGCTCGTCCGTCAAGAAATCCCCAAAATGAAACGGCGTCTCCGTCCCCGCCCGACAGCCATACTCCCACTGCGCCTCACTCGGTAGCCGGTAGTCCTTGCCCGTCCGTACCGACAGCCTCTGGCAAAACTCCCGCGCCTCCTCCCAGCTCACCCGCTCCACCGGTCGATTTCCACCTTTAAATCGCGACGGGTCAGCCTTTAGCTCGGTCTCAATTTGCGGATACCCCGCAACAGCCTGCCACTGCGCCTGCGTCACCGCCATCTGCCCCAAGAAAAATCGCTCCAGCGACACCCGATGCCTCGGCTGCTCGTCTTCATACGCCCCCGGCTCGCCCTCCGCGCTCCCCATCCAAAATTCCCCTGCCGGAATCTCCACCATCACCAGCTCCACCCCCTCGGCCAGCACCTCCCGATAGCGCCGCCCCGTCCCCGGCTTGCGCCGCACCCGCCAGCCCTCCGGCAGCGGCTTGGATAGTTCCAGCATTGGTTCTGGGTTCGCGTTTGGATTCACGATTTCGCCTCCGACGCATTGCGCCCCACCAGCCGATCGCGCAACACCTGCACCCGATCGCGCAACGTCGCCGCCTCCTCGAACTCCAGGTTTTTCGCCGCGTCCTTCATTTGCCCCTCCAGCTTCTCGATCAGGTCGGGCAGCTCCTCGAACGGGACATCGTCGGCATGTTCCACCACCGTCTCGATCTCCGCAGCGCTGAGGCGGCGCGACAGATCGAGGAACGCCAAGATCGAGTCGCTGCCCTTCTTGGCAATCGGCTTGGGCGTGATGTTGTTGTCCTCGTTGTACTTCGTCTGAATGCAGCGACGGCGCTCGGTTTCCTCGATCGCGGCGGCCATGCTTTTCGTCAGGCGATCGGCATACAAGATCGCCTGCCCGCTGACATGGCGCGCCGCCCGCCCGATCGTCTGAATCAGCGATCGCTCGTCGCGCAAGAATCCTTCCTTATCCGCATCGAGGATCGCCACCAGCGACACCTCCGGCAAATCCAGCCCCTCCCGCAACAGGTTGACGCCGATCAGCACGTCGAACACGCCTTTACGTAAATCCTGAATGATTTCGATGCGATCGAGCGACGTAATATCCGAGTGCAGATAGCGCACCTTCACCTCGCGCTCGTCGAGATATTCGCTCAGATCTTCCGCCATTTTCTTGGTCAGCGTCGTCACCAAGACGCGCTCTTGGCGGGCGGCGCGATCGCGGATTTCCCCCAGCAGATCGTCCACCTGCCCGTCCGTCGGACGCACCATCACCTCCGGATCGATCACGCCAGTCGGGCGGATCACCTGCTCGAAGATGTGCTGCTCCGACTGCTCCAGCTCCCAATTACTCGGCGTCGCGGAAATAAACACGCACTGATTGACCTTGCCCCAAAATTCCTCGGCCTTGAGCGGGCGGTTGTCGGCGGCGCTGGGCAGCCGGAATCCGTGGTCGATCAGGACGCGCTTGCGAGCGCGATCGCCGTTATACATCGCCCGAATCTGCGGCACGGTCACGTGGGACTCGTCGATCGCCAGCAGCCAGTCATCGGGAAAATAATCGATCAAACATTCCGGCGGCTCGCCCGCTTGGCGTCCGGCCAGGTGGCGCGAATAGTTCTCGACGCCGTTGCTGTAGCCGACCTCGCGCAGCATCTCCAGATCGTAGCGGGTGCGCTGCTTCAGCCGCTGCGCTTCAACGAGCTTGCCCTCTTTTTCCATAAACAGAAGCTGGTCTTCGAGTTCGGCTTCGATGTTGTTGCAGGCGGATTCGAGGCGATCCTGGGGTGTAACGAAGTGGCGAGCGGGGTAGATCCGCAGACTGTCGAGGCTCTGCATCACCTCACCGGTAATCGGATCGACGTAGCGAATCGCGTCGATTTCGTCGCCGAAAAACTCCACCCGGACGATGCGGTCTTCGTAGGCAGGGCCGATCTCGACCACATCGCCCTTAACGCGGAATTTGCTGCGCCCCATCTCGATGTCGTTGCGGACGTACTGGACGCCGACCAGGCTGCGGAGCATCTGACGCTGGTCGATTTCCATGCCGACTTCGAGCGGGATCGAGGCGTTCATATACTCGACGGGCATCCCAAGGCCGTAGATGCAGCTAATCGAGGCGACGACGATCGCGTCCCGCCGCTCGAACAGCGATCGCGTCGCCGAGTGGCGCAGCATGTCGATTTCGTCGTTAATCGAAGCGGTTTTCTCGATGTAGGTGTCGGTGACGGGGATGTAAGCTTCGGGCTGGTAGTAGTCGTAGTAGCTGATGAAATACTCGACGGCGTTGTGCGGAAAAAACTGCCGCAGTTCGTTGCAGAGCTGTGCCGCCAGGGTTTTGTTGTGGGCGAGTACGAGAGTGGGTCGCCCGACTTGTTCGATGACGTTCGCCAGCGTGAAGGTCTTGCCGGTTCCGGTCGCGCCGAGCAGGGTTTGGTGGCGGTGTCCGGCTTCGATGCTCCCGACGAGCCCGTCGATCGCGCGGGGCTGGTCGCCGAGGGGGACGTAGTTGCTTTCGATCCGGAACGGGTGCGGCACTGGCATGGGTCGGCTCGGGAAGGACGGCTGTTTGATTATCGTAACGGGTTCGTCGGGCGCGTGGGGCGCGGGGCGAGATCTTCGCGAAGGGCGAGAAGTCGGGCGGCGAGACTACCCCGATTTCAAGCCGAAAATCATCCCCTCTACAGTGCGGGAGACGCGATCGATCGCCGCATCATCGCGATCGCTTTCCGCTATCAGCAGCGCCCCTTCGAGCACCGCACTGTTGAGCATCCGCGCCAGCGCCACCGCGTCCAGCTCGACAATCTCCCCCGCTCGCATCAGCTCCTCGAGCGCTTCCTGAAGCGGCGCGAGATAGCTTTCGGCGTCCAGGTCGCGCAGCTTCTGACCGAGGACGGCGGGCGCTTCGCGAAACACGATCTTCTGCGCTTCCGGTTCGCTGGCGAGCTGCAAATACACCAAACAGCCGCCCACAAAGCCATCGAGGGTCGGCCAGTCTTCGGGCGTCGTCGCTTCGAGGCGATCGAAAATCTCGTCGTTAATTTGGCGCACCACCGCCTCGAACAGCCCCAGCTTGCCGCCGAAGTTGTGATAGAGCGCGCCGCGCGTGACGCCCGCGTCTTGGCAGATGGCTTCCATCGACGCATCGGCGTAACCGCGATCGAAGAAATGCTGCCGCGCTGAGGCGATCAGGGCGTTTGAAGTTTCGGCTTTCGCCACGCTTCTGGCATTTTTGGGCATGGGACGCTTGACATACACAATGTATGTCGGCTAAATTTCTTACATACAAACCGTATGTCAAGGAGCTAGATCGTGGAAAGAGCAATTCTCAAAAAAGCTCAGGTTCGGATGTCGTCGATCGCCGATATCGACGCGCTCGTACAAATCGACCACCAGGCTTCGATTCCGCCACGCGAGGTCTCGTTCTTCGATGACCTGCTGGAGGGGACGGATACGGATACACTGACGTTTCTCGATGCGGCATTCCGGTGTCATGCGAGCCTTTGGGGCGGTGTAGATGACTTCGTGCTGTTGGAGATTGACGGCAAAATTGCGGCGGGCTGTTCGGTGTATCTGGCGGATGCTGCCACCGCCAGCAAGGGCGCGTTCGATCTCGATCGTCTGCCGGAGGTCGCGCGGCAACTGGGCTGGAACGACACCCAGGTGGAGACGTTCTCGAAGAGCTATGCGGTGATGTTCCAGTCGCGCCCGGATTTCCTCGTGCCTCAAGCGGAGGCGATCGTCGAGACGGTGGCGGTATTCCCGGAGTTTCGCGGGCGCGGCCTCGGACACCAGCTCATGCAGGCGGCACGCGATCGGGCGGTGGAGCTGGGCGCGAAGACCCTCGGGATTATGGCGATTCTCGGGAACGACCCGGCGCTGCGTCTCTACGGGAAGTATTTCGAGCCGTACGTCACCTATCACGCGAGCTATTTCAACAACATGATTCCGGGCGTGACGAAGTTTTGCACGGTGTTGGAAAACGAGAGTTAGCGCCAGCGATCGTCATCGTGCAATTGCGGTTGAGGAGAAGACGATGCGCTCCTCGACCGCCCGTGTCTTCACAGCTTCATCGAAACTTCACGCTCGAGCTGTCGAGAATTTACGGAAACTTCACCTACCGGCTGAGGTTCATACCTAGGATGGTTAATAACTGCAAGTCGCAACCTTGACGTACATGACCCTCAAGCACTCACTCCCGCGCTCGGCTTCGTTCGCATCTGCGGCACTGGTGGCGCTCCTCATCGCACCATCCGCACAGGCGGGTTCGCTGTCCGGTGCGGCACAGGACTACAACCTCTTCCTCTTCGACGACTGGACTCAACACGGGGGAGATGTTGAAGGACGAGTGGCTGTTGGCGGCAACGCCACGCTGACTGGTGGTGTGGGCATTGCCGATCGAGTCGCGAGTTCTAATGGTAGCGACGACCACTTCGTTGTGGGCGGCAACCTCAGCTACAGCGGCGGAGGCCAAGTCTTCGGTGGTAACACCGTGGTGGGCGGTACGTCATCCAGCGTGAACTATAACTGTGGTGGTTGCTCGACCCAGTCGGGAACGCCGATCGACTTTGCGTCAGCAGAGGAATATTACCAAGTGCTTTCAGACCAACTATTTGCGCTTGGAGAAACGGGCACGTCTACCGTTACGAACGATCCTTGGTATCCTCGCCTCAACATGCAAGGCTCGGGGACAGGAACCCACGTTTTCAACGTGAGCCTGACGAACATGAAGGAAATTTTCCTTGATGCCTCGTCTGCATCCGATCTGATCGTGATTAACGTCGAAGACGAGATCGTTGACGGCGGCATCACGCTCTTCAAGCATATCGAAGCCCACGCAGACTCCAACGTCTGGTCGAACGTCGTTTGGAACTTTAACAAAGCAACGAATATCGACCTCTCGAACATCCAGTGGCGCGGTACGATCCTGGCTCCTGATGCTCACATAACCCTGAAGCAGGGCAATATCGAAGGCCAAACGGTGGCCAAGTCTGCCACGCTCGCGAATGGTAACGGCGAGTTCCACAACTACGAATTCACCGGTACGTTGCCGACGCCGCCGCAACCGGCAGATCCGACGCCGACGGAAGTCCCCGAACCGTCGCTGCTGCTGGGCATGGGTGCGGTTGCAGGCGCGATTCGCCTCTCGCGTCGTCGCCAGCTACAGGCCGCATAGTTCTCCGTTACTGCACCGCGCGCGAATACGCGCAATGATGAAAGGAGCGTCTGATGGCGCTCCTTTCTTGTTTTTTGTCGGCGTTAACTGCCGAGTTTCCACTGCCATGACTGCCGCCACCGACCCCCAAACCAGCGCCGCCGAACTCCTGACCCGCGCTGCGGTTGCTTACGCTCGGGGTGGCGATCGCCCCGCGCCCCCAGACGTGGTCGAAGCAATGCTGACTTTGGAGCGCGCCAGCAAGCGCGATCGCGGCTCGAATACCCTGTCACAGCTCCTGGGAACTTGGCGACTGGCCTTTGTCACGGGGACGCAGAAAACCCGCAAGCGGGCGGGCAAGGCGATCGGCGCGGGTCGCTACTTGCCCGTATTCCCGACGATCCACATCGCTTATCAGGCGGCGGACGCGGCGGAATCGAGCGAAAATCCCGGCCTCGGTCGCGCGGTCAACTGCGTCGCGATTGGCTCCCTCGCCCTCACCGTAACCGGCCCGATCGAGGCGATCGCCGGGAAACGAATCATGGCGTTCGACTTCACGCGCTGGTCGGTCGGGCTCGGGTCGTGGACGGCGTGGCGCGGCGCGATCGGTGGCGGCGCGGACAGCGAGGCCGGATTCGCCGATCGCCCGCTGAGCAAACGCCCGTTTTTCAACTATTTCTGGGTAAGCGAGACGGCGATCGCGGCGCGGGGCAAGGGGGGTGGCTTGGCGATGTGGGTGCGCGACGACGCGGCGAAGAGCGCGATCGCAGCGACTCCAACGCAGTAACTCGCGAGCCGATCTGCACCGAGATAAGGGAAGTCCGTGCGGGAAGCCGCGACAAGCGCCGCCCCGGACAATTAAGATGCTAATGCCGCTCTCGGCGATGGGGTGAGTCGCGGCACAGTCCGCCTTCACAAACTTTCCCCGACCTCCACGAACTTCACATTCGCGACCCACAGCGCGCCCGAAACCACGATGACTTTTAACGCTTTGCGTCCGATCGCCAGCGGCCTGACTCTCTGCGGCCTGTTCGCGATCGCGGCGTCTCCCGTCTCCGCCCGCTACATCAACCATCGCTCTCAGCCGGACTACGCCACCTGCGCGATCGAGCTGCTCGACGACGGCATTAACGCCGAAGCCGCCGCCGCCGCCTGCGCCACGGCCTACGAGCCTCGCGATCTGTCCGCCTGCGTCAGCCGCATCGAGGACAATACCGCGATCGCGGCGGAAGACGCCCTCGACTCTTGCCGCGAAGTCCGACGCCCGCTGGAGCTGGCGAGCTGCACGACCCGCATCGATGCTGACTCGAACGGAGCCGTGCCGATGATGGTGCTAGACCGCTGCCGCCGCAGTCTGCTGCCGATCGAGTTCGCCAACTGCACGATCGCCCTAGGCGACAATATCCCGCTCGGCGTAGAGGTGGCGATGGACACCTGCATCGACGCCGACGATCGCGTGCGCGATATTTTTCCGACCCCTTAACTCCTCAATCGGTTTCCCGCCCGTCCAGCTTCGAGCCGGACGGGCAGACGATCTCGATGCTGCCTTGATGGAGGGCCGCGCTGGAAAATTTGCACTAAAAAAGCCAAGCCTCACAAATGAGAGCTTGACTGTTGACTGACTGAGAATCCACGCTCGCTGGCCGGGGGGCGGTGGAACGAATGGAACCGTCAGTCGCGAACTCGAGACGAAATACAGTCGAAATACTTTACGAACGTAGAGTAATTATCTTAAACCGATATCCGAATGAAATTCGAGAGTGCTCGTCGCTGGCGATCGAGCGTCGAACGCTTTTAGTAGCGGTTCGAGCTGAAGCTGCCGTTGTTCCGAGGCTCGCGGGGCTTCGCTTTGTTAACGCGCAGCTGGCGGTTCATCCACTCAGCACCGTCAAGTGCCTCGATGGCTGCCGACTCTTCGCTATCGGTTCCCATATCAACGAAACCAAATCCGCGGGAACGACCGGTTTCACGGTCGGTAGGAATTTGAGCGCGTTTGACTTCACCGTATTCTGCGAACACGGCGATCAGGTCGTCGGCGGTAGCGTCGTAAGACAGGTTACCTACGTAAATGGCCATTGAAAAATAACTCCGGGAAATCGAAAAGGAAAAGAACAATCCCGATGACCTTGAAACTCAGTAAAAAAACTGTTAGCAATGCCACGGAAAGTCTGGATTCAGATTAACACAGCCCCTTTTACGCCGTGCTATCGCCGTAATTGTTTACGTTATAGCTTTCGTTTATATGTGCCATTGCCCGTGTTTCCGTTTCCCAGGCTCGACTGGGGGGATCTGCGGGTGTTGCCGTGACGATCGGCGACTGGAGCGGGAAAATCACGCGGACACGCCGACCGACCCAGGCAAGTTCAGCCGAAGTTACGGGATCGTCTTCTTTATTATTTCTTAAGATTTACGTAAAAAGCCCGTTACGAGTCTGACGGGTCAGTTGTGACGACGGTTGCCATTCGTAAGAAGAGACCGAGGGGCATCGGGGTTTGAGGCGGGCGGCAACGGGCGACGTGGAGCCCAATGCTGCATTAGAATTGAAGCCGCGTTCGGCCTGCCCGCACGCGGCCTATTCGTTTCTTCCTCTTCGTTATTTCGATTACCGATCGCCATGTCTAGCTCTTTTGCATTTATTGGTTCGGGCGATGCTGCGACCCCACGCCGAGGTTCCGAACCACGCAATCGGCGTCGGCGCAACTCGCGCCTCGGGCTGTTGCTGCTGGCCGTGGGCGCGGGGGCGATGCTGCTCGGCGCGGCGGTCTATGCGGCGACCCGGCCCTGCGTGTTGAGCGGGTGCGTGGGTCGATTCGATCGCGCCGAGAGCCTGGAAACTGAAGCGCTACAGCGCCTGCGCAACGAACCCAGCACGACCAACCTCGAGCGCGGCTGGCAGCAGTTGGCGATCGCCCGCGAGGTGTTGGAGCCGATTCCGGCCTGGTCGCGCCACGACAGAGAAGCCAACGAGCGGCTCGCTGCGCTGACCCGCAGCCAGGACGACCTGCGCGCGACGATCGCGGGGTTGTCCTACGGTTGGGAAGCGGCCCAGCTCAGTCAGGAACCACCCCACCCTCTGGAGCGCTGGCAGGAAATGGAGGCGCTGTGGGCGCGAGCGATCGCCACCCTGGAAGGCATCCCGGACAGCAACGCCGCCTACCCGGTCGCGCAGACGAAGTTAGTTGAGTACCGTCAGCATCTGGAGGCGATCCGTCGGCGGACGGTGCTGGAGCGTCGCGCCGAAGAAGATGTGGCGGCGGCGCGGCTGGCGGCGGAGGTGGCAGTGACCCGGCAGGAAAACGCGGCCAGTCTCGGGGAGTGGCAGCAGGCCCACGCGAGCTGGCAACTGGCGATCGAGTCGCTGATGCGGGTTCCGGGCGGCACGACGGGTTCCGAAGCGGCCCAGTCGCTGCTGACGGACTACACGCCCCAGCGCGATATCGCCCATCGCCAGCGCGAGCGCGAGCAAACCGGCGCACTGCGCTACCAGCGAGCGACCGAGGCCGCCGATCGCGCCCGCACCGCCCTGGACGGCAAGCGCTGGCAGGAGTCGATCGGCTTTTGGCAGCAGGCGATCGCCAACCTGCGCGCAGTGCCGACCCAAAGCTCCTATGCCGAGAACGCCCGCGCCGCTCTCGAATCTCACACGCGATCGCTGGCCCAGACCGTCGCGACCCAAGAAATGGCGCTGCATCTGGCGCAAATCTCGAAAAACCTGACCGAGCTGTGCCGCGCCGAGACGCCGATCTGTAGCTTTGCGGTGTCTGAGTCGCAGGTGGTGGTGCGGCTGAAGCCGGAGTATCTGGCCACCGTGCGCGACCTCGATCGCCAAGCCGCTGAAAACCAGTCCACCGAAACCCGCGTCCAGCTCGAGCGGCATTTGCAGAGCACGATCGACGCGCTCGAGTCGATCGGCGACAGCGCCGGAATCCCCCTGGAAGTTCTCGCACCCGACGGCAAGCTGCTGGCGCGCCATGCTCCGGACGCGTCCGAGACTCCTTAGTGCTGTCGTTCTATAGAAGTCCGTGACTGACCTTTTCGAGCGATCGCGGCGGCTGGACAATACCGACGGAGACGCGGGTAACGCCGTGGCGGCAAAGCTGGCGGCAATCCGGGCGGGCCTGCGTCCGGGGCAGTGCGAAATCGCCGACTGGACTGGGGGCGAGCTGGCGGTATCGGCAGTTCCCGGCGCGGGCAAATCCACCGGCATGGCGGCGGGAGTGGCGGCAGCGATCGCGCGTTTCGGGCTGTGGGGCACGCGGCAACTGGCGGTGGTGACGTTTACGCGATCGGCAGCGGCGAGCCTCAAGGGCAAAGTCCGGGGCTACCTGCAGCAGCACCGGCTTCCGCCCGGTGGTTTCTTCGTTTCAACGCTTCACAGTCTGGCGCTGAATATCGCCACGCGCCATCCGGAGCTGTCGGGCATCGACCTACAGGCAATGACGCTGCTGCAGCTAGAGCGCGATCGGCGATCGCTGCTGGCCTGCATCGATCGCTGGGCGAGCGAAAATCCGCAGCTTTACGACCTGCTGCTGGTCGGGGCGGGCTTCGATGGCGAAGAGACCGAGCGCCTGCGCCGCCGATCGGTGCTGAACTCGGAGCTGCTACCGAGCTTGATTCAGACCGTCGTGCGCGAGGCGAAATCTTCGGGGATGAGTCCGCTGGCGCTGCGGAACCTGGGTCGGATGCTCCAGGCCGATCGCAACCGCGCCCCGAACGCAGCGGACTACCCGGTGTTGGAGATCGCCGCCGGACTCTACGAGCAGTACGAGCGGCTACTGCTGGCGCGGCAGGCGATCGACTACGACGACACCATCTTGGCAGCGCTGCGCGTGCTGGAACATCCCACCGCGTGCCACCGGTGGCAGACCCGAATTTTCGGCGTCTTCGAGGACGAAGCCCAGGACTCGACCCCGCTGCAAACCCGACTACTAGAGCGCCTCGCCGCCGACCCCGAGGAGCCGGACAATCCGAACCTGCGCCACTTCGTCCGCGTCGGCGATCCCAACCAGGCGATTAATGCGACCTTTACTCCTGCCGATCCGATTTTCTTTCGGCAGTTTTGTCAGCGCTGCGATCGCGCCGGTCGCCTCGCCACTATCGATCGCGCCGGACGCAGCAGCCCGGTGATTCTCGATGCGGCCAACTTCGCCCTGGATTGGATTAACGAGCGGTGGCGCAGCGACCGCAGCGGTGGCGCACCGCCCTTCCGCAGGCAATACATCTCCCCCGTCGAGCCCGACGACCCCCAGCTCAACGCGAACCCCGAACCAATCGGTGGTGGCTCTGAAATCGACCTCAAAGCTGGGCTCGAACTCCACCGCCCCGCCACCACCGACGAAACGATCGCGCGCATCGCCGAACGCATCGAGACGGTGCTGCGCGATCGCCCGGAGGCCAGCATTGCCATCCTCGTGCGGACGCACCAGCAGGGCACGTTTGTGGTCGCTCGCCTCGCTGCCGCCCGCGCCAACCTGCCGGTTTACGACGCCGCCGCCAGCGCCCGCAACAGCGCCATTCCCGCCGAAGTATTGCAGGTGTTGCGCTTCCTCGATCGGCCCCACTCGCCCGACAACCTCAAAGCGCTGCTGAGTTTACTCGCCGCTCGCCAGCTTTGCCCCAAGCAAGACCTCGATCGCCTCGCCATTCTGCCCGAGCGCTTTATTTATCCCGGCCCCCTCGACCCCGAGCCCGACGACGAGACCCGCGTGGCGGCCCACTTCTGCCGATCGCTGTTGCGCGCCCGCCTCGATCTGCCCCAGTCGCACCTAATCGGCTTTCTGGCGCTCGCATTGCGCTACGATGCCGCCGAGCTGGCCACCGCCGAGAAGCTGGCCGAGCGCGTTGCCGACAGCGCAAGGCAGTCGCTACGCGAGGCGATCGAGGCGCTGACGGAGATCGTCGAGACCGAACGCTTCGAGCCGGTGGAAATCGAAAGCAGCGAATCCCAGTACGCACGCGGCGGCGTGGTGACGGTGATGACCATGCACAAGGCCAAGGGGCTGGATTGGGACGCGGTATTCGTGCCGTTTCTCCAGGCCGACTCGATTCCCGGATCGCTCTACGTGCCGGTGGCCTGCCGTTTTCTGGGAGATGTGGCACTGCCGGACGTGGCGAAAGCGCGGCTGCGACGGGCGCTCCATGCGGGCATGGCAGGCGAGGCGGGCGCGATCGCTCTCGACCCCGACCCCGATCGGACGATCGCACCTCCCAAAGCGCCTGACTCTGGCTCGCCCCAAGCCGAAACCCTACGCGACGACTGGCAGCTCGCCGAACGGGTCAAGCGCGCCGAAGAGTACCGCCTGCTGTACGTAGCGATGACGCGGGCGAAGCGGCTGCTGTGGCTCTCGGCGGCTCAGCAAGCGCCGTTTTCCTGGAGCAAGCCCGATTCGATCCAGCCCCAAGAGCCTTGCCCGGCTTTTATGGCGCTGTGCGATCGCTTTCCCGAGGCTCTCGATCGACCGTCTCGCAACGAGGGGTAGCGATCTTACAGATCTCGCCATCCCGACCCCATGACAACGGCATCACGACAACACGCGCACCCGTTCCGTACTGTCCGTCGCCTTGCTGTTTTTCTACAGACTGCGCCGAGCGCATCGGCGACGACGATGCGAGCATTACGGACGTAAAATCCGAACCAGTTTCCGAAGAACCCCCAGTGGAACCTGGAGTAGAAGGGAGAAACTTGAAGACGGGCGACCAAAAAGCCCGTATTTTCCACTACGTAGTGATTCTAGCGGTAAGGAGGATAGAAATAAGGCCCGAGAATAGGTGCGATCGGGGTCACACCTCTCA
Organism: uncultured cyanobacterium; assembly: GCA_937899645.1. Lineage (GTDB taxonomy): Bacteria > Cyanobacteriota > Cyanobacteriia > Cyanobacteriales > Geitlerinemataceae > RDYZ01. Next base: position 11,375 of record CALCCD010000053.1, on the reverse strand, counting down.
CCCCGATCGGTCACGGCTAATGCTCTGCTCGAATCACGTCAAATCCGACAGGCGATCGCTGCTCGTCGGCCTCGAAACTTCGATACTAGATACATCAGAGAAACGAGGAACCCAAAGCCGTGTTCACAACTGCCATCGCCGAAAAAGTCTTCACCCTCGCCTGGGAAAGCGGCCATATCTGCCGTCGAGACTGGGTGATGCTGACTTCGGAAATGGTAGATGAGGGCGCTCTGGATATCGCCGCGCGCTTGATGCACGCTATCCGTCGCGGTCACCTGACCGTCATCGATTAACGCTAGCGTCCCGAAAATTTCAAGCCACAGAGCCGATAACCATAATGATGTCCAACTCGAATCTCCAATTCTCCAACGCGATGCAAGCCCGCAAGTCTAGCTTTCTCGACCTGACCATCGACCTGTGTATTGTCATCGCGATCGTGGTTACGACGCTCGCTGCTCCGTCCCTGCTGACCTTCCTGCTCGGCTAGGTCGATCGCGCAGCCTTCTGTTGCCGTTACCAATCCCGTTGCCGCATTGCCACAAGAGACAAGAGACGATATGAAAACCGAAGACATGCCAAAAGGCGGGCGTCTCCCCAGTGGAAACGCCCGCCTTTTGAGCTTTTATTATGCGCTGCTAGTCGATTTCCTTTTGGAAATGCCGACAGAACTAAGCTTAGAAAGGGCGGATGACGAGACTTGAACTCGCGAATGGCGGAATCACAATCCGCTGCCTTAACCACTTGGCTACACCCGCCATGATGTTCGCGCGTGTTTTGCGCCCACGTAATATAACACGGGCGATCGTCGTCTCGTCAACCAAGTTTTCAGCGCGTTTTCGGCATGCCGCTCCCGACAGCCTTTCAAGGGGAGAATCGCCAATCAAGCTTGTCGCGCTTACTCCGGAGGAGTCACAGCCCAGTATTACTTTTTCGGGTCGGGCGTTCCTCCCAGAGGTTCTGGCGCTGGTTGATGACACGCTCTAGGCAAAAATCCGGTGCTGGAGCGACGGCATTTGGTTGCGGACGCTGGCGAGGTAGTCCGGGGCGATCTCGGCGATCGCCAGCCCGGGCTCGGTGCCTGCATCGGCCAGGATGCTGCCCCACGGATCGACGATCGCCGCGTGGCCGTGGGAGCGACGAATCCCGTAGTGGCAGCCGGTTTGGGCCGGAGCGACGATGTAGCAGGTATTTTCGATCGCCCGCGCCTGGAGCAGCACCTGCCAGTGGTCTTTGCCGGTGAAGGCCGTAAACGCCGCCGGGACGAACAGCACGTCTGCCCCCTGCTTCGAGAGGTGGCGGTACAGTTCGGGGAAGCGCACGTCGTAGCACACCGACAGACCCAACGTGCCCAGCGTGTCGGAGCGGACGGCCTGGGGCAGGTCGGTTCCGGCGCGCACCGTGCTCGACTCTTGGTAGGTGTTGCCGTCGGGAAGGTTGACGTCGAAGAGGTGGACTTTTTCGTAGTGTGCCAACTCGATGCCGTTGCGATCGTAGAGCAGGGCGGTGTTGGCGACGCGCTGCTCGTCCACGGGAACCGGGAAGCCACCGCCGAGGACGGCCACCTGGTAACGCTGGGCCATCGTCTTCAGGAACGTTTCGCTTTGTTCGGCGATTTCCGCCGCGCGGGCGATCTTTTCGCCCTCTTCGCCCAGGAAGGAAAAATTCTCCGGCAGACAGACCAGCTCCGCGCCGCGCCGGACGGCGAGGTCAATCGCTTCTTCCGCTTGGGCGAGGTTCGCCGCCAGGTCGGGCACGCTGGTCATTTGGACGGCGGCGGCGAGGTAAGGCTTCATGACAGTCCTGAGGATCGTGAGGGGGGAGAGCGGCCGCAGAGGGCCGTGGCGATCGCCGCCCGCCTGCCTATCGGCAGCAAGTCAGCGGCATCAAACCCTATCAAACTTTAGGTGCGTGTCGTCAGCTCGCGCCAGAACCTTGACAACGAGGTCGGTGGCACGCTCGACGGAGGAAAAATACTGGGGGCTCGCTTGCGTGAGATAGAGGCGGCTGGTTCGCTCGGCTTCGAGCGATCGCAGTCCTTGAGGCTAGCGTATTATACCGACTTCGCCCGCCCCGAAACTCACACGGCGATATCGGGCCAGCCGCGATCGAGCAGCGTGCGGGCAAGGGAGGCGGGAACGGGCTTCGAGAACAAATATCCCTGGCCGAAACAGCGCTTTTGTCGCTCGAGGTAAGCGACCTGCTCGGCGTTCTCGACGCCCTCGGCGATCACCTTGAGATCGAGGCTTTCGGCAAGCTGGAAGATCGTATCGAGCACCTGGCGACGATCGGTGCGATCGTCGATCGTCGAAACGAAGGAGCGATCGACTTTGAGGGTATCGATCGGCAGCTCGTAGAGATAGTTCAGCGAGCAGTAGCCCGTGCCGAAGTCGTCGAGCAGAATGGGGATCTGGCGGTCTTCGATTTGCCGAAGAATGAAGCGCGCCTGATTGAGGTCGGACATCACCACCGTCTCGGTGATTTCCACCTTGAGCTCGCCCGGCTGGATATCGAAGTTTTCCAGGGCGCGATCGATTTGGGCGATCAGCCCGGAGGTGAGCTGGCGACTGGAGACGTTGACGCTCATGGCGACGCCGTGGCGCAGACCGCTGCGCTTCCAGTTTTGGAGCTGCTGGCAGGCTTCCCAAAGCACCCACTCGCCGATCTTGACGATCGCGCCGGACTCTTCGGCCAGCGGGATAAACTCGCCGGGGGAAATCGTGCCGTACTGAGGGTGCTGCCAGCGACAGAGCACCTCGAAGCCGATCGTTTGCATCGATTCGAGATCGACGATCGGCTGGTAGTGCAGCGACATCTCGCCGTACTCGATCGCCCGCCGCAGGTCGTCTTCGAGACGCAGGCGGCGCTGGGAAGCGCGGCCCATCTCTTCATCGAAAAGCACGTAGTGGGAGGTGTCGCCACCGCCGGACTTCGATCGCGCCTTGGCGCTGTACATGGCGATGTCGGCGTCTTTGAGCACCATCTCGGGCGTTTCGTACTGACGCGCGCCAATCACGATGCCGATGCTGGCCTTGGCGAAGAGCTGGTGCGTGTCGATCTGGAACGGCTGCTCGAGCTGCTGGCAGAGCCGTCTGGCGATTTCGAGTGCTTCGTTTTCGTCGGCGATGCGATCGATCGACAGGGTAAATTCGTCGCCGCCGAGGCGCGCCAAAGACTGCCCCTGCTGAAGCGAGGCGTTAAGCCGCTGGGAGAGGGCTACGAGCAGGCGATCGCCCACGAGGTGGCCGAGGGTATCGTTGATCAGTTTGAAGTTGTCGAGGTCGATAAAGAAGACCGCAAACGAGTGATTGTCGTGGCGGCGCGCCCGCTTGAGGATACGCTGGAGCTGCTCGATAAACCAGGCGCGGTTCCACAGCCCGGTCAGCTCGTCGTGGGTAGCGCTGTAGCGTAGTTTGTCTTCAGTGCGCTGGCGCTCGGTAATGTCGATCGCCGAGCCTTCAGAGTAGAGAATATCGCCGTCTTTATCGAACACTGCCCGCGCCACGACCTCGACCCAGATCGTCGAGCCGTCGCGACGGTACATTTCTGCCGTAAAGCGCTCGAGGCGGCCGCTGCTGTGGAGCTGACGATCGAACTTCGTGTAACGGCTGCCGGTTACGAACTGCTCGCGGATATTCGACAACTTTTCAACCAGCTCTTCCGGCGTGCGGTAGCCGAAGATTTTGGCCAGTGCCTGGTTGGCGTTAAGGTAGCAGCCGCGCGGTGAAAGCTGAAACAGACCTTCGACAGCGTTCTCGAAGATGCGCGGGGGGTGGCCGTTGTTGAGGGTGATGGCCACCGCGTGCTGCCGCTGGAGCGCGCGCTCTAAGTAGGGCATCACCGCCTCGATCGTTGGCAGGGCGCGGGCGATCTCGGGTCTGTGGCGCTCGGCGAACAGCAAGAATACGACCGGCGTGCGGCCCAACTCGAAGGGGACGATCGCGCAGCAGCCCAGCCCGCTCTCCAGAGCCAGATCTCGGTGACCAAAGGCGGTTGCTTCCACGGCGTCGAGGTCGGGAATATATTCGACGCGGCGGCGGGCGATCGCCTGGGAGATACGGCTCGTTCCGGACGCATCATCGCCAAAGTCGAGGTTGGCTCGGCGGCAAAACTGTGCCAGCGATCGCCCGATCGCCGCCCGGGGCGCGTGGCTGAGGGAGAGAGAAGCGCCCTGGGTTTGCGGGTCGAGAGCCCAAGCCTCTCCGTAGTCCCACGGCAGCCGCGCGCACCAGCAGTCGAGGCAAGCCCGTAGCGCCTTCTCGAAGGTCGGCACCATCAGTGCCTGCTGGACGATTTCGGCCTGCAGCGAGACTGCCTCGTGCTGGCAACGCCGCACGACCTCGAGGCCGAGATAAACGTATACGCCGTGGGTGCGATCGCCTGCCGCCGCCTCGGGCTCGCCAGTCTCGCCCACCGTGCGCTCGAACTCAGCGGCGCTCTCCGGCGTTAATTTGCCCGGATCGAGGCGGGCCTGCCGAACGCACCAGTTAAAACAGCGGGTGCTGCCATGCGTGTCGAGCCGCCGCGAACGGAAGCTCGACCAGTCGCGATCGCCCGCGCGCTCGATCGCCGCCCGCGCCGCCTCGCGATCGTCTTCGTAGCGCCACAGGTCGAGAGAACGCGTGCCGATCGCAGACGCGCGCGACCTGTCGGCAAATTCCAGCAGCACTGAATTACAGGTGGCGATCCGACCATCCGGCAGAGCGATCGCCACGGCGAGGGGACTGGCATCGAGGGCCCAGGGCAACCAGCTTCGGTCGCAATCGAGCCCAGCGAGCAGGGTCAGCTCCGGCGCGGAATCCGCCAGCCCAAACTCGGCAGCATCGCGACTGGGCAGCAGGCCGTGGCGATACAGGCGCATCGCTAACCAGATCAAAATCGTCGTTTCGAGAGCCGTCGCGCTCCACAGTGCGATCGCCAGCGCCGTATTGAAGTCGCAGAACCAGCGATCGCAGCCCGCACCCTCTGCTCTCGCACGCGCAGCATCGACACCGAGTGGTGCCGACTTGGCCGCCCTGCGGCCTGTGGAGAACGGCGCGCGCCCCGGAATGGAAATCGCCGCAACCAACGTCACCGCAAGACCCACACTAAGCACAGCGACAGCAGAGACGTGAAGCTTCGGAAAAGTAGCGTGGCGTCGTGACATATCGTCCAAGAACCTGACATCAGGCGAAGAGTAAATGCGGGCCATGCGCGCGCATGGATGCTAAGAACGCTGTTGCGTCGAGCTGCCGCTGTCTCGAGCGGAGTCGATGGCAATGTCAGCGCGTCGAGGTTGCCGGAGGGCTCGACCGGGAAGCAAATCGCAATTCGTCTGAGTCTGATTCGAGAAGTCCGGTACGGCGGTGGCTCTTTTGAATTACACCGTAGCACTCTCCAGTTTTCGCCTGCGCTCGTTCGTTATTTACGTGACTGAGTTAAGGGAAGTTTACCTTTCACGATGACTGGTAGACCTGCGAGCATTTTACGCCAATGCCTACGGGTTATTGGCAAACGAGCGCCGACAAAATATCGCGCATATCGACGCAGAGAAAAGCGCCTTCGCATCGGCCGAGATAGTGAGAGTCGAGCTCTCGCCACCATGAACGAATCTCACGTTATGCCGCGATTTGCAACGTTCTCGCGAGAAAAAATAACAGCTTTTGATTCTTTTGGCTCGGAGCTTCAAGGCGCTTGATGTTGGAAGTCTCGGGCCTGCGCGGTTCAACCGATAGTTGATTTCACCGGTTGCGGCCACGCTACGGACTACCAGGATCGGAAGACGAAACTTCGCGCCTGTGAAGTCTCGTTGAGACGCATTCGATCGCGCAATTAAAAAGACGATAACTTGTCGAACCCGATCGCCAAAACGACCGTCCGATCCTGGAGCATGCCTAGTTTTAAAGATGTCATGAAGGCAAGCGTGAAAGAGACACCAGGAAAGCCGCGACTGTTCGAGCAGACCAAATAAATCGAGAGAGGAGAATCACGCACCAGAATTGCTATCGCCTCCTAACAACTACGTAAATTCTCGTAGGCCATCTCCGTATTTTTTCGAGTACAAAAGCGAGCGGGCTCAGCCAGCGCCCCCAGTGGGCGGCCCGATCGCAAGCAATCGGCGGGTGATGGCGCTGGGAATGGGTTCGTAGCAGGCGCACCGCCAGCTTCCAGCCATCCGACAGAAAGTAAGCCCCGACGCGCCAGCGCATCTCGCCGCGCCGCGCGATGCCTAGCCGCGCCAGCCGCAGTGCGTGGTTCGAGAGGCCAGAAGTCAAAGCGACTTTGGCCAGATAGTCCGGCTCGAGGCGTCGGGGCGGCAGGTGGTGCTCGACCCAGAGCGCCGGGGCGTGCCAGATTTCCCAGCGCGAATTTTGCAGGTAGAACAGCGCCTCGAGGTCTTCGCACGCGCCGATGAAGGTGCCGCCGCGCTCGTCGCGTCCGCCCAGGCGCAGGCGATCGAGCGGGACGGCCTCGAACCAGGCTTGGCGACGTACGAACGAACCTGGCGCGGCGGGGACGATGCGGCCCGCAACGTCGCGCCGGTACTGGAAGGCGCGATCGCCGCGATCGTAGAGCGCCAGCAAAATTGCCACGCGGTCGAAATACGCGGGCGGTTCGGCGTCGAGCCGAGGGCGGATATTGCCGCCGAACGCGCCGAGGTGGGAACGATCTCGCTCGGACTGGCGAATGAAGCTAGAGGCCGCTGTCAGCCAGGTGGGCGGCGGAATATTGTCGTCGTCGAGGATGCCGACCCAAGTGCCGCGCGCTTCGCGAAAGGCCCGCTGGCGCGCGTAGGTCGTGCCCTGGCGCGGTTCGTGGATGCAGCGCGGGCTCGGCAAGTTTCGATCGAGCTGCCAGCGCGTCGCATACTGGGCGACAACATCGCGAGTGGCGTCGGTGCTGTTGTTATCGACGACCAGTACTTCCCAGTTCGGGCCGGTTTCTTCCAAATTGGGCTTCAGCGCCTCGGGGAGCTGTTGGCGCTCCAAAGCATCGAGCACTTCCGGCAGGCGGTTCGCACCGTTGTAGGTGCAGATGGCGACGGTAATGGCGATCGGGCTCGCGATCGAATCTGCGAGCGGGCTGCCGGATCTGTTGTCCGGGCGATCGGCGTCAGCGCGGTTGGCGTTGTCCAAAAACTCTCTCCCAGCTGCTGATAAGGGACTTGGCTGCGGCTTGCTGCATCCCCACCAGGCTACCGAGGTAGAGCTGGCGCTGGGCGACGGCGACCGTCTTCGATCGCCAGGCGCGCCCGTACTCCCAGCGGTGCCGTACCAGGCGCAACAGGTCGCTGGCGGTGTAGAGCAGCAGGATCGGCAGTTGCATCCAGCTCGGGTAGCGCATCGTTCGCGTCCGATAACGGCTCAGGCCGACGCCGTACATCAACTGCGACAGGTACTCCTCGGTCAGCCGCCAGCGCGGGATTTGGTGGCGGACGATCGCGTCGGGCACGTACCACACCTCCCAGCCCATATTTTGAAAATGCAAAACCGCCTCTAGGTCTTCGCTGGCGCGCATCTGACCGTCAGTGCGACCGACCAGTTCTAGGCGCTCGGGCACGAGCCGCAACCACAGGTCGCGCCGCACCACCAAGCCCGCACCGGGGGGCAAGACGCGGGCGGCGGGCTGATACAGATGCGGGAGATCGCCGCGATCGGTCAGGGCTAAAAAGGCGCGAATGCGGTCGAAATCCGGCGGTGGCGGTACTTCGTACTCCGGCAGGACGCGGCTTCCGGCCACGCCAGCTTTAGGGCTCGTCGCCAGGAAGCCGTGGGCCGCCAAGATCCAGTTCGGGTCGGGCAGGTTGTCATCGTCGAGGAAGCCGACGATCGGCGCGGCGGCGGATTCGATCGCCCGCTGGCGCGCAAAGGCCAGACCCTGCTGGAGTTCCGACACGCACCGCAGCGGACAGTCGCTCGGCCAGCGGGACTGATAGTCGGCGACGACCTGGGCCGTGCCGTCGCTGCTGTTGTTATCGACGACAACGATTTCCCAGCGCAGTGCCGCGCCGCGATCGCTCATATGGCCGTGGCAGACCCGCAGGCGATCGAGCACGGAAGGCAGGCGCTTCGCCCCGTTATAAGTACAGATGGCAACCGTAAAGTCCACGTATCAGTTCAGGTCTGCGTTGTTGAGCCGTTTTTGGGCTGCTGTTGAGCCGCGATCGAGCTGACGACAAGGCCGCGCGGCGATCCGGGCAAAGAAGATCCAGTCGGGCTGCGGCTCGGAGCGGCCTTTCGATCCTACGGCGCGGGGCCAGGGGAGAGTGGCGATCGCGAAAGACGATCGTAATTCTGGCCGTTGCTGGAAGTCGAGCCGCTACTTTACGCCTTACGAGCCGCGATCGCTCCATCCCGGACGCTGTCGCGACCCTGCCAAACCATTTGAAGCCGAACGATCGGAGCTTATGCAAGCCTCGGAGGTACAAACTCGATTTCGCAGTTTCAGGCGATCCGTGAGGGCGAGGCATCAGAGGTTTTGGGGAATCGCACGTGAGTCCCAGTCATTTAGATATCGATACAATGGTGAGACCTTTGGCGACGCGCCGTTAATGCGCTCCTAGTCTCAACCCATGCGTAGTTTTCTCAAGTCAGTTCTCGCGACCTTCACCGCACTGGTTCTATTCTCCAGCCTCGGCATTGTCGCCATCGGCGCGGGCTTTGTCTTTTTGGCGGCCTCGTCTTCTAAGGACGTGCGCCCCGAAATCGAGGCAAACACTGTCTTGCGCCTCGACCTGTCTCTGCCGATCGAAGACGCTCAGGCCGACCTGAGCCCGGGCGAAGCGCTCCAGCAGATTTTCAGCGACGACGCGACGCGCAGCCTCAGCCTGCGGGCCGTGACCGGCGCGATCGAAAGCGCCGCCGAAGACTCCAATATCGTCGGGCTCTATCTCGACGGTACGACGGGCAGCTTTGCGACGGGTTCGGCCAATGCCTTGGCGGTGCGCCGCGCGATCGACACCTTCCGCGCTTCGGGCAAGCCGGTGATTGCCTACGATCGCGACTGGTCGGAGCGGGCCTTGATTTTGGGCAGTGCCGCGACCGAGCTGGCGATCGACCCGCTGGGTTCGGTGGAGTTGAACGGCCTGCGCTCCGAGTCGCTGTTCCTCGGTGGTGCTTTTGAGAAGTACGGCGTGGGCGTGCAGGTGGTGCGCGTCGGCGACTATAAATCTGCGGTCGAACCGCTAACCCGCCAGAACTTCAGTCCGGAAAACCGCGAGCAAACCACGGCACTGCTGGGTGATATCTGGGGCACGCTGCTGGAGACGATCGCTCGCGATCGCGACCTAGACGTGGCTCGCCTCCAGGCGCTCTCCAATTCGACCGGCTTGCTGACCGCGGAAGAAGCCGCCAGCAACCAGCTCGTCGATCGCATCGCCTACACCGACGAAATCGAAGCGCGTCTCAAGGAGCTGACCGAAGTCACCGAGCCGGACGAGTCGTTCCGCAGTAAAAGTGTCTTGGCCTATGCCGAAGCGCTCGGCGATGACCTCAACAACAGTGGCGAGGGCAGCGACGAGATTGCCGTGCTCTACGCTCGAGGCTCGATCGTCAGCGGGCGCGGCGACAGCACCCAAATTGGCGGCGATCGCCTCGCGGAAGAACTGCGCGACCTGCGCCTCGACGATGACGTAAAAGCCGTCGTGCTGCGCATCAACAGCCCCGGCGGCAGCGCCTCGGCCTCGGAGACAATCAAGCGTGAAGTCGAGCTGATCTCCGAAGTCAAGCCGATCGTCATTTCGATGGGCAACGTGGCGGCCTCGGGCGGCTACTGGATTTCGATGGTGGCCGACGAGATTATCGCCGAGCCGAATACGATTACCGGCTCGATCGGCGTCTTCGGGCTGCTGTTCGACCTCGAAGAGCTGGCCAGCAACAACGGCGCGACCTGGGACAGCGTCGAGACCTCGCCCTTTGCCGATATCAATACCGTCGCCCGCCCGAAAACCGAGGCCGAGCTGGCGCTGATTCAGAAATTTATCGATCGCATTTATACCCAGTTCGTTTCAGAGGTGGCACGCGGTCGCGACCTGCCGGAAGCGCGAGTGCGCGAAATCGCACGCGGTCGAGTCTGGTCGGGGTCGGCAGCCCTCGATAATGGCCTGGTGGATCGCCTCGGCGGCATCGAAGCCGCGATCGCCAGCGCCGCCGAGCGCGCCGAACTCGACTCCTGGAAAGTCGAAGAATACCCGCGCACCCAAACCCTCGAAGAGAAAATCGCCGAGCGCCTGGGAGAAATCCGCCTCGGTGGCCGCAAGCAAAAGGCCGCGATCGCCTCACCTCTGGAGCGCGAGTGGCAAAAGCTCCAGACCGAGCTGAGCGAGCTGGGCTCCTACAACGATCCGATTGGAGCCTACACGCGTCTGCCCCACTCGTTTGATATCGATTAGGGTTCGATAGCGGCTGGCTCCACCAGCCGCTAGGGTCTGCCATCACTTAAATCTGTCGCTCTTATTCCACAGGAGTCACAGCCCCTAGTATTGTCTTTGGGGCGGGCGTGTAATCGCTCGCTCCACAAAGGTTCTGGCGCGCATTGATGACACGCTCTAGGATTGCCAGTCCACAGACAACACACCTTAGGGTTCTGCCCGACACTTCTTCATGAGCGACTTCAACGGAAAATACGCCCTCGTCACCGGCGCGAGTAGCGGCATCGGTCGCGCGATCGCGCTCGTCCTGGCCAAAGCCGGAGCCGATCTGATTCTCGTCAGCCGCTCGATGGACAAGCTAGAAAAAGTGGCCGAAGAGGTACGCGCCTGTGGCGTTAGCGCCCACATCTACGCGATCGACCTGGCCGACGTGGCCAACGTTCGCGAGAAAGTTGCCGCGATCGGCGATCGCCACCCGATCGACATCCTCGTCAACAATGCGGGCATGGGCTACACCGGCAACCTCGACGACATGCCCCTCGAAAGCTGGCAGACCATCATGGATCTCAACGTCACCAGCGTTTTCCAGTGCGTCCAGGCACTGCTACCCGGCCTGCGCGAGCGCAACGGCGCGATCGTCAACGTCGTCTCCGTCGCCGGACAGCAGGTCTTCCCCGGCTGGGTCGGCTACTGCACCAGCAAGTTCGCCCTGATGGCCCTCTCGCGGGGCATTGCCGCCGAGGAGCGCGCCAATGGCATCCGCGTCACGGCCATCTGTCCCGGCTCGGTCAATACGCCGATTTGGGATACCGATACCGTCGATGCCGACTTCGATCGCAATGCAATGCTGACGCCCGAAACCGTCGCCGAGGCGGTATTGGGCGTGCTTTCGCTACCGGACAGCGCCGTTGTCGAGGAGCTAACCCTAATGCCCAGCGCGGGTGTTTTGTAATTTCAAACTGTAGGCTCGATCGTCGGGCGTTGGTGGATAGAGCTAGGTTATGGCTTTTCGGTAAGGTACGGGAACCTC
>CALCCD010000052.1 GCA_937899645.1 uncultured cyanobacterium | reverse complement strand
GTGGCGTTCGGCGTGGCGTTCGGCGTGGCGGTCGGCGTGGCGGTCGGCGTGGCGGTCGGCGTGGCGGGAGGCGTGGCGTGGCTGATTTCGTATTTTCTTGGCTTGTTTCGGATCTACTTTTGGTTGCCACAAGTGGTGTGGATGTTGGGGCTTAATCTGCTCGCTGCGCGAGCAGAAAAATTTTTGAATTTTTTGCCCCCAAACTTCGATGAAATCACGAATCTACCGCTGCCGTTTTTCGATAGTTTCCTGGTCGAAGCTTACGCACAAAATCCCGCCGCAACCCGCGAGAAAGTCGAATATTTCAGCGGCTACACCCGCCGCCAAACTGAAGTTAATCGTGCCATTGTCGGCATCACCGCCCAACAAGTTCGCAACAGCAAAGAATTCCGCGAACTGCTCGACTTCCGTGACAACCTCGCCTGGATCGGCGACCCACCCCGTGCCATCATCAACATCCTCCCCGAACTCCGCGACATCTCCCACGACCTCAGCGCCGCCACTGAAGCCAGCACCCCCTACCGCCGCCTCGAACTCCTCAAAACCCCCATCAAAAAACTCCAACACCTCCAAGCCAACCTAAAAAATCAACCCAGCCACATCGCCACCCAATTCGCCCCCGGCCTCGCCAACTGGAGCGCCATCCTCCGCGACACCCAAACCCAGTGGACGGAGGAAGCCAAACGCACCGGCGAAATTCCCCTCGTTTACCTCGCCGGAAGCGGCCTCGACCCCGACAACTCCCAAGGACGCTTCAAAGGCCGCGAAGACATCTTCAAAGAAATCGAAGCGATCGCCCTGAGCGACACGCCCCCCGCCCTGCTGCTCTACGGCGAGCGCCGCACCGGCAAAACTTCTACTCTGAAATACCTGCCCGATCGGGTCAACACCGACCTGATTCCCCTGCGCGTCAACGCCCAGCGCTTCGCCGAAACCACCACGCTGTACGGCATCGCCCGCAGCTTCCACGAACAGATCGTCGAAGCCGCTCACACCGCCTGCCGCCTCACCCTGCCGCAGCTCGACCTCGAAGACCTCAAGCTCGACCCCCTGCCCGCCCTGCGCCGCTGGTTCGACGCGATCGGCCAACAGCTCCGCAGCAAAACCCTCCTGCTCTGCATCGACGAATTCGAGCGCTTCGATGACTTCGTCGTCAGCACCCAAAGCCACGCCCCGCTCCACTTCCTGCGGAACACCATGCAGCGCTCCGACAACTGGTGCGTGCTGTTTAGCGGCTCCCACACCCCCGACGAACTCGCGCCCTATTGGAGCGACTACCTGATCGAAACCCAGGCGATCCGCCTCAGCTACCTGAAAGAAGACGAAGCCCGCGACCTGATCGTCAACCCGACCGCCGACTTTCCCCAAGACGTCTACCGTGCCGACGCGATCGACGCGATCGTCAAACTCACCCACGGCCAGCCCTTCCTGGTGCAGCTCCTCTGCGGCGAGCTGATCGCCCTGCTGAACAATATCCGCCTCGGTCGCGGCCAATACAACGGCAAGGCCAACCCCGACGCCGTCGTCACGCCCCAGCTCGTCAAAGCCGCGATCCCGCTGGCGATCGATCGCGGCCAAACCTACTTCCGCGAATTTTGGACGCTGACGCTGGGCTTGCCGGAGCGCCAGGTGCTGACGGAAATCCTCAACGGCGTCGAGATGCCCGCCAACCGCCCGATCCGCAAGAAGCTCTTCCATAAGGAAATTATCCAGATGACCGGCGACGGGTTTAAATTCCGCGTGCCGCTGATCGAGATGTACTGCCGCAGCGCGATCGAGGAGTAGCTGAAATCGTTTCGGTCTCGCCCCACCGCCAGCGCGGCAACTCGCGCAAATCTCCGGTCGGTACGCGCCCCGGCTTCATTATTCTTCACCCCCGATCGCGGGATCGCCTTGCTAGAGTCGATCCACGATTCTTCTGCGACTCCACGCAAGCCTATGGCGACACCGGCCCCCGCGATCGTCTTTACCGACCTCGACGGCACACTCCTCAACGCTCGAGACTATCGCTACGACGCCGCCATTTCGGTTCTCGATCGCCTTAAAGCCGCCGGTATCCCGACGATCCCGGTCACGAGCAAGACCCGCGCCGAAGTCGAGCTGTTGCGATCGGAAATCGGGCTCAGCGACCCGTTTGTGGTCGAGAACGGCAGCGGCATTTTTATCCCCGAGGGCGACGATCGCTTCCCGCTCGAAACCGAGCTGCGCGCCGACGGCTACCGCATCGTGCAGCTCGGCGGCAGCTATCAAGAAGCGCGCGATCGCGTCTCGAAGCTGAGCGCGAAGCTGGGCGTCCAGCTCTGCGGCTTTGGCGATCTCGCACCGGAGGATATCTACGGGATTACGGGGTTGGCGATCGACGATGCCAAGCTGGCCCAGACGCGCGACTTTACCGAGCCGTTCGTAACGCCGCACGAATTTAGCAGCGCCGAGATTGCGACCGCCGCCGAATCGCTGGGGTTTCACGTCGTCGTCGGCGATCGCTTTTCCCACGCGATCGACCCGAAGTCGGGCAAGGGCGTCGCGGTCGAGACGCTAATCGAAAGCTACGCGAACGCCGGGCAAGACCTGGCGATCGTCGGTCTCGGTAACAGCCCCAACGATTTGCCAATGCTCGAAGCGGTTCCGCAGCCGATCGTCATCCCCGACGAAGCGGGCGAGCCCCACCCCGGCCTTGCCGAACGCGTCGCACTTGGCTGGTCGCTCGCGCCAAAGTACGGCTGCGCGGGCTGGGCGCTGGCAGTGGGCGAGGTGCTCGATAAACTCGGCGTACCTTGACCCTTCAGCTCGTCTGGGCCTTGAGCTGGTCGAACGAATTTCGGACGATCGTTACTGGATTGCGTACGCCGACTGGTACGCCCACCAGATTAGAAAACTAATGCCGCCGAGGATAAGCACGGAAGAGAAGACGAGCAAGATAGGGCTATCCGCTCCGGGGAACTTCATAATGCCGCGATTCAGGTCGGTCATGGCGGTTGGCTCCTGTTGTCGGAAAGTGTGGATGTTAGTTGCGGAGGAGAGCCGACGACACGAGCCGGACGGCGGCCTCTGCCTCGTAGTGTACTATGGTCGATGCGCCAGATTCGGGCCGAACAATGGCGTCCGTTATCGTTCGATCGTCGGGTCGAAAGTGCCTGCGATCGGATCGAAATTTTCCGTCCTGCGCGCCCGGTTTTTCCCGTGAAAATACGGTTTTTTCTTCAGCGCTACTGCCCTAGTTTTTCTGCGTCGCGCGGCGGTGCTTCGCCTCTCGCGCCTTCCTTCGATCTATGACGAACAAACCCTCGATCGCGATCTCTCACCTCGGTTGCGAAAAGAACCGCATCGACACCGAACATATGCTCGGCCTGCTCGTCGAAGCTGGATACGCGGTCGATAGCGATGAGGACACCGCCGACTACGCGATCGTCAACACCTGTAGCTTTATCCAGGCCGCGCGCGAAGAGTCCGTCCGCACCCTGGTGGAGCTGGCCGAGCAGAACAAAAAAATCGTGATCACGGGCTGCATGGCGCAGCATTTTAAAGACGAGCTGCTCGAGGAGCTGCCGGAAGCCGTCGCGGTGGTCGGTACGGGCGACTACAACAAGATTGTGGACGTGATCGAGCGGACTGAAACCGGCGAGCGCGTCAGCCAGGTCTCGGACAATCCGACCTATATCGCCGACGAAAATACGCCCCGCTACCGCACCACCACTGAAGGCGTCGCCTACCTGCGGATCGCCGAGGGCTGCGACTATCGCTGCGCGTTCTGCATCATTCCGCACCTGCGCGGCAAGCAGCGATCGCGCACGATCGAGTCGATCGTCGCCGAAGCCCAGCAGCTCGCCGCCGAAGGCGTCCAGGAGCTGGTGCTGATCTCGCAAATCACCACCAACTACGGCCTCGATATCTACGGCAAGCCGTCGCTGGATAAACTGCTGCGCGCCCTGGGCGAAGTGGACGTGCCCTGGATTCGCATGCACTACACCTATCCCACCGGCCTGACCCAGCCCGTCATCGACGCCATCCGCGAGACGCCGAACGTGCTGCCGTACCTGGATCTGCCGCTGCAACACTCGCACCCGCAGATCCTCAAAGCAATGAACCGACCGGCGCAAGGCCGCATCAATGACGAAATCGTCGAGCGCCTCAATGCTGAGCTGCCCGACGCCGTGATGCGAACGACCTTTATCGTCGGTTTCCCCGGCGAAACCGACGAGCATTTCGAGCATCTCGAAGCCTTCGTCCGTCGCCACGAGTTCGACCACGTCGGGGTCTTCACCTTTTCGCCGGAAGATGGAACCCCCGCCGCTGAGATGGAAAACACCGTGCCGCAGGACGTGATGGACGCGCGTCGCGATCGACTGATGGCCATCCAGCAGGAAATCTCCGCCAAGCGCAACCGCGCTCAGGTGGGCAAAGTCATGGACGTGCTAATCGAGCAGGAGAACCCGCGTAAGGGTGAGGCGATCGGCCGATCGGCGCGCTTCGCTCCCGAAGTGGACGGCCTGGTGTACGTGGACGGTTCCGCACCGCTGGGTTCGCTCGTGCCGGTGGCGATCGTCGATTCCGATGCTTACGACCTGTTCGGACGCATCGCCACGGCAGCAGACCTGAAGGCGCACGCACTGGCCGGAGTTCGCTAGGTTCGTCCCCAATGAGAAACCGGGTTTCTACCAGTGTCTCGCCCGAGCGCGAGTGACTGACAGAAACCCGGTTTCTGATGTATGAACCGTGAATCGTTCCAACGCTCTGCGTTGGAATGCATCCCCAGACGCTCCTGCGTCGTCAGACAGTTTCGGGGCGCAGGAGCGCCCGGAGATTGCGTTGCCACGCAGAGCGTGGGAACGATGCCCGGTTTCTGGAATATTGCGATATCGTCGCGATCGGCTCGGGCTTAAATCAGACCCAGCCAGGTCAGCAGACCTTCATGCGCGGTGTACTCGATAACCAGCGCCAGGATAAAGCCGAGCATCGCCGCGCGTCCGTTGAGGCGCTCGGAGTAGTGGTTGAAGCCAAACTTGGGTTCGTTGAGGGTCGGCTGGACGGTGGGTTCGGGTGCTTGAGCCATGACGATCTACTACTGCTTGTTAAGTTTTGATACATCATAGCGCGATCGAGGCTTTCTCGTTGTGTGCTGTGCAGTCCGCTCTGTTCGCTCACAGCACCAGCCAAAAGGCCAAACCCCAAAACGGCACGAACCGAAGTCCGCGTGTCGGACTGCCCTCCGGTTCGATATCGCCGATCAGCCACACTTGAAACGCCCAGAACAGCAGCACGTCGCAGAAAAACGCCAGCGTCACCCGATCGCCCACCAGTCGCGTCAGCCAATACTCCCCGCGATCGGCCAGCGTCCCAAACTCCGGGCGAGCATACACCAGCCACGACACCGCTAGCGACCCGACGACGATGCCGATCCAGCCGAACAGCTTGGCGATCGCTGGTTTTTCGGGTGATTGCTGGGGCGACTTTTCGGCGGGCGCGCCCTCAGCCTCGCCGCCCAGCCGCAGCGCCATATAGGGCATTAAGAAGATATTCGTCAGAAACATCGCCCCACTCCAGATTGCCGTACGCGGCAGTTTCTCGCCCCGCGCGTCCGTCCAAAGCAGCGGCAGAAACATGAAGATCCAGACCTCCGCGAAGTTGAAAAACGCCTCGTCCGCTGGATGTAGCGTCGCGGCTTCCATCACGCGCACCCCGGCAGCGTTCAGCAGCGGCAGCACGAAAAAGAAATTCAGTGACTCGCCCAGCACTTCGTCGATCGTCTCCTGCTGGATCGCCCAGACCGGATCGCCGGGGAGAACACCGGACGGGGCGAGCAGCAGTAGCGAAATGTAGACGATCGTGGCCGACCAGAGTAGCAGGGGGAAGCGCGCGCGCATGGAGCTGAAATTTCAGAGGGGGCAGTAGGCTCTTTATTATTCGGTTGAAAGGAGAAAAAAGCCATGCGCGTAGTGCTGCAACGGGTGAAGTCGTCGCGGGTGACGGTGGGCGATCGCTGTGTGGGTGCGATCGATCGCGGCCTGATGCTGCTGGTGGGGATCGCTGCAACGGACACCGAAACCGAACTGCAGTGGATGGCGAACAAGTGCTTGGGTTTGCGGCTGTTTCCCGATGCGGCAGACCCGGACGGGCGTTGGGACAAGTCGGTAGCCGAGATCGGCGGCGCGGTGCTGGTGGTCAGTCAGTTTACGCTCTACGGCGACTGTCGCAAGGGTCGCCGTCCGTCGTTTGCCAAGTCCGCTGCGCCGGAGATTGCAAGGCCGCTGTTCGATCGCTTTGTGGCGCTGGTGTGCGAGAGCGGCCTAAAAGTCGAGACGGGCGAGTTCGGCGCGATGATGGACGTGGAGATCCACAACGATGGGCCGGTAACGCTGGAGCTAGAGCGCGAAGCCGACCTTTAAGCGAGCTTCCGGCAAACTTCGCCAGCTTCAGAAGTCCGACTTTTCCAAGAAGTCGTGCTTCTCACCCCCGCGCAGAATATCGACGCGCTCAACAACGCCCTCAACGCAACCGCGCGAGCCAGCAGTGCCGACCCGCGCGGAAACCTTCAGAAATTTTTGGCGTCTCAGCTTCAATACGCGCTTACCAGGTGCTGCGATCGATGTCGCCATCGGAGTCGAGCTGAGCGTCGAGCTTGGCGGCGATGATATGCGCTAGGGCGAACTCGAGGGTGCTTTCGCCGAAGGCCGAGTCGCGATCGAGCATATCAATACCGGCAAAGGTCGTACTTGGCTTGTGCGCTGCGGACTCCAGGCAAAGCTGCTCGTCTCCGCGCACCAGGGCAAAGATGGTTTTGCCGTTTTCGGCGGGGCGCAGTTCCAGATAGTCGAAGCTGTGAATATTGAGATACAGCAGGCGATTCGCGAGGACGGTCGATTGCTGGGGATCGTCGAACACTTCCGCGATTGTCGCCGACCCCTGGCTGCGCGATTCATCATCCCAGAGATGGGTATAGCGCACGTGCGTCAGACGGGAGAGAGCGCGCAGCATATCGCTTTTGCTGACGATCGTTCCGGCGTTGATGATGCAAGGTGCCGTCACTCTGATGGGAGATGAATGGGTCATCGTAGGGTTTTGCAGTCGAGACTATTTTTGGTAGAGGCGCGGCGATCGGGCCGCAAATCGCGAACTCGGCTCGATCGCTATCTTAGCCACTCGGTCGAGCTTCGTCGAAGCGGACGGGGAACGTCGCTGAAAGTGCGAGCAGGCCGCGATACTAGCACGTTACCACCGCGCAAAATCTACAGGCCGCGCCCCTCGTTTCAATACTGGCACAGGTTTTTGGGAACCGGTATCCGTATAAACAACGGCTTTCGGGCTGATTTTCACGGAGAATTCCCTTGGGTGAGGTTGAGATCGGTGGGTGGCCTGAGGCTGGCATCACCAGGCCGATATCACTCGAGCCCGTCGTCGGCCTACAAGGCTGACCCCGCCGGGACGCGACTCGTCGCGTTGCTTGTGGAGTTGGGCGGGCCTCGCTGAGGTTTGGCGCGAATTGGTGACACGTCCTAGACTTTAGGGCGCAGTGTTTCGAGGCGAGCGATGGCGGATCGAATGCGCGATCGAAGCGAACTGGCGGCGGACTGGCGCGTGCCGCCACCCACGGAGCCGGAATTTCCCTGGCTCTGGTTGGTGCTGGCGATCGCGTTTGCGGCGCTAAAGCTCTGGATGGCGTCGCATTTGCCGATTCGGGCGCTTAATGCCGACCGCGACAATCTGCGCTACGTCATTTTGGCGTCGAATCTCTTTACGGGCGACGCGAGCTACGATGCTTTTGCGCTGCTGCGTCAGCCCGTCTATCCGGCTTTCATCGCTTTGGGGCGCTGGCTGGGCGTGCCGCTGCGAATTTGGCAGGAGCTGGGCTACCTGGGCGGCGGGGCGTTTTTGGCGGCGATCGTAGCGGGACTGTATCGCCGCCCGCGTCTAGTGGCGCTGTGCTTCGGGCTGTATGCGTTTGCGCCGTTTTCGTTTCACTGGAACCGCCAGACGCTTCAGGAGGTGTTCTATTTACCGGCGATCGCGGTATTGCTGGGCTGCGCGATCGCGGCGATCGAGTGTCGCGGGTGGCGCTACTGGCTGGGCGCGATCGGTGGTGGCCTGGCGCTGGCGGCGATCTGGAACACGCGACCGGAAGGGGTGCTGCTAGCCCCGGCGATCGCGCTGGTCTGGTCGATCGCGGCGGCGACGCGAGTTCGAGAGCAGAGTGCTGCGATTGCCAAGTTCCAACGCCAGCAATTGAAGGCGGAATACCGCGATCGCATCGCGGCAGAAGAGGCGCACAACGATCGCGTCGAACGCGAAATCGAAGCGCAGCTCGAGGCGCAGCTCAGCGGTTATGCCGCCGAGTCACAGCCGGAGCCGAAACCTGAAGGAACAGTGGCAACGCTGCCAACCGTGACACGAGATTGGGGTGAAATCCTGAGGCCGATCGCCTTTGGATTAATTCTGACGATCGCGCCGGTCGTTTTGCTAACGCACGTCATCAGCGCCAGCAATGCCGCCAAATTTGGCATCTACGCCACTTCGGATTTCAAGACGCCGGAATTTGACGCGGCCTACAGCGCGCTGTCGCGGGTCGAGGCAGGCGGGCCGCGTGAGTTGGACGATTTGGGTCGCAATGCCGGGATCGTCCCCGTACCCGAAGCGGCGCGCGCGGCGATCTACGAAGTCAGTCCGGCATTTCGCGAGCTGCGTCCGGCGCTGGAAACCTCTTCCGAGGCTGGCTGGCGCGCCCAGTCCTGTGGGGCGGGAATTTGTGAAGACTACGCCGGGGGGTTTTTCTTTTGGGCGTTGCGGGATGCGGTGAGCGATCGCGGCTATTACGCGTCGCCCGATCGCGCGGCGGAATTTTACTCGCGGCTGGCGACGGAAATCGAGACGGCCTGCGATCGCGGCGAGCTGACCTGCCGATCGGGGATTTGGGGCATGGTTCCGGCGCTGCGGTGGCAGACTATCCCGCGCTGGCTTGGCAGCATCCACCGTTTGACGCGGCAGCTCTGGCAGACAGCGCTGCCCCTGCGGCTCGACAGTGGCGCGGAAGATATCGAGCTGCGCCAGCGCTACTATGCCGATATCACCGGCGAGCCCGCCGACTTCTTCAAGGCGCGATCGCGTCCGCTCAACCAGCGCAAAGACGCCGCGATAGGCTTTATCGCCGAAATTTACGCGATCGGCTTCCCCATTGTTTTGGGGCTCGGTATTTTGGGGTTAACGCTCGAGGGCGGGACGCGACTGGGGCGTCAGCTTGGCAGACGGCGACTTGGCGAACGACAACTCGGCAAACGGCAGGCGAAAGACGGCGGCATCCCGCTGACGCTGTTGGCGATCGCGGCGGTGGCGATCGCGGCGCGGGTCGTGACGATCGCCTATATTGACGTAACGAGCTGGCCGGTGGGCGCGGGCGATCGCTACCTCAGGCCGCTGTGGCCGTTCCTGTGGCTGGCGCTCGTCACCGGGCTGTCGTGCTTCGCCGATCGCTGGTGGTCGCTCCTGCGCCCCGCGCGATCGCGTAGGCCCCGCTGAAACAACAAGCCAACGAAACGAGCTGACAAAACGACATGCTGTCTCGCCTGTCCCTGCGTCAAGATGTGAGTTAAAGTCGCGATTCTGTCCCCCTTTGAGTGGCACGACCGAGTGGCATGTACCCGTCTTCCAACCCCCTAACTCTGTGCCGTTCCGCCCTGCGCGACCTGCTGATTTGGACGCGCCGCTCCTGGAAAACCGCCAGCTTTAGTCTCGGCGTGGCGATCGCGATCGTCTACCTCACCGTGGCCTTCGTGCCGCTACCCGACCCGATCGCACCGGGGCTCGACACCGCGTGGCAATACCGCCTCAGCCAGCTCGCAGAAGACGAAGCGATTTTCGGGCGCGATGCCGTGTCGTTTTACGGAGCGCTGGGTTACTGGCTGCGCGGCGCGATCGTCGGCGACACTTTCGATTCGATCTTCGTCGTGCGGCTGAGCGTGCATTTGCTGCTCGTGGCGATCGCGCTGCTGAAGCTTTCGCGAACCCGCGACCCGCTGATGCGCTTAGCGCTGGCCGTCGGGTTGATTTTTCCCTACGCGCTGTCCGATATCGTCCCGGTGCTGCAAACTGAGTGGCAGATCGTCGCGGCGTGGCTGCTGCTGCTCTCGGTGCGCGAATTTTGGAATGCGGGGCGGCGGCCCTGGGCGATCGGGCTGGGGGCAGCGGCGGGCGTGATTATCAATGCCAACTCGGAGTTGGGAATCGCGGCGATCGTCAGCCTGCTGCTGTTTCTCGGATTGCGAAATGCCGAAGACTGGCAGCAAGAACCCAGCTTCGAGACGGGCAGCAATATCGCCCTGGAGCTGTTCGAGACGGTGTTGGCCTTCAGTGTGACTGCCTTTGTCGCGCTTGCACCCAGCGATGGCGATCTACTCTGGCGGCTGGTGGTGGCTGTTGGGGTTGCGGTGACGATCGGCTATGGACTGGTGCCGCGCCTGCTGCGCCGCCTGCCGATTGCTCGCCTCCTGCCCAAACTTGGAGACGCGATCGCTCGCCTCGATCGTGGCGACGACCTCAAGCAAATCGCCGCCTGCATCGTCTTCGGTGTAGCGCTGGTCTATCTGGCGTGCTTTACCGAACCGTCACTGCTGACCTATTTGCGGGGCTATTGGGAACTGACCGCCAGCTACGGCAGTTCCCTCAACCCCGCGCCGAGCGATACGGTCGTCGGCTTCGGCGGCTACCTCCAGGGGTTCGTGGCGGCACTGCGCGATCGGCTCGACACCCTACCTGCCGGAATGACCTACGGCGGCTCGCCCTTGGAGTGGCGGCTGGCGATCCTCGAAGCGCTGGGCATCGCGATCGCGGTGTCGTTGGCCTTTGTTTGGGGCCGAAGCGCCGTGGCGATCGCCGTGATGCCGTTCGTCTTTTTTCTCCTCGATCGTCCTTCGCTGGGGCTCGATCGCGAGATTCTCGCCTTTATCTTTAGCGCGCCGTTCCTGCTGGCGGTCGTCGTCAGCACCTGGAAGCCGCCGACCCTGCGCCGCCTCGGCAACATTGCCCAAATCGCGATGTTGCTCTTCTGTTTGTGGTCGTTCGCGTACTACGTCAGAGTCGATGACTATCCCGCCGATCGCCTGCGCATCTTCGCGCCCGATCGCGTCGCGGTGAAGCTCGGCAAGCTCCTCAGCCCACAAGTCCTGCAGGATAGCCTCGATCGCCAGAGCGCCGCTAACCTCGAGCCGCTGAAGCTCTCGGACGCCACCCGCGACGCGATCGACGATCGTAGCCTCGAGATCCTGCCCTGGGAGACGACCCTCGTCGCTGCCAACGACGACCTCAACTGGCAGCCGCTTCCCGTCGTACCGCTGCATCTGGCCTACACCGAATACCTCGATCGCCTCAACCGCGACAGCCTCGCCGACGACCCGCGCGAACTGATTCTCTATCGCTTCGAGAGCCTCGGCGATCGCCACCCCTTTTTCGACGCGCCCGCCACCACGTTCCAGCTCTGGTGCGGCTATCAGATCGATAACGAACTCCAACCCCAAATTACGGAAGAACTCGACGATCGCAACGCCGCCACACCGCCCTGGCTGGCGCTAAGTCCGCGAGCGTCCGATCGCTGTGGCGATCCCACCGAAGAGAACACCGTCTCCGCTAGTTGGAACCGCCAGTTCGCCATCTCCACGCCCCAAAACACGATCGTCCGCGCCGACATCGACTTCCGCTACTCCTGGCTCGGCGCGATCGCCAAGACGCTGTTCCGCATCCCGCCGGTCTACGTGACGGTGTGGGACGGTGCGGGCGAGTCCGATCGCTATCGACTTTCGCCGGACAACGCGATCGACGGCGTGCTGCTGTCGCCGCTGCCGCGTACGCCGGATGACGCAACCGCCTGGTTTTCGGGCGAGTTTCCCGATCGGGTCTATGGTCTGGAGTTTTCCACGGCGAATTTGGGCATGTTCGCCCCGACGATCGAGGTGGTACTGACGGAGTATCAGCCGGAGGGCGTAGTCGATCGGCAGCTCTGAGAGCAAAAAGAAATTATCAGGATCGTGAAGGAAACGCTTGAATAGTGGACTTTGGGTATTAGGGTGTTGCTGGCGGGCCCACATTTGTCCAGGACTCCCGCATCACAGGAAACCGTAGATGTCTGAATTCGATCGATCGCCACACCCAGAAAAAAAGCACGGGCGATATCTTTTTCGTCACCTTCGCTCGAAAAATTTCCTCGCCTGGTTAATTTCAGGCGGAATTCTGCTGGCTCTCACTGCTGTAACTTACGGCAGTTATCGAACCATACGCTTTTGGGCTTTAGAACAGCTCCGTCAAGAGAAACTGCTCGAAATCCAAAAAGAGGCAAGCCTCATCGATCGATGGTTTGCTTTTTATAAAACACAAGCGATGGCGATGGCTCGCACCCCGCTCGTTCAGACGATGGACTGGCCGGTTATGGAAGCGTATCTCAATACTGAGGTCGAACGGCTCAAGCCGGACACCAATGATGCCATTCTGAGCAACCCCGACGGGACGTACTACTTTACGGGTATCGGGTTGGTTGAAGGAAAAACAGTGATCGATCGCGCCTTCTTTCAAACTGCCATGGCGGGAGAAGCCGTGGTCTCAGAACCCGTTGTCAGCCGAGCCTCTGGGGTTCAAAAAGTGAATATTGCCGTGCCGATCGGTGAGGAGTCATCGCCCAGAGGAGTCTTCTCCCTCGGGCTCAAAATCGAAAGCATTCAACAGACTGTTCGAGCACTCAATCAAAGTCTTGAAGGTCAGGATGCTTTCAGTTATGTATTTGTGCTCGATGCCCAAGGGCGGGCGATCGTTCATCCAAACCCTGACTTAGTTTTCAATCAAGATCGACCCGACCCCTCAACCTTGCTCGAGCAATCTCAAGCCAGCGACAATCGGGAGATGGTCGCAGTGCTAGAACAAATGCTCGATCGCCAGACCGGTAGCCGCTTGGTCGAGCTGGACGGACGCTGGCAATACATCGCCTATCTTCCGCTCCAAGAAGTCGATTGGTCGATCGCACTTGTCATTCCACAGGACGCGATCGACGGACAGCTCCGTCCCCTGGATCGGATCGCAACGGCGGCTGGGATTTTGATTGTTGCTATTATCTGCGTGTTGAGTCTGTGGCAAGTCCAGACCGGTCAAAACAAAGCCCTCAGGGTGTTGCAAGCGGAGACGGCGGCCACCAACGAAGCGCTAGAGGCCAAAACCGCCGAACTCCGACAAGCCTTATCAGACTTACAGCAGGCGCAATACCAGATCGTTCAAAACGAAAAAATGGCGAGTATCGGCCAGCTCACGGCAGGCATTGCCCACGAGATCAACAATCCCGTTAATTTTATCCATGGCAACCTAACCCACGTTCGAGAGTATTGCGACAATCTACTTCATCTGATTGGTACATATCAAAACCATTACCCTAAACCCGAGCCTGAAATCCTCGAAGAAATCGACGAAATCGATCTGTGCTTTCTGGAAAGCGATCTGCCAAAAATTCTTCAATCGATGGAGATTGGGACGAAGCGCATTCGTGAAATTGTCCTTTCCCTTCGTAACTTTTCTCGCCTCGATTCAACCAATTTTTCAGCGATCGACATTCATGACGGAATCGATAGCACGCTAATAATTTTGCAGCATCGCCTCAAGACAAGTCCCGATCGGCCGCAAACTCAGGTCTTGAAAGACTACGGAGAGCTGCCCTCGATCGAGGTTTATGCTGGGCCTCTAAATCAAGTCTTGATGAATATTTTGGCTAACGCGATCGATGCACTCGAAGATTCAAAACAGCACCAACGCCAAATTCAGATTCGGACGGCGGTGATACGGGATAACTGGATAGAAGTGGCGATCTCCGACAACGGTATCGGGATTCCTAAGAGCGTTCAAAACCGAATTTTCGATCCTTTCTTTACCACCAAACCGGTCGGTAAGGGAACGGGGATGGGGATGTATATCAGCTATCAGGTGATTGCCGAAAAACACGGTGGTCGTCTGGCGTGCGAATCCGAATCTGGCAAAGGAACGACCTTTCGTATTCAGCTCCCGATCGCACAAGCGAAGGCAAACTCTGATTGAGTCAAGCGCGATCGATTTTGGCACTAGCCACTATTTTTTCGTAATTCTATGCACGTTGCGAGTTCTCTCTCGAGAGAGAGGATGCGGGGGCCGCGCCTTGACTGCCTTATCATTTGAGCGGCGGCAAATCGCAATCGCCCGGACGCGGCTAAAATGTACCGGATGGGGACGCCCAACCCCCTGAAGTTATTAGCAAAGTCTCAACCGCCACGCCGTCATGTCGCCGCAATCCGCATCCCCCTTCGTCCCCACCTTCATGACCGGCGCAGAGATTCGTGCCGCATTTTGCAAATTCTTCGAGCAGCGCGGCCACCAGCCCCTCCCCAGCGCCTCCCTCGTCCCCGACGACCCGACGGTACTGCTGACGATCGCCGGAATGCTGCCCTTCAAACCGATCTTCCTCGGCCAAAAGGAGCGGGACTATCCCCGCGCTACGACCTCGCAGAAATGCATCCGCACCAACGACATCGAAAACGTAGGACGCACGGCACGTCACCATACGTTCTTCGAGATGCTAGGGAACTTCAGCTTTGGCGACTACTTTAAGGAACAGGCGATCGCCTGGGGTTGGGAGCTGGTCACGAAGGTCTACGGCATTCCCGAAGACCGGCTGATCGTTAGTGTGTTTCGGGAAGACGACGACGCCTTCGCGATCTGGAGCGAGAAAATGGGCATCCCGGCGCACCGCATCCAGCGCATGGGCGAAGAGGACAATTTCTGGAAGTCGGGGCCGACGGGGCCGTGCGGGCCGTGCTCGGAGATCTATTACGACTTCAAACCCGAAGAGGGCGACGCGGAGATCGATCTGGAAGACGACGATCGCTTTATCGAGCTGTATAACCTCGTGTTTATGCAGTACAACCGCGACGCCGAGGGCAACCTGACACCGCTGCAAAACCAAAACATCGACACCGGCATGGGGCTGGAGCGGATGGCGCAGGTGCTGCAATCGGTGCCGAACAACTACGAAACCGACCTGATTTTCCCCATCATCAAGACGGCGGCGGATACGGCAAGCATCGACTACGCGGCGTCCGAGGAGAAGACGAAAACCTCGCTGAAGGTAATCGGCGACCACGTGCGATCGGTGGTGCATATGATTACCGATGGCATCACGGCCTCGAATATGGGGCGCGGCTACGTGCTGCGTCGTTTGATTCGTCGCGTGGTGCGTCACGGCCGCCTGATCGGTATCGAGGGCGCGTTTATCAATGCGGTGGCGGAAACGGCGATCCAGCTTTCGGAG
The DNA here is from genome assembly GCA_937899645.1 of uncultured cyanobacterium. Taxonomy (GTDB): domain Bacteria; phylum Cyanobacteriota; class Cyanobacteriia; order Cyanobacteriales; family Geitlerinemataceae; genus RDYZ01. The sequence continues at coordinate 4,097 of CALCCD010000052.1, read as the reverse complement.
AGTGCCTACCCGGCGGTGCGCGATCGCGAGACCTTTATTAAGGCGGAGCTGGAGCGCGAGGAGTTGCAGTTCCTGAAAACGCTCGATCGGGGCGAAAAACTCCTGGCGGAGATCCTGGCCAAGAACCCGGCGCAGATTTCCGGCGAGGATGCCTTTACGCTCTACGACACCTACGGTTTCCCCATGGAGCTAACCCAGGAAATCGCCGAAGAGCAGGGCATTACGGTGGATACCGCTGGCTTTGAAGCGGAGATGGAAGAGCAGCGCAAGCGAGCGCGGGCGGCGCATACGACGATCGACCTGACGGCGCAGGACAGCCTCGCGAAACTGGCGGAAGCGGTGGAGATGACACAGTTCCTGGGCTACACCGACAGTCAGGCCACTGCCACGCTGGAGGCCATTCTGCTGGAAAGTCAAATGGTCGAAGCGGCGGAAGCGGGCAACGACGTGCAGATCGTTCTGGACAAGACGCCCTTTTATGCCGAGTCCGGCGGTCAGATCGGCGATCGCGGCTATCTCTCGACGGAGACGGCGGTGGTACGCATCGATGACGTGAAGAAAGAGGGCGGCATGTTCGTCCATGTGGGACGGGTCGAGCGCGGCACGATCGCTTTGGGCGAGACGCTGACGGCGCAGATCGATCGGGCTTGCCGCCGTCGGGCACAGGCGAACCACAGCGCGACGCACCTGTTGCAAGCGGCGCTGAAGCAGGTGGTGGACGATTCGGTATCGCAGGCGGGTTCGCTGGTGGACTTCGATCGCCTGCGCTTCGATTTCAACTGTCCGCGCGCGCTAACGGCGGATGAGGTGCAGCAGGTGGAAGATCGGGTGAATACCTGGATCGCGGAAGCGCACGGTGCGGATGTGGCAGAAATGGCGATCGCGGACGCGCAAACCAAGGGCGCGACGATGATGTTTGGCGAGAAGTACGGCGATGTGGTGCGCGTGGTGGATTTCCCCGGCGTGTCGATGGAGCTGTGCGGCGGGACGCATGTGGGCAATACGGCGGAAATTGGCGCGTTTAAGGTGATTTCTGAAACGGGGATTTCGTCGGGCGTGCGGCGGATCGAGGCGGTGTCGGGGCCTGCGGTGTTGGATTATCTGAACGTGCGCGATCGTATCGTCAAGGATCTGTGCGATCGGTTCAAGCTGAAGCCGGAGGAGGTGAGCGATCGGGTGACGAGCCTGCAAGAGGAGCTGAAGGCGGCGCAGAAGTCGCTGGAGGCGGTGAAGGGCGAGCTGGCGGTGGCGAAGTCGGAGGCGTTGGTGTCTCAGGCGGAGACGGTGGGCGAGTTTAAGGTTTTGGTGGCGAATCTGGGCGAGGTGGATGCGAAGTCGTTGCAGGGGGCGGCGGAGCGGTTGCAGCAGAAGCTGGGCGATGCGGCGGTGGTATTGGGGTCGGTTCCGGCGGCGGGTAAGGTGTCGATCGTGGCGGCGTTTGGTAAGGCGGTGAATGCGAAGGGTTTGCAGGCTGGGAAGTTTGTGGGCGCGATCGCGAAGATCTGCGGTGGTGGTGGCGGTGGTCGTCCGAATTTGGCGCAGGCGGGGGGGCGTGATGCGGAGAAGTTGCCGGAGGCTTTGGATACGGCGCTAGAAAAGTTACGAGAAGAACTGACTTAGGATGAGGCACAATCCAATTTAATTGGAAAGGCAAATGCTGACATTAAAACTTGAGCACCTAGGTGCAATAAGATACGCAGAATTCTCATTAGGTGATCTGACAATCATCTGTGGTGGGAACAATACGGGGAAAACTTATGCAACCTATGCCCTGTTCGGGTTTGTCGATAATTGGCGTGAGCTTGTTCACATACCAGTTGATGATGAAAGCATCGCAAACCTGATAACTAACGGAACTCTGGAAATCGATCTAGAGCAATATGTTGAGCAGGCTCAATCAATTATTGATAATGCTTCTGAGGAGTATAAGAGGTGGCTGCCAGGGATCTTTGCATCACAAGTTGATCTCTTCAAAAAATCTAGTTTTAATGTGTGTATCGATTCAAGCAAGCTCCGTATCCCTGGAACTATTGAGCAAAGGGCTCGCGCTGGCGAGACTGAAGTCTTAACCTTGAGCAAGACTCCAGAATCTACAGTTGCTACGATGTCACTACTAGCAGAAGAAAAAAAGATACGTATCCCTGTAGAAGTGCTACGGCACATGATCCAAAGCGCTATTAAAGATGCGATCTTTGCAGAGCTTTTCCCTAGACCCTTTATTGCAAGTACTGAGCGCACAGGAGCTGCAATATTTCGGAAAGAGCTAGACTTCGCAAGGAACCGTCTGCTCGATGCAATGAGCCGTACAGACCAAAGTGTTGATCCACGCCAGCTAATGCTTAGTGGATATCAGGATTATGCACTCCCTGTAGAAGAAAATGTAGAGTTCACACGAAAGCTCGAAATCTTGTCTCGGAAGAGCAGTTTTATTCGTGAGGAACACAGCGACATATTAAACGACTTTTCTGACATTATCGGTGGGCAGTATAGCGTAAAAGAGAGTAGCTTAGTCTATACTCCTCGCGGCAACAAAAAATTGCGCTTGTCGATGGATGAAAGCTCCAGCTCAATTCGATCATTGCTCATTGTTGGCTTTTATCTTCGCCATGAAGCCATGCCGGGAGATCTGCTGATAATTGATGAGCCAGAACTCAATCTACACCCAGAAAATCAAAGACGTTTAGCGAGACTCTTTGCTCGCTTAATAAGAGTCGGAATCAAAGTATTCATAACAACTCACAGCGATTACATAATCAAGGAACTCAATACCTTGATTATGCTAAATCAAGATTCAGAGAGCATTAAAAACATTCGAGAGAAAGAAGATTACAGAGACGACGAACTTATTTCAAGTGATAGTGTAAAAGTCTACATTACAGAAAAATCTCTAACCAAGATACCTGGACGTCAGAAACGTCTAACCTGTCAAACTCTAGTCCCAGCAAAGGTTAGTCCAGAGCTAGGTATTGACGCGCGTAGTTTTGATTCGACAATTGAGGATATGAACCGTATTCAAGAGTCGATTCTTTGGCCTGACTGATTGCACATAATAGTATGAGTATTCAAGCGCTTCGAGAGCTTTTTAATCGAGATGCATGTGCTGAAGTTAGGAGCCACGAAGGATCCGATACGGGTACGGTGATACTGTCGGAGCGAGGAAGTGGAGCACAGAGTGATTATTATGAATTCACCATTAAAGGAGTCCCGTCAACTTCTCTAATTGTGAATCTTGATGATAACTTTCCCGCGCCATCGTCAATTTTTCAAGGCTCAAATGGTGAGTGTAGGCGTTCTGACTATCTTATCTTTTCAGATTTTGACGATCAATTCTACGCAATATTTGTCGAGATGAAGAAGACAGGGAGGAACCACGCCAACTCGAATATTGTTTCACAGCTAAGAGGGGGTGAGTGCTTTTTTGGGTACTGCTGTGCTCTTTTGGAAGGATTTTGGAATGCTCCAAGACTAAGCATCACTGGAGGCTTGCGATTTGCCTCTATCAGAGATGTGCATATCCATAAAAGGCCGACAAGATCTAACGGTCTTGTCGAGTTACATGATCGCCCTGAACGAATGAAAAAGATTTCAGGGAAATCGACTCACTTCAAAAACTTAATACATCCAGGCTGACGCTAGTTGTAGGGTGCATTCTCGAATTGCAACGGTAGGGTGTGTTTTGGTTTCCCCGACAAACCCGCTCCCCTACCACACAGGCCAGACCAAAACGCACCGCAGCCCATTCGCTTCCCCGCAACATCCTCGGTGCGTTACGGCGCTTCAACATCGCTCCTCATCTTCATGATCTTCCGTAGCCGCAACACACCCTACCTTTGGAAGAATTCCGATGACACCCATCGTTCGTTCCGTCGGCGCAATCGTCCGCGACGGAATCACCTTCGATGTCAAAAACTGGAACGACCCACCGATGGTTGATCGCAACCTCCTTCAAACCGCCGACACCCTCTTCACCCTCCTCCAAACCCGCCAAATCTCCTACCTCCTCGTCGGCGGCATCGCCCTGCTGAGCTACATCGAAGGCCGTAACCTGATTGACGGACAAAAGTGATTAGAGGAGCTTGTAAAGCCTGACAGTGTGG
>CALCCD010000051.1 GCA_937899645.1 uncultured cyanobacterium | reverse complement strand
GAGGCAAGCTTTCCTCCATTTACCCGAAGATTAAAAGCTGACGCTGCACTAGTCGTCGTTCTGATGCACTTGCTGAAGTATGCGTTTCAGCCCGAAAAGTGATCGAACAGTTGGCGATCGACGCTGCGCGAACACCGTCGACGAATCGCACAAGATATCGAGGATAGTCCCAGTCTGAAGCCTTATGCGATTGCGAATCTAGACAAGTCTTACATCGACGCGCTGAAGCTCACGGCGGACGAAACTGGGTTGTCGCGATCGATATTCCCCCCACAAAATCCCTTCACGCTCGACGAAATTTTCGATTCAGAATACCTCCCCGAATAGAGATCTCAAAGGTCTTTGACGATCTCGAACTGACTCATCATGCCCGTATCCTCGTGGTCGAGGATATGACAGTGCAGCATGTAGGGAATCTCGGGATTGGCGTAGGTGTCGAAGCGCGCCAGAATTTCGATTTTGTCGCGATTCTTGAAGAAAATTGTGTCCTCCCAGCCTCGATCGGCGGGCTCCGGTGGTTGCCCGTTGCGAGAGAGCACCTGGAACTGGGTTTGGTGGACGTGGAAGACGTGCCAGCCGGAGACGGATTGCAGCGTCCAGCGCTCGGTGTCGCCGAAGCGGATCGTGTCGTCGATGCGCGCCATCTCCATTTGCTTGCCGTTGATGCCCCAACCTTTGCCCACGCTGTCGAAGACAAACTCGCGGCTGCGATCGACTTCGCTCGGATCGATGCGTTCGATGTCGTTAAGCCGATCGGGGAGCGGGGTCGTGACGGCGACCAGGGTCGGATCGGCACGCAGCTCTAAGACACGCCCGAAGGAGTCATCGAGCAGAACGAGTCGATCGACGTCGCTGAGATCGACGACAATTTCAGCGCGATCGCCCGGCGAAAGCGTCAGTCGCTCTAGCTCCAACGGTCGGTTCAGATAGCCGCCCTCCGACGCAATTTTCGTCATCGTCTTCCCGGCGTCGAGGCTGAAGTGATACAGCCGCGCCTGGCTGCCGTTAAGCAGGCGCAGGCGCACGAGACCGGCAGGCACGCTGAGGTACGGATCGATCGTGCCGTTCGCCGTCAGCGTCGGGTAATAGTATCCCTTACCGTAGTTGGTGAGCGTAAAGTCCAGCTCGCTGGTTTTGGTAAAGTCTTTGTCTTGGAGAATCAGCGGGATATCGTCTACGCCGTAGGTGCTGGGGAGCGATCGGGCGCTGGGATTATCGTCGTCGATAATCATCAGGCCAGCCGCGCCGCGATAGACCTGCTCGGCAGTGTGGTACTTGACGTGGGGGTGATACCAGAGGGTGGCGGCCTCTTGGATGACATCGAACTCCGCCGTCCAGGTTTGGCCGGGGTGAATTAGGCTGTGTGCGCCACCGTCGGCAGCAGCGGGCAGGTCGGCACCGTGCCAGTGGGTGGTGGTGTCTTCGTCGAGGTGGTTGGTGACGTCGATGGCAATGCGATCGCCCTGGCGGAGGCGCAGCGTGGGGCCGAGGATGCTGGTTTGGTTATAGGCAAATGTCGGGGTGGCGCGATCGGGCAGGAAGTTATGACTGGCAGCGTGGAGGTCGAGGTGGTAGCGGGCAACGCCGTCTTCGTCAGTGGGTTCGAGCAGCGGCGGTATCGCCAGCAACCGGGTCGCAGGTCGATCGGCCGGAATCCTGACAGCAGGGTCGTCGTTAAAGAGGTAGTCGGCGACGAGAATTATGGCGGTGGCGAGGATGCCGAGGCCGATCGCAGCGAGGAGGCGCTGGCGGAGCTGTGCGAGCTTTTGGCGGAGCATTGTGAGGTGTCCGGGGCGGATGCCCACATTTTTACAGATCGGCTCGATATCCAGTTGGTCGAGATGCGGCTGCGATCGAGCCTCCGGGCATTTCGGGGATTTCTCCGTCGCTATATTCGTGGAGGATTTCGGCGATCGCCACCGTTCCCGCTTCCGCCACCTTCTCGCTCAGGTCGCTCATCGCCCGATCGCGCCCGACGAATTTGGGAATCAAACGACGATAGCGGTTCAGATTGTTCGGTGCATCGACCTTGACTGCTGGCGGCTGCATTTCTCGCTGCTGTGTAAACTCGTGGTCGGGATTCGTCGCGCCAAAATAGTCGTGCAGCGTCAGCAACCGTCATTCGTAGCCTCGACGAACACTCGATCGCCCGACGATCGACAGAACTACGCCGCCCCGTCCCGCGCGCCCATCTCACGCAAAACCCCCAGCACCTCCACCAGCTCGTTCCCCGGATTCACCAGCGAAAACAACCGCGATAGCCCGTACTGCCCCGATGCCAAATCCAGCTTCACGAACAAAAACTCGTTCCCGTTGGCGATGAGGCCGAACGACGCCGATCGCCCGGTGGGCTGCGCGCGCATATACGCCAGCGCCTGTGGAAGCGCCCGCGTCACCGCGAAGTCGCTGCGCTTCGACTCGATCGCCAGGAGCCACAGCCGATCGAGCAACACCAAAATATCGATGCGCCCCCGTACGATCGTCCCGCCGTCTTCAGCGGAAATCTCGATGCTCGCTTCCGTCTGGATTTTGAACGGCTGTTGGTAAAACCCGGCCAAGTCTAACAGCGGCGACAGCACCACCATCTTGACGCCGTCTTCGAGCAGAGGTGGTTCCTTGAGCTGCGCCTCGAAGTTCGCTCTAACACGATTGAGATACTCGCGCTCCAGTTCGGTCAGCAGTACGCCACCCTGCCACTCCGGGAAGAAGTCGATGGCATGCGTACGCTGTAAGCCGAACTCATCCTCGAGCTGACCGAGCGTTACGTCTCCGGCTTCTGTTACTTTGGCCATCTTGCCTCTAAACCAAAAGCTGCTGCACGGCGCTAACCAGCTCGTCCGGGTGAAACGGCTTCGCGATGTAGGCGTCTGCGCCAACTTTCATACCCCAGTAGCGATCGAATTCTTCGCTTTTGCACGAACACATGATCACCGGCACTGCGCTGGTGCTGGGGTTGGCCTTGAGCTTGCGGCACACGTCGTAGCCGTTCGGGGTCGGCATCACGATATCGAGGATCACCAAGTCGGGTACGGCGGACTTGATGTAGGTCAGCGCTTCGTCGCCGCCTTTCGCCTGCACGACGCGCATCCCCTTTTTTTTCAGGAGACCTGCCATCATTTCGCGCTGTGGATTGCTGTCTTCCACAATCAAAATCGTGCTCATAGTTAAGTCACTGCTCACACTGAAGCGTTGTCGAGATATCGATCGCGCGTCGCGAGCGATGTGCGCCGATCGAGAAAATACAATCTAGGCAACACAATTGTACCAATCGCCCCTTGCGAACCCGACCTCGCCGCGCGCGATAAGCTTCGGCATCGCAGTCTACGCCGATTCGATCGCCGCTTCGCGATCGAGCAGCAGCAGGTTTCGCAAACTGTCGGTGTCCAGCTCCGTCAGCCAGGACTCGCCCGCACCGACGGCTTGCTCGGCCAGGGCTTGCTTGCTCTCGATTAGCTCGTGGATGCGTTCTTCGAGGGTTCCGGTACAGACGAATTTATGAACCTGGACGTTGCGGGTTTGGCCGATGCGAAAGACGCGATCGGTGGCCTGGTTTTCCACGGCAGGGTTCCACCAGCGATCGAAGTGGAAGACGTGGTTGGCACGGGTCAGGTTGAGCCCCGTACCGCCTGCCTTCAGCGAGAGGATAGCGATCGGCGGGCCTTGAGGGTCGTGCTGAAAGCGATCGAGCATCGCCTCGCGCTGGGCGCGCCGCGTCGCGCCGTAGAGGAAGATCGTTTCGCGCCCGAGCTGCTGCTCTAGATAAGGCTGCAACACTTTGCCCCACTCGGCGAACTGAGTGAAGATCAAGGCGCGATCGCCTTCGGCGACGGCCTCTTCGAGCATGGCGGCGAGGCGCTGGAGCTTGCCGGAGCTGCGATCGAAGGTTTCGTCGATCGTCGGCTTTTTCTTGCGGCCCTTGAGTCCGAGCAGTTCTGGGTGGTTGCAGATTTGCTTGAGCTTGGTGAGCAGCGCCAGGACGTTGCCGTGACGCTCGATGCCGTCGCTTGCTTCGATTTTCGCCATCGCCGTTTCGACGGTTTTTTGATAAACGGCAGCCTGCATGTCGGTGAGCGGACAAAAGACGGTCATTTCCTGCTTTTCGGGCAGGTCTTGGATAATCGTCTTATCGGTTTTCAGGCGGCGCAAGATAAACGGCTGGACGAGCGATCGCAGGGTACGCAGCGAGTCGGTGTCGCCGTATTTTTCGATCGGGGCGACAAAACGCTTTTTGAAAAACGCCTGCGTTCCCAGGTAGCCCGGATTGAGGAAATCGAGAATCGACCACAGCTCCGAGAGGCGATTTTCGACAGGCGTGCCGGTGAGCGCGAGGCGAAACTCGGCGTCCAACTCGCGGACGGCTTTGGACTGCTTGGCCCCGGCATTTTTGATATTTTGGGCTTCGTCGAGAATCAGGGCGCGCCAGGAAACTTGCTGGAGCGTTTTCAGGTCGCGCTGGGCCAGGGCGTAGCTGGTCAGCACCAGGGGCGCGCCGCCGACGAATTTGGCAACGGCTTTGGCGAAGCTTTTGCCCTTGGCGCGCCGATCGCCGTGGTGGACGATCGTCGAAAGTCCTCGCGCGAATTTGCGAACTTCGCGCTCCCAGTTGCCCAGCACCGAAGTGGGGCAAACCAGCAGCACGGGCTTATCGAGGCTGCCGTCGTCTTTGAGCGAGAGCAGGAAGGCGATCGTCTGGACGGTTTTACCGAGGCCCATATCGTCTGCGAGGCAAGCCCCCAGACCCCAACGCTCCAGGAAGCGCATCCAGCCGACACCGCGCGCTTGGTAAGGTCGCAGCGTGCCGCGAAAGTCGGTGGTCGTGGCAACAGGCTCGATCGTGCGTTTGCCGGAGAGGGTGTCGAGCAGCTCGTGGAGCGCGCCGGACGCCTCGAAGTCGAGTACCGGCAGCTTATCGATCGTCTGGGTGTCGCCGCTGCTCATCCGCAGGGCGTCTTCGAGAGACAGGGTGCGCTCCTGGCGCTGGGTGAAGAACTCGTTGGCGGCGCGCACGTCGGCCATCCGCAGTTCGACCCAGGAGCCGTTGACCTCGACGAGAGGGCTGCCTTGGGAAATCAGGCGGGTGAATTCCTCCTGAGAAATGGTTTGACCGGCGATCGTCAGTTCCCACTCGAAGTTCAGCAGGCCGTTAAGGCCGAGGCGCTTGCCCTGGGGCGGTAGGGCTTTGATGCTGAGGCCGAGGCGACTGGACTGGGCTTCGGCGCGGGCCAGATTTTCGGGCAAAATTACGCCGAGGCCGTTTTCGCTCAGCCGCCAGCGGTGACTTTTGAGAAATTCGTAGGCTTCGATCGGGTTGAGCTTATGGCCGATCGGGCGGGCGACGTCGAGTCCGGCCTCGATCGCCGGGTAGAGCTGAGCGGCGCGACCGAGGCCGCTGAGGAAGGTTTCCTGGGGTCGCTCGATCGTCCGTCCGCTCAGGTGAAGTGTCTCGACCGGATTGTTCCAAATCGTGCCCGCATCGACAAAAAAGTCGGGATCGTCGATCGCCTGCAACCCATAACTCAGCTTCCAGGAGTCTCGACCGGCGTTGGGCGGCGTCACGGCGATCGCGGTGCGAAAGTCGGCGCGCCCGTCGAGAAAGTCTCGGATCGGCTCCGTCCAGGTTTCCAGAGTTTTGCCCAAGGGCTTGGCGGCCTGCAAGTCCAGGGCGACGCGGCGATCGTCCGAGGTCAGCGCCCTGGCCCAAGAGACGATAGTCGCATTGGCCGAGGGCAGCTCGCAGTCGGCCAGTGCCAGACGCATCCGCGCGTCGATCGCCGCGTCGAGAAATCCCACCAGAGTGTTGCGGGCCGGGGGCTGCTGCACCGCGCCGCTCAGCTCCGTGGCGCGCGCGGCCAGGGGCATCGACTTACCGAACTCCACCCGGCGATCGGTGTCGCGGGCGCTGTCGAGCAAGGGACGCCAGCGCGCCATCAAGCCGCCGTCGCCGTTGGCCTGCAATTCCGGCACGACTTTGCCCCGCGCCAGCACGTCCAGCGTCCAGCGCGACACCTGCGACCAAAAGCGCAGATCCGATCCGACGAACGCCGTCGCACCGTCCAAACTGCCGTCCAAACTACCCAGCGGCAGTGCGTCGAGCAGCTCGATCGCCCGGCTGGCGTCGAGGATAAAACCCTGCACCTGCCAAGGCTGCAACTCGATCGCCGGTTTGGCACTGTCGCTCGTATCGTCCGCCGCGCCGTTTTTATCGCTGAGTTCTGAATTACCCGAGCCGCCTGTTTCGAGATCGCCATCTGCGAACGGCTCGAACGAGGCTTGAGGTACGGCGCGATCGCGGCCCACCCGCATCGGCAACCACAGCACGCGCATGGCAGGTACGATCCCCGGAACCGATACGAGCAAATCGTCTAGCTCGTCTTCGCGATCGGCGCTGGATTCGCCGTCTCCGTCGCCACGTGCGGCAGCCTGGAGGGCGACGATCGCTTCTAGCGCACCGACGCAGGCGCTGAGATCGCCCCAGTTCTCGATGGTCTTCCGCAGCCCCCCATGACGCGATCGCATCTGCACCCACAGGTCGGCGATCGCCAGCGCCGAAGGATGATCGGTTACGGTGTCGGTGCGCGTTGCCTCGGCGGTATGGGCATCCGAACGGGCGTCCGAGCGCCAGGTTTCACCCCAGACGAACAGCGCGCGATCGAACTCGAGCCAGCTACCGTGCAAAATTGACATGGCGGGATGTCGTATCGGGACAGCGATGCGTACCGATTGTATTACGAAGCCTGAAAGCCACTGGAGCGCGGGCTGGTGCGCGGGCACTTACTCGGCTGTCGCGCGCGGCAGATGACTCGACCTCGTCCGGATCGCGCCGCGTTTGAGCCGTATGGAAGCGGTGCAAAGATTTGGCCCGCGCGCCGCTATATTTGTGTATTGCCGGAGAAATATCAGTAAAAATATGCCGCGATCTCGCCTTCAGGCTCCGGACGATCTGAGCTACGATCGTGCCGAAACCAGCGCTTGATGCTGCATCCGCGCCCGAACGATTGACGTCCGACTGACACCTATTTAATTGACATCTAGAGGAAGCGAATGAAATCGATCGTCGTGCTGGGAGCCTCCTCCAATGTCGGAAAATCGACGATTTCGATGGTGCTCTGTCGCTTGCTCGCCCGACAGCGCCAGCGCGTCACCCCCTTTAAAGCGCACAACATTTCCCGTGCCACCTATCTGACCGACAGCGGCCATCGCATTCCCTACGCCCAAGCGCTCCAAGCCTGGGCAGCGGGGCTGCAGCCATCGTTGAATATCGCGCCGATTTGGCTCGAGCCCGAAAGCAGCCCGAACGTGCGCGTCCACATCGGCGGACAGCAGCGCGGAGTCTGCGATCTGGCCGACTTCTACGGCCTTCACCGCCAAGAGTCTTGGGCGCTCGTTCAGTCCTGCCTGAACCAGCTCGTGGCGCAGTACGACGCGCTGGTTTGCGAGGGGTCGGGCAATCCCGTCGATGTCAGCCTGGAGGATGGCGACCTGGCGAGTATGCAGGTGTCGCGCTACCTGGACGCACGGACGGTGCTGGTGGTCGATGGCGGACGCGGCGGCGCGATCGCTCACGCGATCGGCACTTTGGAGCTGATGGCTCCGGAAGATCGCGACCGTCTCGCCGGACTGATCGTGAACAAGTTCGACGGCTCGCTCCGGCTGCTCGAGCGCGGCCTCGCGAACTTCCGCGCCCGGACGCAGCTTCCGGTGCTGGGCGTCATTCCCCGCCGCAACGACCTGTTCGAGCGGCCCCGCCAGACCCTCGGCCAGCGCTTCGAGCGCACTACCTCTCGCGAGGGCAACAAGCTGACGATCGCCGCGATTTGCCTGCCTCGAACAGCCAGCTTTGCAGATTTCGAGCCTCTAGAAGCCGAGCCTAGCGTGACGGTGAAATACCTCAAGCCGGGAGATAGCCTCGGTTACCCCGACGCGGCGATCGTGCCCAGTTCGCGATCGACGATCGCCGACCTGCGCACCTTACAGGAGTCGAGTATGGCCCAGGAAATCCGCGACTACGTATCCGCTGGTGGCACGGTGTTCGGCATTCTCGGCGGCTACCACATGCTGGGCGAGACGATCGCCGATCCCGAGGGCATCGAGGGCATCGAAGGGCGGCATCAGGGCCTGGGAATTTTGCCCGTGCGGACGGTTATCGGCAACAAGCGCATCGCCAGCCAGCGCACGACCGCCTCGCTCCAGCCCCAGGAGGGCCTGATGGTCAGCGGCTACGAGCGCCACCAGACTCGCACCCAGGTGATGGACACGAAAAACGTCCAGCCGATTTTCGACGAAGCGCGGCTGGGCTCGGTCGATCGCTACGGCGCGGTCTGGGGCGTCAACCTGCACGGCGTGTTCGACAGCGGCCCCTGGCGGCGCACCTGGCTCAATCGCCTGCGCCAGCAGCGGGGCTTTACGGCGCTCCCGACCGGCATCGGCAATCACCGCGCCGAGCGCGAGGAGGCGATCGACGCGATTACCGACGAGTTCGCACGATCGCTCGACCTCGAGGCACTGTTCGCGTCGGATTGAGCCGGTGCTGGAGTAAAAACAAGAATTTGCAAGCTGGGAGTCTCTAGTAGCGCGCGGCGGTGCGCCGTTCGCCAGACAACTCGGTGCATCGAGAGGTAAAAGCTATGAGTCGAATCGTCATCGCAACCTGGGGCTCGTTGGGAGACCTCCACCCCGCGATCGCCCTGGGGCTCGGTCTGCGCGATCGCGGCCACCACATCACGATCGCCAGCGTCGAACGCTACCGCCCGAAAGTCGCAGCGCTCGGCCTCACGTTTCACGCCATCCGCCCCGAACTACCCGAAGAACCCGAGACGATCTCGCGGATTATGAACCCGCAAACCGGCGCGGAAGCCGTTCTCAAGGACTTGATTATCGGTAACCTCCGCGAGACCGTCGCAGACCTGACCGCGATCGCGAAAGATGCCGACTTCCTCATCGCCCACGAAGTCGTCTACGCCGCCCCGATCGTCGCTGAAGTGCAGAAGCTGCCCTGGGCGAGCTTTACGCTATCGCCGCAAACTTTCTTCTCGGTTTACGAGCCGTTCGTCAACGCCGCCCAGCCTTTCCTCGCTGAGTTTCACCGCTTCGGGCCAACCGTTAACAGCCTGGCGATAAACGCCATCAAGTTCGTTACGTCGCTGTGGACAAAGCCCGTGTACGTGCTGCGCCGCGAGTTGGGGCTGCCCAAAATTAGCCACCCGATCGTCGGCAACGACAAATATTCGCCACATCTGGTTTTGGCGCTGTTCTCGTCCGCGATCGCCGACCCCCAACCCGACTGGCCGCCCAACACCGTCACGGCAGGTTTTACGTTCTATGACGGCAGCAGCAAAAAGATGCCGCCGGAGCTGGAGGCGTTCCTCGAGGCGGGCGAGCCGCCACTGGTGTTTACCCTCGGGTCGGCGGCGGTCAAAGCGCCGGGGGAGTTTTACGCGGACAGCGCGAAAGCGGCGATCGCTCTCCGGCGGCGTGCCGTGCTGGTGTTGGGAGACAATCCCGTGCCTGCCGACCTGCCGGAAAGCATCCTCGCCTGCGAGTACGCGCCCTACTCGGCGCTGTTCCCGCGCGCGCTGGCGATCGTCCATCAGGGCGGCATCGGCACGACCGCGCAGGGTCTCAAATCGGGGCGGCCGACCGCGATCGTACCCTACACCCTCGACCAGCCGGACAATGCATCGCGCGCCGAGTGTCTGGGGACTTCGCGGACGATCGCGCGGAAACGCTACTCTGCGGCGCGCGCGACTGAGGTTTTGCGCGAGCTGATCGAAAACCCTAGCTATGCCGAGAAGGCCGCTGAAGTAGAGGCAGTGCTGCAAGCGGAGGATGGCGTGGCGGTGGCGTGCGACGCGATCGAACGGCAGCTCGATCGGGCGAATTGAGGCCGAGGGTTTCGATGTGGTCGTCGTGTCGTCACTTTTGGATGGCGTTCCAGGATGTTTCGGATGGCGGGAGGGTCTGCTGGATCGATCGAGAGGCCGATCTCGCCGTCGGGCAAACCGAGGGGTTCGAGGTGCTGGATGGTTTGGCCGCGTTTGATGGCTCGGATGTTTGTGGGGGGTTGGACTTGAGGGTTGGGGATGAAATCAATGGAAACGGTAGGGTGTGTCCGTCGGAGATAGTTAACGGTAGGGTGTGTTGCGGCCGCGACAATTTACGGACAGCCGATCGAGGTGGGATGGCCGTAACGCACCGAGGATATCGAGGCAAGGGCGATCGGGGTTGCGGTGCGTTTTGGCGGGGGGCATCGATCGCGGCGGGGGAGGATTTGCAGAGGCCAAAACACACCCTACCGAGGATCGTCGAGGAGGGGCTGGAGGGTGGCGGGGTCGGCGATGCCTTGCAGGATGGTTTGGATAATCATCGAGTCTTCCATATCGAGCGAGTCCCAGAGGGTCGCTGCGTCTCGTTCGCCGTTTAGGATTTGGCGAATGGCGGCGATTAAGTGTGTCCAGCCGCGCTGTGCCATGTCTTCCAAAGTGGGCAAGAGCTGTTCCCGCGCTTCGGCGTCGTCCACGGCCTGCACGACACCGGCAATCAGCGGGGCGAACCGCTTCAGCTCGTGCTGAGTCCCGGCGTAGTTGGCTTTGGCTTGCCGTGCCTGCTGGCGATAAGCTCGCGCTTCGGGCTGGCGTCCCTGCTTCTCGGCGATCACCCCCAGGAGGCTGTAGTTTTTCCAGATTTGAGCGGCGGCGGGGTCGAGAGTTTGCATGATTTCCAAGGCGGTTTCGGCGTGCTGGCGGGCGGTGGCGAGGTCGTCGGGGCTTGGGTTGGGCTGGCTTTGCAGCAGGTTGGCGAGGTTGTTAAGGGTTTTAGATAAGTGGCCGAAATCCCGAACTTTTTGGAATGCCTCGATCGCTTTCTCATACCAAGCAGCCGCCGCCTCCACTCGTCCCGCTCCTTCGATCACTACCGCCAACTGATGCAACGTTTTCGCCGCTCCTGCCAAATTGCCTTGCGCTTCAAATAGCGCCGCCGCCTCCCGGTAGCGGTGCTCGGCGGCCTCCCAGTCCTTCGCCATGCAATACACATTGCCTAGTTGATGCCAGGCTTTTGCTTCCATCTCCGGTTCGTTTAGCTGCCGGAAGGCTTGCAGCGCCCTTTGGTAACGCGTGGCGGCATCTTGCAGATCATGCTGAAGCATCGCCAGCGTTCCGAGCTGAAATTCGATAACGACTTCACTGCGATCATCGCCCACTTCCCGCACAAGCTCCCCCGCCGTCTCGTAAGCCAGTCGCGCCGCCGCAAACTCTCCCATGTCCGTCAGCACATCCCCCAAGTCTGCGTGCAGCGTTCCCCGCTGTCGCTTCAATCCATCGCTTGGCTCCAGCCGTTCCGATTCCACGATCGCCGCCCGATATCGCTCCACCGCCTGTGCCGTCTGCCCCTGCGCCACCAAACACTGCCCGATGCGACGTAGCGTGTTGCAGCGAGCGTAGCTCGGCATTTTCCCCAACCCTGCTAGTACCTGCTCGAAGATCGCCCGCGCAGGCATCACTTGTTCTGCAGCCCTCAGCGCTTCCCCCTGGTTGGTCAGTTTCAGAAACCAAGTGTGCGACCCTACCTCTTCATTCAACTGCTCCATCTGCTTCGTCAGTGCTGCCCGATCTTGACCAAAGCCGCAAATAATCAGGAATCGGTTGACGCACGTGACGAACTGTGAGGCGTCGGAGTCGGTGGTGGCGATCGCGCGGTTCACTGCTTGCATTAGGTTCGGCAGCTCCCGACGAGCGATCGCGCGGGTGGCGAGAGGATTTTTGTCGTCTTCCGTGTATAGCCAGTAAGAGACCAGATAGTAGCGCTGGGCGTGGCGATTTCGCAGCTCCGTTTGCTCCATTTCTCCAAGCTGCGCCCACAGCACCGGAGCCAGCGTCGGGTGAAACTTCAGAAACGGCGACGCGATATTCGGCAACACTTCTGCCTGAATCAGCCCCGTCGCTTCGAGCTGACCCCGAATCGGTCGCCAGTCCGCCGCCTCAATCTCCAGAATTGCCTGCAGATCATCCTCAAACGCCCCACCAGCAAACACCCCCAACCTCGGCAACCACCGCTTCACTCCCGCATCCAACCGATCCAACGACAACAGCAACGACGCCACCAGCGGATTCGCCCCCTCCTCCGCCGTCGCCGGAACCTCCATCAACAGCTGCGCCAACCGCTGCCCCACCGCCGCGATCCGCCGCTCCTGCAGTTGCCGCACCAGCAGCGATATCGACAGCGGATGAAACTCCACCAGCTTCAGCAGCTTCACCAACGCCCCTCGCTCCGGCTGCGGCTGCGACCCCGCCGACGGCAACGCCCATAGCGCCCCCACGTAATCCAGCGCGTCCTGCGGATACTTCTCGCTCCCCAACCCCTGCAACCGCAACTGCCGGTGCGCGAAACTCCCCTCCGTCGGATAGCCAAACTCCCCTGCCGCGTCGTCAGCAACACCCGCGTTTTCCCCGCTTCCGACCACCCCTTCGCCGCATCCAACAGCTCCCGCAGCGGCTCCGGTTCCAGCGCCTCCAAATTATCCAAAATCAACAGCACCGCCCCGCGACGATCGCGCAGTTCCGCCGTCGCCGCCGCCCGATCGAGCAAATTGCAGTCCAACACCGTCGCCAACACGCTGACCCCATAGCTCACCGGGTCGCTCCCCTGATACCGGCTGTAGTCGATAAAACACACCCGCGAAAACATCCCCGTGCGATGCAGCCAGCGCCCCGCCTCCAGCGCCAGATAGGTCTTGCCCTGCCCGCCGAAGCCGCTAACCGTCAGCCGCCGCGTTTTTTGCGCGAACCAGCGATCGATCTTCCAAAGCTCCCGGCTCCGACCCCAAAAGCCCGCCTCTTGCACGTCCGGCAGATTGCCCCAGCCCAGCTCTGACGAGCTATCCGGTTCCAGTGCGATATCCGACTCGACCAGCAACGGCGTATCCGCCCCCGCCTGGTACAGCACCGGTACAAACCAATCATCAAGTGGGAGGTCAATCTCCTTCTGCTCGATCCCCCGTAATCTCAGACCCCGTTTTTGATTCATAAACAGATGACGCCGCGCATTATCCAGCGCCTCCCCCATGCCCCGCCCGCGCACCAGCTCGCCGTAAAATTTCTCGAACAGCAACTGCGTCGTCGTCACCAACACCGAGTGGGTCATCGCCAACACCGCCGGAATACCGCTATGGGTCAACCGCGCTGCCACGCTACCCATCGCCCCTTGCTCGTCGTCCCCCGCCTCGTCGCCCTGTGCTGTCCCCACCGACGCCGACTGACAAGCCGACAGCACCATCAGCCCGATCTCCTGCTCCTGCAACATCGACCCCAGCTTTTCGGCGCTAATCAAGGCATTGTCGCCGTTTTCGTCCTCGAACAGCAGATAGCCCATATTCGCCGCGTCGGCTGCGGTCGATCGCGTCAGATCTAAACCGTTGCTGCGTTTGGCTTCCTCGAACCAGCGCCCGTCCGGGTCGTAAACGCCATGCCCGTCGAAGTGGATGATATCGATCTGCGGTTGGCGATCGTCTTCGATGCGATCGATCAGTGCCTCTAGCGTTGCCGGACGCAAAAACTCCATCTCGACCTTGCCCCGGCCTTCGCGCTCGATCGCCACCAACATCGCCAGTGCATCCCCGCGCGGATCGATGAACCCCGCCCCGCTGGGACGACTGACCACCATCAGCACCCGCACCGTTTCCTGCGGCTCGAAGTCCGCCACATCTAGCGACCCCGAAGCGTTGAACTGACGGCGAATCGAGATACGCGGCTTGCTGTGTACCAAAAAGTTGCGGTTGGGCGCGTGCAGCAACTCCCAGGGCAGCGCCAAAATCTGCGGGTGGCTTGCGCCGATCGTCAGCACTCGACCGGGCTGCTTGTTACGGAAAAATTCGTGAAACGCTTCCTGCGCGTCGAACTGCGCCAGCGTTGCGTTAAATAGCGCCGTCCCCCATTCCGATAGCCGCCCTTTGATACGTTGGGCGAGATCGTCGTCTACGTCTGTTGTGTACTCGCCTGGATAAGTTTCGAGATACCAGCGGATGTCTTGCAGGTCTGCCGGGGCGATCGGATTTTTGAAATCCAGGGTCTTGAGCTTCCCCGTCGGAGCTTGCAAAACAAACTGCTCGGGATTGTTGAAAATCAGATTCAGCTCGAGGCTCATTCGCAAAGCTCCGCAGGGAATATCCCCAATTTAACGAATCAATTTGGCCTGGAACGACACAAACCGTAGGGGCGCATGGCAATGCGCCCGCAAGCCGGTGACGCTCGCACAGTATCGCGGGCGCACTGCCGTGACGCCCCTACGACACAACGCTCGTGCTTATTCTCCAAACTCCTCGCAAAACGCCTTCAGCCCGATGTGAATCACGATCGTCCCCAGCGCCACCACCATCACCTCCAACAGCGCCCCCGTAAATCCCAGCCCCACCAAAATCGGCCCGAAACTCTTCACCACATCCCCGCTCGCCAAATCCTTCCACTGCTCCCACTGTGCGTTCAAAATCCCGCCCTTCTCGCACAGATCCGCCTTCGCCGCCTTACGAAACTTTCGCAGAAAACTCGGTGCGGGCTCCTTCGCGATCTTCTCGATTTCCGACACCTGCTTCGCCAGCGGCGCGTCCGGTTCCTCCAGGCTCTTCTGCACCGATAGCGATTTCGACTGTTGTAACCCTGCCAGCTCGGTATCGATTTGGCCTGCGAGAGCTGCGATCGTCTCAGAATCAAACGGAGTGGTCATAGCGTTGCCCAGCACCAACTTTGCCCCAGCCTAGCGCAGCCAAAGCTCGACCACTCCCCAACACGCAGCGCTTGTCGATACAGCGCCCTAATAAGACACCCCCGTCAACTCCTCCGATCGCTGCCACAACTCCGCCGCCGCCTCAGCATCCTGTGCCCGATCGGTCGAATTCACCTTCACCGGCGCACCCCGCATCTCCAAAAATCCCGATGGCCCGAAATAATCCCCCGACTCCACCGCCTCATCAAACCCAGCCCGCAGCGTCGGCAATGCGCCCATATCGGCTTTCTGCGCGAAAAACTGCGTGAGAAAATCCGCAGGCCCCGAATGGCGCTGCAACTCCGTCGCCGTCCAGCCCGGATGCGCCGCCGTCACGATCGGGTTATTGCCCTCCTTCAGCTTCCGCACCAGCTCGTAGGTGAAATACAGATTCGCCAGCTTGCTATCGCCGTAAGCCTTCATCGTGTCGTACTTCCGCGACTCCCAGCTCAGATCGGAGAAGTCAAGATTTCCCCAAGCGTGGGCCATGCTCGAAACATTCACCACCCGCGAACCTTGCGTCTTCTGCAACAGCGGCAGCAACTGCCCCGTTAGCGCAAAGTGACCGAAGTGGTTCGTCCCCATCTGAATCTCAAAGCCATCATCGGTTTTGGAGTAGGGGCACATCATAATTCCCGCATTATTGATCAGCACGTCGAGCCGATCGAACTCCGCCAGGATGGACTGCGAAAAGGCCGCGATCGACGCCAGACTCGTCAGATCCAGCTCGCGCACGGTGAGATCGGCATTCGGGCCGTACTTGCGAATCTCCGCCACCACCCGCGTCGCCTTCGTGACGTTCCGCGCCGCGATGATGACCGACGCCTTTTTTCGTGCCAGCGCCCATGCAGCTTCTTTACCGATACCGCTCGTAGCTCCGGTGATAATGACCCGTCGCCCGGTTTGATCTGGAATATTCGCAGCCGTCCACTGTGTCTTCGTCATGATGCTGGGGTGTTGTCTCTGTCATTACTGTAGGCAACAAATCCAGGCGAGCAAATAAAAACGCGGTGTCGGATCTGCAACGCAAACCCAACACCGCATCTCGATCGACCGGTCAGCGATCGAGGCGAGCTACGACATCACCCAGTTCACTAGCGTGCGAACCGCGAAGCCCGTCGCGCCCGACGGCGTATACGGGCCGCCTTTATCGCTCCACACCGGCGCGGCGATATCCAAGTGCGCCCAGGGCGTATCCTTAACGAACTTCTTGAGGAACAGCGCCGCCGTAATCGAACCGCCCGCCCGCGAGCCGGTGTTCTTCATATCGGCGTGGCTGGACTTCATGGCGCTGAAGTAGCTCTCTTCCATGGGCATGCGCCAGAATTTCTCGCCTGCCATTTTGCCCGCTGCCACCAGGCCGTCGGCGAGCTCGTCGGTGTCGCTCCACAGACCGGCGATGCTGTTACCCAGCGCCACCACGCAGGCTCCGGTCAGCGTTGCCAGATCGACGATCGCATCGACACCGAGCGCATCGGCGTAAACCAGCGCGTCGGCCAACGTCAGGCGACCCTCTGCGTCGGTGTTGTTGACTTCGATCGTCTTACCGTTCGAGGCCGTGAGGATATCGCCGGGGCGCATCGCATCGCCGCTAATCATGTTCTCGGTGATCGCGGAAATAAAGTGAACCTCCACGTCTGGCTTGAGTTGCGCGATCGTCTTCGCCGCACCAAAGGTCGCGCCCGCGCCGCCCATATCGATCTTCATCGTATCGATACCGCTGCCGGACGGTTTTAGGTTCAGACCACCGGAGTCGAACGTCAGACCCTTACCGACGATCGCCAGCTTCTTACGGGCCTCACCTTCGGGCTTGTACACCAGGTGGACGAACTTCGGCGGCAGATCCGAGGCGCGCGCCACTCCGAGGAACGCCCCCATGCCGCGCTCTTCGCACTCTTTCTGTTCTAGGATCGTCAGCTCCAAGCCGTACTCGTTTGCCATAGCTTCGATGCTTTCAGCGAAGCTGACGGGGTCGAGGGCATTGGCCGGAGCGGCGACCAGCTCGCGGGCGTAGATCGTGCCGCTGGCAATCTGGCGGGCTTTGGCGATCGCCGCTGCATCACCGAGGGGTGCGAATAGATCGATGCGATCGAGGTCGGGCGTACTGGTGTCGTCATCGTCGGATTTGGACTTGAAACGCTCGTCTTTAAACGTGCCCAGCTCGACGCCTTCAACGATCGCCTGAGTCATCTCCGCTGCATCGCCAGCGGGTAGGTGCAATGCCAGGGTTTTGCCCTTTGCGCCGATCGCGGTTTTTGCCGCCTTCGCCGCCGCGCCGCGCCAGGTCTCGAGCGTCGCATCCTCTTCTGTGCCGAGGCCGATTAGCGCCACTTTGCGGATCGCACTGCCACCACCGACGCGGGTAACGACACCGCTGCCGGTCGCGCCCTTGAATTTCGTTTCGTCGATCAGCTCGGCGATCGTGCCCGCTAGTTTCTCGTCCAGCGCCTTCACATCGTCGCTCAGCGTTGCGTCCTCTTCAAAGCAATCGGCAAAAATCCCGATCGCCAGAACATCGCCCACCCAATCCAGGGGGGAAGTTTCAATCGTGTTGTAATTCATCCGCGCTTCAGTATTTTTTCTGCCCGAGAGATTTACGTAGCGTAATACATCTAAGTCGTGCAGTTCGAGCCCGGTATACCGGCGTTGCCTCCGGCGTGGTGCTATGGCGTTCTCACAACTCGATCGCGCCGGGGTTTACAGGGGTTGCCGATGCAGATTTTCCCGGCGGGTAGGTCGCGGAAGACGCTGCTGCGCGCGCCGACAACAGTATTCGCGCCGATCGTCACGCCCGGAGCGACAAAGCAGTCCGTCGCAACCCAAGCGCCATTACCGACGACGATCGGCGCGACTTGCAGCGAAAAGGTGGGGTCTGTCAGATCGTGACTGCCGGTACAGAGATAGGACTTTTGCGAAATGACGCAGTGCGCGCCGATTTCGATGCGATCGAGGCTATAGAACACCACATCGTCACCGATCCAGCTTTCCGCCCCGATCGTCACCTTCCACGGATAGGTAAACCGCGCCGTCGGACGAATCAAGACATTACGCCCGATCTTCGCACCGAACGCCCGCAGCACCGCGCAGCGCAGCCCGCTCGTATTATGCAAACTCAGCGGAAACACCACCGCCTGCACCAACCACCACAGCAGGACATACCAACCCGGACGTCCGCGATCGTAGTCCGACTGGTCGTAGCGACTCAGATCCGTCCAGGATCTCGCGTCGAGCGGAGCGCGATCGGCACTCGGAGAAGTCAAGTCTGGCATCGCTAAACGAAGGCGGGAACTTGTACGTCCGTCACGTAGCTTTGTTCTTCGCTTTCTTCAGCCGTTAGCGGCTGGCGCTCGCAGTACGCCAAAACAACTGTCCCAAACCCTTGTCGATCACCCAACGGATTGTAGCTCTCCACTTCCGTCACAATCCACTCTGACGGGATTACGCGCCGCTCCCGTGCCCCAACGATTTCGTGCTTTGTCAGTCGCTCGCCCACGCTCGCTGTCTGCGAAGCATCCCACGAGTAGGATTCCTGAATAACGCGGGTGTAGCTGTCTTGTGTCCCATCACCGGAAGGAACCAAAATCCACTCTTGGTCTTCCGCACACAGATAAACAATCAAAATACCGTCAGTCATCGTAGGTAGTGTCCTCGAACGTAGTTTGCTTGCCTTCAAAGATGCAGTCCGTCGAGAGGATGCGATCGCCGTTCGGGCGCGTGCGCTTCAGCTTCCAGCCGTTTCGCTTCGCCATACGAACGCAGTCACTGGGCGAAGCGGCTGCGTGAATGTTTTCTCGCTTCTCTTGAGTCATTTTATTCTGTCGTTTTGCGCTCTACGCTTTCGGAACGTACTTCGGCTTGTTGGCCTGTTTGTTGAGCTGACCACCGAAGCGCAGCTCGAATAGCTTGACGCCGATCTGATACTCATACTGGGCGATCAGCCGCGCGTAAATGTAGCCCGCCTTGCCATCGAGAATCCCGAGCTGCAAGAAGTAGAACAGGATGAAGCGCAACGTCGGTTTAAACGGCAAACGCACCCAGATTTTCTTCAAGAAGCGCTTGCGCTGCACGTCATCGCCGAAGAAATTCGCCCCGATCGTGCCATCGTCGCCCTGACCGGTGAGCAGGTTGTAGTAAATCCGCGCCTCCCAGTTGGAGTAACGATTGTGGCGCAACAGCCAGTGATAGATGCTCCGAAAATCTTCGTGCATCATGTCTTCTTTCAGGTAGCCCGCCTCGCGCTTCGAGTCCAGGACGACGTGCTCGTGAACTTCGTTATCGCCGGTGTTCTGCACGTCCTCGGTCTTGAGGTTTTCGTAGCGCCCGATCGCGTGCTTGAAAAAGCGCAGGTTCCAGTCGGGATACTTGCCGCCGTGCTTGATCCACTTCCCCAGGAAAAACACGCGGCGGTTGATGTACCAGCCGTCGTGCTTATCGGAGCGAATCGCGGCATCCATCTCATCCCAAGACGCGTCAGTAATCCGCTCGTCGCAGTCCACGATCAGCACCCACTCGTTGCGAAACTCGACGTTCTCCAGCGCCCAATTTTTCTTCTTCGGCCAACTGCCATTGAAATAAAACTGCACGACTTCCGCGCCGTACTGCTTGCAGATTTCTTCGCTGCGGTCTTCACTTTGGGAATCGACCACGATCACTTCATCGGCACGCGCCACGCTTTCGAGGCAGGC
Source organism: uncultured cyanobacterium (assembly GCA_937899645.1). Taxonomy (GTDB): domain Bacteria; phylum Cyanobacteriota; class Cyanobacteriia; order Cyanobacteriales; family Geitlerinemataceae; genus RDYZ01. Next base: position 3,536 of record CALCCD010000051.1, on the reverse strand, counting down.
GGGTAGGTTCGATTCTTCGTTTTTAGCCGGAATCAGGACGGAAACGGGAACCTTGGCGCTTGGAGCAGTCATGACGTTGTCGGATGAAGGTATCGAAACTGTATCACGCCCGTTTGGCGTCGCTTTCGGGACGAAAAACAGGCAGGTAAAGCACGGAAGACGCGCGAAATGCTCGTGAGAAATGCTCCGGGAAGCTGCGGCATTCCGTCGCCAAGTCTAGCGCGCCAGCATATTAGTGAAGGTGGCCCGCAGGTAACCGATCTGTGAGTAGGCGTAGACCCAATTGTCGAAGCGGCGCGCCGGATCGTTCCAGTAGCGCAGGCAGTTGTAAAGCCCCCGCGCCATCCGCTCGAGGCCGCGACTGACCTGCCGCCAGCCCGCGCGCCCGGCCACCTGCTCGCGGTAGCACTCGCTGATGCCCTGCCACCAGCCCCGCTTCACGAACCACGATCGCACGGTGCGCTCGGGCGCGACGTTGTGCGCCACCAGGGCGTTGGGTAGATACATCACGTCCCAACCGGCCTTAAGCGCCGCCTCGGTCATAAACAGCTCCTCGTTGGAGAGCAGATTCTTACCGACGCGCCCGAGGTTCGGATCGAAGCCGCCGATCGAGTCGAGGAAACTCCGCCGCAGCGAATAATTCAAGCCGCGCGGTGTCAGGCCGGGTTTGGCGATCTTCACCGGCAGATCGCCCAGATCGTAAGCGCCCAGATTTCCCGCCAGGTTGTCCGAGAGCCAGGGCGGCGGGTCGATATCCGGCGGCCAGATTAGCGTGACGCGCCCACCGGCGATCGCCAATTTCTCATTCTTCTCGTAGGCTTCGTGCAGCGTTCGCAGCCAGTAGGGCGTTGCTTCGGCGTCGTCATCTAGATAGGCCAGCAGTTCGGCCTTGGCTTCGCGCGCGCCGGTGTTGCGCGCTGTCGAGAGCCCCAGGGTCGGTTCGTAGACATAGCGCAAACGCGGGTGGGGCATCCGCGCTTCGACGACGGATTTCGTGTTGTCCGTCGAGCCATTGTCGATCGCGATGACCTCGAATTCGATGCCGTAGTCGGCGCAGTCCTGCGCGAGAAGCGTATCGATCGCCGCGCCGAGATAGTCGTCGCGATTGTGCGTACAAATGATGGCGGAAATCTGCGGTGGAGATTCGGTCATTGGCGGATCGTGCCTGGGAGTGGGGGTGAGACGCTGGCGGAGCTGTGACGGATTCGCGGATTCGGCGTCTAAGCGTCGCCGTGTCGAACCTGATGCCACTGCCAAGCGTGGGCAATGATATCGCTTAATTCGGGGTATTTCGGGTTCCATCCGAGCAGTTTCTTAGCTTTTTCGGCGCTGCCGAGCAGCACCGTCGCGTCGCCCGGTCGGCGCTCTTTTTCCACAACGGCAATCTCGCAATTCGTGACGCGCTTCGCCACCTCGATCGCCTCGCGCACCGAGAAGCCATTACCGTTACCCAGGTTAAACGCTTCAGTTTCACCGCCATTTATTAGGTACTCCAGCCCCAGCACGTGTGCCGACGCCAGATCGCAGACGTGAATATAGTCGCGAATGCAGGTACCGTCGGGCGTGTCGTAGTCCGTGCCGAAGATGGCGATATTGTCGCGGCGACCCATCGCAGCCTGCAAAACCAGCGGAATCAGATGGGTTTCCGGGCTGTGGTCTTCGCCGAGTTGGGCGTTGGGGTGCGCGCCCGAAGCATTGAAGTAGCGAAAAATCGAGGACTTCAGGCCATAGGCAATATCGAAGTCCGCCAGGATTTGCTCCACCATCAGCTTGCTCGAAGCGTAGGGGCTGAGCGGCGTTTTCGGATGAGTCTCGATCAGCGGGATTTCCTTCGGTACGCCGTAGATCGCGCAGGTGGACGAGAACACGAAGCGCTTGATATCGGCGGCGATCATCGCCTCGAGCAGGGTCAGCGTGCCGTGGACGTTGTTTTGGTAATACTTGCCCGGTTCGGCGACGGACTCGCCGACGGCGATGTAAGCCGCGAAGTGCATGACGGCGCAGATGTCGCGCTCGGCGAAGAGGCGATCGAGCAGTTCGCGATCGGTGGTGTCTCCGACGATCAGCTCTACTTTGAGGACGTTTTCGACGATGTCGCGGTGACCGTAAACGAGATTGTCGAGGATGACGACGTTATAGCCGCTTTCTTTCAGAGCGAGGACGGCATGAGAGCCGATATAGCCCGCTCCGCCGGTGACGAGTACGGTCTGTTTTTCAGACGACACCTAGGTTTCCTCCGCTGCGTTTGTCGCGAGCTGTGTTGGCTGCATGGAAAGGCCGGGACGCCCCCGTTATAGCACGGGTGTTTTCTGGCTTCACTGCATTTTGCTAGCTCTCCGGCGACGTTTCGGGAAACTTGCGATCGCCGCGATTGTCATGGATCTGTTGGTCGCTTGACCGAAGTCGCACCTCGTTTTTCCACGCTGGCGAGGAAGCCGTATCCGCGATTTGCAACGATAATTGGGGCACAACCGTGGTGAAAACCTGCCAAGCCACGGCTCGAATCATGACCCGAGCTCAACTTGCGCCGTTAACGCTGCAACAATTTCTCGATCGACCGGAGATCAAACCGGCGAGCGAATACCACACGGGCGAAGTCCTTCAGAAACCTATGCCCCAAGGCAAGCACAGTTACCTCCAGTCGGAGCTGACGGCGCGGATTAATGCGGTGCTACGTAAACCGCGTATCGCGTGTGCGGGGACGGAGTTGCGCTGTACGTTTGGCGATCGGTCGATCGTGTCGGATATTGCGGTGTTCGCTTGGGAGAACATCCCACGCGACCCGGATGGCAGTGTGGCAAACCAGTTCGATCGCGCGCCGGACTGGACGATCGAGATTCTGTCGCCAGACCGGCAACCGACGCGCCCGACGAAGAATATTTTGCACTGCTTGGATTTTGGCTGCGAGCTGGGCTGGCTCATCGATCCGGAAGATTTGACGGTGTTCGTCCATACAACCGATCGGCGGACGCAGTATTTCGACCGACCGGGCGATCGGCTGTTGGTTCCCAGTTTCGCGAAGGGACTGGAGCTGACGGTTCAGGATCTAATCGACAGCCTTTGGGATTAGCCACGAGCCTTTCGTTCCCATGCTCTGAGAGGAATGTCGTTAAAGACGCTCTGCGTTCAGTTGTGGGCAGGAGCGACGCAGAGCGTCTGGGGATTGCGTTGTCCACGCGGATCGTGGGAACGATTGCGACAGTTTGGGCTATCTGCCCGTAGCGGCATAGCAGGCGAGCGAGATGATCTCGGCGATCGCTTCGGACTGCGGAGCCATATTCTCTGCGACCACCTCGCCGCCAGTCCAGACGGTCGAGAACACGTTGTTATCGCAGTCCGTCTCCGCGAGTACGGAATCCGCCCCGATCGTGTAGCTCACCGTCGGCGATCGCCAGCAGGAATCATCCAAGGGTAAATCGCCGCAAAGAAAGTCCATCCACTCGTAGTACACCTCCTCTCCCGTCGATGCAGTGCCCATGTAGGCACTGGCCGTCTAAAGTGGTGAGGAAGAGAATAGATGAGTCAGCAATGAATTG
>CALCCD010000050.1 GCA_937899645.1 uncultured cyanobacterium | reverse complement strand
TGCGGTTGTCTCGACTTGTCGGAAATCCGACTTGCCAACACGTTTGCTTTTGTATGAATAGCTCAATATTAATCACTTCGTAATGAAATGTAAAGCGAAAGGAATATAAAGTTTCGCGAGACAGGCTCGACGCTCTCTTATGCCCCTATTCCTTGTCGGGGTCGATCGCCTGGGCGTCCACGTCGATCGCGCCGTCGGGATTTTCGCGTTTGGGCTGCGCGTCGTATGGCTCGGTGGGCTCGGCAGCGCGGGGCTGGGATTTTCTCGGGTCGGGGCGGACGGTCTTTGGCTTGCGTCCGTAGAGCGGAGTTGGCTCGGTCTTTTTGGGCGGCTTCGGTGTTGCAGGCTCGTCAAACTCCTCAAAGTCGGGGACGAGTTCGAGCTGCTTTTCGGGTTTGGGCTTGGCTTGAGGCTTGGGCTGCTGGCGGCGGCGCTCGGAGGTGCGTTCTTCGGAGGTGCCTTCGGCGACGACTTCGTAGAGGATCGCTTGCTTGCCGCTGGTATTGCCTTTCCGCAAAACGCGACCGAGACGTTGTATATATTCGCGGGTCGAGCCGGAACCGGAGAGTAGGATCGCGATGCGGGCGTCGGGAACGTCCACGCCTTCATTTAATACGTGCGATGCAGTGAGTACTGTATATTCCCCGGCTTTGAAACGGGTGAGGATGTCGTGGCGCTCTTTGACTGGGGTTTGGTGGGTGATCGCAGGGACGAGGAAGCTCTGCGAGATGCGGTAGACGGTGGCGTTATCGTTGGTGAAAACGAGGATACGATCGCCGAAATGCCGCTCGATCAGCTCCATTAAGACACGGATTTTGCTGTCGGTGCCGAGGGCGGTGGCTTTGGCGTCGTGGTGGGCTTTCATGGCGCGGCGACCTTCCGCCGATCGCGCGCTGGCTTTGATGAAGTTCTGCCAGCCTTTGATGGAGCCGAAATAGATGTTGTTCTTGCGGAGGAAGTCGTTACGGATGCCGATCGCACGATCGTAGCGCTGGCGTTCTTCTTCGGAGAGCGACACTTCGATGCGCTCGATGCGGTGTTCGGCGAGGGCGTTCCCGGCCAGATCTTCAGGGGATTTGCGGTAGAGTTCGGGGCCGATCAGTTCGGCGAGTTCGTCGTGGCGTCCGTCGGCGCGTTCGGGCGTGGCAGTCAGGCCGAGGCGGTAGGGCGCGAGGGAATATTCGGCGATCGCTCGGCAGAAGTCGGTGGGCAGGTGATGGCACTCGTCGAACACCACCAGGCCGTAGCGGTTGCCAATATTTTCGGCGTGGATGGCGGCGCTGTCGTAGGTGGCGACGAGGAGGGGCGCGCGATCGTAGGAGCCACCGCCGAGCAGGCCGATTTCCGTACCGGGGAAAGCAGCTTCGAGGTTGGCGTACCACTGGTGCATCAGGTCGAGAGTCGGAACGACGACGAGGGTGCTGCGGGGGGTGGCGGCGATGCAGAGGTGGGCGAGGTAGGTTTTTCCGGCGGCGGTGGGCAGGACGACAACGCCGCGACGACCGGCGCGTTTCCAGGCGGCGAGGGCTTCGGTTTGGTGGGGGTAGGGCTCGAAGGGAAGGTGGGGCGCGAGTTCGAGTTTGTCGAAGCCGGAGGCGTTGTCCTCGAAGGCGGTTTCGGTTTCGCGCAGGGCTTCGATGAGGGGGCGGTAGTCGATCGCGCGGATGCGGAATTTTTCGATGCGATCGTCCCAGGTGGCGAAGTCCATCCAGGCTTTGCCGCGCGGGGGCGGGTGGAGGATCAGCGTGCCGCGATCGAAGCTGAGGGTGGATGTGCGGGGCATGGGGGGCGATCGGGGTGGCAGCTCTAGCTGTAATGTGCAGTTGGCGACGTTTTCACTTTACCGAACGCCAGGAAGAGCCGCGATGCATGTGTCTCGACTGTTTTGAGGAAAGTCGTGGCATCGTAGATTTGAGGAAAGTCGTGGCATCGTAGATTTGTGGTGAGTGACGATGTTTTTTTAGTTTTCGGGGGTCGCTCCAGCCACCAGTGAATCGGCGGGATTAGCATGGGCATAACGCAATAACCTCAGGAAAAGTCAGCCAGGGCAACACGATGAGCACATTGCAAACCAAAAGCGAAATCGTCACCACACTCCAAGCCCACCGCAAAACCCTGCAACACTAAGGCGTCGATCGCTTGGGCATTTTCGGCTCCTTCCAGTGCGAAGAAGCCAACGAAAACAGCGACGTAGACGTGCTGGTTGTCTTCGACCTCGATCGCGAGACTTTCCGAAACTTTATGCAGCTTGGCTTCTTCCTCGAAGATCTCTTTGGCCGCAAAGTCGATCTCGTCACGCCCGACTCTCTAAGTCCCCACTTCGGACACAAGATTCTGCGAGAGGTGGAATATGTCACCTTCGCCTAGCGATTACTTGCAACGCATTCTGGATGACGAACCTACGGAATCAAAATTTAGAACGCTTATTCAGTTGGAAGACTTTTCGAGCCGTAGCTAGCGGTAGACCGTTTCGCCGGAACCGGGCAGCAGCACTAGCTCCGAGGGGCGGATCGACTGGCCGACAGAAACTTCAATATCGCCGTCCCAGTTTTCGATCGATAGTACCGCTCGGCCCGGCCCTTCGTAGTCGTAGTAACGGCACGACTCGGCGCTGCGGCGCTGGATCGTGCCCGATCGCTGCATGGTGGCCCAGCCGTCGTCTTCTTGTTCGTAGGTGACGCCGTTATAGTCGATTTCGTCTGGCGGCGTGCCGCTGATGTCTAGATCGTTGACCGTTTCCAGCCAGGAGACTTCGACGGTGTCGTCTTCGGAGGCTGACAGCCAGCGGATATCGTCGTTGTCCTGGAGCATGTACTCAAACCAGGAGAAGCCGTCTTCGGTGTAGGTCAGCTTGCCTTCGACCATCCAGTCGCGCATGTCGTACTGGACGATATCGCCGACTTGCAGGGTGAAGACGTTGCGATCGAGCGAGGGCAGTTCCGGAACGGATGTTCCGCTCAGCGACTGGCCGCGCTGCAACGCGAAGAATGCAACGGCGACGACAACGAGCGTCGCGATGACGAAAACAAGCATGGCATTACCTCAGAAGAGCGACAGACGGGAGACAGACGGGAGGGCTAATCGCGAGAGGTAGCAACGATCGACGCTATACCTGACCGCGCGGGTAGTTCGTATCGACGAAGCCGAGTTCGTAAAGCTGGCGGTAGGCTTGCTTGCCCAGGTCGCGGGTCGGACTCTGGGACGTGATGACTTCCATAAGGAGGGGGACGGCCAGTTCGGGGCGATCGGCAGCGCGAAACATCAGTGCCAGCTTATAGGTGGCTTCGTCGCGCACCTGGGCGGTTTCGATCGCATTGGTGCGGTGGGTTTGGTAGATGTCGGTGTCGATGCCCGAGAAACTATCAGTGAGCTGTTGGTGGAAGCCAGAGAGTTCGTTGGCGAGCTGGCGAGCTTCTCGCAGCTTGCGAATCGCCGTTTCGTTATCGCCGCTGGTGACGGCAGTATCGGCGTCGAGGATCAAGCGACTCAGGCCGCTCGTCGTCAGGATGCTATCGGAGAGGGGGCGGGCGTCACTGGTGGCCGCGACTTCGGCGCTGTTGGGTGGGGCGGTGTCGGTTAGTTCAGCAGCGATCGCGCTTGGGTCGGCGTCGGGGTTGGGAACGGCTGCGACCTCGAGCAGGTAGGGAGTATCGACGAAGCCCAGTTCGTAGAGCAAGTTGTAGGAGTCACGGCCCAGATCGCGAGTCGGGCTCTGGGAAGAGATGACCTGAAGCAGCAGCGGTACGGCTAGCTCGGCGCTGTTGCGGCCTTGGTGGACGATGGCGAGGCGGTAGGTGGCGGCGTCGCGCAGTTGGGCAGCAGCGAGGGCGCGGCGGCGGTGCTCTTCGTAAATGCGGTTGTCGATGCCGGAGAACTGGCCGGAGAGTTTTTGGTAGTGTCCGGCGAGGGCATTGCTGGTTTCGCGGGCGGCGATCAGGGTGTCGTAGGCGTCGTCGTAGCGTTCGGCGGCGATGTCGGCTTCAGCCTGGGCGATCGAGCGTTCGAGTCCGGCGATGCTAAAGACGCTGTCGCTAACGAGGGGGCGCAGGGTGCGTGGGTCGAGGGGAACGATCTCGCGGGTGTCTTCGCTATCTTCGCTGTCCTCGACGGCTTCGGGGCTTTCCTCGGGCGTCGCGGGTTCGGCCTGGGCGATCGCGGGTTCGGCAAACCCGAACGGGGCGGCGGCGAAGAACGCGGCGAGGGTGAGGGATTTAAAAAAGTGAACGGTCATGGTGAACGGCGTCGAGTGAGAGGCGATGGAGGCGAAACGGCGGAACGAGCGGCAGACGCGCGCGAGACAGATTCGGGCAGTTGGAGCGCTCGGAGCCCGGGGGGCGCGCTCGGCGTTAGGGGCGGCGTTGGCTAATTCAGCGGCGATCCGGACGGAGCCTCGATCGGAAGGTGTTCGCCAGGACGAGCGCTTCGGTATTATCGAAATAGCCCAGGCGCGGGAGTGGCGCGAGTAGAAGAGCGAGCCGCGACCGCTGGCGCGAGAATTCAAGGCGTATATTAGCACCTCGCTGACGCCCTCTTGTCGGCGGCTCCAGCGCTCGAATCCTCTTCCGGATCTGGCCCGAGCCCGGTTTGGATTTGGCCGAGGTTCGGCTGAGATTTGGCCCGAACCGGGTAGAAATTCGGCTCGAATCTAGACTAAGTCGGGATCGATGTTTATCGATCTCGTACGTGCCACCGCGCCGATCGTCCCTCGTTTTCCCCGACGCTATGACTTCTTATTCTGCTTCGGATTCCGCAGAGCCCCGCAGTTCGGCCTCTCCTGCCGCGCCGATCGACCTGCATCGCGGAGGCGAGGTGCTGCCGCTGGTCAAGCATGCCGATCGCTTTTCGCTGCGGCTGGCGGCTGGGGCGGACGAGGCGGCAGTCGTTACGGCAATCGTCGATGCGGGGTCGGAGGCCGAGCGCGCGACCTACTGCGGCGAGGTGTCGGTGGGCTCTAGTCGCGCTCTCAAGTTGCTCGACTTTAGCGCGACGGGCGAGCTGGAGGCAGCGATGTCGGCAGCGCGAGGGCTAGATGGGGTGGCCTTTGTGAGTCACGTCTATTCGATCGCCGAGTCGATCGGGTCGCGGGTTTACCTCACTGACGAGATCTCGATTATGTTTCAGGCCGGTTTGACCGCCGATCGCCGTGCTGCTCTGACGGGCGCTTTTGGGCTGGAGCTGGTGACGCCGATCGTCGGACTCGCGGATGCGTTTACCTATCGCGTGACCGCCGAGGCGACCGCCAACCCGATCAAGCTGGCCAACGCCCTCGATACTCTGCCCGAGGCGATCGACGCCGAGGCCAATGTCGTGATTCCCGCGACGCCGTCCTACCGGCCCAGCGACTCGCTCTATTCGCGCCAGTGGTATCTCAATCACAGCGGCGGATCGCAGCTTGCGAGCAACTCTCATATCAATATTGAAGCCGCTTGGAACACCACGCGGGGCGATCGCTCGGTGGTGGTGGCGATTACGGACGATGCGATCGAGCTCGACCACCCGGACTTTCAGGGGCTGGGCAAGATCGTCGCGCCGAAGGATCTGGCCGGTCGGGATTTTCTACCGCTGCCCGATAAGGAAACCGACAACCACGGTACGGCCTGCGCGGGAGTTTGCCTTGCCGAGGAGACAGGCGACGGGGTCGTCGGGGTCGCGCCGAAGTGCGCCATGATGCCGATCCGCACGACGGGCTATCTGGACGATCGGTCGATCGAGGATTTGTTCGACTGGGCGATCGCGCGCGGGGCAGCGGTGGTGTCCTGTAGCTGGGGGGCGAGTGCGGTGTCGTTTCCGCTGTCGATGCGCCAGCGCGCGGCGATCTCTCGCGCGGCCACGCTGGGCCGCAACGGGCGCGGCTGCGTGGTGGTATTCGCGGCGGGCAATGCCAACCGTCCCACCCAGGGCACGATCGACGAACGCGGCTGGACGAAGGGGACGCTGTCGGGGCCGACCCAGTGGCTGGCAGGCTACGCGACCCACCCGGACGCTATCGTCGTTGGCGCGTCCACGAGCCTCAATCGCAAGGCCGCCTACAGCAACTGGGGCAAGCACATCAGCCTCTGCGCGCCGAGCAACAACGCTCCACCAGGGATGTGGTTCCCCCAGGATGGCTACTTACAAACTGCCCCGGCGATCCGCGAGAGCCTGCCTGGTCTCGGTGTATTTACAACCGATCGCCTGGGGGCGGCGGGCTACTCCAGTGGTGGTTTTACAGATACCTTTGGCGGCACGTCCAGTGCTTGTCCGGTGGTGGCGGGCGTTGCGGCCCTGGTACTATCCATCAATCCTCGTTTAACTGCGGCACAGGTCAAGCAAGTTTTGCAAGACACTGCCGACAAGATCGAGGATCCCAGTCCCGATCCGCAGCTCGGTTTTCGCTACGGAACTTACGACAAGGACGGCCACTCTTTGTGGTTCGGTCACGGTAAAGTCAACGCCGGAGAAGCGGTGCGCATCGCCAAGCAAATGTTACAAAGCGACCTAAATGCGGGCTCGAGTAAGCGAGTGCGCGGCGCGAACGAGCGCGTAATGGCGATTCCGGACGATAAGCCGGGTGGTGCGAACAGTCCGATTCGGGTGCTGGAGACGCGATCGCTCCGAGATATTTCGGTCACGGTGGAGATCGAGCACGAGTTTCCGAGCGATCTGGAAATATTTTTAATCGCACCGAATACGATGACGGTGCAGCTTCAGGGGCGGACGTTGGGACAATCTAGAAGTGTGGTGCAGACTTATACGCTGCAAACAACTCCGGCGCTGTATCGCTTTGTCAGCAGTCCGGGTGAGGGAATCTGGATGTTGCGAGTGGTCGATCGAGCAGCGGGTGATGTGGGTACGTTGCGGCGCTGGCAGCTCGATCTCGGGTTTTAATCCGAAAAAAGCAGGGGTGGCTTTTACGTACCACTCCTGCTGTTGATTCGAGTTTAAAAGTGTAGAGCTTGCGTGCGCTAACTGGTGGTTTTCTGGCGGGCGTTTTCCATCGCGACCGATGTCGCCACACCGACGGTCTCGCCGGACTTGCGCGCCATCATCGCCATCAGGTCGAGCATTCGCGTCGCATAGCCCCACTCATTGTCGTACCAGGCGATGACCTTGAAAAAGCGATCGTTGAGCTGCATGCCCGCACTCGCATCGAAGGTACTCGAGTGGGGGTCAGACGTGAAGTCTGCGGAGACCACCGGGTCTTCGGTGTAGGCCAGGATGCCGCGCATCGGGCCTTCGGCGGCGGCTTGTATCGCCGCGCAGATTTCGCTGTAGCTGGTGGCCTTAGCCGTGCGGAAGGTCAGATCCACGACCGACACGTCTGGGGTCGGCACGCGCAGCGCCATGCCCGTCAGCTTGCCGGAAAGCTGGGGCAGCACTTGCGTCACTGCTTTGGCTGCGCCCGTGGAGGCGGGGATGATGTTTTGTCCCGCACCGCGACCGCTGCGTAGGTCTTTCGCGGTCGGGCCGTCTACCGTAGGCTGGGTCGCCGTCATCGCATGGATCGTGGTCATCAGGCCTTCCGCAAGGCCGAAGTTATCGTCGATGACCTTGGCGATCGGGGCGAGGCAGTTGGTGGTGCAGCTCGCGTTCGAGACGATCGGCCAGCGGCTGTCGTAGTCGGCGTCGTTGACGCCCATCACGATTGTCGGGATGCGCTCGGGGTCTTTGCTGGGGGCGGCGATCGCGACGCGCTTCGCTCCGGCCATCAGGTGCTTGGAGGCATCGGAATATTTGGTGAAGCGGCCCGTGGCTTCGATCGCACAGTCGATGTTCAGATCGCCCCAGGGCAGCTCTTCCGGGTTGCGGATCGCCGTGCAGGGGATAAATTTGCCGTTGACCGTGATGCCGCCGTCGCTGGCTTCGACCGTGCCGTTAAATTTGCCGTGGGTCGAGTCGTATTTGAGCATGTAGGCCAGATTTTCTGGCGGGAAGAGGTCGTTGATCGCGCAAATTTCGATGCTGTCGGCGGCCCGCGCGATCGCTGCCCGAAGGATAAGACGCCCGATGCGCCCAAAGCCGTTAATGCTAATTCTCATGGTGGTGTTGGTTCTGTAAGGTCGGCGCGCCGGAGATGTTCGAGCCGTCCGTTGAGGTGGGCGCAAACGTTTCGATCGCGGGCGAGAAGACAGCGCAGCTCGCCGCCAATTTTGGAGAGCTGGCGTTTTTCCGTCAGTGCGACGCTAAATCGATCCCGAGAATTCATGGAGCTTTTTTGGATTAGCTTCAGGTTCGCGAGTGCGGGCGCAAACTTTTACAAAGGTGAATGAACCGAGCTTGAGAGAGGTTGGCGATCGTTACGAAAGGTCGAGATTTCTACGGCTGGATTTTGAGGCTGAGTTTTGAGGCTGGATGGCTTTGGGGCGATCGGATAGCGCGATTTCTAGCGGTAAAGACTCTGACGGTAAAGATCGAAAATCCCCCTTTCTGCGGAGAGAAAGGGGGATTTCGCGAGACCTCTGAGGCTTTGGAAGCTGAAGCTTTGGAAAACTCAGAGGTCTGAAGTGGTGGAGAGCGCTTAAGACTCGAGGCGCTCGAGGTATTGCGCTAGTGCCTCGGTGGCCATATCGAGCATGGGCGTGCCGGAGCGATCGGAGGCGGCTTTTAGGCGGACGTAGACTTCGTCTTCGATGCGGACGCGTCGACGCTCGTGACGCTTGGGCGGCGTGTAGCTGGCGGCGAACTCGCGCAGGGCCGCGAGACCGGCGCGGTTGCAGTAGTCGCCGAAGCTCTCGCCGAGGTGGCGATCGCGCTTGAAGCTCACGAAAATCGGCTCGAGGGTCGTTTCGATGTCTTCGTCCTTGACGCGCTCGAACAGCGGCTGGGCCAAACGAGTTTGGTGCGGATCGGCTCCGACCCAGATCTGATAGGCGTCAGGGCCTTGGCCGACGAAGCCCAGTTCGGCCATGTACGGACGCGCGCAGCCGTTGGGGCAGCCGGTCATCCGCGTTACGAACGACTCGTGGCCGAGGCCGATGCGCTTGAGCTGTTTGCGCAGGCGCGACAGGATTCCCGGCAGGGCGCGCTCGGCTTCGGTAATTGCCAGACCGCAGAGGGGCATGGCGGGGCAGGCCATCGACAGGCGCTCGAGGGTGTCGATCGCTTCGACGGGCTTGACTTTGCAGCGCTCGAGTATGGACTCGATTTCGGCGCGATCGCCCGGTTCGATGTCGTAGAACAGAATGTTTTGGTGGGGCGTCAGGCGCATCGGCAGATCGAAGCGATCGACGATTTCACGCAGCGCCGAGCGCAGCTTCCAGGAGCCCTTGTCCTGGACGCGGCCATTTTGCACCGCGAGGCCGAGGAATAGTTTGCTGTCGCCCTGGTCGTGCCAGCCGAGGAAGTCTTCGTACTGAAACGGCGGCAGCTCGCGGGGCATCACGAGCGGCTTGCCAAAGTAGCCCGCCAACTCGGTGCGGAACTTCTCGACGCCCCAATCGAAGAGGAGGTACTTCAGGCGGGCGTGGCGGCGGTTGACGCGATCGCCGTAGTCGCGCTGCACGGCAACGATCGCCTTCACCATGTCGTACACGTCGTCTTTATCGACGTAGCAAATCGCGTCGGCCAGGCGGGGGAAGGTTTCTTCTTTGCGGTGCGTGCGCGCGAGGCCGCCTCCGGCGTAGATGTTGAAGCCCAGCAGGTTGCCCGCTTCGTCGGTAATCACCACCAGCGAGAGATCCTGTGAGAACAGATCGACGGAGTTGTCGCCGACGACCGTCACGCTGGATTTAAACTTGCGCGGCATATAGCGATCGCCGTAGAGCGGCTCTTCGCCTTCGTGGACGATCGTACCGTTGCCGTTGCGGCGAAGGGCGTCGGTGACAGCCTGGGGCGGCTTCTCGCCGGAGATGGCTTTTTCGCCGTCGAGCCAGATTTCGTAGTACGCACCGGACTGAGGACGCAGCAAGTGAGCGATATTGTCGGCGTATTCCCAGGCGAGCTGGTACTCGGGGCGGTCTTTAAACGGGGCGGGCGGGGCCATGACGTTGCGGTTGAGGTCTCCGCACGCGCCGAGGGTCGAGCCGAGGTTCCGGACGATCGTGGCGACCGTGGCTTTGAGGTTTTTCTTGAGGATGCCGTGGAGCTGGAAGCCTTGGCGGGTGGTGACGCGCAGGGTATCGTTGCCGTAGTCCGACGAGAGCTTGTCGAGCGCTTTGTAGAGCTGCGGCGGAATAAAGCCCCCTGGATTACTGGTGCGGATCATCATTCGATAATCCTTTTCTTGGCCCAGGACGCGATTTTCGCGGTTGTCTTGCTGATACGACCCGTGGAACTTGAGGATCTGCACCGCATCTTGGGAAAAATGCGTCGTATCTTGCAAAATTTCCGTCGCGACGGGCTCGCGTAGGAAGTTACTGGCCTCCTTGATATCTTCGAGCTTGGAGCGAGTTTTCGTAGTGGTAGTCATCGGGGCAAACGAGAAAGTAGCGATAAGAGACGAGATCCTCATTCCGTAAGGCTTTAACGCGATCGAATAATTCGATCCCCGGTTTTTCGGTCGGGATTACGGAAATTGTAGGTTTTGTATTTTAGCACCCGCGTCTGAAAAAGTGCGGCCCGCGTGACGGACGAGATTGCGATTGTATCGTCCGATCCCCCGGCTTGCCGACGTCCGGGCTTTCGCTCTCGCGGTGCTGAATTTTTGTATGCTGCCAGCAGATCCTCGCCAACTCGACGTTAACCTGCCGCGATCGTCCTTATGTCTGACCCCACCGGCCCTACCGACTCCACCGACCCGGCTCTCGACCCGATCGCCGATCGCGAACCGCGCGCCTGCCGCCTCATCCGTACGATGTACGACGCCATCAACCGCCGCGATCTGGACGGCGCGATCGCCTGCGTTGACGAAGACTGCCGCTACGAAGATCTCAACTTCCCCGAGCCGTTTGTCGGGCGCGAGGCGGTGCGGGGTCTGTTTGCAGAATTTTGCGAGGGAATGCCGGAGGACTTGACGTTCGCGATCGACGAGCTGGCGGGGGACGATCGAGCAGTTGGCGTCATGTGGCATCTGGAGCTGGGCGGCATCGCGTTTCCGAATTCGCGCGGGGCGAGCTTCTACAGAATTTCAGAAGGCAGCGGCAAGCTGTGCTTCGCGCGGGATGTGGTGGAGCCGCCGTTTAAACCGGGGAAGGCGGTGTTGCCGATTATCAAGCTGGTGATTCCGCTAGTGCGGCGTTTTTTGAAGTGAGCGATCGTGCGCGAGTCGTACCGTTACGCCAAACCAATCTGAAGCGTGCAAATCGACACCACCGCATCACCCATCACTCACGGCCTACAACCAATAGGCTTGTTGTGAATTACGGTTCAAAAATAGCTCAAACCCTGGCTGTATATGGCTTTTGGCGATCTCGAGCTCACACCCCCTGAAAGCTCTACTTAGTAAGGGTTTCAGTGATTTTGGAAGCTATTTCGCAACAAGTCTAATTGTGGTGTGGAGTCGTGCCTGGCGCTTCTAATACCGATAACTCCAGTTATGGGATCTACTTAAATAACAGTGTTAAATCGCCGAAATCCCTCTGCCCGTCAGGGATACAAAGAAAGGCTAACGAGCGTGCAGCTCCGACACGATCGAGAAAGCCACACTTTTCGGCCACCGCGAAGAAATCCCGTCGCTGCAACCTAAAGCGGCGCGCCGCACTGCGAACAAAACCGATCGCCACGCCCGACTGCGCAGCCGCACTGCCCGCAGGTCAAGTCCGACGGCGGCACCACCGGAATCGGGAAAAGCGGCGTCGCCGTCAGCGGCAGCGGCGACGGCGGCGCGCTGTCGTCGATGTGGACTTCTACGTTCAGGCCGTCAATTTCGATCTCGAAGCGACCGTGTACCGCCACGATCGTTACGATGCTGCGGTTGCCGTCCTGCTCGAGCTGGGGCGGCTCTAGCCACTCGCCCGACTCAGTGGTGTTTTGCGTCTGCTCGAACTGCCCGGGAACGCTGCGTTCGACCGAGGCGATCGTATAGCCGCCAGAACGCTCGATCGTGATGCTCGTTCCGTCTGTCTGCGTCCAGTTGAGATTCCACGAGTCAGACATGAGGTTAGCCCCTGTATGGCGAGTTTGAAGTTAGTTAGCTTGAAGTTGGTTAGCTTGAAGTTAGCGAGCTTGAGGTTTCAGGGTGGCGTCAAACCGGGGTCGAGCAGGAAGTCGGACGAGGAGAGTCGCTGGCCCAGTTCGGCCTCTCGAACGAATTGCCAAAACGCTGCTGAAAACAACGCCGCTGAAGTTGGCGAGATGCCAGCGCTACGAAGTGAAAAATCCAAATTTTCCGTAGTACAGCCGTCTCGGCTGCTCTAGATTTTGAATCACGTAGGACGTCCATTGTGCCAAAGCCCGCCGAGGATCGTTTCGAGTGGTGCCGAACGGTGTCAAACCGTAACGCTCGAAGCGCGTCGGGGAACCCCTGGCAGCTCGTCCGCGTCTGGGTGTATCGAACGTTACACGTGATTCCTCAACCGACTCGCGATCGCCAGATCGCGGCTGGGCTGTCTGAAAACCGCTTGAGGATCGTCTCCACGCCGCTCCCATCATTGCCCGCACTCCGCCGCCCCCAGATTTCTGTCGTCTCCTCACCACCGATGCCATGAAACGCTCTTTAACCCTGACGATCGCTAGCTGGCTGCTGCTCGCGCCGTCAGCCCTGGCGAATATCCCCAACATCCCCGGCGATGAACCGCAACCGACCGAGCGCCCTAGCGATGGAGACCGCGCCGAAGACGTGCGCTTCTCTTGCGAGCGCGTCAACGGCCGAGATACGGTCATGTACTACCCCGAAAGCCAGCCCGGCGAGACTTACGCCTGGGTGACGCCGTCGTCGATGGGTAGCAACTGGAGCAGCGATCGCCGCTGCCGCGAAATTGCCCGCCGCCTAGAGTCCTACCGTCCTGACGGCCTGCTGGAGCTGGCCAACGGCTTCGAGAACGGCTACGACACTGTCTGCGTTACCACCGAACTCGACTCGTCCTGCCGCATCGTCCTGACCGTACCGCCCGGACAAGACCCGCAAATCACTCGCGATCGCACCTTCCAAAATATCGTCGTCGCCGACAGCGGCACGCAGACCCAGCCCGTGAGCGCCCTGACCGGCAACGGTAGCTGGGGCGGCGGCGGCGGTGTCGGCGACTTCGGCCTCGGCGATCTGAGTCTCGACCCCGCGGACGGCGACGACCTCGCGATCGTCGGCGACATCCTCGGCGGCTCCCAGGCGGGCAGCACGCTTCGCATCACGGACAGCAGCGATCGCATCGACCTGCGTCCGTTCCTCGATCCGGCGGACGGCGGCTCCGGCGCGATGCTCTCGCCCGGTCGTTCGCTCTCGATCGACGGCGGCGCACGTCCCTCCTCTGGCTCCAACCGCCTGAATCCCGACGGCTTCCGCTAAGTCGCAAGATCCCAGCGCCAAGCGACGAAATTCCCCCAAACCGCACTGCGGAACGTTCCCGCGAGTGCGACAATAACGAGGCCGCAGCGAGATTTCGGGCGGCCTCGTTTGTTGTTGAGTTCGATCGCGCCTGGGACGCCCGCGATGAATATTTCCAAATTTTTGCGCCTCTCGCACGGTCAATGGCGATCGCAGCGCACCGGCCACGCCTGGGATCGCTGCGAAACCTCCGAGCTGGATATGCTCCTCGACATCGCTCCCCTCGCCCTCGATGACGAAGCCGTCGCGCACGCCTGCCGCCAGTGCGACCTCGACCCCGACACCGCGACCTTCCCGTTCCAAGTCGCCTGGACATCGATCGACCGCGCCAGCACCAGCGCCGACGACCTCAGCATCTTCGTTCCCATCCCCAACCCCGACAACGCCAACTACGGTCGCATCATCCAGTCGCACCGCAACAGCAGCGCCCCGATCGCGATCGGCAAATATCACTTCAACCTCGACGGTACGCTGGTGCTGACCACCGAACACCCCACCACAATCGTCGAGGAAAAGATCTGGTTCGCAACACCCAACCTGCGCCTCCAGGTCTTCGTCTCCAAACCCAAGCTCGCCAGCGATCGCACCACCACCACCTTCATCTCCGAAAATCGCGTTATCGCCACCACCACACGCCCTGTCGCAGGCGCGATCGCGTGAACTCTCAACGAGCACGAAGCCTGTCGTTGGCGAAGCCTTTGCGCAGCGAATAGTGCGGGGCAGAAGCGATCGATGCCGGGTTTCAGTCCCCACGAGCGATAGCCGCAAGATTTCCAGTCATACCAACACCCCGTGATATACCTCGAACTCAAACCGCTAGACGGTAGCTCTGCCCCCGAGTTCGTCGAGCTGCGTCCCTGGGAACCGCGCGATCGTCAAATCGCCGCCACCCTGATCGGCAACGTCCTCGCAGAATACGGCCTCGGCTGGGAGCCGGACGGCGCAGACCGCGACGTTCTCGAAGTCGAAGCCCACTACGACAGCGGCGAATTTTGGATCGTCGAGCGCGCGAGCGAAATCGTGGGCACGGGAGCGTTCTACGCGATCGAGCGCAGCGCAGAAGCCAACAGCAGCGCAGCCGAAATCCGCAAAATGTACCTGCGCGCCGACCTGCGCGGTCGCGGCCTCGGACGCCAACTGCTCGCATGGTTAGAGGAGCGCGCGCGCGATCGCGGCTACTGCGAAGCTTGGGTCGAGACGGCTTCCGTACTCGCCGAAGCGGTGCAGCTCTACGAATCCGCAGGCTACGAGCCCGCCACCGGTGTCGAAACTGCCCGCTGCGATCGCGTCTATCGCAAGCCCCTCGCCACCACCGCAGACTCCGCATGATCTACCACCGCACGATCCGCTTCGCCGACACCGACGCCGCCGGAGTGGTGTACTTCGCGACGCTGCTCTCGATTTGCCACGAAGCCTATGAAGATGCGATCGCCAGAACAAGCATAGATTTAGCGAGCTTTTTTAGCGGCAACTTCCGCGACAAACCCGGCAATAAATCCGGCAATACCACCACCGAAAACACCAGCAAATCCGCCGCCCCGATCGCCATCCCGATCGCCCACGCCGAAATCGACTTTCGACACCCGCTCCACTGCGGCGACGAGATCGCGATCGCGATCGACTGGCAGCCGCACCTCCCACCCGACCCAAACCGCGACACCACCCGCGAGCCCAGCGAATTTACGATCGCCTACACCGTCTACCTCGCCGACCGAACCGCCGCCCGCGCCCAAACCCGACACGTCTGCATCGATCGCCAGACCCGCCAGCGCCGCCCGATTCCCGCCGCACTCCGCCGCTGTTTCGACGGGGAGAAGCAGCCCGAAACGTTAGAATGAGGGGCGTTCTAGCAACCAACCGGCAGTCGCGCCCGGATCTCACTTGAACCTCAACTGGGCCGAAATTTGGATCTACTTTCTGCCGCCGGTCGCCGGAGGGCTGATCGGCTACGGCACGAACGACATCGCCATCAAGATGCTGTTTCGCCCGTACCGCGCCTACTACATCGGCAGCTTCCGGATTCCCTTTACGCCCGGCCTGATTCCGCGCAACCAGAACCGCCTCGCCCAGCGCGTCGCCGACACGATCGTCACCTCGCTGCTGACGCCCGAAGAACTGCAAAAACTGACCCGCCGTCTCCTGGCGATCGAGCGCGTGCAGGCGGCGATCCTCTGGCTGCTGCAAAGCGCCCGCGATCGCCTCAAAATTGACGACCCCGACTCCAAGGCCGTCCGCGTCGTCTCCGCCATACTCCGCGACCTGCTCTCGGAGTCGCTGCCGCGCCTGCTGCGCGTCTGGTCGCGCAACCCGGAGTTCCTCGCCGCCCAAAGCGATCGCATCTTCGATCGCTTCCTGCTCGAGTACCGCCTCAGCCAAACCCAGGCCGAGCAGCTGACCGACTGGATGCTCTCGACGATCCTCTCGCCCAACTCCGTGCGCCTGTTCCTCGTCGATTTCCTCACCGATCGCACCATTAACGCGATCGACGCCAGCTTTCGCCAAGGCAGCAGCGGCACGTACTGGCTCGTCGCCAATATTGTCGGACTGCGGGCGCTACTAATCCGCCTGCGGACGTTCTGCCTCGACAACCGCCAGGAGGCCAATATCCGCCTCGGCGAAACCATCGAAGCCCTGGAGCTGCGCGATCGCCTCTGCGAAGAGCTGCAAAACCTTTCGCTGCAAAACCTCGCCCTCTCCACGGTGCGCCAACTCCGTCGCACCCTGCGCCGCAGCGTCCGTCGCTACGTCCAAAACGAAGGCGCGGAGCTAATCGGCAGCCTCGGCGAGTCAGTGGATATCGATCGCATCACCGCCTCGCTGCTGGGACGGCTGCGATCGTCGGAACTGCTCGACGGCCCCCTCGAAGCCGTTAGCGAAGAGCTGGCCCAAATCCTCGATCGCTACCTAGAAGAAGACCTCGAGCGCCTCGTCGCCCGCACGATTCCGATTTTGGCACTCGATCGCGTCATTATCGATCGCGTCAACGCCACCTCCGCCGAAAATCTAGAGCGCGCCACCGAAGGCATCGTCAAGACGGAACTACAGTCGATCGTCAACCTCGGCGGTGTCCTCGGCATCGTTATCGGCCTGCTGCAAACGGCCACCTTGTTTCTGCGCCCCTGATCTCTGGCCCAGCGCTCTTAGAGTACTCCACGGAAATAAATGTCCAGTATTCAGGATTCGAGCACTGAGCTTGTCGAAGTGCGTCACACCCAGGCTTCGACAAGCTCAGCCTTCATTGGCGGCTTCTGGACAAATATATTTGTGGAGTACTCTTACAGCAAGCTCGGCACGCACCTACTTCGGTGCATTGCGCTCGAGGATGCCGGGATAAAACATCTCGTAAAACCAGCGGTGGCGGTGCTGGAGTTCGCGATCGATCCGCGTCGGGATCTCGTGGCGGCGCGGCGGCAACAGCTTCGGCTTCGTCGCATGGCGGTACTTAAAGCGGTAGTAGCTGTCCGACTCGTGGGGCCGCACCGTCAGGTTCTCCAGATCGAGCGCGTGGGGCGCGACGCCCAGCCACTGGTATAGAGCGCCCATCACCTGCTGCGGCTCGGCCATCAGATGCTCGAAAATGACGAAAAACAGACGCTCCTGCTGCGCGCGCGATCGATCCTGCACCGCCCGCAGCGACATCAGTGGTGCACCGACCACGCCTTTCGGCGCAAACAGCGCTTCGGAGCGTCCAAACGCCGACCGGCTCGCCAGATCGTCGGGAAAGTCGAGCCAGACCGTCTTGGCATGCTGCGCCTCGATCGAGCCGAACACCTGCCCCAGCTCGCGAATGCAAACCACCATCCGCACCTCCGGATCGACCTCTTCCGCCAGCTCGATTTGATTCAGCCAGCCGCGATTTTTATCCACCACCAACGGGCAGTCCGTCTCGTCCCACCAAGCTTTGGCGAAAGCGCGACACGAACGGCGCAAGCGAGCATAGGCGCGATCGAACTCGTTATCGAGCTGCGCCAGCATAAAATCACTGTCGCTCAGCCGCGCCCGCAGCATCTGGATTGCGCCGAACAGCGCCGAACTCATCCCGTCGCTATAAATCTCGGAATGCTCCGCGAGGAGCTGACACAGCAGGGTCGAACCGGCACGGGGCAAACCCGTTACGCAAACAAGGCGCTTTTCCATAGCTTTCGTGTGTTGTTTCTCGAACGACCGACAAAAAAGTCAACGAGCACTGAGCGGAGTCGAAGTGCGGCTTTGGGGAAAGAGAGATAGAGTCAGAGGCTTTCTGTTTGAACTCTTAATTGACGAGTCCTTACAATAGTTGTGCTTTAGCGAAGACCGCGCTTCGACTCCGCTCAGCGCTCATCGACCGGACTACTGCCCGATCGCCAACCGCACCGCCCGAGGCAAAATCGCATGCTCCTGCACCTGAACCCGCGCGTGCAGCGTCTCCGACGTATCCCCCGCCAGAATCGGCACGGCGGACTGCATGAGGATCGGTCCCGCATCGACCTCCAGCGTCACGAAATGCACCGTGCAGCCCGTAATCTTGACCCCTGCCGCCAGCGCCCGATCGATCGCCCGAATACCGGGAAAGCTCGGCAACAGGCTCGGGTGAATGTTGATGGCGCGCTTGGGGAAGCGATCGATCAGCACGTCCGTCACCCGGCGCATCCAGCCCGCCATGACGATCCACTCCGATCCGGCCTGCACCAGCGCCTGCACCACATCGAAGTCAAACGCCTCCCGGCTCTGGTACTGCCGGTGGTCGAGCAGTACGGCGGGGATGCCCCAACGTTGAGCGCGGGCGGCGACGGCAGCATCGGGATTGTTGTAGATGACGATCGGGATTTCCGCACGGATCTGACCGTCGGCGATTGCCTGGATCAGCGCCTCGAAGTTGGAGCCGTTACCCGAAGCTAGAACGCCAATTTTGGCCGGGGTGGCATTGCTGGGCGGCGCGGGTGGTAAGTCAGGCGAAATTAGAGATAGCGAGGAATTGGCTGAAGTCACAGGCAATATACTCACGAGTGAAGCGGATGCGGGGTCGGGTGGTGGCGCAGGTGATGAGAAACCGGATTTCTGGAATTCGATCACAGCTTTCACCAGAAATGCCGTAGAAGCCGAGCTTCTGGCAGCGAAGGCTTGGGTTTCGATCGAGCCTTGGGGAAATTGGTACTACGATCGAAAATACCGCAAGCGCAACTTCAACTCGGCGCGCGTCCCAACCCATGCTAGACCTTCACAGCCACACCACCTACTCCGACGGTACGCTCTCGCCCCGGCAGCTCGTCGAAACCGTCGCCAGCTCCGGCGTCCGCGCCCTGGCAATCTCCGACCACGACACGATCTCCGGCTGGGACGAGGCGATCGCGGCGGGCGACGAGTGCGGCGTCGAGATCGTCCCCGCCGTCGAACTCAGTACCGTACACAACGGGCGATCGCTCCACATCCTCGGCTTCTACCCCGATCCAAGCAAGCTCGACGCGCCTCTGAGCGTCCGCCGCGAAGGCCGCAAACAGCGCGCTTGGGCGATCGTCGATCGCCTCGCCGAACTCGGCTATCCGATCTCGCTGCCCGCCCTCGGCGAAGGCGTCTCCCCCAGCCGCCCCCATATCGCCAGCGCGATGGTCGCCGCCGGACATGTCCGCAGCAGCCGCGAAGCCTTCGATCGCTTCCTGGCCGACGATCGCCCCGCCTACATCCACTACCCGAAATTCTCCGCCCGCGACGGCATCGCTCTGATCCGCGACTGCGGCGGCATCCCCGTCTGGGCACACCCGTTTCTGTTCCGTGGCGGCGCGGTGGGCGAAGTCTTCCCCGAGCTGCTGGAAGCGGGCCTGATGGGCCTCGAAGTCGCGCACCCCAACCAAGGCAAAAAGCAGCGCGCGCTCCTACAAGAACTCTGCGACGCGCATGGCCTGCTCGCTACGGGCGGCACGGACTACCACGGCCCAGCTCCCGGTAAACCGGCCCGCTACCCCAAGGCCAACGCGATCGCGATCGACGGCCTCGATCGACTCAAAGCTGCTCGCGCCGCTGCTTAATCGCTGACATCTCGAGAAACCCGGCTTCTGACGGGTCGCGATCGCCACATCCCAAACCGCGAAAGGTACGGAACTCCGGCCTCAAGCCGCTCGCACGAGTTGTTACAATTGGTTACAAATCTTACGTCGTTGGGAAAGCCCTATGTCTGTCGATCTTGCGTCCGTTTCTGCTCGACTCGAAAGCCCGAACGCGCGCGATCGCCTGCTGGCGCTGGTTTCCCTGCGTGACGTGCCCGCCGCCGACGCCGTACCGCTGATTAAAAAAGTCCTCAAAGACGAGCACATCCCGTTGCGATCGATGGCCGTTTTTTCTCTGGGCATCAAGCAAACGGACGAGTGCTACGGCCTGCTGATCGACATTCTCCAAAACGAAGACGACTACGCCATCCGCGCCGACGCCGCCGGAGCGCTGGGCTACCTGCAAGACCCGCGCGCCTTCGAGCCGCTGGTGCGCGCATTTCTAGAAGAAACCGACTGGCTCGTGCGCTTCAGCGCGGCGGTCTCTCTCGGTAACCTCGGCAACCCAGAAGCCTACCAAGTGCTGATGACAGCCCTCGATGCGCCGGAAGTGGTGCTGCAACAGGCGGCGATCGCAGCGCTGGGCGAAATCGGCGCGATCGACGCCGTCGATAAGATTCTCACCTTCGCCCGCTCCGAAGACTGGCTCGTGCGCCAGCGCCTCGCCGAAGCCCTCGGCAAACTGGACACGCCCAAGAGCCGCGCAGCACTGGGCTACCTCTCGAAAGACGCCCACCCGCAGGTCTCGCGCGCGGCGGTGCTGTCGCTCGATGGCCTCGAAGCCGTAGACGTATCGGCGTAGCTTGCCGTCAAAACGCCGTTAAAAATAATTCCTGAAAAACTGGGCTTCCCTAGTTCGCTCGCAGTCTGCGTCAGCGATGTGTAGAAGCCCGGTTTTTGTATGTTTTTGGTGTTCGATTCAGCCGCGCTTCTGGCGCGATTGCGGCAGACGCTTTTGCCGAGGCCGATCGCGGCGATCGCGAACGATCTCCCCATCGATCGCCTCAGTCTCCTCATCCAACCAAGGCTGACGACGCTTCAGCGGCACGATCGCCCGAACTTCCGACGGCGCAGGCTCGACCTTCGGAACGACCGTCTCCAGGTTGCGCGCGTCGATCGCACCCGCCGCAAATACTCCCTCCGGCAACAGCGGCGGCATGGGCTCCACCTGCGGCTCGACCACCTCTTCCCGTGGCTCAGCGGAAGCTGCGGCTAATCCACCGGCCCCGTTCGTATCGGACGCTTTCGACTCACCCGCTTCAGAAGTTGGCGGCGCTACCGGCTCCGAAGAAACCGACTCCGTGGTGCCCTCAGCTCCTCCCACCTTTTCAGGATTCATCTTTTGAGAACTGGGCTTCTCAAAGTCGAGCTTCGCAGAGTCGAGCTTCGCAGAGTCGGGCTCTTCAGGAGCAGGCAACTCCACGGCAGGTTTCAGCGCTTTCAATGTGGCCGTCTCGGTCTCGATCGCGGACTTCTCCAGCGCAGACGCCTTCGGCTGCGTTCCCCAGGGTTTCGCGATCTCCAAAAGCCGATCGAGCGGCGCGTTCGGCTCTAGGAATGAAAACAAGTGCCGATAGCGCAGCTTGCCGTCTCGATCGAGCACAAACTGGGCGGGCAACGGCGCGCCCAACGCCTGTCCTACCTCGTACGTCCGAAACACCTTGCAACTCGGATCGCTCAGCAGCGGCATTTTCAGATTCAGATCCCGCGCCACCTGCTGGCTCGCCGCGCGATCGGTGCTCGTCACCAGCAGAACTTCAAAGCCGATCGCCCGGAACTCCTCGTAGCGATCGCTCAGCTCCAGCAAATGCGGATAGCAAAACGGGCAGTACTGCTTCTCGGTAAAAATCCGCGTAAACGCCACGATTACCGGCATCTTCTCACGATACTCCCGCAGCTCCACCTCGCGATCGTGAGTCACGTCCGACAGCTTGAAATTCGGCGTCCCCACCTCGAAATAAAACTGATTTGTCGCCGGGAACGGCAAAAAATTCGCCCAAAAACGCCGGTTGACGACACCGCGAAAGTCCGTAGACGTGAGCTGAAAAGAAAGGGACATGGCAGAGCGCTCGAAAAAAGACGCGCAATGGCGAGACGAAGAGCCAGAATAAAAAATCTAGCTAAAAAACCTAGCTGGAAAATCTAGCTGGAAAACTTAATCGGAACCCGCACCCAACGACGAAAAATACTCCTTCGAGCCGACCGGATCGGCCTTCACCGTCTTGTCTCCCGGCGTCCAGCCCACGGGGCAAACCCGCTCGGGATTCTCCTGCACGTACTGGATCGCTTGCAGGGTTCGCAGGGCCTCATCGACATTGCGCCCGAAAGCCAGATTGTTCGTCGTGCTGTGCTGGAGCATACCCTCGCGATCGATGATAAATAGCCCGCGCAACGCCACGCCCACGTCCGGATCGAGAACGTTGTAGTCGGCGCTAATCGTCTTCTTAATATCCGACACCAGGGGGTAGTTCAGATCGCCGACGCCACCGGACTTGCGATCGGTTTCGATCCAGGTCAAATGCGAAAACTCGCTATCAACTGAAACGCCGAGAATCTCCGTATCGATCTTGCTGAACTCAGCGTAGCGATCGCTAAACGCCGTCACCTCCGTCGGACACACGAAGGTGAAGTCCAGCGGATAAAAGAACAGCACGACGTACTGACCCTGATAATCCGAGAGCTTAACCGTGGTGAACTCGCGATCGACCACCGCCGTCGCGCTAAAATCAGGAGCCGCTTGGCCGACGCGCAAACATCCTTCCATAGTGTGTGACTCTTAAGTTGTTGTTCGGCAGCTCGATCGCCCGCGCATCTAAAAAACCGGATCGGACGTCACCAGAGTGATAGAACATCACCCAGTCGCCGACGCCCCCGTTCCACGTTCTAGTGTTGCATACGGGCCGAACGAAGCTGTCGCAACCGCGCAGCGAGAACGCCACACAAATACCAAAAAGCAGGCGACAAAGTCCGTGACTCGCTCCGTTCGCTCTACGTTTAATTACAAATGGCTCGAGCGTGACTTGAACACGCGACCTTGGGCTTATGAGTCCCCTGCTCTAACCAACTGAGCTACCGAGCCGTATGTCGCTCGCGTTGAGCGCTTCGCTAGCTTAACAGACCACCCCCTGTCGTCGCACCTCGAAACCGTCGATCGTTAAGTTCGATAAACTAATCAGACACATAAGTTTTCAAGATGATAAGGTTTCGGCAGACATCCAGAAGGGAGCGCCTAACCCCTTCGCAACCCCTTGGAGATATCACGTTGGGATGTCGCACGAACGTTATCTCAGCTCGCCCGCCGCGTCACCGCAGCGCTTGCCGTTCGCGTCTCGATCTCGCTTTGCAGGTCGCCCGCCGCTTCGGGAGATGTCGTCTCGTCCACCTTTATTTGCTTTTTTCTGTCCTCGATTCCCGCGCTCTACCGCTAGAGCGACTTCCTCGAACACCTCACGTACTGTCGCCAGATAGGCTCGATCGACCCCGATCGGGCTTATCTGCGTTTTGGGGGCCATTCGTCGCTTCGCGGTCGAATCGCAAACTGTCAGGCGCGAACAGACGAGACATCCGCGAGCGCAAACCCTAAGATCGAGATAGTTAAGAGAAAAAACTATGCGTGCAGTCTTGATGGCTGGTGGTTCCGGGACGCGACTCCGCCCCCTCACCTGCGACCTGCCGAAACCGATGGTTCCCGTGCTCAACCGGCCTATCGCCGAGCACATTATCAATCTCCTCAAGCGCCACAACATCACCGAAGTCATTGCGACCGTCCACTACCTGCCGGACGTGATGCGCGACTACTTCCAGGACGGACGCGAGTTCGGCGTCCAGATGACCTACGCCGTGGAAGAAGACCAGCCCCTCGGGACGGCAGGCTGCGTCAAAAATGTCGAAGAGCTGCTCGACGAGACGTTCCTGGTCATCAGCGGCGACGGCATCACCGACTTCGACCTCAGCGCCGCGATCGCCTACCACAAGAAAAAAGGCTCGAAGGCGACCCTCGTCCTGACCCATATCCCCAACCCGATCGAGTTCGGCGTCGTCATTACCGACGAAGCTGGCCGCATCGTTCGCTTCCTCGAAAAGCCATCCGCCTCGGAAATCTTCTCCGATACGGTCAATACTGGCACCTATATCCTCGAGCCGGAGGTGCTGCAATATCTGCCGCGCGATCGCGAGTGCGACTTCTCGAAAGACCTGTTCCCGCTGCTACTCGAAAAAGACGAGCCGATGTACGGCTACATCGCCGAGGGTTACTGGTGCGATGTCGGCCACCTGGAAGCCTACCGCGAGGCGCAGTACGACGCCCTCGCAGCCAAGGTCGATATCGAATACGCTTACGACGAAGTGCGCCCCGGCCTCTGGGTCGGCGAAAATACTTACATCGATGACAGCGCCCAGATCGAAACGCCCGCCCTAATCGGCAGCAACAGCCGCATCGGAGCCCGCGCGCGCATCGAAGGCGGAACGGTAATCGGCGACAACGTTACGATCGGAGCTGACGCCGACCTCAAGCGCCCGATCGTCTGGAACGGCTCGATCGTCGGCGACGAAGCCCATTTGCGCGCCTGCACGATCTGTCGCGGCACGCGCATCGATCGGCGCGCGCACGTTCTCGAAGGGGCCGTGGTCGGGGCACTCTCGTCCGTTGGCGAAGAGGCGCAGATCAGCCCCACCGTCCGCGTCTGGCCGTCGAAAAAAGTCGAGTCCGGCGCAATTCTCAACATGAATCTGATTTGGGGTCAGGTGGCAAAACGCAATCTATTCGGCCAGCGCGGCGTCTCCGGGCTGGCAAATATCGACATTACGCCGGAATTTGCTGTCAAGTTCGGCGCGGCCTACGGCTCGACGTTGGCGCTCGGCTCGCGGGTGGTGTTCTCGCGCGACCAGCGCAGCATCTCGCGGATGGTGTCGCGATCGCTGATTGCGGGCATTATGTCCGTCGGCGTCGATGTCGAAAACCTCGAGGCCACGGCGATTCCGCTGTCGCGCTCGGTCGCGCCCACCCTCAACGTCGTCGGTGGCCTGCACGTTCGCGTCCACCCGAACCGCGCCGATCGCATCTTGATCGAGTGCTTCGACGCCAACGGCATCAACATCAAAAAGTCTAAAGAGAAAAAAATCGAAGGAGCCTACTTCAAAGAAGACCTGCGCCGCGCCAAAATCGACGAAATCGGCGATATGGTTTACCCGAAACAGGCGATCGAAATCTACAGCAAAAATTTCGCCGAGCATCTTAATATCGAGGCCATCCGCAACAGCAACGCCAAGGTCGTAATCGATTACGCCTACGCCGTCTCCGGCGCGATCTTGCCGCAGCTCCTGGCGAAATTCGGTTGCGATGCCGTCGTCTTAAACGCCAGCCTCAACCAGCTCGCCATCTCCACCGAAGAGCGCGAAACGCTGCTGACCCAGCTCGGCCAGGTAGTCGAAGCGCTGCGGGCCAACTTTGGCGCGCAAGTCTCGGCCAACGGCGAGCAGCTCGTACTGATGGACGAATCCGGCACGCCGATTCGCGGCGAGATGCTCACGGCGCTGATGGTCAGCATGACCTTGACCGCTCAGCCGCGCAGCACCGTCGTCGTGCCGGTACATGCCTCGAGCGCGGTCGAACAAATCGCCCGCCGCCACGACGCCAAAGTCATCCGCACCAAGGCCAACCCGACGGCGCTGATGGAAGCCTGCCACGCCAACCCCAACGTCTCCCTCGGCGGCAGCAGCGAGATGGGCTTTATCTTCCCGCAGCTCCATCCCGGCTTCGATGCCATGTTCTGCATCGCCAAGCTGATCGAAATGGAGATGCTGCAAGGTCGATCGCTCGGCCAGCTACGCTCCGAGCTGCCCCGCGTCTACCACCGTCGCCAAACCGCGCGCTGCCCCTGGGCGGCCAAAGGTGCGCTGATGCGCCATATGGTCGAAACCCACCCCGCCGAGACGCTCCAGCTCGTCGATGGCGTCAAGGTCTGCGAACCGCAGTCGGACAACTGGGTGCTGGTGTTGCCCGACGCGGGCGAGCCGGTGGTACATATCTTTGCTAACAGCGAAGACCGCACCTGGGTAGACGAGCAGCTCCAGACTTACCGCGCCCGCATCCAGAAGTTCGTCGAGCAGTACCAGGGCGGCATCACTGAAACCCTCGGCGGCTAGAGCGATCGCGATCGAGCTGACGATCGGCCACATCGTTCCAACGCTCCGCGTTGGAATGCCTCCACAGACGCTCTGCGTCACGAGATCGCAAGACGCAGAGCGCCGGTCACTGCACGCCCGAGCAGCGCCCGAAAATTGCGTAGGCTTTTGCCCCGAACTCGAGCCAGAGCCTCGCGCCAGAGAGCCACGTCAGTTCTGCGGGTATAAGATTGAGTGCAGCCCGCCTTCCTCTGATGCTATGGCCCTTCGCACCCTCGGATTTCTCGCCCCGCTCTGCGCGATCGCCCTCGCCGTTGCGCCGCTCCCCGCCGCGATCGCCGCCGCCCAAGGCGACGCGCCGAGCCTCACCGAAGCCGACTGCCGAGCCCTTGCCGAAGCCGAGACCGCTACAGACCTGCGCGATCGCCTCGACGAGCTGGGCATCGTGCCCGAAGAGCGGCGCATCAGCAGCCTCCTGAACGAGATGCAGTGGATGGAGGGCCTGGCGTTCCTCTCGGTGACGCTCAACGGCGATCGCGTCGATCGCATCACCTGCCAGTCGGGGCTCATTAGCGATACCACCACGCCAACGGGCGAGCCCCACGTCCTCTGCGAGCGTATCGAAATGGACATGGACCTGGCCCAGGTACAGCAAGCGCTGGGCTCGAACGGCGAACAAATCGTCGGGGAAGACGGACTGCCGGTGGGGCTCGCGTGGCAGTGGGCAGACCGCGAAACCGGCCAGGTGGCGATCGTGGCGTTCAATAACTTCGGCGAGATGGCAGGGCGATCGTGCATCACGCCGCCGCCGCCCGTGGAAACGCAGCCTGACGTAGAACCCGGCGCGGAACCCGGCTCAGAACCGGGCGATGCTGTCGAAGCGATCGAGGCGGAGAGTTTCTGAAGCTGGCGAGACGACAGCGCCACGATCGGAAAAATTCGGTCAACGTCGATAGAGCCGGGAATTTTTATCGCGCAGCCGTCTCAGCGGCTCCGGGTCGTCGCGCGGGTCAATCCACCGCCCCCGACAGCGCCGCTGCCCGCGCCGAAGTAATGCAACGATCGCGATAAATTTGCGCCGCTACATCCTCCGGAGCCTCCGTCAAACACGCTTCAAACCCGGCTTGCGCCGCCTCGAAGTTCGACAGATGAAAGTCCAGCACCGCCTGCTCGAACGTCGGCTTCATCTTGTATTTGCACGATCGCAGCTCCGACGGGTCGCCATCGAACACCTCAAAAATCGACACCGACTCGGACTTGCCGCGCACCGTCACGCGATCGATCGTCCGCAGGCAGTAAATCGCCGCATCCTGCAAGCGCACGACGACGTTATGCGTCACCAGTAGCGGAGTACCGTACACCTTCGTCAGCCCCTCCAGGCGCGAAGTCAGGTTCACCGTATCGCCGACCACGGTGCTGTCCATCCGCAGGCTGCCGCCCACCGTCCCCAGCATCAGCGGCCCCGCATTGAGGCCGATACCGATCGCGATCGGCTCTAAACCTTTCGGCGCGCGGTTGAGACGGTTGTAGTCCTCGAGGCGACCGAGCATGGCGATCGCGGCCTGAATCGCGTCGTCAGCGCAGTGGGGAAACAGCGCCATAATCGCATCGCCGATGTACTTGTCGATAAAGCCGTCGTACTTGGAGATGGCGGGCTCCATTTGTGACAGATAGTCGTTGATAAAGCGGAAATTCTCCTCCGGGGTCATCTGCTCGCTCAGGCGCGTAAAGCCGCGAATATCGGCGAATAGAACCGTCATTTCCCGCGCGACGCTGTCGCCCAGCTCGACTTCGACGATGCTCTGTTTTTTCAGAAAGCGCAGGAACTCGCGCGGCACGAAGCGCCCGTAGGCCGAGCCGATTTTCGACAGATTCAAGTGGGTGTTGATGCGGGCGAGTAGCTCGCGCTTGCGGATCGGCTTAGTTAGGAAGTCGTTAGCCCCAGCTTCGAGACCCTTGACGACATCTTCGACCTGGTTTTTGGCCGTGACCAGCACGATCGGCAGGTTGGTCGGCGAGTAAGTTTCGCGCAGAATTTCACAGACCTCGTAGCCCGTCAGCTTCGGCATCATCACGTCGAGCAAGACCAGATCGGGCGGGTCGCTGGGATCGATCGCGTCGATCGCCTCGCGCCCGTTGGCCGCCGTGGCGATCCGGTAGCCCTCCGCCGACAGATAGTTGAGCAGCACCTGCTGGTTGATCGGCTCGTCATCGACCACGAGCAGATGGAGGCGCTTAGCCAAGTCGCGATCGCTCGGGGCCACCTTGCCGTCAAGCTCGTCTTGGCCGATCGCCAGCTCGTAGTCCGTAGGCGCGTCGGCCAGAATCGGCGGCGCGTTAGCGGTTTTGGTGGCGGCGCTCGTTTCGGCATCGGCGATCGGCAGCGTAAAGCAAAACTGCGAGCCGCTGCCGGGAACCGAGCGCACCTCGAGCCGGCCGCCATGCAGCTCTACGAACTCTTTAGCTAGGGAGAGGCCGAGGCCCGTACCGCCATACTCGCGAGCCGTCGAACCGTCGGCCTGCTCGAAATACTCGAAGATGTCCTTTTGGCGATCGGCGGCAATGCCGATGCCGGTATCGACGATCGTAATGGCGAGGCGGGGCGGGGCGAGCCCTTCACCAGGGGCTTCGCCAGTCGTTTTATCAGGCGTTTCATCCGTGGCGGCAGCTTCCGCCGGGACGATTTTGGCCGTCACGCCAATAAAGCCCGTTTCGGTGAATTTAATCGCGTTGCCCACCAAGTTGTAGAGGATCTGCTGGAGGCGATTTTCGTCGGCGCAGACGGGTGGAATCTGAGGCGAGATCGCCTCGATCGTCTCGATCGCCTTGCCTTTAAGCAGCGGCGCGCAGAAAGCGAACACCACCTGCACCGCCTCGCGAATGCCGACGACCTGCGATCGCAGCTGAATTTCGTTATGGCGCAGCTTCGAGAAGTCGAGAATATCGTTGACCAGCGTGGCGAGGCGGTAGTTGCTGCGAACGATCAGATCGAGGTTTTGGCGCTGCACCGGCGTCAGCTCGCCCGCCGCGCCGTCCAGCATCGACTCGGCAATGCCGATCGTGCCGTTGAGCGGGGTACGCAGCTCGTGAGACGTGTTGGCCAGAAACTCATCCTTGAGGCGATCGAGCTGCTTGAGTTCTTCGTTAAGCGCAGCGGTTTCCGCGCTTTTCTGCTCGAGGGTGCGGAACGAGCCCTGGAGCTGGGTGGACATCTGGGCGAAGCTGTCGGCGAGCAGCGCCACCTCGCGCGATCGCGCGTGCGGAACCTGAGGCGCGTCCCACTCGCCGCGCGCCAACCGCTGCGCTACCCAACTGAGCTGGCCGATCGGCGCGACCACCCAGCGCACCACCAGCAGCCCGAAGCCGATCGCCCCGATCGCCGCCACCGCACAGAGCGCGATCGTCGATCGTCGCCCGGCCTCGATCTCTGCCATAAAGTCCGACTCCGGCACGACCGTCACCACCGTCCAGTTCAGCCCGCGCCCGTCGCGAAACGGCGTGACGCGCACGTGGAGCCGATCGCCCGCCACCGCATAGGTCGGACTCTCGGGGGCGCGGATGCGCTCGAAGCCGCCGAACTCCCTCTCGAGCCGCGCGGACACGGTGGCAATAATCCGGTTGCCGCTGTCCGCCGCCGCAATGCGATCGCCTGCGTCGTTCGTCACGCCCCCACCGGTCGAGACGGCCACCAGTTCCCCCGACGGCTCGACGATAAACGCCAGACCGCTTTTACCGATTTTCAGCTCGTCGAGAAACTGGCCGATCTTCGAGAGCCACAGGTTCGAGGCCAGCACGCCGATCGGGCGATCGTCCGCGTCGTAGAGCGGAACCGTCGGCGCGATTTGCAGCACGCCCAAATGCTTCGAGGTGTAAATCGGGCTCCAGGTCGGGCGTCCGCGTCGGATTGCCGTCGTGTACCACGGGCGCTCGCGCGGGTCGTACTTCGCCGCGCTTTCCTGAGGCTGACGCCGCCCCTCACTGTCGAGCGGGTAAATGGCCCGCAGCTCTCCCGTCGTCTCGTCGCGAACCTTCGTCACGAATCCAGTATCGAGATTTTGGACGCCGATAAACCGACCGTCCGGCCCGCCGAAATACAGGTAGTTAACGGCGGTGTAGAACTGAAGCTGCGAAAAGAAGTGTTCCTCGAGCCCCGGAAAGTTCTCCACGTCCAACACGCCCGCCTCGAAGGCAATGCCGTTCGCCTGCAAAATCAGGTGCGGGATGCGCAGGTAGTCTTCGATATGGCCCTCGATTTTGTCGTTGACCTGGGTGGCGAGTTCTTCGATCGCCTCGCTGACGGCCTGCTGGCTGCTGCGCGAGGAAAGCCACGCCGTCAGCGTCACCGCCCCAACGATCTGAAACACGAAGGGGACGATCAGAATAGACCGGAGTGGCAGGGGCGGTCGGCGTCGCGTCAGACGGTCGAAAACCATGACGGCAGCGAATCGAGCGATTCGGGCGGGGAGGCGGGCAGCAGGGCGGCGATCGCCCAAATTGCGATCGCCCCGCCAAACTACCGTCGATTATAAGAACCTCGCGCCGCCTTCCCAAACCCACGCCGAACACTCCCGCCAGGAAAACCCGACGTACAATACGCCTAACGACCGGCCCACTGCTCGGCCCGTACGCCCACCGCCAGACCGCAGACTATGACATCGCCAACCCGCCCCGCCCCTCCGAGCACCGAAGCGCTGCCCGACTCCGACGCCTTTCAGACTTCGCCCCTCGTGCGCCTGACCCTGGTGGGTCTCTACATCGGCCTGACTGTGCCGCTGCCGTTCCTGGCGCAGGTCACCGACGCGCCGGTTCCGCCCGTGGCGCTGGCGATCGGGCTCGTCTTCGGCCTTGTCATCTTGCTTGGGGCGCTGGCCGAGCGCGTCACGGTTGACGGCGAAGGGATCGCTGTGGGCTATCCGGGCTGGGTTCCGAGCTGGTTCCGGTCGGGCTGGTCGCTGCCCTGGTCGCAGATCGCCGCCCTCAAGCCGCGCAGCACCGGGCAGGGCGGCCTGGTGTACTACTTCGTGACGCCGGAGCGCGATCGCGCCTATCTGCTGCCGATGCGCGTGGTCGGGTTTGCGCGCCTGGTGAACTACGTCGAGGCAAAAACCGCGATCGACACCACCGCCGTTAAGCCGCTGGCGCAGCCCTGGATGTACCTGATTTTGCTGGGCTTTACGCTCGCGCTACTGCTGCTCGATAGCTGGGCGATCGTCACCGCCGTCTCGCTCGGCAAGATCTAGCCCGGTTGCTGAAAAGACAAGAACTCTGAGGTCTCGTGTCGGCGCAAGCCCGTCAAAATTGCTAAAACAGCGCCGCCGTATGCGCCTCCACGTCATAGCGATAGCGCTTGCGGTAGTTTGTCTTGCCATAGAGGTTAAACGACACCGTTGGCTCGTCGGAGAGCGCCTCGACACAGTGGATCGCCTCCGGCATAAACGTAATAATCTCGCCGCTCTCAAAGGTCCGATCGCTTACCTTCTTGAGACGCCCCGGATACCCTGGGCTCGGATCGCGCTGCCAGATCGTGTTCTTTTCCTCGCCCTCGATCATTGCCACCAAGCCCCAGGCCGCGTGGTTGTGGATCTTCGAGACGCTGCCCGGCGACCAGGCCACCAGCTGCACCGTCAGCGGATAGTCCGGCTCGTCGTAGAGCTTCGAGACCGACCAGCCGCGCTTCGGGTCGGGCGGGACGTAGTGCGCGCCGAGCCAGTCGCAGTTCGTCAAAAAGTGGCGCACGCAGGGCGCAATTTGCGCCAGACGCTGGCGATCGTCGTCCGTCGCGGCCAGAATATCGTCGATATCGGCCAGCAGGCGGTAGAGGCGATAGGGCTCGCGCAGGCGGCCTTTGGGCTCGGGCGTCAGCGCTTCGAGCTGGGCGTCGTCGGTCACGACCCAGTCCAGGGTGTCGGTGGCGGAAGGAGCGTCGGTCGCGATCGTCATCGGTTAAGTCGCCGGGAGCGGCCTGGAGAGCGTACGCCTGCGATCGTATCGAACCGCTCCGAGAAAGGGCAACCGCAGAGCCGCCGACGGACGGCAGGGCTTGTTAATTTTCGTTCGCCTCCGCCCGCACGACCGAAAACCGCGATCGATGATGGGGACAGTTGTTACGGCTGTTGCGAGCGAGCGGCGGGAGCGGAACCATGTGGCCACGACTCAAGCGATTTTTTCAGCGATCGGTGCGCCGCACGCGGACGATCGATGACGAGCCGCTCAACAGAGTCAGCATCACCATCATTCTCCTGATCGACCTGTTCATCCTGGCCAACGTCTTCTCAGGTCTCAATGACATCTCGAGCTGGCATCTAGCTCCCAACGAAGCCCACCCTTGCCACCAAAACTGGCGCGAATACCGCCGCGCCGACAGCGCCAATAGTACCGACAGCGCCGACAACAGTAACGCGCTCGATCGCGACTTTGCCGCCGTGCGCCGCGCCGCCGACCTCGATCGCGCTCCCTTTGCCGAACAGTACGCCCCGAGCGATCGCCTCGGCCGCGTTTCCAGCATCTGCCTGCAATATGCCGAAGTCGGCGACGCGGTTCGGACTACCGACAACACCGCCACTCTGACCGAAATCGGCGATAAAGAACTCGAGGTCGAGACCCTGCGTCGGGAGAGCGCCACGATCCGCGAGCAGTACGACTCTTCCCTACTCGAGGAAATCGCCAACCAGCCCCGAGACCGCTCGATCGTCGATGTTGACGCCGCCGACGCCAAGCAAACTCTCGATCGCAACGACGCCCAGATCGCCCGCCTCGAAGCCGAGATCGCCGACCTCAAGTCCGCCCTCATCGCTCGGCCTGAGAGCCGCGCCTTCCTCGAACTCCTCAATCGCCAGCCGACCTTCACCCAAGTCGATCGCGGCTACCGACGCGCCACCTTCTGGTATCCCAGCATCCAGCTCTCACTCCAAGCGCTCTTCCTGCTGCCACTGCTGTTCGTCGCCTACGTCGTCCACCAACAAGCCCAGCGCGCCCGACACGGCACGATCGCGCTGATGAGCTGGCACCTGCTGATTATTTTCTCGATTCCTCTGGTTTTCAAACTCTTTGAGTTTTTGCAAATCGGGGCTGTATTTTCGCTATTTGCCGACCTAGTGCGCGTGCTGTTCGGCTCGCTGCTATTCCTCGTCAGCTACATCTACATCTTCCTGATCCCGATTGTCGGCTTCGGGCTCATCAAGCTCTTTCAGCGCTTCGTCTTCAACCCCAAAAGACAGGCTAGAAATCGCATCCAGCGGTCTCGCTGCATTCAGTGCGCCGCCAAGCTACCGGCCAACGCGACCTACTGTCCCCACTGCGGCTACGGCCAGTATCGCGAATGCCCGAGCTGCCACGCGCTCACCCACAAGTATTTGCCGTATTGCGAGACCTGCGGAGCGGCCCAGGACATCGGCTAGTCGCTGCTTCCAGCCTGACAGACGGCTCTAACCGATCCCAACCGTACTGTTCGGACGGTCTTCTTCCGTGTCGTCCGGCGAGAGGAAGCCACCTTCCGAAGCGAGCAGCTGCGCGTGCAGGTGCGCCGATCGCGCTGATGCACCAATCGCGGCCCGACTGCCGACTGAAGGGGCCACCAGACCGACCGACAATCCCAATAGCAGCGTGCTGCAAAGAGCCGTTTTCCCTTTCATTTTTGATGCACCTCAGTCATGAAAAAATCTCTAATCTTTTTATAAATCGTTCCAGTCAAAACCGTCAAAGGGGTTGCGCCCCTAGGGCTTCTCAAAATCGCTATAAATTTCACAATAAATCCAAAGTCGCATCGGGAGAATTTCAAGACTCAAAAAGTTTTGATATCCGCAAAATTACAGAGTAGTTTGTAGCAACTAAAACTTTTTGGTGGCGAGAATTTTCCAAAATCTCTCCCGAGCCTGACAGGTCAGATTGATTTATCAGCAGGACAAGCCAATCATCGAGGTTATTTTGTCAGGTCAGTGATGCGAAACCCTCGCCCTGCCGTGAACCTCTTCTCAAAAAAACTCATTTCCTTGCTCGAGCTACTTGATGAGGAGCGATCGCGTTCTAGATCTCAGCTTTAAGTTGATTTGTTTCCATTTGCCACGATCGGGCATTGGTTACAGCATCGCGAATTTGGTGAAATGCGAGCCCTCGTAAAAGTTGTCGCGATCGCTCTAAAAACAATCGGGAATCGAGCCAGAATCGTTTGTATTAAAAAATCTCGCGCCCGAAAAAGAGCGAGGAGCGGGCCATTAACGCCTACGATCGAGCACGAAGGCTAGATCGGTACTAATACGTACGTAAGTTCAGTAAGTTATCGAAAGTAAAAATAACGTCTGTTTCTCCGCAAAATTCACGATGGGCGACGATCTGACCCGCCATCGGTGGGGAATATTCCCGTCCCGTTCGCTCGAGCCGCTGCCGCCAGCATCCTGATACCCGATCGCAAATCTCGAAGAACGGAGTAAGTTTGGTGCACGAAAAGCGCGATCGCCCTCCGCTCCGTCCGGTGTGACACCGCGATCGCCGCAAAGCATCCGGGCGCGATCGCGTCTCGAACGGTCGATCGCGTTTTTGGCGCGGCGAACGACCTTCTTTTTATCGATACAGAGGATTTCCCGTGCAGCTTGCCGCGTCTTCCAGTCGCGTTCGGTCGATGGCTGACGGTTTCGCACCGCAGACGTCCGCTTGGAACCAACAAACCTACGATCGGCTCAAATTCAAATTCGAGCTGGGGATGAAGCGCCAAATCCTGGTGGCGGTCTGCGACGACTGGACGCAGACGGACGCGCTGGCCGCGCGCTTGCAGTCGGAGCTCGCCCCCCACGTCGGACGCGGCCCCCGCCTCGTCAGCCTTAACCTGCACGTCGCCAACCCAGACCCGCTCGCCCAGATCCAACAATGGCTCGACGAGCGCACGGCCCAGACCCTCGGCCACCCAGCAGCAACGAGACGCAATTTGACGGCATCGGTGCCGGGGTTTCAGATCCTCGGTGCGGAGAGCCTGACGCGCGAGTCGGCCACCGTACAGTGGGCGTTTTTGGAGAACCTGCGGCGGCTGCCGGAGCACCTCGACACGCTAGACTCCAGCATTTTGTTCTGGATGTCGCGGCCCTGGCGCTATACGATCGCCCGCTCGACGCCGGAATTTTGGCGCTGCTGCGCCGAGACGTTTGAATTCAACGGCGAGCCCGCCCCCCGCCGGGTGGCGACGATCTCGATCGCCCAGGCCAGCGCGCGTTCGGACTCAGGCCAGCGCTGCCTTACGCAACCGGACGCGCGTCCCGCCGGTTTTGTTGCGCCGCACCGGGAGCGCCAGGCTCCGCTGGTGCTGGGAGACGGCGATCGTCAGACGCTTAACTTCGGCGAGCTGTCGCGCACCCTCGACCCGCAGCTCGTGGCCGACGTTCGCGAAACTTTTCATCTGGTCGCTTCGCCCGAGGCCGATCCGCAGCACCTGCTCGTGCGGCTGTTCGAGCTCCAGCGATCGCGGGCGAGCACCGCCGAGCTGGCCGCCACCTACCAGCAGCTCGGCACGATCTACCGCGATCGCCTCGACGCCGAAAACCCCGACCTGCGCTGCGTCAAGATCGCCACCCAAGCCTTCGAGTGCGCCCTCGCCGGTTGGCAGCGCTACGCAGACGTCGAAGATATTCGCGAGCGGCAACTGCCCGCCCTCGGCAACGACATCGGCGCGCTGTACTGGATGATGGCCGACCTGGCGGCGGAAACCGGCGATCGCCAGCTCTGTCTCCAGCACGCCGAAGCGGCCTACCGCTACGCGCTGTCGTATCTGAGCGCCACCGAGCAGCCCTATGCCCGCGCGGCGATCCAAGACCGGCTCGGGTCGCTATGCAGCGAGCTAGCCGGGACGCACGACGCGGGAACCCAAGCGGCGATCGCGGCGTGGCAAGGAGCGATCGCCGCCTACGAAGCCGCGCTGCACGACGCGATCGCCGAACTCGATCCGCCCCAATTTGCCACGCTCCACAGCAACCTGGGAACAGCCTGCTGGAACCTGGCCCAAGTCTGCGAGCCAGTGGCCTACCTGGAACGGGCGATCGCCGCCTACGAAGCCGCGCTGCACTACTTCACCGCCGATCGCGACCCGCTCAACTACGCCATGCTGCAAACCAACCTGGGCACGGCAGCCTGGAACTTAGCGCGCTACGGCCGGGCCCGCGATCGCCTGGAGTTCGCGATCGGCTGCTACCGCGCGGCACTGGTGTATCGCACGGTGGAAAACCACCCGCTGGGCTGCGCGTCCACCCATAACAACCTCGGCACGGCCTACTGGGATTTGATGCAAACCTTCGAGCCCGAAGCCGATCGCGAAGCCTCGATCTCCAGCCTGCGTCAGGCGATCGCCGCCTACGAAACAGCACTAGAAATCGTCGCAGCAGCGGACAACGATGCCGGACGGGCCCTGAGCTTTGACCCCAGCGCCACCGACGACCACCTCGGCATGGCCTACGCGCGCCTCGGCAACTGCCTGGCGCGAACGGACGACGCGCCCGAGCGCCAACACTGCTACGAGCGAGCTGTGGCTAGCTATCTGCGAGCGCTCGAAGGCTACAGCACTGACGCGCCACGTACCGATAGCATCCTCGAAGCGCTAACGACCGTCGTCCGCGCCCTGCACGATCGCATCGGCCTCGACGCCCAAAACCGCGCCTTTAAGATGATGTCCGGACCGATCTCGGCGGAGGTCATGAAGCGCCTGTAGCGGCGCATGGCAATGCGCCGAACCGTAAGCCTGGAGCTGTATATCTATCCGACGGCCTTGATAATCTCATCGTCGATCGCGAAATCCACCTCGGCCTTATCCCGACCGCTGGCGAGGAAATCGTTCTCGTAAGAGTCCTTCAGGCCCGCCACCAGCTCGAATTGCGGCGTCCAGTCGAGCTGCGCCTGCGCCTTACTGACATCGGCGAAGAAGTGCTGCGATCGCATCGGGAAGGCTTTGCGCTTGCCGAAGTCGAACTGCTTCGGGTCGTAGTGGACGATCCGGACGCCGTTCGGATCTTTGCCCATCGCGGCAGCGCAGGCGCGAGCGAGACCATCGAAGCTGACGGCGCGCGTGCCGGAGATGTTGTAAATCTCGCCGATCGCGACCTTATTGCCCAGCACCGCCGCCATCGCCGCCGCCAGATCGCCGCAGTGGCCGAGCTGCGTGAGCTGCATGCCGCTACCCGGCACGGGAATCGGGCGATCGCGCGACAGGCGATCGAAAAACCAGCCCTCGATCGGGTTGTAGTTCTGCGGGCCGTAGATATAGACCGGGCGAATCGAGGTAAACGGCACGCCGCGCTTTTCTAGATAAACTTCGGTCTCGAACTTGCCCTTGTGACGGCTTTCGGGATTGACGGCGTCGCCTTCGATATGGGGCATCTCATCAGACTTGAGGTAGACGCCCGCCGAACTCATATAAACAAAATGCTCGACGCGATAGGCAAATAAATCGGCCAAAGGCTGGGTATCTTCCAGCTTGCGGCCATTGTTATCGAAAATCGCATCGAAGCTCTCGCCGACCAGCTTGCTGCGAATTTGTTCGGGGTCGGTGCGATCGCCGTGGATTTGCGTTACGCCCTCCGGTGCGGGCTTATTGCCCCGATTGAACAGCACCACGTCGTGGCCTTGCGCCAGCAACACCTTCGTCAGGTACACCCCCACAAACCGCGTCCCGCCCATCATCAAAATTCGCATCGCCCGCCTGCTCCTTCGCTTTAAAAATCTGGAAATCAACACAAAAATCGCAGAGCTATCTTAGCGGGTTTGGGAAACACGCTTGCAGGTGTGGTAAGCAAATGCGAATCGACGCTGGCCCGCAAGCTATCCTCGAGAAATCCTTCGTCCCCCCGTCCCGCAGAGCTATGGCACAGCCGGTTTTATTCATCCTCTCAGGGTTGCCCGGTACGGGGAAGACAACCCTCGCGCGGGCGCTCGCGGCAGCATGGGGAGCGACTCATTTGCGCATCGACACCATCGAACAGGCACTGCGCGATCTCTGTAATCTCGTCGTAGAGGGAGAAGGATACCGTCTGGCATATCGCCTCGCGGCAGACAACCTGCGTCTGGGGCAGTGTGTCGTGGCAGACTCTTGTAACCCGATCGCTCTCACTCGGAGGGAGTGGGAGCAGGTCGCGATCGACTGCAAAACGAGGTTTGTCAATATTGAGGTCGTCTGCTCCGATCCGGCCGAGCATCGCCGTCGCATTGAATCTCGCCGATCGGACATCGCCACGCTGAAGTTACCGAGCTGGCAAGATGTCATTGCGCGTGAATACGAGCCTTGGTCGGTTGCCCGCGTGACGTTCGATACCGCAAATCAGACGAGTTCGGAGTTAATCGATCGATTGCGGCTAGATGGCTCGGGTCTTACCCATCGGTGAAGACAGCGTTTTTCCTCGCGTTACCACCAGTGGTTTAAGCTCGGAGTTGCAAGATTTCAGACGCCCAGCCGATCGCGTGAACCCGACTCTTAACTTTCGATCGCTCCCGCTACAATTCCTCTTCCCCGTCTACGACCCCGACGCCCAAAACTGGGGCTGGGAAGCGAGGCTGCTGCGCTGGATGACGCTGATTTGGGTTGCGATCGGCCTGCTGACCCTGTTTTCCGCCTCCTACGTCGAAGCCGTCCGCACCACCGGCGACGGGCTCTACTACTTCAAGCGGCAGATCGTCTGGACGCTGATCGGGCTCGGCTTCTTCAACGCGATCGTTCGCATTCCGCTGAAATACCTGCTAGCGCGATCGCGCCTCGTGTTGCTCGCCGTCTTGATCTTGCTCGTCCTGACGCTCATCCCCGGCCTCGGGACGACCGTCAACGGCGCGACCCGCTGGATCGAAGTCGGCATCGTTCCGATTCAGCCCTCCGAGCCGATGAAGCCCTGCCTGATTTTGCAGGCAGCATTTATCTTCGGGCGCTGGAACCGTATTTCGCCGCGCGATCGCATCACCTGGTTTGCCCTAGCCGGAGCAATTCTCACCGCCATCCTGCTCCAGCCGAACCTGAGTACGACGCTGATGTGCGGCATTATCCTCTGGCTGATGGCGATCGCGGCGGGCCTATCCTGGTCGCTGCTGGGGATGACGGCGGTGGGCGGCGGCACGCTGGCGGCGCTGAGCCTCGCACTCCAGGACTACCAGCGGCGACGCATCCTCTCGTTTCTCGATCC
This sequence comes from uncultured cyanobacterium, assembly GCA_937899645.1. GTDB lineage: Bacteria > Cyanobacteriota > Cyanobacteriia > Cyanobacteriales > Geitlerinemataceae > RDYZ01. The sequence continues at coordinate 89,441 of CALCCD010000050.1, read as the reverse complement.
CTGGGACGTGGCCGACGGCGACGGCTATCAGCTCGTGCAAAGTCTGCTGGCCGTGGCATCCGGCGGGCTCTGGGGGCAGGGCTTCGGCCTCTCGCAGCAGAAGCTCTACGCGCTGCCGATTCAGTACAGCGACTTTATTTTCGCGGTCTTCGCGGAGGAGTTCGGATTTGTGGGCTGTAGCCTCGCGATCGTCTTTTTGACGATCTACGGCGGCCTCGCCTGGTGGGTCGCCGCCGCCGCGCCGCGCCTGAGCCATCAGCTCGTCGCGATCGGGGCGCTCGTCGCTCTGGTCGGCCAAGCGTCAGTCAATATCGGCGTCGTCACCGGCGCGCTCCCGACGACGGGTTTGCCGCTGCCGATGTTCAGCTACGGCGGCAGTTCGATGGTGTCGAGTCTGGCGATTGCGGCGCTGCTGGTGCGGGTCGCGCGCGAAAACCGGCAGGCGGAAGTGCTCGAGTTCGATCGCGCGGCCAATTAGGGAGCGCGCTCCTGGTTTCGTAAGGCACTCCGAACGGCGCGCAGCCGCGACCAGAGTTCAATAATCGTCATTCGCGACGCAGATGCCTTTGCACTTGATGCCGTTGGTGGCCGTGCGCTTGCAGTGAGGACAAAGGATTTTCTCTTCCTCAGCTTTGGTGTTGTCTTCGCGATCGGCCTCGATCGCCGTCAATTGGGTGTCAGAAGTTGCCACGGTCAAAAAATCTACAGTCAAAAACGACAAAACAGTTGAATCGGATTCCGCTGCAAAACAGCTACGGCTCGTCCTCAAGCTCGTCCTCGAGGCTCTTGCCATTCTGCGGGTTGCCCAGCGAAGCGTAGATCGACTCCGGCGACGGCTCCGGCGCGAAGTGAAAGCTCGAGTGCTTGCCGTCAGGATACAGAAACGTGCAAACCACCGAAGTCATCGGGTTGTAGCGCACCAGCATCTCCTGCAAACCCGACTCGCGCCAGTCCGAGAGCATCGACTCGATCTGCCCCAGCGGCTTGTAGCGAATCTGCCAGGTGGCAAGCTCTTTGTCGTCGTTTTCGTTCTGGCGCAGCAAGACGACCGTTCCCTTCTCACCGAACTCCATAAAGCCTCGATAGGCCGCCAGCGAGATCGCCTCCGCATTGGACTCGATCGCCGCCACCTGCTCCTTAGAAGACTCGTATTTTTCGCTCATTGCCCGCTCGATGATTGCCCGCTCGATGATTGCCCGATTGATAAAAGCGCCGCGCGAATCCCGAAGTCTTCGGCTTCGCTTCACTTTTCTTAACCTTAACGGAATCCCGGCGGACGGGTCTACGGCTAGCAAGCGCAACCTCAGGAGATCGACTTCGCCATCGCGCGACCGGCGAGCCAGCCCGTCGTCCAGGCATTCTGAAAGTTAAAGCCGCCCGTCACGCCGTCCACATCCAGGATTTCCCCCGCGAAAAACAGCCCCGGACAGACACGGCTCTCCATCGTTTTGAAGTTCACCTCCTTCAGCCGGACGCCGCCACAGGTGACGAACTCGTCCTTAAATTGACCCTTGCCCGTGACCTGAAACTCGCAGCGCGAAAGCCGATCGACCAGGCGATTTAGCTTGGCCTTCGGAAGCTGCGCCCACTGAAGCTTCGGGTCGAGATCGGCGCGATCGAGCAGATACAGCCACAGCCGCCGCGAAAACCCAAACGGCGAAAATGTCGCGATCGTCTTGCGCGCCTCGCGCTGGCGCAGATCTTGCAGCTTCGATCGCAGCGCCTCCGGTTTCCAGTCTGGCAACCAGTTGACGCGAATCTCGGTGCGGTAGCCGCGATCGTGCAGGAAGCGCGCGCCCCACGCCGAAGTCTTGAGTACCGCAGGCCCGCTCAGTCCCCAGTGGGAAATCAGCAGCGGCCCCGCCTGCGTCAGGTTCTGGTGGGGCTTGGTTTCGGGAACCGAAACGATCGCCTCAGCCACGGAAATCCCAGCCAGCTCGTGCAGGGCGCGATCGTCGATCTGGAACGTAAACAGCGACGGTACGGGCTCCGCGATCGTCTGGCCGAGCTGCTGCGCCCAGGTGTAACCTTTGCGGCTGCTGCCAGTCGCGAGCAACAGGCGATCGAAAGTTTGAGTCCCGTCGCGCGTCGTTACGACAAATTGCCCCAACCCCATTTCGCCAGTCTTGTCGATTTTGTCGGCTTCTTCGGGGTCGCGGCGAATATTCTTCACCGGCGTGCGAGTCAGCAGCCGCACGCCCGATCGCTTTGCCGCCCGCATTAGACAGGCCACGATCGTCTCGGAGTCGTCCGTCGTCGGAAACATGCGCCCGTCCGCCTCGACCTTGAGCGCCACATCGCGATCGGCGAACCAGTCGATCGTATCGCGGGGCTGAAATTTGGTCAGCGGCCCCCGCAGCGCCTTGCCGCCCCTAGGGTAATGCCCCACCAGCTCGCGCGGCTCGAAGCAGTGGTGCGTCACGTTGCAGCGCCCGCCGCCCGAGACCCGCACTTTTCCCAAAGGTTCGCGCGCCGCCTCGAACAGGGTCACGTCGGCGCTCGGACTCGCTTCGGCACAGGCGATCGCTCCGAAAAAGCCCGCTGCCCCGCCGCCGACGACACCAACGCGCAGCTTTCCGCTCGCCTCGCGCCCTCCGATTCCATCTGCCACTTCGCCCACTACACCTCGATCGCGAACGCCGAACACTTCACAAAACTACATCACGAAACCCAACGGAGATTGACGGTTGATGTCGATCGGGCCCAGGGCCTCAGGTCGGCACATATCCCAGTGTTACCGTTAATGCCACCCTTAAGCATCTCATATCAAAAATCGCTTGCAGCTGGCTTCACTTTATAGGCTGCATTTCTGCTGGCGTCACCGCCCGAACTTAAGCTCCGCTCGATTCTAAAACTTTAAAATCATGTATCAGAAACATTCCGATCGCGATCCTGTTGGCGCTGTCGTCACCGCCCTCGTCGGCGCAGGCGCGGCCACCTCGTTCGCCGTCGCGCGCGGCCAAAGCCCCTGGGTCGCAATGGGCATTACCGTCTTCGCCGCCACCGTCGCACTGATCTGCGATCGGCTCGGTCTGCTGAAAAGCTAACCGCCAAACCTTCCGGAAATCATCGTTAGATTGCCGTTCCGGCGCTCTGCGTCGGGACGCCCCGGTAGACGCTCTGCATCGAGCCACGCGAAACCGATCGCGGCAACCTCCATCGTTCCAACGCTCTGCGTTGGAATGCCTTGGTAGACGCTCTGCGTCGAGTCACGCGGCACAGAGCGCTACATCTTCGTTCCCGTCGTCGCCAGCCCGCGCACGAACTGTCGCTGCGCCGCGATAAACAGCACCGCGATCGGAATCGTCGAAATCGTGACGCCCGCCATCAGCAGCGGCCAGTCGTTCGTAAACTGCTCCTGGAAATTCGCCAGCGCGAGCTGAACCGTTTGCAGCTCCGGGCGCGTCGTGAATACCAGCGGCTTGATTACATCGTTCCACTCGCCCACGAACGAAAACAAACACAGCGCCACCAGCGCGGGCTTCGAGAGCGGCAAAATCACGCGCCACAGCACCTGCCAGCGATCGGCCCCGTCCAGCATCGCCGCCTCCTCCAGCTCGATCGGAATCGTCGAGAAGTGCTGCCGCAGCAGGAAAATCCCAAAGCCATTGACCGCCGTCGGTAAAATCAGCGCGCCGTAGGTGTCGATCGCCCCACCCCACTTCAGCACCATAAATACCGGCACGACCAAGAGCTGAAGCGGAATCGCCAGCGTCGCCAGAAATAGCAGCAAAATTCCTCGCCGCCCACGAAAGCGCAGCCGCGCCAGCGCGTAGGCCGCCATCGCCGAGGTGAGCGCCTGAATTAACGTCACGGCGATCGCCACGAAGGCCGAGTTTAGAAACGCCAGTCCCAAACGACCTTGACTCCAAGCGCGCGCGTAATTGCTCAGCGTCAGGTTTCCACTCAGGTCGAACGTCGAGCCCGACTCGTAAAACGAAATCCCCGCAACGATCGCCAGCGGCAACAGCATCACGATCGCCCCGGCGAAGGTCAGCGTCCAGGCGAAGACTCGCTTTTGGGAAAAGCGCGTCCGGGGCGTCGCAGGATTGGCGGCGTCATTCAGCATATTCGTCGACGGAGTAGTAGATGGTCGATGGCACGTGCGCGGCGCAGGTTGCACTGCGGTCAGCCCTCAGGCTGTATCCACGCAAGGCGAATCGTACCTGCTTTATCTCCGGCTGGCGACAGTGAAACTCCGGATATTTGCCCGAGATTGAAAATTGCCGAAAGCTCAGGGTAGCAGCGGCTTTGAAGTGTGCCGTTCGCTAACGCCAGAACCTCGATCGGTTAAGCGATTACGCGCCCGAACCAATCGACCGTGTGAGGGGGGGATCGCCCTCGCCCGGGCCGCGCGACATGCCCGATCGAAGACAGCTTCTAGCACTCTCGCAAAGCGAGTCCCTGGCCAACATTTCGTTAAAGCCTGTAAAGTTAAGTACGAAGGTGCAATGTTCAATGGCAATTGGCGTGCATCGCCGCGATCGAGCATCGTTCTGACCTATCCGAAGTCAGCGACTCAGGCGAAGTTCTACTTGCACTCGCAGTGGAAATGTTCGCACTGATTGGATTGTCCCCGGTTCTGCGGTTCGCTCCGCCGAATCGTCCGGAAATCCACCCACGTACCATTCCATCTCGACAAGAGGTTGAGGAGATAGGAAACCTATGCCGCAGCTAGAAGCCCCCCAAAAAACGGCCCCCCAAGGAACGGACTTTCAATCCGAAGCTTATAAGGACGCCTACAGCCGCATTAATGCGATCGTAATCGAAGGCGAACAAGAAGCCTACGATAACTACCTCGCCCTGGGCGAACTCCTGCCCGAACACAAAGACGAACTCGTCAAGCTCTCGCGCATGGAGAACAAACACAAGAAAGGATTTCAAGCCTGCGGGCGCAACCTCAGCGTTGCCCCCGACATGCAGTTCGCCACCGAGTACTTCTCCGAACTGCACGGCAACTTCAAAACAGCCGCAGAAGAAGGCGACATCGCCACCTGCCTGGTCATCCAGTCGCTAATCATCGAATGCTTCGCGATCGCGGCCTACAACATCTATATTCCGGTTGCCGACCCCTTCGCCCGTAAGATCACTGAAGGCGTTGTCAAAGACGAGTACATGCACCTAAACTTCGGCGAAGAGTGGCTCAAAGCCAACTTCGAGGAGCAAAAAGCAGGCGTCGAAGCCGCTAACGCCGTTAACCTGCCGATCATCTGGAAGATGCTCAACCAGGTCGAAGACGACGCCGCGACTCTGGAAATGGAAAAAGAAGCCCTCGTCGAGGACTTTATGATCGCCTACGGTGAAGCCCTGGCGAACATCGGCTTCTCTACCCGCGAAATCATGCGCATGTCCTCCCACGGCCTGCGCGGCTAGGGTCACATTCCGCACAACTGTCGCCCTCCGCTTGTCGGTGCGGGCGCACAGTTTTTTATCCAAACTCCGCTGCCGATCGTCTGTTTCGGCGGCGGAGTTTGCGTTTTAGCGTCGTGAAGGCCCGCTCTCGGCCCGTTCCCAGCTCGATCGCGCCTTTGGCGGGGTTTGCAGTTGAGGGAAGGTCAGACCTGTAGTACGGTGAAAATTCGTTCACAGTTTGTTAACCAATCGCGAAAGAGCTGACTCCAGCTCGGTAACGATTATTCAGCGGACGCGGTTGTTTCGGAGTTGCCCATGTTTGGTTTGATCGGTCACCTCACTAGCCTCGAGCACGCCCAGGCAGCAGCTCGAGATATGGGTTACCCCGAGTATGCAGATGAAGGTCTCGATTTTTGGTGCTCGGCTCCGCCACTAATGCTCGATCGCAAGATTACAGTCAAGAGCCTGACGGGTCAGACGATCGAAGGTCGCTACGTCGAATCGTGCTTCCTGCCGGAGATGCTCGCCACCCGCCGCATCAAGGCCGCCACGCGCAAGATCGTCAACGCAATGGCCCACGCCCAGAAGCACGGAATCGATATCACGGCGCTGGGCGGTTTCTCGTCGATCGTCTTTGAAAACTTCAACCTCAAGCAAATCGAGCGCATTCGCAACATTCGCCTCGAATTCCAGCGCTTCACCACCGGCAATACTCACACGGCCTACATCATTTGCCGCCAGGTCGAGCAGGCTAGCGCCAAGCTCGGCATGGATCTCTCGAAATCGACCGTCGCCGTCTGCGGTGCGACCGGCGATATCGGCAGCGCCGTCTGCCGTTGGCTGAACGCGCGCACCGACGTGCAGGATTTGCTGCTAATCGCCCGCGATCGCGAACGGCTCGACGCCCTGCAAACCGAGCTGGGTCGCGGTCGCATCCTCGGCCTCGACGAAGCCCTGCCCCAGGCCGACATCGTCGTCTGGGTCGCCAGTATGCCCAAAGGCGTCGAGATCGACTCCGACTCGCTGAAAAAGCCCTGCCTGCTGATCGACGGCGGTTACCCGAAAAACCTCGACACCAAGGTGAAAGCGCCGGGAATCCACGTCCTCAAAGGCGGCATCGTCGAACACTCCCTCGACATCGACTGGCCGCTGATGCAGCTCGTGCAGATGGACGTGCCCGGTCGTCAGCTCTTCGCCTGCTTCGCCGAGTCGATGCTGCTCGAGTTTGAGAAGTGGCACACGAACTTTTCCTGGGGTCGCAACCAAATCACCGTCGAGAAAATGGAGAAAATCGGCGATGTGTCGGTCAAGCACGGCTTTAAGCCCATCCTGACCGGCATCGGTGCTTAGGGCCTGTGACCAATTAGCGCCAGGCCCTTTACGGGATAAGCGATTACACGCCCGACCCAGTTGATACGCTATCTTTTCGCACGTCCTTCGTCGTCGCCTTCACCATGCTGCTAGATTTCGAGAAGCCCCTCGTCGAACTCGAAGAACGTATCGAACAAATCCGCAAAATCGCCAGCGAGACCGACGTTGATGTCAGCGACGAAATTCGCCAGCTCGAGGCGCGATCGTCGCAGCTTCGCCAGGAGATTTTCTCGCGCCTGTCGCCGTCCCAGCGCCTCCAGCTCGCCCGCCACCCCCAGCGCCCAAGTACCCTGGACTACATCCAGGCGATGACCGACGAGTGGCTAGAGCTGCACGGCGATCGCGGCGGCTCCGACGACCCAGCGCTAATCGGCGGCGTGGCGCGCCTCGGCGGTCGTCCCGTGGTTATGCTCGGCCACCAAAAAGGTCGCGACACCAAAGACAACGTCCGCCGCAACTTCGGCATGGCCTCCCCCGGCGGCTACCGCAAGGCGATGCGTCTGATGGAGCACGCCAACCGCTTCGGGATGCCGATCGTCACGTTTATCGACACGCCCGGAGCCTGGGCGGGCATTGAAGCCGAGCACCTGGGGCAAGGCGAAGCGATCGCCTACAACCTGCGCGAGATGTTTAGCCTCGACGTGCCGATCGTCTGCACCGTCATCGGCGAGGGCGGCTCGGGCGGCGCGCTGGGCATCGGTGTCGGCGATCGCATCATGATGTTCGAGCACGCCGTCTACACGGTCGCGACGCCGGAAGCCTGCGCGGCGATTCTTTGGAAGGATGCGGCGAAGGGGCCTCAGGCGGCGGAGGCGCTGAAGATTACGGCAGAAGACCTGAAGAATCTGGGCATCCTCGATCGACTGTTGCCCGAACCTAGCGGCGGCGTACATTCCGCGCCGGTCGAAGCCGCCGAAATCCTCAAGCGGGCCTTGCTCGAAGAAATCGAGGTGCTGAGCGCGCTATCTCCAGAGCAGCGCCGCGAGCTGCGCTACGAGAAGTTTCGGCAAATTGGCGTGTTTCTGGAAGGTGAGAGCGCTCGATCGTCGGGGAGTGATTAGTGGGGCTTATGCTTTTCGGATTTGCGTTATCGATCCGGCGGGGCTAGCCGATCGCTGAAATGCACGGTTTCTCGTGGACTGCCGCCCTTCGCTTACGAGACAAGGGTTTCAGCGGCTCGATCGAGCGTTTTTTAAGGCGATCGAGTGAAGATTTGCTGCGGTTTTGCGACCCCCCCCGGATCGTGGGGTCTACAATCCAGCCAGAGCACGGGTTTCAAATCGGTGCTCTCCAACGCTTCCTAGAAGCGGAATTACTGGAAACCGAAGATGAGGTCGTTTCCTCCAGAACCGAAGAGAGTGCTCCAACGCTTCCTAGAAGCGGAATTATCGGAGCAAGGCCCGCTCGGCTAAAGCTGAGGCGGGCTTTTCTACGTCAACGTGAGTTCGGGATAAGGAATCGGCTGAAAGTCTCGAAAAACCGTTGTTTTTGGCGCAGTGGCTAGAGCAACGGTGTGCCGTCGGTCTAGCAATCGGCTCGATTTGCACGAAATTCGGGCAATCAGCCAGAATCTAGGAGCTTTGCATCGACCAGAATGCTCTGCATACCGTTATTTGAGCGGATTTTCTTATCCCGAACTCACGTTACGTCAAGAATTCGCCCGATCGAAATGCTGAAACCCCCAACTCCGACTCAACTGCACCGGAGCCAACCGCCCAGCCCGATCGCGCACCACGATCTCCCGCTCCGCCGTCACCTGCCCGACGATCGCCCCCCCCGACACCCGCAGCCGCTCCGCCAACTCCCGACGCAAACACAACACCAGCTCGAAATCTTCCCCGCCGTACAGCGTCCAGTCCAGCGCGATCTGCTCCGGCACGCCCCGCGCCGCCAGCCCCCCGATCGCCTCCGCCCAGACAACCGCACCCACCCCGCTCGCCTCGCAGATTTGCTCGATCGCGTCCGCCAAACCGTCGCTGCTATCCATCCCCGCGATCTCCGCACCATCCGCCCGCAGCGCTTGCAGCTCGATCGCCAGGTCTAACCGAGGCCGAGGCCGCTGGTGCGCCGCGATCGCCCGTTCCCGATCCGCCGCGCCGATCGCCCGTAAATCGTCCCGTTCCGGCTCCAGCAACAGCGCCAACCCCAACCGCGACAGGCCATGCTCGCCCGTCACCACGATCGCATCCCCCGCACGGGCTCCACCGCGCCGAACCTCCAATCCCGGTTTCACTTCACCAAACGCCGACACCGACACCGTCCGCACCGGCGAGCTACACACGTCCCCGCCAACAATCGGCACAGCAAAACCGCCCATCTGCAAACAGTCCGTCGCCCCGCGATACAGCGCCTCCACCCAGACCACAGGCGTCTCCGGCGGCAACCCCAAACTCACCGTCACGCCGATCGGCGTCGCCGCCATCGCCGCAACGTCCGATAAATTTGCCGCGATCGACCGCCAGCCCGCATCGTAAGCCGAGGTCGTGCGATCGCTAAAATGCACTCCGTCAACCAGCATATCCGCCGTCACCACCAGCGCGTGCCCATCCCGCACCGCGCACACCGCCGCATCATCGCCCACCAGCTCCGGCGGACAAAATCCTTTCACGAGTGTCAGCAGCCCCGCCTCGCCAAGATCGCTTATCTGCCGCTCGGCATCCGCACGATCGCTCATGCAGTCACTTCGGCGCGCACCTCTGGACTGCTAGCGCGATCGAACCGCGTCGGTAAATTCTGATAGTCCACCACTTCCGTAATGGTGTTTCCCTGCCCGACCATTACCACCGTCGGTCGGTGCGACTCGATCTCGCTCGCGTCCAGCTCCGCATAGGCCATGATGATGACGCGATCGCCCGGTGCTCCCAGTCGCGCCGCCGCACCATTCAGCTCGATGATTCCCGACTGCTCCGGCGCTTCGATCGCGTAGGTCATCAGCCGCGACCCATTGGCAATATTGACGATTTGCACCTGCTCGTACGGCACGATTCCCGCCGCATCCAGCAGCGCCCGATCGATACTCACGCTCCCCATATATTCCAAATTCGCACCCGTCAGCGTGCAGTTGTGGAGCTTGGCAAACAGTAGCGAACGTTTCATGAGAACGACCCGATGGCTATACCCATACTTTATCGGAAAGCGGTGAATCCAGCGTGATATAACGCCGCTAACAAAATACGTGCTGCCGCTCTCTAGAACTGCAACACGCATTACATCAGCTCAAATCGATCGAGGAAAAAAACTCCTTTTCCCTCTAGTCGAACGAGCATTTCAAATCGCTAAAGATCTTACGCACCGTAAGCCTTGATACACTCTTCCACCAGCGGCAAGACAGCATCAACATCTTTCCAGCCGAGGATTTCGACCTCTTTTTTCTCCAGATTCTTATAGGAATCGAAGAACTCAGCAATCTCATCGAGGCGGTGCTGTTCGACATTCGCCAGCGAGGTGTACTGAGCGTAGCGTGGGTCTTCCGCCGGAACGCACAGTAGCTTCTCATCACGATCGCCGCCGTCGATCATCTCGAGCATACCGATCGGACGCGCCGCGATCAGGCAGCCGGGGAAAGTCGGCTGATCCATCAGCACCATACCGTCGAGCGGGTCACCGTCGTCGGCCAACGTGTTAGGAATAAAGCCGTAGTCGCCGGGATACTGAACCGAAGAAAACAGCACGCGATCGAGCATCATGCAGCCGAGGTCTTTGTCGAACTCGTATTTATTTTTGCTGCCGCCCGGAATTTCGATCAGAACGTTCACCAGACCCGGCTCGGGTTGCGGCTTGATTTTGGTAATGTCCATCGTTATTGGGTAAGAAAAAATCGCAAAAATGCCGGACGATCTCGCGATCGAACCGGCATTCGGACTAGCTTATCTATGCGACACAGCTAGAAAAACCGCTTAGTAGCGCATCGTGCCCGTACCGGGCTTATAGACGATAAAGCTAACAGTTTGGCACTGCTTGATGTTGTCAAAACCGATGACGCGGATATAGCAGTTGGAGTACTCTTGGCGGCACTCGCGAACTTCAGCCAGTACGTCGTTGGAGGTGCGTGCATCAAAGAGAGGCAGTTTCCACAGCGTCCAGTGGTGGCAATCCGGGGTCGGATCTTCTTCAAACTCGATCGCGGGGATAAAGCCCTGAGCGAGCATGTAGTCGATTTGACGGACGATTTGCTGGTCGCTCAGCGGGGGAAGGAACGACAGCGTTTCGTAACGACGCTCTTTTGGCAGCGTTTTCATAAATCCTTACTCCTGTGAGTCTCGTTCGGGTGGAACATCCAACTCGGGATGGGGCAGCGCCCCATCAGAGTCAGACGGGATATTAGAGGTTTGGGTGAGGCGCTCGAGCATCGAACGGCGAAGCTTTACGTTCGCTTCCGTGATGTTCGAGCACACCAGTTCGGGAAGAAATTCCAGTACCGTATCGGCAATTTCGGCGCGGACGGTCAAAACGCGAAACACCAGATCTTTGCGATCGCGAATCAAGCCTTCCAGGAACTCCCCATCGTCTCGGATAGGGTTGTCCAGCACGTATTGCCGCAGCCAAATCGCCTGGGACGGGTTGGTCTCGCTAAGCTGCTCGAGGATGAGTTTGACCGCTTGAAACGTCACGTAAGTTTGCAACGTTTTGGCGGCTTCGCGCGCGAGGCGCTTGGAATCCACGATCGCGAGCCTCCGTCCCGAACGGTACCGGCTTCAGTTGAATCCGAGCCTGTTGCGATCGCCTAGAGCGTATCGACAGCCTCGAATTCAAACTTGATTTCTTTCCACAGTTCGCAAGCAACGGCCAGCTCGGGGCTCCATTTGCAAGCTTCGCGGATGATGTCGCCACCTTCGCGCATGAGATCGCGGCCTTCGTTGCGCGCTTGGACGCAAGCTTCGAGCGCGACGCGGTTTGCCGTTGCACCCGGCGCGTTACCCCAGGGGTGACCCAGCGTACCACCGCCGAACTGCAGGCAGGAGTCGTCGCCGAAGATTTCCACCAGTGCGGGCATGTGCCACACGTGAATACCACCGGAAGCGACCGGCATAACGCCAGGCAGCGACGCCCAGTCTTGGGTAAAGAAAATACCGCGCGAGCGATCTTCTTCCACGTAGTCTTCGCGCATCAAATCGACGAAGCCCATCGTGATGCCTTTTTCACCTTCGAGCTTACCGACGACCGTACCCGAGTGCAGGTGGTCGCCGCCGGAGAGGCGGAGGCACTTCGCAAGGACGCGGAAGTGGATACCGTGGTTGCGCTGACGGTCGATAACCGCGTGCATTGCCCGGTGAATGTGCAACAGGACGCCGTTGTCGCGACACCACTTCGCCAGGGTGGTGTTCGCCGTGAAGCCACCCGTCAGGAAGTCGTGCATGATGATCGGCGTGCCGATTTCTTTCGCGAATTCGGCACGTTTCATCATCTCTTCGCAAGTCGAAGCGGTGACGTTCAGGTAGTGACCTTTAACTTCGTTGGTCTCGACCTGAGATTTTTCGATGGCTTCTTGAACGAACAGGAAGCGATCGCGCCAGCGCATGAACGGCTGCGAGTTGATGTTCTCGTCATCTTTCGTGAAGTCGAGACCGCCGCGAAGGCACTCGTAAACCGCACGACCGTAGTTTTTCGCCGAGAGGCCCAGCTTCGGTTTGATGGTGCAACCGAGGAGCGGACGACCGTACTTGTTGAGGTGGTCGCGCTCGACGGAAATACCGTGCGGCGGACCTTGGAAGGTTTTCACCAGTGCGACCGGGAAGCGGATATCTTCCAGACGCAGGGCTTTTAGGGCTTTGAAACCAAAGACATTACCGACCAGCGAGGTCAGGATGTTCGTCACCGAACCTTCCTCGAACAGGTCGAGCGGGTAAGCAACGAAGCAGAAGTACTGGTTGTCTTCGCCGGGAACGGCTTCGACATCGTAGCAGCGACCCTTGTAGCGATCGAGGTCGGTCAGACCATCAGTCCAAACCGTCGTCCACGTACCGGTCGACGATTCAGCGGCCACAGCAGCAGCAGCTTCTTCCGGAGGAACGCCAGGTTGGGGCGTCATGCGGAAGCAAGCCAGCAGGTCGGTATCTTTGGGCGTGTAGTCGGGGGTGTAGTACGTCAGCGCGTAGTCCTGTACACCCGCCTTGAATCCAGCGGATTTGGTCTGAACCATCCCTCTATGTATCTCCTTATTTCTGTCAGGAATCTCTCGTAACACATCGCCGTTTTCGCACTGCACACCAGACCGAAACACAATGAGAAACAATTGCGCGTCAGTGATGGCTTTCAACCGAAAGCGTCGAGTAATCTCAATGTGAGGACGATCTTCAAGATCGCAGTACGAGACTAGATCTCGAGCGTCGTCTGGCGAAAGAAAGCGGCAAAATTTAGTGATAGCGCGCCATCTCGAACGGTGCTTTCTCGAAAAGAAGGAAACACCGCCTGGGGCGCGAGCTCAGAAACAAATCAACGTTTGAAGTTGGCAAACCAAGCAAACAAACGCGGACGAAACTTAGCTCGGATGGGCGCTATTCGTGCTAGTGGCTTATCGGGCTTCTTGCTTGAGGTATACTACCACGCTGACGATCGTTAAATTGCTCTAAAAAAACGAGAAGCACGAAAAACAAATCGCGATAGTTCGATCGCCCTATCAGGCCAGCTAATAAGTGCTGCACCGGAGAGACTCGCAGCCTAAGATCGCCGCTGCTAGAACGTTCCCCAACAACATTGCATCGTGCCGCAATCGAGACACTTCTCTTTGTAACCAGTGCAATTGCCTACGATTCACACAGATTGCGAGCGCAATTCAAAGCGAGCCCTAAGTCGATCTTTCATCGCATTCGTTTTAAGGAAAGGGTTGAGCCCGCCCGACCGCCGCCCGATATCGCAAACGCAAAGCTTAAACACAAACAAACATCACTTAATAAAAGATTAATATTTTCTAGCATCTCTTCTGCATTGAGACGTCTATTTAATATTTTGGTGCAATAGCAACGGCTTTATTGAGTAATTAGACTCACGAGAACTGTCGATCTTTGTCGAACTTCCAAGAAGCGGCACTAAAACGCGACCCGAGTCACCTGGCAACGCGTTAAACAAAGGAGTGCCGTCAGCTAAATCCGTTCCTTATTCGACGGAGGTTTTCTCTCGGTCACAAACCGGTCGGGTTTCGATCGCGAGTCTCGTGGAAGCCCTGGCGCAAATCGGCGATGCAACCTACGGAGAATCTCGATTGAGAATGCTGTCGATGATGCGCGTAACGTGCTGGCGTCCGTAAACCTCAGGACTGGGCGAGGCGGCTGGAGCCTCGCGGGCAGAAGTTTCGGCGGCTTCTGCCGGAGATGCAGGCTGTTCGCCTGACCCTGTCGAAGACTCCAAATCGCTCTCGTCGCGATCGGTGCCTTCCGCTGCAAAGCCCGACGTCGTCGGGGGGACGGGCTTAGAGATTGGTGGAGGCGCTGGCTCGATCGGGCTGGCCGGTCGTTCGCTCCACGGATCGGGGAGATTATCGACCTCGTCTGAGAAATCTGCAGCCGCAGGTACGAGGGCAATGGGGCGTTCGGGCACACCGAGAACGCTGTGGGCCGAGATCGCTGACCCCGCCGCGATCGCCGTCTCGAAGAGTGTCGTCGATGCACCCACCGTCGAGAGTTCCCCCACTTCGCTCCAGCCGACGATCAAGACCCCCGAGCCGAGAACGACGCCGGACTCGATTTTGATGTCGCCGCTATAGGCGTGTAGCCAGCAGCCTTCACCCACGGAAGCGCCCGCGCCGATTTCAATCGAGTACTCGAGTTCGGCTTGGAGAACCGCAGAGGGCGAGACCGTCGCCGTAGCGTGAACGCAGACGCGGTCGGGCGGATTTTCGAGCCGATTATCGGATGGGCGGCCGGGCATAAATCGTTTTCAAAAAAGACGAAAAACCCTCTCGGGGTAGCGCGCTCGGGAGACCAACGCTCCTCGAAAGCGCGACGAAAAACAATGACTGGAGACTGTCATCAAACCAGGCTCATCGATTGGCGGTCGCCATCTAAAGCCGCAGCACCGACCCGGAAAGGACGACACCCGTTAGGCCAACTGGGCCAGGTGGGCAAGTGCTTGCCGGGTCAGAAAATCTGACGCGCATCGATGGCGATGCCCTAGGGGCGCTGGACGATCGCTTCGAGGACGCGGCGTTTGGCCTTCGGATCGATGCCGATAACGCGCACGTACTCGTCGCGGTAGTTGGCGAGGCTGGCCTCGAGGGCGGGAATCACCTCGCGATCGCTCGAACCGGCGATCGAACCGGCAGTCTGCCAGGAACCGGTGCGGAAGCGGCGCTTGCTG
Source organism: uncultured cyanobacterium (assembly GCA_937899645.1). GTDB lineage: Bacteria > Cyanobacteriota > Cyanobacteriia > Cyanobacteriales > Geitlerinemataceae > RDYZ01. Next base: position 74,426 of record CALCCD010000050.1, on the reverse strand, counting down.
GCGTGCTCGACGCCGATCTTGTAGCCCTGGCCGAGCAGGCTGCGTATTTGGCTGAGGGTGTCGCTGTCGATCGCACCCGACGCCGCGCTGCCGTTGCTGTAGCTGGCCGCTGCGCCGTTGCCGTTGCTGTAGCTAGCGGTCGGTTTCGCGGAGCCATCGGGGCGCTGGACGATCGTTTCGAGGACGCGACGCTTCGCTGCTGCGTCGATGCCGATCACGCGGACGTACTCGCCGTGGTGGTCGGCCATGCAGCCTTCGAGAGCCGAAATCACAGCGCCTTCTTGGGTCGCCTGAATCGGCTTGCAAGTTTTCCAGGAGCCGGTGCGGAAGCGGCGCGTCGTCGCGTGCTCGGTGCCGATCTTGTAGCCCTGGGCCAGCAGCGATCGCACTTGCTCGATCGCCTCGGGAGACAGCCGACCGGAGCCGACCGGCGCGCTGGAAACACCGTAGGAACCGCCATAGGAGGCGCGACTGTTACCATTCAAAGCCTTGCCATCCGGGCGCTGGACGATGAGTTCCAGAACGCGGCGCTTGGCAGCTTTATCAACGCCGATCGCGCGGACGTACTCGCCTGCGTGCTGGGCGCAAAAAGACTGGATCTCGGACATCACCGCAGGCTCGCGGGTGGCACTCACCGTAGGCCCGGTCAGCCAAGAGCTGGTCTTAAAGCGGCGCGGCGTCGCGTGCTCGAGGGTGATTTTATAGCCGTTACGCACCAGAGAGGCGAGCTGGGCGCTCGCGTCGCCATCGGCGATCGCCGGTGTTGACGACGGGCGAGCGGAACCGTTGTAAGACGACGCTCCATAGGCAGCACTGGCCGAACCGTTCGACGAGGCCGGAATCGAAGTCGATTCGCCCGGACGGTGGATGACGGCTTCGAGAACGCGGCGCTTGGCAGCAGTATCGACGCCGATGATCCGCACGTACTCGTCGGGGAACTGGGCGATCGTCGCTTCGAGTTCGGAGACGGCGCGATCGGGGCTGCTCGACTGCAAGCGTCCAGCGCCCAGCCAGGAACTAGTTTTGTAGCGACGCTTGTTCGCTCGCTCGACGCTCACTTGATAGCCTTGATTGAGGAGCGAGCGGACTTGCTCGCGCACTTCTAAATTCGCACTCATGGTTTCTGGGGGGGTGTAACTAGATACAGACGAGCCAGCAGGGCGTCCACTATCGTGACTCTCACGCTGAAGGGCAGAATTCTTTGGGCTGCTTGCCCCACGCTGGGCGCTTTTGGGATTCGCGAGCAGCGCTTCGTTGACTCGGACGACGCGGTTCGCGAAGTCGAAATCGGACGCGCGGGCGTCCGGAAGGCGATCGGCCTGTTCCTGGCTCGTCACGACCGTGCCAGAAGGAACGTACTTACCGTCAGGAATCGCCACATCCTGAATTAAGACGTGCCCCATAATCGCGCAGCCGTCGCCGATTCTGGCGTTGAAGACCGTCGAGCGGAACCCGATAAAGCAATCGTCGCCAATGTAGGCAGGCCCGTGAACTAGCGCCATATGGGCGATGCAAGTGCCGCTGCCGATCCACACGGAATACGATTCGCCATCGTCGCCGATGACTCGAGCGTCCTCGAGGCCATGTACGGCAGCGCCGTTCTGGATGTTGGCCCGATCGCCGATAAAGAACGGAAATCCCTCATCTGCACGAATCGAGGTTCCCGGCGCGATCGTCGTACCTCGCCCGACACGCACGTCACCGATGATGTTCGAGAACGAATGAACGTAGGCCGAATCGTCAATCTGAGGTTCGGCTAAATTCGGCGATCGAGAAGGGAAAGAAGCGGCTCGCTTACGGACAACCATTGTGCTCGTTTAGTCCTGACATCGGGGGCGATTTCGAGTGGCGGCTCTGACAACACTCCAGATAGCGCTGGGTCAATAGCGAAACCTCGAGAAGAGCGACGGCGTGTGCCAGCCGAAACGCCGCTCCAGAAGAGCACGAGGGGCCGACTAGTGGTTGTAAACCTGCTGAGAACCGATAGTCACCGTGTCGATAATGCCAATGACCATCGCATCGATGGGATTGCTCTCCTGTCCGGGCTCAACGCGCGCGGCGCTGCCGCGACTGACCAAAACCCACTCATCTCGCCCCGCCCCAACGAGATCGACTGCGACCTCGTACTGCGGCAAAGGCGCGCCCGACTCGTCGAGCAATTCGAGAACGAGCAGCTTGGAACCGCGCAAGCTCGTCAGTTTCTGAGTGCACACCACCGTGCCGCGAACTCTTGCCAACTGCATAGACGATTACGGGCGACCGATCGTACGCGGTGCGCCGATGCTCTCGCGGAACTGCTCCACCGCCTCGGTGTAGCGAATCGGCAGGACGTACTCGAGGTTCTCGTGAGGGCGCGCGATGATGTGCGTCGAGAGAACTTCGCCACCGTTGACGCGCTTGACATTCTCCGTGCCCGCATTCACTGATGCTTGCACTTCCGAAACGTCGCCACGCACGATAACCGTTACGCGACCCGTACCAATTTTCTCATAGCCGACCAGCGTTACACGGGCGGCCTTGACCATGGCATCTGCCGCTTCTACAACGGCGGGAAAGCCCAGGGTCTCAATCATTCCAACTGCAATTGACATCGCTATCTCCTAGCCTGAGTGAGGTTGATTAAAATGTTCCAATAAAGCCCGCGCGCCAAAGCGAAAACCGAGCGAAAATCGCCGATCGCAACCGCCTCAACGCACGAATGCGGAAGCGCACCCGCTCGCAAGCGGGCGCAACCGGCTGACACGTGCGGTCGCTAACGCTAGTAAGTACGGAACTGATCGACTTCTTCGGTGTAGCGAATCGGAAGCACGTACTCGAGATTCTCGTGGGGACGAGCGATGATGTGGGTCGAGAGGACTTGGCCGCCGTTGACGCGGTTAGCCGCATCGGTTCCCGCTGAGACGGAGGCTTGAACCTCCGAAACGTCGCCACGAACGATGACGGTGACGCGACCGGAGCCGATTTTCTCGTAGCCGACCAGCGTGACGCGGGCTGCTTTGACCATAGAGTCAGCGGCTTCCACGACAGCGGGGAAACCGAGCGTTTCCACCATTCCAACTGCAATAGACATAAGTTCCTGTACTGTTTCCTTTAAAAAGTGAGGACTGTGTCAAGTCGTGACAAGTCCGCAGGCTCCGCGCGTCGCGCGAGCCCGTGTGAACGCAATGACAAACCCGAAACCACGAGACACCTCAGTAAACTCATCCGGAACGATTACCACTAGCTTCCCGGAAATAAGCGCTGTCAATTAGGTGCTCGACACGACCTCAAAAAGGCGATGTTCGGTGCTGGCCTAGCAAGAATGCTGAGATCGAAAAGACGATCCAAAATTTGTATGCCCGATATAGAGACTATGCAACTTTGTACCGTTTGGCAACATAGGAACCGATGATGATTGTTGCTAGCAATCGTTAAAGATCTCTAATACGATGGTGCGACAAACCATGCGTACTGAGGCTTAAACCGGCTGAGGCTCTGTAGCGCGCACTTCAGGCGCTCGCTGCACCGAGCTCTTGCAGGCGCAAGTGTTCCAACGGGCGGCCCCACCCCACACGGACGACAAGGTCGATACCATTTGGTCTCAAAGCGCAGCCGACATTTCCTGCTTACGTTCTCACGCATTTCTTCCCACACATTTCTCAAGGGTCGCTATGGCAGATTTTTTCCTGCACGCCTGCTGGTTCCTGCCGCTCTACGGTGTCGTCGGAGCGCTGCTGACTCTGCCCTGGTCGTCGGGTCTCATCCGGAAGACGGGTCAGCGTCCGGCGGCGTACGTCAATATCCTGATGACGGTTTTGGTGCTGGTGCATGGCGTGCTGGCATCGCAGGCGATCGTGGGGCGCGAGGCGTACCGCATCGTCGTTCCCTGGCTGCGAGTGGCAGATCTGGATTTGTCCGTGGCGATCGACGTGTCGCCGGTCGCCCTTGGCGGGGCAACCCTCGTAGCGCTGCTCTGCCTGCTAGCCCAGGTGTTCGGCTTGGGATACCTAGAGAAAGAAGCATCTCTCGGTCGGTTCTACGGCCTGATGGGGCTGTTTCAAGCGGCGTTGGTGGGCATTGCGCTCAGCGACTCGCTGCTGCTCAGCTACGGCCTGCTGGAGTTGCTGACGCTTTCGACGTATCTGCTGGTGGGATTTTGGTACGCGCAGCCGCTGGTGGTGACGGCGGCGCGGGATGCATTTTTAACGAAGCGAGTCGGCGACATCATCCTGCTGATGGGTATCGTGGCGCTTTCGAGTTACGGCTCCGGGCTGACGTTCAGCGAGCTGGAAGCTTGGGCGGCAGCGTCGCCGGTTTCGGGTGGGGTGGCGACGCTGCTCGGGCTGTCGCTGATTGCGGGGCCGGTGGGTAAATGCGCCCAGTTCCCGCTGCACCTGTGGCTCGATGAGTCGATGGAGGGGCCGAACCCGGCCTCGATTTTGCGTAACTCGGTGGTGGTATCAGCAGGGGCGTACGTGTTGATTCGCTTGGAGCCGGTGTTCGGGCTTTCGCCGATCGCGGCGGACGTGCTGGTGGCGATCGGCACGGTAACGGCGATCGGTACGTCGCTAATGACCCTGGCGCAAATCGATATCAAGCGCGCGCTGTCGTACTCCACGAGTGCCTTTATGGGTCTGGTGTTCGTGGCGGTCGGCTGCGGCCAGGTCGATATCGCACTGCTGCTGCTGTTCGCCCACGCAATGGCAAAGGCCCTGCTGTTTATGAGCATCGGCGGCATTATTCTCAACACGAGCAGCCAAAACCTAACCGAGCTGGGCGGCCTCGGCGCGCGGATGCCCGTTACGGCACTAGCCTTCGTTGTCGGGGCGGCGGGCTCGACTTGTCTGCTGCCGTCGGGGGTCTTTCTGACCTTCCGCCACTGGATCGAGGAGGCTCGGGATATCTCGCCGCTCGGCGTGCTGCTGGTGGTGAACTTGCTGGCGGCGCTGAGCCTGACGCGCCTGTTCCGACTGGTCTTCCTCGGGCCGGTGCAGATAAAAACGCGCCGCGCGCCGGAGGTGAACTGGCTGATGGCGGTGCCGCTCGTGTCGCTGACGCTGCTGACGCTGCTGATGCCGGTGGCCTTTTGGCACTGGGATTTGCTGGCCTTCGCACCACTGGCAATCGCCGCCAACGCCAGCCCGATCGCCGCCCAATTCGGCGCGGCACTGCTGCTGCTATCCGGCGCGATCGGCTTCGGCCTCGGGCTGGTGCTGCCGCTGACGCGCACCGGAGCCCGATCGCTACAACCCGTGCTGCGCTTCTGCCAAGACCTGCTGGCCGATGGTTTTTATATCGAGCGATTCTATCGCGTCACGGTGGTCTGGGCGGTGGCGCAGGTGTCGCGGCTGTCGGTGATGTTCGATCGCTATATCGTCGATGGACTCGTCAACGCCACGGGATTGGCGACGCTGCTGAGCGGGCAGGCGCTGCGCTACAGCTCTTCGGGTCAGTCCCAAACCTACGTGCTGACAATTTTAGTCGGGACGGGACTGCTGGTGTTTTTGGCGGTGAGTTGGCCGTTCTGAGTTTACAAATGGCGGGCGAGACCGCTCCCGACATTGTTAATTTTGAGCGTTAGTTTCTCGAGGTTGCGCTATCGGCGCTTTAAGATTTTCGTTACGTTCGCGATGACGCCTCCGACATGCGATCGCCGTCTCCTGCGCTTCACCGATCGTCCATGCTCTCTGCCCTTATCTTTATCCCGCTGCTGCTGGCCGTTGCGGTCGGCCTCGTGCCGGAACGCGTCACGGCACGCGGCCTGCGGGTGGCGATGCTCGTCGCCTCCAGCGTGCTGTTCGCGCTGGCATTGGCCGTAGCGTGGCAGTTCGACGCGGCCAGCGGCGCGATGCAGCTCGTCGAGCGCCGACCCTGGCTCGAGCTGCTCGGCGTGAGCTATTCCCTCGGCGTCGATGGCCTCTCGCTGCCGCTGCTGGTACTGAATGGATTTTTGACATTGGTGGCGATCGGCTGCACTTCTCCAACCCTGGAGCGCCCGCGTCTCTACTACTGCATGCTCTGGCTGCTGAATGCAGGCGTCGTCGGTGCATTCGTCGCGCAGGATTTGATTTTGTTCTTCCTGTTCTACGAGCTGGAACTAATTCCGCTGTACTTCCTGATCGCCATCTGGGGCGGCGCGCGACGCAGCTACGCGGCGACGAAATTTTTGCTCTACACCGCCATCTCCGGCGTGGCGATTTTGTCGGCGTTCCTCGGGGTCGTCTGGCTGAGCGGCGCGCCGGACTTTAGCTACAGCGTCGGGCTCGGGTCTTCGCTGGCGATCGAGCCGCAGATCGTCCTGCTCGCGACGCTGCTGTTCGGGCTGGCGATCAAGATTCCGATCGTGCCGCTGCACACCTGGCTCCCCGATGCCCACGTGGAAGCTTCGACGCCGGTGTCGGTGCTGCTAGCGGGCGTGCTGCTGAAGTTGGGAACCTACGGCCTGCTGCGTTTCGGCATCGGCCTCTTCCCCGAAGCGTGGCTGGAGATCGCGCCCGTCCTGGCGACACTAGCGGCAATTAGCGCCCTATACGGCGCGTTTGCGGCGATCGCTCAGCAAGACATGAAAAAGATGGTCGCGTACTCCTCGATCGCCCATATGGGCTACATTCTGCTGGCGGCAGCGGCGGGTACAGAACTGGGCATCCTAGCGGCGATCGCGCAGATGGTCGCCCACGGCCTGATTTCGGCGCTGCTCTTTTTGCTGGTCGGCATCGTCGCCAAGAAAACCGGTACGCGCGACCTGAACGTGCTGCGCGGCTTACTCAATCCCCAGCGAGGTCTGCCGATCGTCGGCTCGCTCATCGTCCTGGGCGTGATGGCCAGCTCCGGCCTGCCCGGATTGATGGGCTTCGTAGCCGAATTTATGGTGTTTCGCGGCAGCTTCTCGGTGTATCCGCTGCAAACTTTGGCCTGCATCGTCGGAACGGGCCTGACGGCGGTCTACTTCCTGCTGATGATTAACCGCGTCTTTTTCGGTCGCCTGCCCGATCGCTTTGGTAACCTGCCGCCGGTGCAGTGGCACGAGACGATCTCGTCGATGGCGATCGCGTCGCTACTGGTGGTTTACGGCCTGATGCCGTCGCTATTTCTCGACTGGAGTCAGGCGCAAATCTCGACGCTCGTGCCCCGCGTCATCGCGCCCCAGGAAGTCATCGTGCCCGTTGCGATATCGCCCAACCAGTCAGACCTCTAGCATTCCGTCAGAAGTCCGATTTCTCAACGAAACGATCGCCCTCAACCGGAGCGCGACCAGAAATCGAGCCTCTCGCATCCTGCCAAGCCCGCCGAACTTTCTCCGCTCTTCCTCTACTCGCCCCGATCGCCCCGCGCATCATGGTTCTCTCCCCCATCTCGCCCTCTGCCCACCCCCACGCCGAACTCGTCCACCGGCTCGAACGCGGCCAAGCGCTGCTCGCCGAGGGCGGTACGAACCTGATGGAAGTTATCGGCGTGTTGAAGAGCTACGGCATCGTTCTGGGCGAGTATTCCCGCGTCCTCAAAGACATCGCCGCGCGGCAGTTCGTCTCGCCGTTCCCAGTGTTCAAATTCTTCGAGGGCAGCGTCAAGCCCGCTCAGCTGTGGCGGCACATCATCCACGATCGCATTAACTTCGAGTACGCCGAGTACTGCATGAAGTCGATGCTCTGGCACGGCAGCGAAACGGACTTCGGGAAGTACGTCGATTCGGATGAGTTCGCGGCCAATGCCGATCGCGCCATTCGCGCCTGGTTTCGCAGTAATCCGCTGATGCGCGCGATCCACGCGATCGCGCCCGAGATGTTCCTCGAGCAAGCCCGACAGCAAGCGTACTACCGCAACCTCGGCCAGTTCTGGACGGTGATGAGCGACATTTTCCTCAAGCTCAGTGATGAGTACGATGCAGGCGAGATTAGCTCCGCCACGCAGGTCTCCGAATTCGTCCTAGCCGGTCTGCAAGACGCCGCCGCCGACCCGATTTACTACACCCTCTCGATTCGCGGCGAGGATTACGATCTGGTTCCCAAATCCAAGGGCTTCGGCTTCCTGATGGATGCAGGCGTGCCGTATGTCGAGGCAATTTTCTTTCGGGGGACTCCGTTCCTGGGGACGGTGTCGTACAACGCCCAGGCATTCCAGATTTCCTCAAATCCCGGTGAGTTCGCCTACGGGGCGCTCTACGCCGACCCGCTTCCGGTGGGCGGTGCGGGCATTCCGCCGACGCAGCTCATGCAGGATATGGCGCGCCATCTACCCAACTATTTGAGCGAGTTGTACGACGGCGGCACGCGTGGGCGCGGCGATCTGCTAATCAAGATCTGCGAGAGCTTCCAGAAATCGATGTTCTGCGTGACGACGGCGGCGATTTGGGGTCTCGCACCGAATCCGTTAACGACGGACGATCCGCAGCAGTTGGCGGAGAATCGAGAGTATTTCGAGGGCTGGCTGACGCGGTTGACGGAGTCGCGGGTCAGTCGCGTGGGGTATACGGTTTAAGCACTTAGAGTACTCCACGGAAATAAATGTCCAGTATTCAGAATTCGAGCACTGAGCTTGTCGAAGTGCGTCACCCCCAGGCTTCGACAAGCTCAGCCTTCATTGGCGGCTTCTGGACAAATATATTTGTGGAGTGCCCTTAGGATGTTCGATAAGCTCAATGAGCGCTGAGCGTAGTCAAAGCGCGTCTTGCGCTAGAGGCGATCGTGCTGAATGAAATAGGCTGGCACGGTCAGCCAGTTCTCCAAGATCGCACTTCGACTGCGCTCAGTGCTCTTAGGCGCTTGCTCATCCAAACAAACTGAGCTGCGACGGCTTTGGTTCCGGCGGCGCGATCGCAGGCCAGTTCAGCGCTGGAATCTCCGCGCCCGCCTCGACGAGCATTTCGTGAAACTGCCGCGCGGTGTGAGGCGATCGCTCCTCCAGCGGGCAATGCACGAAAAAGTACACCCGCAGCCCGTCCGCCAGCCACGCTCCGACGCGATCGACCCACTCTTCCAGATAGGGCAGGTTCACCGTCGGGTCGGGGTGGCTGATAAAGCGCACGAAAGCAGTGTCGCCGATCGCGATCGGCTGGAGCGGCAGTTTCGGCTTTTTGCGCTGGGAGTGCTTTTGCGGGTCGTCGTCAGTGCTGTAGATCGGGCGAGTGTCGAGCAGGACGCGACCGACGCCGAGGTCCGTCAGCATGGCGTTGAGGTCAGCGGCGCGGGCATCCTGAAACCAGGCGGGGTGGCGGACTTCCACCGCGATCGGGGCGCGATCGCGCGGCCACGCTTCGAGGAACTGAGTCAGGTCGCGCAGAGAGGCAGGGCCGTAGCGCGGCGGCAGTTGCAGGAAGCTGGTTCCAAGACGATCGCCCAGGCCAGACACCACGCGGTAAAACTGCTGCGCCAGCGGGATTTGCGGCACGAGCAGGCCACTGTGGGTGATGTCGCGGTGCAACTTCAGGCAGAATTCAAACTCGTCCGGCGTGCGATCGACCCAGCGGGCGATCGTGTCGAGGCCGGGAACGGAGTAGAAGGTCGTGTTGCCCTCGACGGTAGTGAAGCGCTGACCGTATAGGTCGAGGAAGTTTTTGCTGTTGCTGCCTTTGGGGTAGAAGTCGCCGACCCAGCCGGGAAACGACCAGACGGCGCAACCGAGTTGGAATTTGGGTTTGGGCACGTTTGGCACAGTTTGGCAGGTGGTGGCAGGAAACGAGCTAGTGCGTGTCATCAATTAACGCCAGACCCCTTGCGGGGCAAGCAGTTAAACGCCAGACCCAACAAAAATGTAAAAGGGGGCTGAAACCCTGATGGGGCGAGGGCTGTAGATCTAATCGATGACAGCCCCTAGGCGTCGCCGTCCTGGCGATCGCGCGGGAAGCCGCCGATCAGGCCACTCTCGATCATCAGACCGATGCCCGCATTGATGACAATCAAGCTCACCGTGCCCCACCAAAACCAGGGGTCGCCGTTAATTCGGCGCGTCACCGACTCGCCGAACAGGCACAGCCCGAGAGGAAACATGAGAACACCGACCTGCGCGGTGATGTACCACTTGAGTTTTGCGTTCATGGGTTCCGATGGTATAAGACGGTTGCGGCGACTCCGATGAGACAGCCGAAGATTGTATTAGCTTACCGGCAAGCTGCCGCTGTGCCCCAAGCCTCTCTGAACCACACCACCCGCGACTTTGAAACTCGAACCGCTCGCGCCATTTGAAGATCGATTGCTCCACGCCCTCGCCTTTTTTCGGACGGGGCGCGACGTGGAGCGACAGGCGCTGCACTGTTTGTCGATGTACCTGCGCCAGTCGGAGAGTCGGGTAATGGGCGAGGTTGGGTTTTACGCGCGGCAGCTTGGAATAACGCCGGAAGATGCGCTAGAAGCGATTTACACTGACCCGGAGGCGCTGCGCGATCGCCTACGCGAGCGTTTCCCCAGCGGCCAGACGCCACTACTCGAACTAGATTCAGCCCCAAACTCAGACTCGGCCACCGACCCCGAACGTGAAATTTAGCGACCTGGCGACCCACCTCGGCAACCTCGTGACGACTTGCAGCGACACTGACTGCGAGCTGAGCGGCGCGGCTGCGATTACGGCTGCGACGCCCGAGACGGTCAGCTTTGTAATGAGCGCGAAGTACCGCAAGGCGCTGGGCAAAACCGGAGCCGGAGCGGTCATCTTGCCGGAGCTGCCGGAGCTGGTAGAGGTTGCGAAAGGGATGGCGCTCGATCGCGGCCTCTGCTGGCTGACGACGCCGGAACCGCGTCTAGCCTTCGCACGAACGATCGGGCAGTTTTACCAAGCCTTCCGCCTCTCACCCAGCATTGACGACCGCGCTGCGATCGCACCGGACGCAGCCCTCGGCCAAGACATCTCGATCGCAGCGGGCGCGACGATTTATTCTGGCGCGACGATCGGCGATCGCGTTTGCCTGATGCCGAACGTAACGGTGTATCCCGACGTGACGATTGGGGCCGATACGACGATCCACGCGGGCGTGACGCTCTATCCCGGCACGCGAATCGGCCAGGGCTGCGTTGTTCACGCGGGCGTCGCGATCGGGGCGGACGGCTTTGGCTTCGTGCAGACGCCCCAGGGCTGGGAGAAGATGCCCCAGTCGGGAATTGTAGAGATTGGCGACTTTGTGGAAATCGGCGCAAATAGCGCGATCGACCGTCCGGCAGTGGGTGCGACGCGCATCGGCATGGGCACAAAGCTCGATAACTTAGTGCAGGTCGGCCACGGCTGCACGATCGGCGAGCATTGTTTGCTTTGCGGCCAGGTCGGGCTGGCGGGCGGCGTTACGGTCGGCGACTTTAGCGTGCTGGCCGGTCAGGTGGGCGTGGTCGATGGCGTGACGATCGCGGCGGGTAGCGTCGTGGCGGGGCGATCGGTGGTGCGTCGAGATATCAAAGCGGGCGGGCAATTTGCGGGAGATCCGCTGTTGCCGCTGCCCCAGTGGCTGAAGCTGTCGGCAAAGCTCAAGCGCTGGGTGAAGTAAAGCGCGCAGCTCACTCGGACTGCGGGTAGATGGCAATCTTAACCGTGTCGGCTTCTTCGGAGGAGGCGCGCTCGATCGCGATCGGCAAATCCTCGAGACTGTAGCGGTGAGAGATCGATTGCTCGAAGGGCAAGTGCCGACTGCAAATCAGCTCTTCGGCGAGACTGCGCTGGCGCACGTCGAGCGTGAAGCCTGCCGTCAGGCTCAGCTCGCGCCGGGAAAACAGGCAGGGGTCGATCGTCTGCATGCGATCGAACGGATCGTCGCAGATCAGCGCGAGCTGGCCGCCCCGCCGCGTCCCGTCGATCGCGTGATGGATGCTGTAGCGGGTGGGGAACGTCAGAATTGCGGCGTCGCTGCCCCTACCATCTGTAAACGCCTGGATCTTCGTGTGCATATCGTCATAAACGCTGGGGATAACGGCTCCGGCGTTGAGGTCGCGGGCGCGATCGAGCCGATCGGGGTTGAGGTCGGTGATCGCCGTACGAATGCCGAAGTGCTTGAGGACGAGCGCCAGAATTGAGCCCAGCGAGCCCGCGCCGAGGATCCAGACAATTTGACCGGGATGTAGGTTCGCGCGATCGATCGCGCCCAAGCAGCGCTGCACCGGATCGAGAAATAGCGCCTGCTCCCAGCTCACCGAACTGGGAATCGCCCAGAGCCCGCCACGCTCGACCAGGTATCGCGGCACGCGTACGAATTCGGCAAAGCCGCCGCCCGCAGGGAAAAAGCCCGCCGTGGTGGTGTGGCGGCGGTAGCTGGTGCAGGCGGAAAAGCGCCGATCGATGCAGTCGTCGCACTGCAAACAGGGCACGCGCGAGCGAACGGCTACGCGCTGGCCGACCTGCCAGTCTTCGACGCCCTCGCCGACCTCAGCGATTTTGCCGACGATCTCGCGACCGAAAATACGGGGAAATTCGCCGACTTTCGACAAGCTGCGATCGACGTCCTGGGGCGCGAGCCCGGTAGAGATCGTCCGCACGAGCACGTCACCCATTTTTAGCTCCGGTCGCTCGACGTCCTCGAAGCAAAGCTGCTGTGCGCCTCGGTAAACCTGTGCTTTCATCGCAGTCGGTGAAGGTTAGTGGGACGTGCGGCGATCGTTAGCGGCGGAAGATGGCGTCGCGATCGCGATGCGAGCTGGGCAAGATGACTTCGGAAAATTCGAGTTCGTACGGGAAAAACTCATCGGCCTCGTAGGAGCCCACCCAAATTTCATAGGCACCGGGCAGCCACTGACCCGCGATTCCCGCATCACGTCCATCGTAATCGTCATTGCACCAGGTTCCACCGGGGCCGCGCACGACCAGGATCGAATCTCCCTCGCTACGGACGCGAACGCGCAACGACTCGAAGACATCTTCGAGGTAAATGCGGTGGTTGGGTAGATCGTTAATCGCTCCGCCACAAGATCCCGTCGGCGTTCGATCGATTCCGGCAATCTCGGCGGCAGATTCCGCGCCGCCCGCCACGCCGCGCAAGAATTGTGGGTCGGGATTGAAGGCCGGGGCGAGAATGAGATTCTGGAAGAATAGAGCGTCGTTGGGCGGGCGTAGGTCACCCGACTGGGCGCGAACTCCGGTCGCCAGCAGCGCGATCGCGCCGATCGCGGCGGCGAAGCTCTGGCAAGCAGCCGCTCGGAAACGGAGGGGGCAAGCGAACGTCATGGCAAGATGTCGCTCGTCACGACAGAGATCGATGCTAGCTTCCATGTTAGTCCGATTCGCGCGGCGATCGCCTGCCCCAAGGCTACGAGCGGGCTCGATCGCGAGAGGGGAGTGCGGCACGCAGCAGCAGAGAATTCGCCACGACGCTAATTGAACTCAACGCCATCGCCACAGCGGCAAAAGCCGGATCGAGCATCACGCCGAAGCTGGGAACGAGCGCACCGGCAGCGACGGGAATCCCGATCGAGTTGTAGCCAAACGCCCAAACCAGGTTTTGACGAATCTTATTAAAGGTGGCGCGGCTGAGGCGAATCGCGGCGACGATGTCGGTCAGGTCGCTGCGCATTAGAACGATCTGCGCGGTCTCGATCGCCACGTCAGTGCTGCCGTGCAGCGAAATACCCACATCAGCCTGGGCTAGCGCCGGAGCGTCGTTGATGCCGTCTCCGACCATCGCGACGTTGGCTTTTTTGCGTTTCCCAGTGCTGGCGGACTGCTGCAAGCGGGCGATCGCGTCGGATTTCTCGGCCGGGCGCACGTCGGCGATCGTATCTTCCGGCGCGAGGCCGACCTGGGTGGCGATCGCAGTCGCAGCGGCCTGGCGATCGCCGGTCAGCATCACCACGCGCAGACCGAGCTGTTTGAGTTGGCGAATGGTGTCGGCCGCTTCGGGACGCAGCTCGTCGGCCACGGCCAGAGCAGCGAGCGTCTTGCCGTCAGCAGCAACGAAAATCGCGGTCTTGCCTTCGCGAGCGAAGTTGTCCGCCTGTTGGGACAAGGCTTCGGGGACGGCGATATCGCAAGCCCCGAGCCAGGGACGGTTGCCGACGACGATCGCGCGATCGCCGATGCGGCCGCGCACGCCGAGGCCCGCCTCGGTCTGACATTCGCCCGTCGGCAAGAGTTCGAGTTCGCGCGCCTTTGCCGCCTCCACCAGCGCCTTCGCCAGCGGGTGGCTCGTGCCTTGCTCGATCGATGCCGCCAGTTGCAGCGCTTCGTTCTTGTCAAATCCTTCGATAACGGCGAAATCCGTCACCGTCGGGCGTCCCACCGTCAGCGTCCCGGTTTTATCGAAGACGATTGCGTCCAGGCGATGCACCCGCTCTAGCGCATCGCCGCCGCGAATCAGCAGCCCGCGCGACGCGCCGACTCCGGTTCCGACCAGGATCGCCGTCGGCGTCGCCAATCCGAGGGCGCACGGACAGGCGATGACCAGCACGTCGATGGTGAGCTTGATGGCCAGCAGCAGCGGCGAGCCGTGGTGGGGCATGGCGCGGTGGGCGTGAGCGAGCATCGGCCAAGCATGGGCGCTGGCCACCGCTTCGGCAAACACCGACGCCCCGACAAAGTTCCAAAACAGCAACGTCAGCACCGCCAGCGTCATGATGCCGTAGGTGAAGTAGCCCGCCACGGTGTCGGCCAGCAGCTGCACCGGCGCTTTGCGGGTTTGGGCGTCGCGCACCAGCTCGACGATTTGGGCCAGGGTGGTGTCTTTACCGGTGCGGCGGGCGCGGACGACGATCGCCCCGGACTGGTTCAGCGTGCCGGTCGTGACGCGATCGCCCGAGTTTTTCTCCACCGGCAGCGGCTCGCCGGTCAGCATCGACTCGTCGATCGCCGTACTGCCCGCCACCACGTCGCCATCAACGGGCAGCTTCTCGCCGGGAAGCACCCGCAGCAGATCGCCGACGCGCACCTGATTCGACGGCAAATCGATCGTGTCGTCACCGCCGATCGCCTCAAGGTCTTCGCCCTTCGTGACCAGATGCACCGTCCGGGGCTGCAAGCCAACCAGCGCCCGCAGCGACGAGGCCGCACTATCCCGCGCCTGCCGCTCCAGCGCCCGCCCCAGCAAAATAAAGCCCAGCAGCATCACCGGCTCTTCAAAAAAGCAGTCCCAGCCCAGGCTTGGCACGACCATCGCAACGGTACTGGTGACGTAGGCCGCCGTCACGCCCAGGCCGACGAGTGTATTCATGTTCGGCGCGCTGTGGGTCAGGCCGCGCCAGCCGTCGAGCAGAATCGGGCGACCGGGAAACAGCAGTGCCAGGGTCGCCAGACCGAAGTGAAACCACATCGTACTCAGCACCGGCAGGGCGGGCATCCCCAACATTTCCAGGTGGCCGATCGTCGATAAAACGATCAGCGCGATCGCCGTGACGAGCTGCTTGCGGCGCTCGCGGGCGGCTTCTTGCTGGCGCTCTTCGGTGGCCTCGATTTCCTCCAGCGACAAGGTCTCCATCGTACGGAGCTGGCTGGGAAATCCGGCGTCAGTCAAGCGCGTAGTCAGCTCGTCCGGCGCGACGCGATCGGCGTCGTAGTGCACTGCCGCCATTTCCGTTGCCAGGTTGACGCTGGCGGAGATGACGCCGTCCATATCGAGCTGGCGTTCCACGGCTTTGACGCAGCCCGCGCACTTCATGCCGCTGATATCGAGGGAGATCGTCTCAATCGTGGGAGGCCGAACGGTCGCCTCCGCAGTTTCGGGCGTCGAGGCGACGGGTTCGAGGTAAGAATCTGTCATACGGCGTTCAAAGGGCGACGGTGACGCACGAGCCGCAAGCGGCTCAATTTTTCAAATCGTTTCGAGAGATCCAAACGAGCAGCGCTCGCTCGGGAACCGGGCGCGTAATTTGTGGGACGCAACAGCTCCATATTAAATCGTGGCTAACGTCCCATCCGATCGCCCGCCTCGATCGCCGAATTCGCCATTCCCGCCAGCGTGCCCAGCGCTTCATCTGGCGAGACGCCCTTCATCTCCATCCGATACCGCGCCCCGCCGTACTCCCACTCCAGTACCGGTGCCGAACACGAAGCCCCGCACACCGACGGGTTGAAATACGCCTCCGTGCCGTCCGCCAGCTCGATCGTCCGCTCGAAGGTTTCATCTACGTCGTAATAGTCGCCGCTGCCCTGCCGCGCCGCGATCGTGCCGAACATGCAGGCGTTGGCGCGACAGTCCGGCACGAAACCGATCGCGATCGAGTAGCCTTCCGGCTGGCCGGTCGCGCTGACATAGAGCTGCGAACCGGCATTGGGCAGACTGGCGGGCAGCAACACCGGAATCTCGGTCTGCTCTAGGGCATTGAGAGTGCGACCGAAGACTTCTGGCATCTCGGTGCTCTCGGCGCTTTCAGCGGGCGGCGCAAGCGGCTGGGCGGATGGGGCTTCGGGCTCGACAGGAGCTTCGGCGGGTTTTTCGGCCTCCGCACGCACGGGGCGATCGCTGGATTTTCCAGGACGCGGCTCGCCCTCCGGCTGCGTCGGCATCTCCACGGCGACGCCTTCCGGTGGCGGTGGCGGCGTGTCGGCGGGCGCGGCCTCGGTTGCGGCGGGCGGTACGGCCGATTCGGGCGGTGCGGCGGGGCTACAGCCGATCGCGCCCAGCGCCAGCAGTGCCGCCAGCGCCTGAAGCTTGAATCGCCGTGCGGCGGCTAGCGGGTGAGCGATCGGGAAGTCAGCACGCATGAATCTCGGGGGATGAAATCGGGCACGCCCACCATATCGCGTCGCCCCGATTGGAGGACGCTTAGGGAGACACATCGTTCGTCGGTCGCTCGGGACAGGTGCGCGTCGCCCAGTTGCACTGCGACAGGTGCGATCGCTGCCAGCCCAGCGGAATTTCCAGCAGGTCGCGCGCGCCGGTAAAACCCTGGCCGACGAATAGCAGCACCGCCAAACAGTTAAGCGCGATATGCGCCTTACGCCAGCGCTGGGTCTTGTCGCGATAGATCTCCGGCAGCATCGCCAGCGACGCCAGCATCAAAATCGAGACGGTGATGCCGAAATAGTAGTGGGACATGTACCACTCATTGGTGCGGCGAAAGACGCCGTCCTGGCAGCCGAGAATTATCAAACCCGCACTGGCCAAAGTCGTCCACCCGGCACGCCATTGGGGCTGGTTGGGCCGCGTTCGGTAGAGCATGGCGATCGAGGCGATCGTCGCAACGAACATCAGCACGATAAAGGTGGCCGTCCCCACCGGCTGCGTCCAGATTTTGGTTTTGAACACCAGCACGTAGACCAGCGCTACGAGCGTTACGCCGGTGACCAACCCCGTCAGCCAGCGCCCGATCGCCACGTGTTCGCGACCGACCGTCGCCGGAATTTTACTTTTGCGCTTACCTTTGTCATCGACTTTGGAAAGCTCGAGGCGGCGCTGGCGCGTTTGCCACGCCATCTGTGCGGTGATGCCGATCGCCGGGAAGACGAGTGCCACGGCTAGAAACGGATGTACGAGAGCTAAAGCGTCGCTGAATTCCACAGTGAGGCTCCTGGATGTAATTGGATGTAATTCCATTCGGAGCCTCGATTCTAGCTAACGTAATCGCTAGGCTTTTTGGAGGTCGGCGCGCGGGTTCCAGCGCGAGCGGCTCTCTTCGATATGGACGTTGGCCACGTTTTTCTTTAGGTGGCGCGGGCTGCTCTCAAAAGCGATCGAGGAGGGCAGCGGATCGTCGCCGTAGGCGGTGGGGATAAATTCCGACACCTCGACGTAGGACGGGCTAAACGGCACATCAGTATCGGACGGCAGACCCAGGTGCTCGCGCAGCTTCGCGGAAAATAGCCCCGTGCCGTCGTCGAAGAAGCGCTCGGTGGTTTCGCCGTAGGGGTCGTAGGGGTGGAATTTCAGATCCTCCGGCGCGGTGGCCGCCACCCAGGACGAATAAATCCAGTACTCGCCGAAAGTGCCGAACTCGTTGGCCGATCGCATCATTAGCTTCAGCCAGTGTTCGTCGGATTTAAAGTAACTTTGCACCTGCTTGGCCATCGCCTTCAGGTGGCTTTGCTTCATCCACATATGGTGCGGAATAAACGTGCCGACCTCGTCTTTAATCGCCGGGACGCCCAGTACCGTCGTAATCCAGTTTTCCCATTTGGAGACGATCGCCGGGTTGCCGTAGGCATTGTGTTGCAGCAATGCAAAGGGGCGATCGAGACCGGACTCGGTTTCGACCACCAGCGGCCAGGTGTCGATCGGCAGCAGGTCGCTATCCCAAACCACATACCACTCGCTCAGGTCGGCGATGCCTTCAAACGCGCCGACCTTAAGGAGCTGCTGGTAAAACCAGCCAGGATTGTAGAGCGACTCGCCCAGATCTAGCTCGGCGCAGATCGCATCTTTGCTCAGGCCCGCTTCGCTGGCGGCGAAAAACTCGTCCTCAGAATGCACAGTCAGCGGCGCGGTTTTCCAGGTTGCGGCTTGGGCGCGTAGCCCTCTGACCTCGGTTCCGGGCGTAATGATGTGGATCGATCGCGGCGAGTAGCACTGGCTCAGCCCCTCCAGAGTCGATCGCGTGTTCCAGCGCGATTTGAATAGCGGAATAACGATATCGAAATCAGCCATGACTTTCTCTCCAGTTCTCTACGGTCGATTCTCTACAGTCGGTTCTTTGCGGTCGGTTCTACAGATGGCGCTCTACAGCAAACCCAGACGCGACAGCACGCCTGGGCTTGAAAGTTAACGAGTGAGAGACCGGGTTCCTGAAGGTCGATACGTGCCAAGGGCAAAAAGCCCCTAGGGCGTGTCATCAATTAGCGCTAGACCCCTTGCGGGACAGGTTGTTGAACGCCCGACCCAAAAATAGAACTAGGGGCTGAAGCCCTGACTGGAGAAGCGCTGGAAATCTAATTAATGACAGCCCCTAGCACGCTCCAACAAAATAAACAGCCAATTCAGTCGTAGGGGCGCATGGCAATGCGCCCGGATGCCGATGTTGAGGGAACGATGATCGCGGGCGCACTGCCGTGACGGCCCTACCGCGAGCTGGACGCTTATCTGCACACTCCTAGAAACCCGGTTTCAGAAGGAATGCGCGGACTAAACCAGCACTTCTTCCACTTCGGCAGGAGCCGACTCTAGCGATACGCGGTGTGCGATCGTCGAAGGATCTTCGAGGCCGACATCGCTGCACAGCGCTTCGACGCCCCAGCCTTTGCGCGGGTAGGTGTTGCAGATGGCTTGATAGTCCGCAATCGCTGCCTTCAGCTCGCCGCGTGTCAGGTCGTTGAGGTAGCCGCACTGACCGATCGCGCCTTTCGGCAGCGGTGCAACCAGATTGCCGCCACGCTTCTGAACGATCTTGACTTGCGCTTCCCAGACAATTTCTTCGTCGAGGACAATATCGTGCCAGAGGCTCAGGCCGAAGGACGAGATCAGCTTCATAATGCGGTGCATCTCGTCTTCCGCAATCCACTCTTCGCGGTAGCTGAGGTACGCACCAAAGCCCATCCCGATCGACATCGCGTGACCGTGGAGCAGGCCCGAAGCGATTTCAAAACCAGGCGACCAGGTGTGACCGTAGGCGTGCGGACGACACTGGTGAGTTTCGTACAGGTTGCCGTACTCGGCTTCCACGTAGCTGCGCAGTGCTGCCGCCAGGATTTTCTGCGACAGCGCGCCGATTTCGCCGTTCGGGTCGCAGTCCAGCGTGCCGAAGCGGGTCTCGATCAGCGCTTCGCCAGCTTTTTCCAGGTCGCAGAACAGCTCGAGATCCTTCACGGTCGCCATCTTGATAATTTCGGCGATGCCGTGACGCAGCCAGCCGCCGTGCAGCGACTTGAAAAAGAAGCGATCGGTAATCGAGACCACCGGCGCGTGGTACGCACCGAAAAGGTTTTTATAACCAAAGCCATCGCAGCAAGTACGCGGCGAGGGGCCAGCGTCGATCCCCGCAACGATCGAGGTCGAAAGCATCACGTAAGGCGTGTTGCGGTGATAGAGCGAGCAAGCCAGTCCGCCCGTATCGGCCAGCACGCCGCCACCCGCGATCAGCACCGGCTCGTTACGCGAAACGCCCAGGCGCTTGAAGTCGCCCAACATGCGCTCGACGGTGTGGATGCCTTTATCGACTTCCATCGCGCGGTAGACCAGCTTGTCGAGCTTGATGCCGTGGTGCGCGAAGTACTGCTCGAGCTGCGTGCCGTAGTATTCCTCGACGTTTCGATCGACGAGGGCAACGCAACGGCCGTGGGCAGCGTACAGGTCGCTCAGCGTCGTTTCCGACGGATCGAGGGAGTTCTCGACCACCTTGACCGAAGTGAAGGTGCTGGAGTTCATCACCGCTTCGATGTTTTGGTCGTCGTCGGTGCTGACGACGTAGGCCGAACCGGAGCGATAGCTGGAGGTGGGGTAGATGGCGTGGGGGTCGTTGGCGACCAGCTCTTCTGCCAACGCACTGAAAAACTCACCGTCGGCACTGCGTTTCAGCAGGCTCATCAGCTTCGTCTCACCCAGCTCGCTTTGGCAAACGCGCTTGGCGAACGCCGACCATGCTTGGCCCGCTTCTGCGTCGAAAGCCGACAGCAGCTCGGACAGCAAACCCACGAAAGAGCCGAGACTGCCACCCAGGCAGCTTCGCAGGCGACGGCATGCTGCCAGGCCCTCAATCGCGTTGGCAGCTGCGAACTCTTGCCCGAGCGCTTCATCGAACGCACCGCACCGAATCAGAACGAGCAGAAGCTCCTTAAACGGCTGACTCGAGCTCATCGTCAGTGCAGCCTGTTCCAGGTCTGGCGCAGTCAGCACATCACGATCGTAAGAACCAACAAAGGCCTGAACCGCCGAAGTCGTCTTTGTCATGTCGAATTTCCGTAAATCTCTTGCGAGCGGACTAAGTGAGGAGCACCGAGACCGCTTATTCGCAAAACTTAACACGATCGCCCCTAACAAGATTAAGCAAACATTACGGAAATGAAGGTTCGATCCAAGGTATGCTGTTGGTGCGAGCCATGAGAAAAATTACTAATTGCAGCGCAGGCAATGCCTGCGCGATCCCCGGTCGATTAGCCTGAAGAGAGCCGACTTCGAGACTTCCAACGACCATGACTGCTCTCCCCACCGCCATCGACGCCGATCTCCTGCATCGAACGCTTGCAAAGACTGAAAATTTACTCATCGTTCAAGACCTCGACGGTGTCTGCATGGGCCTAGTCAACGACCCGTTGACCCGCCAGATCGATCCGGCCTATCTCGAAGCCAGTCGCGCCTATGACGGCCACTTTTTCGTGCTGACCAACGGCGAACACACCGGTACGCGCGGGGTGAATCGCATCGTCGAGCGGGCCGTCGGTGGAGAAAAAGCGGCGAAATCGCAGCGATCGTACCTTCCCGGCCTCGCGGCGGGCGGCGTCCAGTGGCAGGAGCGCGATGGCGTGGTGTCCCATCCCGGCGTCAGCGATCGCGAGCTGGCGTTCTTGAAAGAAGTTCCGGTGCGCATCACCGAGACCCTAGAGAAATTCTTCGCGGCCAAGGGCACAGACATCGACGCCGGACTGCGCGAGGCGATCGACTCGGCGGTACTCGACAATATCGCCTCGCCCACCGCCAACCTCAACGCCCTCTACCGCTTCCTTAACGCCGACACCGCGCTCTACAGCGAAATCCAGCAGGCGATGCAAACCCTGATGGAAACGCTGCTGACCGAAGCCGCCGCGCAGGATCTCGCCGACTCATTTTTCATCCACTACGCCCCCAATCTGGGTCGCGACGATCGCGGCATCGAACTCGTACGCCACGCCACCGACGGCGACTCCGGCACGACGGATTTTCAGTTCATGCTAGGCGGCGCGATTAAAGAAGCGGGCGTGGTGGCATTGCTCAACCGCCACTACCGATCGCGCACCGGCACGGCCCCGCTGGGCGATGAGTTCAGCGCCCGCACCGCACCGAAAACCCACGACGCGCTGCTGGCGCTGGTGTGCGATCGCTTCGACCCGGCGCACATGCCCACGATCGTCGGCGTCGGCGACACCGTAACCAGCACCGTCGAGATCGTCGATGGCGGGCCAATCGCGCGGCGCGGCGGCAGCGATCGCAATTTCCTCCAGCTCGTCCAGGCGATCGGACAGGCGTTCGATCGCGACAATCTGGTTGTCTATGTGGATAGCAGCGGCGGCGAGCTGAAGAATCGCAAGGCCGTCGAGCTGGGCTATGAGGGCGATCGGGTGGTGATGCTCGCGAGTCCTGGTGACGATCGCGACACCGACGATCCGCTGCATCTCGATGTCGTCCTGGCGGGCGGGCATCCGCAGTACTGCGAGATTTACCAAGCGGCGGCGGGCGATCGCCAGTCGGTGCGTCGTTAGATTCAGAAGATTCAGATCGGCTCGAACCGACCGGGCGGCAAAACGCTATGTTTGAGCCTGTACCCCAGTCATTTCCAAACGCGATCGGCCATGCCCGAACTCGAACTGACCGTCAACGGTGAGGCGAAAAGCTGTCCGCCGAACACCAATATGCCGCAGTTCCTAGAGCGACTGGGGCTGAATCCGCGCCTGGTGGCGGTGGAATATAACGGCGAGATTTTGCACCGGCAGTTTTGGGAGACGACGGTAATGCAGGCGGGCGATCGGCTGGAGATCGTGACGATCGTGGGCGGCGGCTAATCCTCCGAATCTCGAAGAAGAAGTGCAGCCCTAGACGCTCTGCGTCGCGCAAGTTCCAGGACGCAGAGCGTCTGTAGAGGCATTCCCACGCGGAGCGTGAGAACGATGTATCCCATGAATTCCGTAATCTTCCGCGCGATCGACACCACCATCGATCGCCTCCGTCAGCTCAGCCACCACGACCTAATTGCCGACTGGCGCATCATCTTCGACGATCGCGAAATGCCGCCGAGTCGCGATCGCTGGCAAACCGCCCCGCGCGTCGAGCTAGACGAGCGCCGTTATGCACTCTGGGAACGCGGTCGCAAAGTCGCCTGGTTCGTCACCGAAATCGAGATTCCAGACGCGCTGCACGGGTACGCCACCGGTGGGCAAACGCTTCGGCTGGCGCTGCGCTGGTGGGCGGAGGACGCGCGGATTTTCGCGGGCGATCGCGAAATCATGGCGGGCGATTTGTATGACTGTTTCGGGCGCGTGGTTTTGGCGGAGCGGGCGGAACCGGGGACGAAGATCGCATTGGCGATTCGGCTGGTCAGTCCGGGTCACGATGACGGGGCGCTAGTGACTTCGGTGCTGCACTACGAAAGCGACTACGCTCCCGGTTTGCTCGACTCGGCGTTTGTGGCGGATGAAGTTGCGGTGGTGGCGGCGCGAATTTGCCCCGATCGCAGCGCGATCTCCACCGAAGCCGAAGACCACTTGCAAGCACTTGCCAGATTGCTCGAACCTGTTGCGGCAAAGCTCGATCGCGGTGCGACGACCGACGAGATCGATCTCGCCCTGGCCGATCTCCACACCGCCCTCGTTCGCAACTTCCCCCGCGACGAGCTGGCGATCGACCTCCTTACCCACGCCCACCTCGATATGGCGTGGCTCTGGCCGCTGTCGGAAACCTATGACGCCGCCCAGCGCACCTTCGAGTCCGTCCTGAACCTGCAAGACGACTACCCCGAAGCGACCTACACGCACTCATCCCCGGCGCTCTACGACTGGATCGAACAGCACCGCCCCGACCTGTTCGATCGCATCAAAACCCAGGTCGATCGCGGTAAGTGGGACGTCGCCGCCGGACTCTGGGTCGAGCCGGAGCTGAACATCATTTCAGGCGAGTCGATCGCGCGGCAAATCCTCTACGGCCAGCGCTACTGCCAGGAAAAATTCGGCCAAATCTCGCGCGTGGCGTGGCTTCCGGACAGCTTCGGGTTTTGCTGGCAGTTGCCGCAGTTTTTGGCGCTGGGCGGCATCGACTATTTCGTGACGCAAAAGCTGCGCTGGAACGACACGACCGAGTTTCCCCACGAGCTATTCTGCTGGCAAGCGCCGGACGGCACGCAGATCCCGGCCTGGATGGCGTCGCCGATCGGCACGGATATCGACCCGGTGGCGATGACGCAGTACGCGGCGCAGTGGTGTTACACAACCGGGCGCAAGACGGCGATGTGGCTCCCGGGTGCGGGCGACCACGGCGGTGGGCCGACGCGGGATATGCTCGATCGCGTGCGGCGCTGGCAGGATTCGCCGGTGTTGCCAAAACTCGAATTCAATACGTCGGACAAGTTTCTCGATGCCGCGACGGCTGATACAGACGACCTGCCAGTCTGGAACAGCGAGCTATATCTGGAGCTGCATCGCGGTTGCTTTACGACCTATGCCAGCCAGAAGTGGGCGAACCGTCAGGGCGAGATTTTGCTTTATCAGGCGGAGCTGTATGCCTCGATCGCGTCGATCGTCGCGGGCGCAGACTATCCCGCCGAGGAACTCGAAACCGCCTGGAAAAAAGTATTGCTCAATCAGTTCCACGATATCCTGCCCGGTTCGGCGATTCCTGAGGTGTTCGTCGATGCAAATCGCGGCTGGGAGGCGGCGATCGCAGCGGCGGAGTCAGTTCGAGAAGAAGCGATCGCACAACTGAGCGCTCGGCTCGAATCCGTCGAACCGCCCGTCGAGGAAGCGATTCCGCTCTTAGTATTCAATCCGACGCTGGGACGGCGATCGCAGCTCATATCGATCGGCTTCGAGTCCGATATCTACGATCTCATCGACGATTTGGGCGGGGTTGAAGTCGTGTGTGTGTATGACGATCGTGGCAATCCCGTCGCCAGCGAAACCGTCGAAGATTTCATGCTGCACTTCCTGGCGACAGACTTGCCAAGCCTCGGCGTCAAGCGTTACTGGATCGTTCCCGAGGAGCCGACACCGCAACCCGATCGCGCCCCCGAAAATTTCACGCTCGAAAACCAGTACCTCCGCGTCGAAATCGACCCCGCCACCGGCAACATCGCCCGCTGCTTCGACAAGCTCACCCAGCGCGAAGTTCTCGCCGAGACCGGCGGCAACCGCCTCGAAGCCTACAGCGACTCCGGCCAATATTGGGACGCCTGGAACATCGACCCCGATTACGAGCAGCACCCCCTCGCTCCGCCCGTCCTCGTCTCGATCGTCTGGGAAGAATGCGGCACACTCCGCCAGCGCCTGCGCGTTGTCCGGCGGCTAAACCAGTCGAGCTTCGTGCAGTCCTACATCCTCGATCGCGGCTCCCCCATCCTCGAAATCGACAGCCTCGTGGACTGGCAAGAGCGCCATGTCGTCGTCAAAGCCGCGTTCGACCTGGCCTTCGAGGCCGATCGCGCCACTTACGAAACGCCCTGCGGTGCGATCGAGCGACCCATCCGCCCGCAAACCGCCGCCGAGCGCGCCCAGTGGGAAGTACCGATGCTCCAGTGGTGCGATGTTGAGACTCGCTCCGAAGCCAGCGAAATCTACGGCCTCAGCCTGCTGAACGACTGCAAATACGGTGGTGACGCCAAGCCAGACCGCCTACGCCTGACGCTCCTACGTGGCTCCACCTGGCCTGACCCCGAAGCTGACCTGGGCGAGCACCGCTTCCGCTACGCCCTCTATCCCCACGCCGGAACCTGGCAAACCGCCGGAACCGTTCGCCGCGCGCTCGCCTTCAATCAGCCGCCGATCGTCGTTCCCGCTATGCCAGCGGCCTCGGAAGCGAGCCCGACATTGCCGGTCGATCGCGATTGGCTCGACCTCGGTGACGACAATCTCGTGCTGATGGCGTTGAAACGTTCCGAAGACGGCGATCGCTGGCTGCTGCGCTGCCACGAGTCGGCTGGCAGAGCGGCCAGCTTTGAGCCATCAGGTGCGCTGGGCTTACAGGCGATCGACACGCTCGATATCCTCGAACGGCCACATCGGTTGACATCACAGAACAACGATACGAACATCGGCGCTTGGAAGGTTGCGACCTTCTCGATCGCGCCTAATCCAACCGAAGAATAAAAAACGAGCATGGAGGGACTCGAACCCCCGACCCTCAGAACCGGAATCTGATGCTCTATCCAACTGAGCTACATGCCCTCACTGGGCGTTCTCAATATAGCCCGAATCTCAAACCGCAGGCAACAAGCGGACTGGCGCTTTCCCCGATACAGATGAAAAACACAAATCAAAAGGCCCGCGACTGCCAATAATCCGTCGCGGGCCTTTTGATATTGGATAATCTGTGGTGTCGAGCGCTCGATTCGGTGCTAAACAGAATTAACATCGGGAGAAAAATCCCGAACCGAACGAGCGCAAGGAATCCGACCTGACAACAAAGCCTAGAGCGCAGGCGTCGAGTAGACTTCCATCACAGCCAGACGGTCGGAATCGAGGTCGAGGGCGGACATCGCGTCGTACCAGAGGTTGGCGTCGGCGTAGTCTTGAGCGGCCACGACACCGGATGCGCCCGGAGTGACGTCAGCGTTGACGCGCTCGATCCAGCTTTGCGCGAACACATCAGCCGAGCGGCGGCTGGGATTGCAGATCATCGAGACCGTCCAGCGGTAAACCTTGCCTTCCTTAAGCTCGCTGCCTTCAGGAAGCTGGACGCTCATCATGCCATCGCGAACTTCGTCTGGCGAGAAGCTTTCGACGAAGACCGGCGCAGGGTTGCCATCTTCAACCAGGGTGAATTCGATCGGTGCTTCGAGTTCGCCTTCGATCGCCCAATAGAAGCTAGGCGTTTCGGAAACGGTCTTGCCGATGCTGCTGGTGACGGGCGCAGCGAGGCTGAGCTGAACGCTGCCTTCTTCGACGTTGCAGCCACCGCGCGAGCCCGCACCACGGGTGCGGGAAGGCGCACCAACATCTTCAGAAGTGTTGAAGACGATCGGAGTTGCGATCGCAGCGGGAGCGAGGGCAGGGATCAGTGCAGCCGTCCCTGCGGCGAGAGCGAGAAGTTTTTTAGAGTCGAACATAGATCGAAAGTGGAAGAAACGACTGGGAGGTAACCGATTCGGAAAGTCCGGGTTCGAGAATGCTCGAACCGCCGCTAACTTGCGTGCCGTTTGCTTCGCAACGTCCGGAACGGAGGATATGCGGAGTGCTCGTCGCGCATGGCCAACCATCAGGTACGAGCTAGTGCGTCTCGAGGCATTTACAGCACAGTAGAAATCTAGCATGCCCTTTCGTGCGCTGCCAGTGACGAAAGTCACACAAATTCACCGATTTCGACGTAGTTAAAAACACGGAGCACAAGGCAGAATTCGTGTCTCGTAAAATCCGAGTAGACTTCAGATCTATGCCAGATTTTCGATCGTCTACAGGCGAGCGCACCGGCCTCTGGTTGAGGTGGCTCGGCTCCGCCACGGAGACGACCGTCGACGAAAACGGGAGGCAATGCCCGAAGCGGTCAGTGACACTTGCTAATACAGGGCCGAGCGCGTAAATCCGGAACCGGGCGGCTGCGCCCAAAGCATGTCGTCAGCTCGCACTAAAACCTTTGCGATGGGAGGCGGCAACCGTCCGAGTCGAAGCAAGCCGAGGGCCTTAATTCTCGTGGCCTGAATGCCGTCTGGCAAAGCCCCTAAATTGTGTCGGTCTGCGTTTCGCTCGCAGTGAGGTCGGCCACCGACAGATCGTCCTCGACTTGGTAAATGGTTACGGGCTGGCCGCGACCTTTTAAAAGCGCGCTGCCGAGCATTTTGGTCGCGAACTTTCCTTGGATGTACTGGTAGGTTGCCTCCCCGATCAAAATGCGACAAATACCGCCTTCAATTGACTTTTCGTAACCTTCCAGTCGTGCTGCGACGTTGACGCTATCGCCGATAATCGTATAGTCCTCGCGCTGGGAGCTGCCGAGGCTGCCGACGACGAGGGGGCCAGTGGCGATGCCGACGCGCATGGAGATAATCGGCTGGCCGGTGGTTTGCCATTTCTGATTGAGCCGATCGAGCCGACGCCCCATCGCCAGGGCACAACGAACGGCATCGTCGGCGTCTTTGGCCATCTCGACCTCGGTTTCGCGGACGATCGGCACGCCAAACACGGCCATGACGGCATCGCCGATAAACTTATCAACCGTGCCGCCGTGCTCCAGAACAACTTCGGCCATGCCCTCCATGTATTCATTGAGCCATTCCATCAGCGGCTCGGGGTCTAGATCCTCGGCGATCGTGCTGAAGTTTTTGATGTCGGTAAACAGCACCGTGGCGATCGCGCGCTGGCCGACTAGGCGGCCCTCTTCCATAATGCGCTCGCGCTGTCGCCAGATTTCTTCAGCAACCTGGGGCGTCACGTGCCGCCCGAACAGGTTCATCATCACCTGCCGATCTTGGCGCTCGCTGCGAGCGACGTAGCCCGTCATGACGATCGCCATCCCCGCCAGCCCAACCCAAACAGGCGCAAGGGGGGCCCAGAGCCCGGAAGCCGAAAACAACGCAAAACAGATCCCCGCCGACAGGCCGCCCAACGCGGCGGGCATCAGCAGCACCCAGCGCTTGAGCCGCCAGTGCCAGAACAGCGCCGCCCCCGCGATCGTCCAGGCCGCAATCCAAAGCATCTCGACGGCCTCCGGCCACGCCGAAATTCCGGGCCGAGCGTCGATCGCCGAGCTAATGAGCTGGCTGGCGATATGGGCCTGAAGCTCTACCCCGTACATACGTTCGGGCGAAGCGGAGACACTGGCGAGTATGCCGCTACTGTACGGCGTCTCGAAAGCGTCGTTGAGACTATCGGCGAAAGGGCCGATAAAGACGATGCGATCGCGAATTAGGTCGGGGTCGAACTTATTCTCGACGATATTTTCCAGCGTCAGGCTATCGAAAGTACCGGCAGGGCCGCGATAGTTAATCGGGAACTGGTAGCCGTCCGCCTCAATGCCGACGTAACCGCCAAAGTTTTCACGCAGGCGAAAATACTTCTGCTCGCCTAGCCTCAGAAAGCGATCGGGATTCGGCTGCTCGTTGGGATTTATACCCGGTTCTTCCGCCAAATAGTTCCAGGCCATAATCGCGGGCAGGCTAAAAACCTGGCCGCCCGTGTCGGGATCTTGCAGGAAAAACAGGCCGCGTCGAGTGATGTTGTCGCCATCGACCGTAACGTCGTTGGAACCAATACGCCCTTGCTCGGCCAGGATCGGGTTTGGCTCGACGGGAATACCGCTGTTGTCGGAGATGCGCTTGGTGATGCCGTAGATCGAGTCCTCTTCTTCAAATAGCCGCCCGAGACGATCGCCGCCTTCGCCCACCGGCAGGTTCCGGTAAAAGTCAATCCCGATGCCGCGCGGGCTGTGGGGCAGCAGGTTCTCCAGCACTGTCGCCAGGGTATCGTCGGGGATCGGCGTGCCGTACAGCTCGATATCGCGCTCCGTGTGGCCGACGATCGTGATTCGCTCCTCCGGCCCTTCCAGCGGGCGCAACACGAAAAACGCATCGAGCGCCACCCACTCGAGGGGCTGCAACAGCCGCAGAGCCCGCAGCAACAGCACCAGCGCCGCAACCGCAGGCCCGCCAAGCAGAATGCCCCGACTGTCCTTCAGGGCTTGCTTCCAAATACCGGCACGGCTGTCGCTGTCAGATCCGGCGGAAGATTGTCGTCGATCGGTCGGACGCGAGGACTCGGACATGGGCGACTTTTTGTGTAGAGGCGGGGCGATCGCGAAGCGCAGGGCGCGCTCAGAAGAGAGGGGAGGCGCGGCGGCAGACCCGAGGCTGACAAAATTCAGCCGCCAAACATAGCTACAATCGATTCCGACGATCGAGTGCGCATCGCACCAACACCGGAAACGAAGAGCAGCGCGTTACCGACGCGATCCTATCCTACGTTCGGGCGATCGCCGTATGTTCGTAACGATTCCGAGAGGAGCCAAACCGCGTGAATATTGGAGAGCTACTGGATAAGGGCGGACTGACGATGTATCCGCTGCTGTTGCTGTCCGTTCTCGCCGTTGGGACGGTGGCCGAACGGTTGTGGTTTTGGTCGAAGGTGTTTCTAAAGGAGCGCGATATCGTCAGCCGGGTGCTGGACACCGCGCCGCGCGACTGGAAAGCGGCGAAGGAAATCGCGCGGCAGGGTCGCGAGCAGCCGATCGGGCGGTTTCTGCTGTCGGCGCTGACCCTGGAGAGTCCCGCCCCGGAGATTTTCCAGCTCGCGCTGGAGTCTTCCGCCGATGAGGAGCTGGCAAATATGCGGCGCGGCGACAAAATCCTGGAGGGCACGATCACAATTGCGCCGCTGCTCGGCCTGCTAGGAACGGTGTCCGGCCTGATCGAGTCGCTGAGTTCGATCCGCATCAGCGACCTGGGCACGCAGGCGACGACGGGCGTGACGCTAGGTATCGGCGAATCGCTGATCAGTACGGCGACGGGGCTGATCGTCGCGATCGTTAGCCTGTCGTTCTATCGGCTGTTTCAAGCGTTTATCTCCAACCAGGCGCGTACCTTCCGCAAGTCGGGCAACGATCTGGAGCTGATGTACCGTCAGGCTTGGGCGGCGGGCTCGATCGCGGCGAGTGCCGACGCGGCCTCCGACGACAGCACCAAACCGGCAGCGCAGTCGGGAACGTAGTTGCCATCAGCCGCTACAGCTCCCAGCTCCCTTCAGTTCTTCTCCCGATAAAGATCGAATGAAAATTAAATCCGAGGCCGCCCAGGACAACGTCCGCATCGAGATTTTGCCGTTGATGGATGTCATCTTTTGCATCCTGACGTTCTTCATCCTCGGAGCGGTCGGTCTGACGCGTCAGCAAGCACTGACGCAGAATTTGCCTCAGGCCAGCACGGGCGATTCGTACATGAGTCAGATGTTGCCGGTAAGTATCGACGCCAGCGGTCAGATTTACCTGAATCGCGAGACGCGCCCGGTGAGCTTCGAGGATCTGGCGGCACGTCTAGCTCGCCACCAGCAGGCGAGCCCGGACGAGCCGATCGTACTCTATGCCAATCCGAGCGTGGAATACGATCGCGTGATGCAGGTACTAGACCTAATCCGCGAGGTGGGCGGCGAGCGGGCGACGTTAGGGATTACGCCCAGTTCGCGATCGGCGCTGGAGCGCAACAGCAACTTGCGTCAGCCGCTGCTATCGCCTGCGGAGCGTTTGCGGTTGCTCGATCCGGAGAATCAGATCGATTTAGGCGATTTGGAAGATCGAGAGATCGACCCGCGTTTGGAGCAGTTTAGTCCGGAGCCGGATGAGGCGGGTGAAACGTCGGGGGCAGATGCGGCGGAGCGGGATGCGTTGAATTTGGATGCGTTTGAGGAGGAGGGTGATTCGGACGATCGGCCATAATTCCCGACCCTTTCGCTGGGTGACCGCGATACGACGCATGGCTCAGTACTCTCGAACCAACTCATACACCTCAAGCCAGGTGCGACATCGCTCTGGAAAGACAACGGCATTATCTTCGGGCGACGGGGGTCAGCCTCAGCGCGAGCAGCTACCGCTCCGCAAACTAAGAACATCAGCGCGATCGAGCGCATCGAAAATCGGCACTTTGAAGGGCGAAATCGGAGCAGAAACAGCGCTCGGGGGCACCAGCAGACGCCAGCGTAGGCTAGCTCGACATACTGCCGCGATGGGACGGAGAACAAGCCCGTGAGTTCGATCGCCGAGCCAGTCTAGCAAGGCTCGTTCGGGCGGTTGCATTACACTTCGCTACATTCACCGGCGGTTTTCGGGTCTGAGGAAATAGGTTAGGGAAGAAGAAACGTCACGCTTGTCTGTATCGCCTGCGAGGTTTTCGATCATGCTGTACTGGTTCGCCCTCTTGCAAGCTCTGCTGGCGCTGTTGCCCAGTTCGCTGCCAGTCGCGCCTCGCGGGCCCGATGTCGAGCGCCTCGCGGTCGCGGCGGAGGCCGCGCCTCCAGCCCCTGCATCTCAGACTGAAGCCGAACCGGAGTTGTCACCTCAGCTCGAGCTTCGGCTCGCCCAGTTCGGTGCGACCGCAATCCTCGGCAGCACGGCGATCGGCATTGTCGGCGTCATCGTCCTGCTGCTGATCGGCTTCTGGGCTTACACCCGCGTTTATCAAATCACGCCCAATAACGAAGCCTTCGTACGTACCGGCGGCTTCCTTGCGAAGAAAAACTCCGTAATCCTCTACGGCGGCTGCATCGTCCTGCCCGGTTTCCACGAGCTGACTCGCGTGCCGATGCGCGAGATCACGATCGATGTCGAGCGCACCGGTAACCTCGCCGTCCGCACTCAGGACTATCTGCGCGCCAACATGCGCGTCACGTTCTATGTTTGCGTCAACCACGACGAGCAGGATGTGAAAACCGCCGCCGCCCGCCTCTCAAAAGACGGCAAAATCGTCCCAGAACACATTAAAGAAGCCCTCGAAAAACGCGCCGATGACGCCATCCGCGCCGCCGCCAAACGCAAGACCCTCGCAGAGATTGACTCGGATAAATTGGGCTTTGCCGATGAGGTGCTGAACCTGATTCAGCAGGACTTGAAAAAAGTCGGTTTGACGCTGAATAACATCGCCATTTCGGAGATCGAAGAAAGCGACACTTACGACACCAACAATTTCTTCGATGCCCAAGGCGTCAAGCTGCGGACGGAAACGATCCAGCGAGCGATTCAAGAAAAAGAAGAAGTGGAGCTGACCACCGAGCAGGAACGGCGAGACTTCCAGCTTTTGACTCAACTGAAGATTAAGGAGCAGGAGATCGACGCACGAAAAAAGGCCCTGGCCTTAGAGCAAGACGAAGAAGACGCCCAGCTTCAGCAGCAGCTCGAGGTCGAAGCGCTCCGCGCCCAGCGCGCCCGCGAAATCCAGGAGTCGAAGGATACGGAAGCGGCCAACCAAGAGCGTACGCAGATCTTGCAGCAGCAGTCGATCGAAGAAGAGCAAATCCGCAAAAAGCTCGCCGTCGAAGCCAGTGAAATCGACGCTGAAATCGCCCTCGAAGAGCAAAAGAAAAAGCTCAAGGTCGCCCAAGCGACACAAAAACAGGCATCAGAGATGGCCGAAATTGCGTCCACGCAGCAGGTGATGGCGTCGCAAATCGAGTCGGATATCGCGCTGGAAGAAGAGCAGAAAAAGCTGAATATCTCCAAGACGCAGCAGAAACAGCAAGTCGAGGTCGCAGAAATTCAGCGCAAGCAAACCGTTGAAGCCAGTCAGCTCGAGGCGGAAACGCTGGTGATCGAGGCGCGGCAGACTTCCGAGGTGGCGAAGCAGGCGGCGGAAATCGCGATCGCCCAGAAGGAGCAGGAGCGCCTCGAGGCCGAAGCCCTGCGCGCTCGCGCCGAAGCCGCTGTCGTTACCGCCACCGCCTTGGAGCAGGCGGAACGGGAACAGCAGCTCGTGGCGATCGAGGCCGAACGCGAAGCGTCCAAACAGCGCATCGCCGACCAAAACGTGGTCGAACTCGACGTATTCCGCCGCAAGCGCCAAGCCGAAAGCGCCCGCCAAGCCACCGAGCTAGAGGCTGAATCGATCCGCACCCTGGCCGAAGCCAACCGCGAAAAAGCCCTGGCTGAAGCCGAAGCCGAAGAGGCGAAAATCCGCGCCGAGAATGCGATCAATACCGCCAACCTTACCGCCGAACTAGTGCGCGAAATCGCGCCGCAGCTCGTCAAAGAACTTCCCGCGATTCTTCAAGCGCTGGCTCCCCAGCCCGGCGTCCTCGGCGACGCCAAAATCTACTCGTTCCCCGGCGGTATGGGCGGGGCGAGCAGCGCCGACGAAATCGGCAAGCTGATGCTCTCGACCAGCGGGATGACGGTGCTGAATTCGCTGCTTGAAGACGGGCAGCTCGTGAACTGGATCGACACGGCGATCGGGGCGTTGCGCCAGCAGGGTACGGACGTGCCGCCGTCGCTAGAGGCGCTGTCGAGCAAAGTGCAGGCAGCAGCAGATGCGGGCGAGGCCGCTGATGCCTAAGCCCGCGCCTCCGCGTTCGAGCCACCCCACTCAGAAGTCGTACTTCTTCAAGAAGTCCGACTTCTCACTAATCACGATCGAGCCAGCTCCATACCCTGACGCGCTCGGCGTGGAGCCCAGAAGTCGGGCTTCTCGGAGAGGTACGACTTCTCAGACTCTTCTCAGACTCCGGCAAGCCGATCCGATCGCTCCAGCACCCGCCGATCTTCTTCGTCTAGCTCCACCGGAATCCCGTCCCGCACCAGCTCGATAAAGTCTTCGTTCGGAACCATAATCGACAGCAAATACAGCCGCGAGCCGCCCACATTGCGAACAGTGTGGACTCCCGTCGGCGGCACGAGGATGCTGCCGCCCGATCGCAGCGCGATCGCCTTACCGTCGCACACGGCTTCCATCTCGCCCTTGAGGACGTAAAACATCTCGATCGCCCGGCGGTGGCGGTGGAACGGAACGCCGCCGCCCACCTCAAAAATCTCAATGCACACCGATAGCGACACGCTCGCCGCTTGGGGGTCGCAGACAATCGCGATGCGGTTGGTGTCGTCCGCGTCGATTTTGAAGGCGCGATAGTGACGGGGGGACGTGGCCACGGGAACTACGCATTTTTCGGCACATCGCTCTGCTGCTTCGATCGCCATCGGTTTCTCGGGGACTGTACTTCTGGATCGTAACGACAGAGTTTCACGGTCGGGGTTACGAATTAAGAACCGGAGGCAGTGACGGCAGGTGGCGCTAAAATGAAAAGTGTACGCTTTTGCTGCGCGAAGCTTTCGCGTGGCGAGATTGAATAGGCAAGGGAACGCGACACCGTGGCGAAATCATCTCCGACCGAGCAGGACTGGCACTACGAAACCGCGATCGCGCGGGTCGAACACCTCGTGAAACAAATTGAAGGAGGCGAGCTGGATTTGGCAGACGTATTTGATCGTTTCGCCGCTGCAAACTCCGACCTCGATCGCTGCGAGGCGTTCTTGGCCGACAAGCAGACACAGGTGGATCTGGCGATCGAAACGCTCGGCGATTCTCCGGCATGACAGCGCGCGCGGGTCGGGTGGCGATCGCGGGCTCGCTGGCGGTGTTGGCAGGCGGATGTTTGCCGCTGCCGAACGATCGCGTGCTGACGATCGGGGCGGCGACTTCGCTGCGGGAGAGCGCAACCGAGATCGCCGCCGCCTTCGAGCAGGAGACGGGCGAAACCGTGCGGCTGACCTTCGCGGCGTCGGGTACGCTGCGGCGACAGATCGAGCGCGACGCCCCGATCGACATTTTCCTGAGTGCCGACAGCCGCGCGATCGACGCCCTCGATCCGGCGGAGATCGACCCGAAGTCGCGTCTAATCTTCGCGCGCAACTGCCTGG
Organism: uncultured cyanobacterium; assembly: GCA_937899645.1. Lineage (GTDB taxonomy): Bacteria > Cyanobacteriota > Cyanobacteriia > Cyanobacteriales > Geitlerinemataceae > RDYZ01. The sequence goes on along the minus strand of CALCCD010000050.1, from coordinate 39,406 downwards.
TGGTGGCCGTGCCGTCCGACCCGTCCGCCGAGCCCCGCTTGCTGCGAGATTTAGTCGAGCTAGCCGAGTTCGATCGCATTGCGATCGGCAATCCGGACACCGTCCCCGCTGGACGCTATGCCCGCGTGGCGCTGGAGAGCGCGGGGATTTACGATCGACTCGAAGCGGACGGCAAGCTGGTGTTCGGCGAGCACGTGCGGCAGGTGCTGACCTACGCCGAGCGCGGCGAGGTGGATGCGGCGCTGGTGTACGACACCGACGTTCGCAGCACGGCGGAAGCGACGATCGCCTATCGCGTCCCGAACGCGATGACACCGCCGATCGTCTACGAAATGGCAGCAATAACGCCGACGGCAGCGGACGATCGCGCGCAGTCTTTCGTGGACTTCATCCTCAGCGATCGCGCTCGCGAGATTTTCCAAGCGCGAGGATTTCGACGGGCGGACATCGAGCCGAACTGCGGCAATCGTGCGGTGCAGCCGACGCATTAAACGGCTCCTTTGATACCTTGTGTAGGTAGTCGAGTTAGAACACCCTACACCGCAAATTAATGGACGCATCAGATATCAAACGCGAAGTCGAACGGCTCTCCGATCGCCTGGGTAAAACTCAGGAGTATCTTTGACCCGCTGGCGCTAAAAGCCCGCATCGCCGACCTAGAGCAGGTGGCGTCGCAGCCGGAGTTTTGGGACGATCGGGCCACCGCCCAAAGTACGCTGCAAGACCTGAATGACTGCAAGTCCAGCCTGGAGCAGCTCGATCGCTGGCAGTCGAGCCTGGAAGACACGAAGGCCGTCTTGGAACTGCTCGAACTCGAAGACGACGCAGCGCTGCTCGAGGAAGCGATCGACAACGTGACGCAGCTCGATCGCGACCTGGAACTGTGGGATCTTCAGCAGCTCCTGTCGGGCGAGTACGACAAAGGCGGCGCGGTGCTGACGATCAACGCCGGAGCGGGCGGAACCGACGCCCAGGACTGGACGGAGATGCTGCTGCGGATGTACGCGCGCTGGTGCGAGAAACAGGGCTACAGCGTCAAAACTTCGGAGCTGTCGTCGGGCGAGGAAGCGGGAATTAAGTCCGTGACGCTGGAGATCGAAGGGCGCTACGCCTACGGCTACCTAAAGAGCGAAAAGGGCACGCACCGCCTCGTCCGCATCTCGCCGTTCAACGCCAACGGCAAGCGCCAGACCAGCTTCGCGGGCGTGGAGGTGATGCCGATTCTCTCGGAGGAAGTAACGCTCGACATACCCGAGAAAGACCTAGAAATCACCACCTCGCGCGCGGGCGGCAAGGGCGGCCAAAACGTCAATAAAGTTGAGACCGCCGTGCGGATTACGCACCTCCCGTCGGGGCTAGCCGTGCGCTGCACCGAGGAGCGATCGCAGCTCCAAAATAAAGAGAGAGCGATGGCGCTCCTGAAGGCCAAGCTGCTGGTCATCGCCCAGGAGCAGCGCCTGCAAGAGGTGGCGGAAATTCGCGGCGATATCGTCGAAGCGGCCTGGGGCAACCAGATTCGCAACTACGTGTTTCACCCCTATCAGATGGTCAAAGACCTGCGAACGGAGACGGAAACCAACGCGATCGACGACGTGATGGACGGCGACCTAGATGGGTTTATCCAGGCGTACCTGCGCCACAACAGCAGTTCGGAAACGGCGGTGGTGTCGGCGTAGTGGCGATGCCACCGACCATCCTGCCGAGTGAGGCGTGCTTTTCCGACTGGACGAGCTGCGATTGGGTGCGCTGGAGGGTCAGGTGTTTTCCCTCGAGTTCTCGGGTTCGCTCCCGTATCAGTCGCTTGAGGTTAATGTCGAGAAGTGCGACAGATCGCGGGATGCAGCATCGGGTTAGCTCTGTGCCGTGATGACCCGATCGACCCGCAAATCCAGCGCGCCGAACCTGGGAGAGACGATATTCGCCTCGCCGGAAAACTCCGTCACTTCATAGAAGCCATCTACCCACTCCAGCACCAGCACGCACCCACGCTCGGGATCGACGATCCAATATTCCGGGATGCGACAGGTGGCGTACTCGCTGCGTTTGTAGCGGTAGTCGCGATCGCGGTTTTCCTTCCCCGGCGAGACGATTTCCACGGCCAGATCGGGGCGGGGCAGATCGTGCGTGACGATAGAGCTGGACGCACCCTGGAGCGCGATTGCCAGCTCCTCGGACAGAATCATAAAGTCGGGAGCCCGCGCCGTTACGAGATCGCTGGTGACGATAATTTCTGTCTTCATCGTCAGCCGCTCGGGTGCAATACCCAACTGCGAAAAGTAAATCAGCAACTGGACGGCAATGCGGCGGTTTAGCTCGCTTTCGGGTGGCATATATCGAATCACTCCATTCTCGACCTCGCAGCGGCGATCGGGGTCGTCGATCGCGAGGTAGTCTGCCAAGCTCAGTAGGTTGGTTGCGGTTTGTACCATCACGCCTCCCTGGCCGTTAACGCGAGAAGTAAGCGAGTCGAAGCGATTAAAAAGCGATTAATCTGAAGCGGTGGAGTTCGCCACCCAGCGCAGCAACCACAGCGAAAACACCAGCGCCACAAAGTGCGCCACTGTCGTGTGCGTATTGCCCAGCACGACAAAAATATCGAGCGGCTGGATGAGCTGGTTGATGGCCACTGGCGAAAATGCGACCCCCTCCGATCGCAGCGCCTTGGCGAGCAGCACGCCCGTAATCGTCTCCGCTGCCAACAGCGAGAACGCCATCCCCACGAGGTTAACGATAATGCCGAGCTCGATGGTCTTCATCGTCTCGGCCTTGCTCGGGCGCGTTTCGGTGTTGCCGCCCAGGACGCGCGCGAGCTGCGTGTAGCGCGACGCCCAGTAGATGCTGACCGCGAGGCAGACCAAGCCAGTCAGCGCGAAGAAGATGCCGGGGCCGCGACCGGGGTTGATTTCTACCGGGGCCGAGGCATTAGAGGAGGCGATCGGGATGCAGAAGATATAAATCAGCGCCGCGACCACGCCCAGCACGACCTGCGTCCAGAAGCTAATTTGTCCGGCGCGCCGGAGGGCGGGGATCACTCGTTCGACAGAGGGGGGGAGGTAAGTCATCGATCGCGGCGAAAAAGTCTCAATTTCGATTATGACCGATCGGATCGCACGGGCGCGATTCGCCTCGGCCGCGTCAGTTTAGCGCTCAACCGCTCGGTGGGTCGGGTTTGGCAGCGCGATCGAGTTCGAGGTCGGACTTTCGCAGGCGGTTGCGAATGCTGTCAGCCAGAGGGCGATCGCGCTCGAGTTCGGCGCGCCGCAGCCGGAGCTGCACGTCCTCGAGTAGCTTGCGGTTCACCGACAGCAGCTCGGCGATCAGACCTAGAATCAAGAGCTGCACGCCGATCACCAGCAGCACCGCCGTCAGGATCAGGCTCGGCACGCGGGTGCGCTCGGCTCCCATCGCAAAAAAGTACAGCCAGCGCACGCCCAGCCCGAACCCCAGCGCGATCGGAATGCTACCCAGCGCCGTAAACACGCGCATCGGACGGTAAGTCAGGAAAATCCGCAGGATCGTGAAAATCGATCGCTGGACGTAGGCGGGGATGCTTTTGACCAGGCGCGAAGGGCGCAGGTCGCCGTTAGTGCGGATCGGTACGGAGGCGACCGAGATGCCCTTTTGTCCGGCCTGGATGATCGTCTCGAGAGTGTAGGTGTACTCGTTAAAGACGTTGAGGCGCATGGCCGCGTCGCGCGAAATCGCCCGGAAGCCGCTGGGCGCGTCGGCAACGTCGGTGTTGCTGGCGAGGCGCACGACCCAACTGCCGAACTTTTGCAGGGCTTTTTTAATCGGCGAGAAGTGGGCGATTCCGGCGATCGGGCGCGCACCGATCGCGATTTCCGCCCGACCCGACAGGATCGGCTCGAGCAGCTTCGGGATATCTGCGGCGCGGTACTGGTTGTCGGCGTCGGTGTTAACGATGATGTCCGCCCCGGCCTGGAGGCTGGTTTCGAGACCGGTCATAAAGGCGCGCGCCAAGCCCTGATTGTAAGGATGGGACACGACGCGATCGACGCCGCAAGCTTTGGCGACGGCCACGGTGTCGTCCGCGCTGCCGTCATCGACGATCAGCCACTCCACCTCATCAATTCCCGGAAGCTGGCGCGGCAGCTCCGCCAGGGTGATGCCGAGGGTTTTTGCCTCGTTGTAACAGGGGATCTGAATGATGAGTTTAGTCACGGACTGTTGGCTGCTCTGGGCGGCTGTTTTAAGCGATCGTATAGCCCGCCGCCGCGATCGCCTTCTCGAGTTCACCGCGATCGCGATCGGTCTCGATCTTCACGAGTTTGGTCGTGGTATCGGCATCGATCTGGGCGGTGCTGTCGAGGCCGCGCACGGCGTCGGAAATCGCCTGGACGCAAGCCCCGCAGGCCATGTCGGAAACAGTCAGTTCGATTTGCATGGGGTTGTCAGGACAATTCAATATCTAGTAGGGGCGCACCGCTGTGCGCCCGGGCAATCCAACGGTTCGGCGAATATCGCGCTACACCAACGCCGCGATCGCGCCGGAAAACATTGCCAGCCCGTCCTCGCTGCCCAGCGCCACGTCCGAGGCTCTCTCCGGGTGGGGCATCATGCCGACGACGTTGCCGGTGGTGTTGCAGATTCCGGCGATGTTGCCCAGCGAGCCGTTGGGGTTAGCCTCGGGCGAGACATTGCCGTCGGCGTCACAATAGCGGAAGACGACGCCGTTCTCGTCCTCGAGGCGCGCCAGGGTGTCGGCGTCGGCGTAGTAGCGGCCTTCACCGTGGGCGATCGGCACGGCGATCGCACCCGCTCCGCTGCCATACCCCTGCGTCCAAAACAAATCGCGTCGCTCCACGCTCAGCGACACGGTCTCACAAATAAAGTGCAGGTCGCGGTTGCGGATCAGCGCGCCGGGTAGCAGGCCGACTTCGGTGAGGATCTGGAAGCCGTTGCAGATTCCCAGCACCGGTTTACCGCTGTTGGCGTGTTCGACCACCGCACGCATCACCGGCGAGAATTGGGCGATCGCGCCGCAGCGCAAGTAGTCACCGTAGCTAAAGCCACCGGGAATAACGATCGCGTCCAGGTCGGCGATGTCGGTGTCGCGATGCCAGACCATGCGGGTGTCTGCGTCGAGGCGATCGCGCGTTACGTACGCCACATCTCGCGAGCAGTTGGAGCCGGGGAAGACAATCACACCGAACTTCAAGGAACTCATGACGCTGCTCCCGCTGGGTCGATCGCCGTCAGCTCGAAGCGGTAGTTCTCGATCGTCGTGTTCGCCAGCAACCGATCGCACATCGCGTCGAGCTGCTCGCTAGCCGCCGCTTCGTCCGCCGCCTCGACCGTCAGCTCGATATATTTACCGATGCGCAGGCGATCGACGCCCTCGAAACCGAGCTGGGCGAGACCTGACTGCGCCGCTGTCCCCGCCGGGTCGAGCACCGACGGGCGCAGCGTTACGTAAACTTGGGCTTGATAGGTTTGAGTCACGGCGTTAATTCGTGAGATGCTACGGAACGAGACGGGAGCGCCCGTCAGTCAGCACGCGCTCTAGCCCGTCGGAGTTGGCGGTCTGAATCCTGTCGCAGATGTGGCGCGGACTTCGCCCTCAATAACGTTACCGTATCCAGCTCGCACCGCTGTGTTTTTCCGGCTGCGGCCTGCATTTGCATCCGTTGTCTAGAGACCGTCTATCCCACTCTCGCCCGCCCGCCGTGAAACCGTGAAATCCAAGCGCCCTCGCAGTCACGATCGCATCCTCCGACTGCTCGACGCGCAGACCCGAGCGCTTTCAGCACAGGAGATTTTCGTCGCCCTACGCGAGCGCCAGCAAGCTCTGGGCTTAGCAACGATCTATCGAGCCCTCGATGCCCTCAAGCTCGATGGCCAACTACAGGTGCGGACGCAAGCAGGTGAATCGCTCTACAGCAGGGTCACCCAGCCCGATCGCCACCATCTGACCTGCCTGCAGTGCGGTCGTTCGGTTCCGCTCGATCGCTGCCCGGTACGCGACCTCGAGCAGCAGCTCCAGCAATCTCACCAGTTTGAAGTCTTCTACCACACCCTCGAATTTTTCGGACGCTGCAAGTGCTGCTCGGCCGCTGCAAGCCAGGATTGCGCGGAGAGTTCTTAAGCCGAACCCATGCGCGACAGGGCGGCGATCGAACTCGCGACTGCGCGATCCGGGTCGAGTCAGACGACCTGAGTAACTTAAGGTAGGATAGCTATTGATATATGGGGGAGACCCAGTGAGCGCAAGCGCTGACTGCAGCTCGATCCGGCAGGCGAACCCGAAATCTTGGAGACGACATGAGTCGGGGAAAACGTAAAAAGTTACGCTTACTGGTGGTCGACGACGAGACGGACAATCTCGATCTGTTGTATCGAACCTTCCGTCGAGAGTTTCAAGTTTACAAAGCCGAAAGCGCGAGCGAAGCTCTCAGCCTGCTCGACGAAAACGGCGAGATGGCGCTCATTATCTCCGACCAGCGCATGCCCGAGATGAACGGGACGGAGTTTCTAAGCAAAACGGTCGATCGCTTCCCCGACACGATCCGCATCCTGCTGACGGGCTACACCGATGTCGAAGACCTGGTGGACGCGATCAACACCGGCCAAGTCTTCAAATACATCACCAAGCCCTGGAATCCCGACGAGCTGAAAGCCGTCGTCCAGCAGGCGTCGGAAACCTACAAGGTTCTCAAGCAGCGCACCAACGAGCTAAACCGCACGCTGCGCCGCGAGCTGCTGCAAAACAACATCATGAGCGTCATCCGCGAGTCGCTCGACTACGAAGGGATGCTGCTCAAGATCGTCGAAACGATGGGCAGCAGCCTCGACGCGACAGCGGGCAAGCTCTATCCGGTCGAAGGCGGGCGCTTGCGTAGCGCGGGCTCGTTCGCCTACTCGGCGGAGACCGACGGCGTTTCGGAAACCGTCATGGGCGACGAGACGATGGTGCAGTCGGTGCTCGAAACCCAGCAGAGTCAGGTCGTTGCCGACGAAGAAGCCAACTCGATGCGCGTGGCGATTCCGCTGGCTTACCAAAAAGATCTCCTGGCAATTTTAATTCTCGATCGCGTCAGCGTTGACGCCCAGTGGCAGACTGCCGACGTGGAGCTAATGCAGCTCGTGGCCGAGCAGTCGGCGCTGGCCCTGTCCCAAGCTAGGCTTTACCAGCGCACCCAAGAGCAAGCCGAGAAGATGCTTGCCGAGCTAGAGGTGGCGCGGCAAATCCAGTCCAACCTGCTGCGACAGGAGTTCCCCGAATCCGAGTCCGAGCGCGTTCAAGCCTGCTGCTATCCGGCGCGCGGAGTCGGCGGCGACTTCTTCGAGGTGTTCGCCCACCCCCAGGGCGATCTGTGGTTAGCGCTCGGCGACGTGTCCGGGAAAGGCGTTCCGGCGGCGCTATTTATGGCCAGCGCCATGTCGGTGCTGCGGCGAGAGTTGTCGATCGACCATCCCCCCGAGCCCCACGTGGTGATGAGCAACCTCAACCGCAGCATGTCCGATGACCTCATCGAGAACAACTGCTTTATCACGATGGTGATCGCGCGCTATACGCCTTCAACCCACGAGCTGGTCTACGCCAACGCCGGTCACATCTATCCGCTCGTCTGGCCGCACCAGTCGCTGACCGACGGCGGCAGCGCCGAGCCGAAGTTCCTGAAGACGCGGGGCATTCCGGTGGGCATCTTGCCCGAGTGGAACGCCAAGTGCGACTCGATCGGCCTCAGCGATGGCGATGTGTTTCTGCTCACCAGTGACGGCATTACGGAGGCAACGGTGAAATCGGTGGACGACGACGGCCAGGAGCAGCACGTGATGCTCCAGCAGGAGGGGCTCTGGGAGCTTTTGCGCTCCGAGGCGTATCCCTTCAGCCTGACGCGCCTTCTCGATCGCGTACGTGGTGACAGCACCGAACAAGACGACGACCAGACTATTCTTTCCCTGGAGGTTCTGTAGGCCATGAAAACGGAACTGCATATCCCAAGCGATTTAAAATTTCTGGCGGTCGTCGAACAGTGGCTCCTGGGCTTCCTCGAAATCGGCGTCGGCGAAGAGGTGGACTGGGCGCGCCAGTCGAACCGCCTGCGGCTGGTGCTGGCCGAGTCGTTCTCGAACGTGGTGCGCCACGCCCACCGCGATCGCCCGGAGGTGGCGATCGAACTAAGGATGGAAGTTAAAGAGCTAGACGTATGCCTCGAAGTCTGGGATCGCGGCACGGGCTACGATCTGGAGGGCTACATGGCCCCGACGCCCGAAGCGATGCAGGAGGGCGGCTACGGCTGGCTGATTATCAACCGCCTGATGGATCGCGTTGAATATTCCCTGAAGACCGACGATGAGGGTCGCAACTGTCTGCGCCTAGAGGCGAATCTGGCCGATAAAGCTTCGTCGGTCAAGACCGCCTAACCGGAGCTTTGACTGCGCCGCGCCGCCGCTCCCAGGGCTCCGATCTGCCCGCACCGCCCGATCGCGAGCGAGTTTTAGCCTACGCCCGCGAGCTGGGGTTCGATCTGGCCGGGATTGCCAAGCCCGACGACCTGAGCGATCGCGCCCGCACGGCCTTGCGCGACTGGCTCGCCAAGGGCTACAACGCCGAGATGGCCTGGATGACCGACCCGCGCCGGGAAGACGTACGCCGCGTGCTGCCGGAGGTGCGCTCGATCGTCGGCGTCGGGCTGAACTATTACACGCCGCACCAGCACAGCGACGCCCCCGATATCGCCAAGATCTCGCGCTACGGCTGGGGCCGCGACTACCATCGCGTGATGCAAAAAAAGCTGAAGGCGTTTGCCCGCTGGCTGGAGGGGCACGGCGCGATCGCGCGCTACTACGCCGACACCGGCCCCCTATCGGACAAAAGCTGGGCGCAAGCGGCAGGCATCGGCTGGATCGCCAAAAACGGCAACGTGATTTCGCGCGAATATGGCTCCTGGATTTTTCTCGGCGAGATTCTCACCGATCTCGATCTCGCGCCCGATCGCGCCCATACCGCCCACTGCGGCTCCTGCACGCGCTGCCTGACGGCTTGCCCGACCGACGCGATCGTCTCGCCTGCGGTGGTAGACGCCAACCGCTGCATTGCATATCACACCATCGAAAATCGCGCCGAGACCCTGCCGGACGCGATCGCCGCAAAGCTCGATGGCTGGGTCGCGGGCTGCGACATCTGCCAGGACGTCTGCCCCTGGAACCAGCGCTTCGCCCAGGAGAGCGCCACCGCCGAGTTCCAGCCCTACCCGCAGAACGTCGCGCCGAAGCTCAGCGAGCTGGCTCAGCTAGACGAAGCGGAGTGGAACCGGCGCTTCCCAGCGTCGGCGCTGCGGCGCATCAAGCCCGAGATGTGGCGACGGAATGCCCGGGCGGCCCTTGCAGAGCGCGACCGACATCGGGCGGGCGACCCTCAGCCGGACGAGCCTCCCCCAACAGGGGGTCACCGATCCCTTTCTTAGGCAGCGATGGCATCTCTAGGTCTTCCGGCTTCAGGGTCGGCAGGTAGACCTCGAAGCGCGTGCCGCCTCCAGGGTTGCGGCCGCAAATCAGCTTGCCGGAGTGGTGCTCGACCACGATCCGATAGGAGATCGACAGGCCGAGCCCGGTGCCTTTGCCGACGGGCTTGGTTGTAAAGAACGGGTCGAAGATCTTGTTGATATTGGCCGGGTCGAGGCCGCTGCCGTTATCGGCCACGATGACGCTCACGCCGTCGGGCTTGGACTGGATTGCAATCTCCAAGTGCGGCTCGTCGTCGATCTCGTCGGCGTCAGTTTGGCTGAAGCGCTCTTCGATCGCGTCGAGCCCGTTGACGATCAGGTTGACGAACACCTGGTTTAGCTCGCCCGAGCAGCAGTAGATCGAGGGCACGTCGTCGAATTCCTCCTCGACGAGAATCTGGCGATTGAGACTGGATTGTTTCAGGCGCGGCCCCAGGATCGTCAGCGTACTGTGCAGGTTTTCGGCCAGCGATGCGTAGGAAAAACCGCTGCTGCCCATACGCGAGAACGTTCGCATCGAGCTGACGATATCGCGTATGCGCTGCGTGCCCAGCTTCATCGAGCGAACGATCGACTGGGTATCTTCCGTCAGGAATTCGATTTCGAGGTCTTCGATTAGCTCCTCTAGCTCCGGCGGCTTGGAATCGACGATTCGATCGTATTCGTCGATTAGTTCTAGGAACGAGTTGACGTACTCCTCGAGGATGCCTAGATTGCCGTGGATAAAGTTGACGGGATTGTTGATTTCGTGGGCGATGCCCGCCGCCATTTGCCCGAGGCTGCTCATTTTCTCATTCTGGACGAGCTGGCTTTGGGCCTGGGAGAGCTTGTCGAGGGCGCGCTCGAGTTCTTCGGCCTTTTGCTGGGCCTGGGCCTGGGCTTTGGCGCTCGTGGCGTTGGCGTCACGCAAATCGGTCATGAGGTCTTCCATCACCCGGGCCCGATCGATTTTCGTCTTCAGGTACAGGCACAGCGCGGCCGTAGCCACCAGCCCGATCGCGCGAGCCCAAGCGGACAGATTCCAGGTAACGAGCGCCTCGGTCTTCGGTAGCACGAGCATGGCAATCTCGCGGTCGGCCAACGCAAAAGAGCGAATGTAGTCCTCCCAGTCATCGTCGTTATCGCCGTTGCGCTCGCTCTTGAGACTCTCGAGGTCGAAATCGTAGATCGGCTCGGAGGTCGCGCCGTCGAAGCCGATCAGCCAGCGATCGTCAGTCTCGATCTCGGGTTTGCCCAGGAGCGACTCGAGGCGATCGCGCGGCATGTCGAACATATAGACGCGAATCGATCGCTGGTCTAAGTCGGCAAAGACGAGGCGCATCAGCGTTCCTAGGAGGTAGTGCCCGACCGCGACCCCTTCGACTTCGTCGCCGACGAATACGGGCTGGTACAGCCATAGGCCCGCAGCCTCCGTACCACCAGCAGAAGTCCGGGCCGTCACGCGCCCGGAAAACTCCAGCGCCTTGTCGCGAGACATCATCAGGCAGCGATCGAGAATGTCTTCCGAGCCCGGACGCACTTCCGCCAGCTCGAAGACTTCCGTCGTCGGCGCGTCGGGATCGACAAAGCCCAACTGCTGACAACTGGCCGCGCCGTCCACCTCTGCCGCCGAAGACGTGGCAAACCATCCCACATCGAGGCCAAAAGGCGCGCGTCGCAGCCGCGTCGAGATCGAGTCGAGCAGACCGTTGGCCTGCGGAGCCGCTTCGGCCAAATCGGAGATGAGCTGAAACGTCTCGATAAATTGGAGACCGCGACCCGCGTATTGCTGCGAGCCGAACTCGAGGGCATCGGCACGGCGGGCGAAATTATCGCGCGCGCGCTCGCTCTCGAGTCGATGGGTGACACGCGCCCAGCTCATCGATAGGCCAATGCCGATCGCACCAGCGAGAAAGATCGGTGCATGGGAACGCAGCGTTCCCGATCGCGCACCCCTCCGTTCGTTTTGGGGCGATTTCGCTCGCCTCCCCAAGCCACGACCCAGAAGACGTCGTATAACCTTCATTCTCAAATACCTAGAACCTTATAATCCAGGAGGCGCACCTAACAGTAAACGAGAGTCAGTAAGCTCGCGTTCCAGCCGTGTTCTTATCGAGGCCGGATCGATTGCAGATAGTTTGGCTATAGCCCCTACAGGATAGTTTCGGGCCAATTTTATTGCAACATGATGTCAAGAAGCTCGATCGGCGAACGAGCCGTGAAGCAGAACAATTAACTAACGCGATGGGCGATCGGTCTCAGGGTCGTTACAATCATTTACATCCCTTAGCCGGAGCTTCGCAACTGCCCGTGACCGCTGTTTTCGATCGCCTCGCCCTCGAGCGCCACACCTGGACGTGGCGCGATCGCCAAATCCAGTACGCCGTCTGCGGCCAGGGTCAGCCGCTACTCTTGATTCACGGCTTCGGTGCGTCGATCGGTCACTGGCGAAATAACATTCCCGAATGGTCGCGGGCGGGCTACCGCGTTTACGCGATCGACCTGCTGGGCTTCGGCGACTCGGAAAAAGCACCGATCGACTATTCCCTCGAGATCTGGCGCGACCTGATTTGCGACTTTTGGGACGCGTTCGTCGGCGAGCCGACAGTCTGGGTCGGCAACTCGATCGGAGCGCTGCTGGCCCTGATGGTCGCTGCCGAGCATCCCGAAAAGACGCGCGGTGCAGTGTTGCTCAACTGCGCGGGAGGTCTCAATCACCGCCCCGACGAACTCAGCCCGATTTTAGGATTCGTACTCGGATCGTTTGCGAAGGTCGTATCCGCGCCGGTGATTGGCGAGTTGCTATTTCAGGTGGTGCGCCGCCCGTCGCAAATTCGCCGCACGCTCACGCAGGTTTATCGCAACCGCGCCGCGATCGACGACGAGCTGGTCGATCTGCTCTACCGTCCTTCCTGCGATCCGAATGCCCAGAAGGTGTTCGCATCGATTTTGACGGCACCGGCAGGGCCGAAACCCGCAGATCTGCTGCCCCACGTCCAGAGTCCGATGCTCGTGCTTTGGGGCGAAGACGACCCCTGGACGCCAATAGATGGTGCTCGGATATACCAAGACTGGGATGGCGAGGCCAGCATTGACTTCTTTGCGATTCCCAACGCCGGACATTGCCCCCACGACGATCGCCCGGACGTGGTCAACACGCGCGTGCTCGACTGGCTGGCCGAGCTGGCTTTCCACGACAACCACGCCCACGCCGACCGCGAGTCCCTCGCCTCCTAGCGAGCCCCCCCGATCGCACGTAAATATTGAGCCCGGAGATCTGGCATCGTGACCCCCAGACTAGTTCTGATTCTGGCCAGCGCGTTCGGCGCGACGGCGGTAGCGGCAGGCGCGTTCGGAGCCCACGGCCTGCGCGGTAACGTCACCGAGCGGGCGCTGGAAATCTTCGAGACGGCGACGCGCTACCAGCTCACTCACGCGCTGGTGCTTGTAGCGATCGCGATTTTGATGCAGATCTTGCCCGAGCCGCCGTCGAGCCTGTCGATCGGCGCAGTGGCGATCGCGCTGGGAATGGTTTTGTTTTGCGGCAGCTTGTACGGTCTGAGCCTGGGGGCGGCGCGCTGGCTGGGGGCGATCGCGCCCTTGGGCGGTGCGGCCTTTATCGTCGGCTGGCTCTGTCTGGCCGTGGCGGGCTGGAAGCTGACGTAGCGGCTTCGCCTCCACTCAGGACAAAATGTCGCTAACGCGCAGACGACCGCGAGACACCGATCGCACCACGCGATTAATGCAACGACGCTCGGACTCGTCGAGCGTCTCATCGAGGGTGGCTGCCATCAGACCGTAGCGATCGGCCACCGTCAGATAGCCCCGCTTGTTGCTGCTCACCATCATGTCGGAAATAGCACCGGGCAGAAGTTGAATTTTGGGGATCGTCGTCACAGGCATCGCTAATTTCCTCTCTGCACCCAGTGTGCCAACGACAGTGGATTTGCAATGTGACGCCTCACCCTGTCACAAGACGATCGCGATCGCCAAAGTATCGCGATCCCGATCGCATCATTTAATTCCAAAGCGGTTTCCAAAGATACAGCGAGGGCAAAAGCAATCCACTCACTTTCACGAGCCAGCGCGAAACTCAATGCGAGCGCAATCGAGTTTTTTATTTTTGGTAGAAGTCACTATAATAAAAACGTGGATCGTTCAACGCGCGCGACCGGCGCGATCGCAACCATGCCCGTTTCCCCAACTTCTCCCGCTTCTGGCCGCACCGCTTCACCCCTGGAGCCCAGCGCCGCTAACTACAGCCTGTTGACCGACCTCTATCAATTGACGATGTCGGCCTGTTACTGCGGCGAAAATATTGCCGATCGCCCCGCCAGCTTCGAGCTGTTCGCCCGCCGCTTCCCGGAAGGCTACGGCTACGCGATCGCGATGGGCTTAGAGCAGGCGCTGCAATACTTGACGGCGCTACGATTCTCGTCCGAGCAGGTCGCAGCGCTGAAGCAAACCGGACTGTTCGATCGCGCCCCGGCAGAGTTTTGGACGCGGCTGGCGGAGTTTGAGTTCGGCGGCACGGTGTACGCCCTGCCGGAAGGGACGGCCTTCTTTCCCAACGAGCCGATCGCCCGCATCGACGCGCCCCTCTGGCAGGCACAGCTCGTCGAGACCTACCTGCTCAACGCCATCAACTATCAGACGCTGATTGCGACGCGGGCGGCGCGGATGCGCGATGCGGCAGGCGATCGCGCCAAGCTGCTGGAGTTCGGAACGCGGCGCGCCAGCTCGCCCCAAGCGGCACTCTGGGCGGCGCGGGCGGCACTGGCAGCAGGCTTCGATGCCACCTCGAACGTGCTGGCGGCGCTAGAGCTCGATCGCCAGCCCTCAGGCACGATGGCGCACGCTTTAGTACTGGCTTTTAACGCGATCGAACAAAACGAGCAGTCAGCTTTTAGTGCTTTCTACCAATATTTTCCTGGCGCGCCGCTACTAGTCGATACCTTCGATACGATCGCGGCGGTGCGCGAGCTGGCGCGCTTGCAGGCGGCAGGAAAAACCGAAGTCGGCGGCATTCGCATCGACTCGGGCGATTTGGCGACGCTATCGCGGCAGGTGCGCGAGATTTTGCCCGACGCGCCGATTTTTATCAGCGGCGACCTGGACGAGTGGGAAATCGCTCGGACGATCGCAGCGGGCGGCGTTGCTGACGGCTATGGCATCGGCACGCGACTGGTGGCGGGCTCGGCCTTCGGTGGCGTCTACAAGCTCGTGGAGCTAGGCGGCATCCCCGTCGCGAAGCGCTCTCCGGGCAAGACGATGTATCCGGGCTGCAAGCAGGTGTTTCGCGGGGCGGCGGGCGATCGGCTCGGGTTGATGTCGGAGGCGGCGGACGAGGGCGAACGGGGCTTGCTGGCTTGCGTGATGCGCGGCGGCGAGCGGCTCGCGCCCGTGGAAGACATCAGCGCGATCGCGGCGCGGACGGCGGCTTCGGTGGCGGCGCTGCCCCGTGCGGCGCGCGAGCTGGACTGCGATCGTCCAGCGCGGCCCGCAATCTCCGAAGAACTGCAAGCCCTCGCCGACTCCCTGCCGCAGTAACCCCAGAAGTTCGACTTTAAGCCGTACTTCTCAGTCCCCCACGATCGAAGTCCGAACAGCCGCGATCGCCGTTAGCCAGAAACCGGGTTTCTACGAGTTTCTGGCGAGAAGCGCGAGCGAACCGAAGAAATCCGGTTTCTCATCGCGGGTTCGTTTTAAGCGTTCTGTTCCGCCCGATCTCGCTATCCTGACCTGTAATCCACCTGCCGTCTACCCGCCCCGATCCCGTGAATATCGCCCTTTTCGGAACTAGCGCCGACCCGCCCAGCGTCGGCCACCGCGCCGTCGTCCGCTGGCTCGCTGCCCGCTTCGATCGCGTCGCTGTCTGGGCCTCGGACAACCCCTTTAAGCCCGATCGCACCCCCCTCGAGCGGCGTATGGAAATGCTGCGGCTGATGGTGGAGACGCTACGCAGCGGGCGGGACGGTGCGCCGTGCCACAATGTGGAGTGCTGCCCCGAGCTGAGCCACATGCGCTCGATCGTCAGCGTGCAGCGCGCCCGCGAGCACTGGCCGGAGGCCCGTTTCAGCTTCGCGGTCGGTTCCGACCTGGTTCCGCAGCTCCCGAACTGGTATCGCGCCGCCGACCTGCTGCACGCCGCCGACCTAGTGGCGATTCCACGCCCGGGCTATCCGCTCGATCCCGAAGCGATCGCCACGCTGCGGCAGTGGGGTACGGTGACGATCGCCGACGTGGAAGGCCCCGCCATCTCGTCGAGCGCCTACCGCGCCACCCGCAACACCGACGCGATTCCCGAGCCCGTCGCGGCCTACATCGCCGAGCAAAATCTTTACGGCACCTCCCGCGAGCGAGCGGCGCAGCGAGCCCCCGACCCGTGACCGCCCGAATAACAGGAGAGCGCAACTTCGATGCCAGAACAACGCGACGATGGGAGTGCGGCGATCGCCAGCGTCGCCGGGTCGGCCAGTGCCGAGGATTCGGCCAGTCCTGCCAATTCAACGAATGCGGCAAACTCGGCCTTGGCGGATTTTAAAGTCGGGGTCGATAACGTTATTTTCTCAGTGGATATCGATCGCGGTCGCGTTTTAGTGCTGTCGGTGATGCGCGACGACGAACCGGCGATCGGGCAGTGGTGTCTGCCGGGGACGCTGGTGCGCCAAGGCGAGTCGCTCGAAGATGCCGCTTACCGGGTTCTGTCGGAAAAAATCCGCGTTAGCAATCTCTACCTCGAACAGCTCTACACCTTCGGCGGGCCCGATCGCGACCCCCGCGAAGCCCCGGACTCGTATAACGAGCGCTACCTTTCGGTCAGCTACTTCGCCCTGGTGCGCTACGACGAAGCCCAGCTTATCGCCGAGGGCGTCAGCGGCATCGCCTGGTATCCGCTGGCGGGCGTGCCGCCGCTAGCCTTCGATCACGATCGCATCGTCGAATACGGCTATCGGCGGCTGCGAAATAAGCTCGAATACAGCCCCGTCGCCTTTGAAGTGTTGCCCGATCGCTTTACCTTGGGCGAGCTATTCCAGCTCTATACGGCGGTGCTGGGCGACAACTTTTCGGACTACTCCAATTTTCGGACGCGGGTTCTGAGGCTGGGTATCCTGCGCGATACGGGCGAGAAGGCGTCGCGTGGGGCGGGGCGTCCGGCAAGTTTGTACGTATTCGATCGCGAGGCGTTTGCGCCGCTGGCCGATCGGCCAATGGTGTTTATCTGAACGGAAGACGAGATTCATCCGACGGGCGACGATCGAGCCAACCACCCGAACTTCAGACAAATGAAAAGTCCCCGCACGTAAACGCTACATGCAGGGACTTTTTTCGCTCTGTTGGGACGGGGTGGGCTACACAGCGGTCGCCCCGACGAGGATTCGCGTCCGTCCCAACAGATAGGAGAAACGCGCTACTTCTTGAACGAGTCTAGGAAGCTGCGAATTTCTTCGGCGGCGATATCGCGGCCACCGAGGCCGAAGGCGATCGCGGCGGCAACCGCCAGCGAGCCCAGCACGAGGCCGAACGCCAGCTCGACGATGTCCGGCGCGATATTCATCTGTTGCAAGCCCATCGCCACGGAGAGGACGACGATCGCGACGCGCGCGATTTGGCCGAGCAGGTGCGCCTGACCCAGGCCGGACTTGACGATCAGACTGAAGGCCAGATTCGCCAGATAGAGGCCGATCGCCAGGACGATCGCACCGGCCAGGATCTGACCGAACACTGCCGTCAGATCGGAGACGATCGCCGTCAGCTCGGTGAACTCGAGCACGTCCACGGCTGCGATCGCCGCGAACATCATAATGCCGACCCAGATGACGATACCGACAAACTCCGAGGGCGTTTTGGCGCTCGCGTTCGTGGGAACCAGGCTCGGATCGGTCTCGGGGCTCTCGGGCGAGGTGGGCGGGTTGATGCCCAGCGACGACAGGATGTTATCGAAGCCGAAGCTCGACAGCAGCGTCGTCACCATCTCGGAGATAAACTTGCCGATGAAGAAGAACGCCGCCAGGATAAAGCTGGCCGAGAACAGTTTCGGCACGATCTCCAGCACGTCTTCGAGCATCGCGATCGCCGGTTCCGAGACGGCCTTGATGCTGAGTGCATCGAGCGCCGAAATCGCGATCGGGATCAAGACCAGCACGTAAGCGACCGTACCGATCGCCGACGAGAGCGACATGCCCGACATCATTTGCGTCAGGCCGAAACGGCTGCCGATCGCATCGACGCCCGTTGCCGCCAGCAGGTTCGTGACCACGCCGCGAATAATGCGGGCGGCAAACCAACCGACAACGCCGATCGCCACTGCCGTAAACACGTTTGGCAGGTAACCGAGAATCTCGGTCAGCATTTCTTGCAGCGGCGTCAGCAAGCCGTCTTGGCCGAGCGTGTCCAGCACGTTCGGCAAGAAGAGCAAGAAAATAAACCAGTACAGTGCGTTGGCCAGCGTCTCGTTGACCACGAACGGCGAACCGCCCGACTCCGAGAGCTTGTCATCGAGCTGGAATCGGGCCAAACCACGCGTCAGCAGGACTTTGGCCAAGGTCGCTACGACCCAAGCCACGCCGAGCCAGAGCGCCGCACCGGCCACTTTCGGCAGGAAGGCAAAAATCTGGTCGAGGAAGCTCGACAGCGGAGTCGAGACCGTCGAAAGATCGAGCGCGTTCAGGAACGCTACCACCCCAAAGAGCAGGACGATCCAGTAGACGACGACCGCTGCCCACTTTTCGATCGGGACTGATGATTTTCCAGACGAGTCTCCGGAAACCCAACCGGCGATCTTGTTATCGATCTCGGTTTTCTTGAGCAGAGTTTTGACAATCGAAGCGGCGATCGTCGCGCCGATCCAGAACAGGATCAAGATCGCGATCGCGCCAATGATATTCGGCAGGAAGCTGCCGACCTTTTCGCCGAGCGAATCTACAAAGCTAAACAGCGGCCCCGCATCGATCTGGCCGATCGGTGTCGCCGGAAGCCACGCATCTGATGGGGAATCCCAAAAATCGTTCATATATTTTCGACCGCTCGTGCCACCGCGCCATCGCGAGAGTAGAAATGGTGATGACCCGAACGTATCCTCCTCTGGTTGAACAACTCACGTAAGGATGGGCTAGAGAATAAGCGGACGTCGCAACGGCAACCCGAGCGCGGGCATATTCGCCGCAGCACCTCGGGCCGAAGGCAGTTGCTTTTCCCGTTAGGTGCAGGAGCAAACGTACTTATCGCAAGGGCGAAATGGGCGGAATCCGACCGCGCACGCTCCTATATTACAGATCCGTCCCAAAACCGCACCGCGCCATCGTGGTTTTGTTTACTTTTTTGTGCGATCGGCTGAGCGATCGCACACGCGCACCGACTCGATCGCGAGAAAGACCCGTAAAGTGCCCGTGATTTTACGTAAGTTGCCATCGCTAAATTTACGGAGCTGCTCACAGAGCCGATCGCGCATCGTGGACAATCTGGGCGATCGCCTGCGCCGCTGCCAGCCCGCTACCGCCGACTCGCAGCGCTGCTCGATGCCGCTCTCGAAGTCGCGGCGAATGCGATCGAGCCGAGCACGGGTCTCGTCGCTCACAAGCGGTGGCGCGATCGCCTCGCCGCTTCGAGTCGCTCGGGCTCATGGCTTTGAAGCCCGAGCGAGCCCAAACGTCCAGGCCCGCAATTCTCGATTCGACACGATTTGACAAATGGACGCGTGGCGGGAAAGGAACGGCACGGCCTCGGGCGAGAGCGATCGGAGCAGACCGAGTCTCCGCAAATTTAACGAAAGATTTAATAACCCTTGCCGCAATTCGCCGCCACCTCGCTGAGGTTTTAGCTAGCGTAGAGATCGAGATTCTGACGTCGCAGCACTGCAAGGAAAAACCCGATGGAAAACCTAATTGCCTTTATTGTCGTCGCCATCTTCGGTGGCTCTGCCCTCTCGGGCTCCGTCAAAATCATCAACCAAGGCGACGAAGCCCTCGTCGAGACCCTCGGGAAATACAGCGGCAAAAAGCTCAAACCCGGCCTGAGTATCGTCACGCCTTTCCTCGACAACATCGTCTATAAGGCCACCGTCCGCGAACAAGTCCTCGACGTACCCAAGCAGCCCTGCATCACCTGCGACAACGTCTCGATTAACGTCGATGCGGTCGTCTACTGGCGCATCATGGATCTCGCCAAGGCGTACTACAAAGTCGCGAATCTCCAGCAGGCGATGCAAAACCTCGTCCTGACCCAGATTCGCGCCGAGATGGGCAAGCTCGAGCTCGACCAAACCTTTACCGCCCGTACGGAGGTCAACGAAGCGTTGCTGCGCGAGCTGGACGTGGCAACCGACCCCTGGGGCGTGAAGATCACCCGCGTCGAGCTGCGCGACATTATTCCGTCGAAGGCCGTGCAGGACTCGATGGAGCTGCAAATGTCCGCCGAGCGGCGCAAGCGGGCGGCAATCCTCAATGCGGAAGGCGAGCGGGCAGCAGCGGTCAGCGAGGCTGAAGGTCAAGCGCGGGCACAGGTGCTCGACGCAGAAGCGCGGCAGCAGGCCGCCATCCTCAGCGCCGAGGCCGAGAAAAAGGTGATCCAGCTCCGGGCCGAGGCCCAGCGCCAAGATCGACTGCTGAAGTCAAAAGCCGCTGCGGAATCGATGCAAATTCTTGCAAAAACTCTGGAAAGCAATCCGGAGGCCGCTGAGGCGCTGAAGTTCGTACTCGCCCAGCAGTATCTGGAAATGGCGAAGGAAATCGGCACGAGCGGCAGCAGCAAGGTGATGTTTATGGATCCGAGCAATATCCCGGCGACGATGGAGGGCATCAAGAGCGTCATCGGCGATGCGGGGGATTCGATTCCCTCGATCGCCAACCGTCGCGCCTAAGCTCGCGCTCGGCCGTCCCCATGAAATCCGGCGGGGTGGCGTGCCCCGACCGGAATCGTTGACTTGGCAAAAGTGCCGGTCAGATTTCTGTCCATGCTCGTTGACTCTTCAGCTCGCGCAACTCGATCTCCAACCCGGCCAGCGGCTGCGCGCGATCGACTGGCGCACGTTTAAAGCACTCCTGCTCGAATTGGGCGAGCCTCGCAACAGTCGCATCGCTTATCAAACCGATATTCTCGAAATCGGGAGGCCCACATCGGAGCATGAAGTTGATAACGATCCACCACCAGATCTCGCGATTGAGATCGATGCGACGTCCAAAACACGCCTCGAAGCCTACGAGCAAATCAGCGTTCGCGAACGATGGATTTACGATCGCGATCGGCTCTCGATTCACGTCTTTGCACCGGACGAACAGCGCTATCACGAACAGTCTCAGAGTCCGACTTTCCCCGAACTACCAATTATCGAGATTATCGAAACGGCGCTTCGTGGCTGCCGCACGCTCGGACGCAGCCCGGTTCTCCGTCAGGTTCGCAACCAGCTGCGGAGCCAGCTTGGCTAGACGCTAAGCGCCCCCGGAAAGCGCGATATACTCCAGTCGTTCATTTGACAGGAGCCGTCCGATCGTGGTCGCAGTCGCAATTCTTGCAGCGGGTCGCGGGACTCGCATGAAATCGTCCCTCCCAAAAGTCCTGCACCCCCTCGGCAGCAAATCGCTAGTCGAGCGCGTCCTCGATAGCGTTGCCGATATTAAGCCCAGCCGCGTGTTCGCGATCGTCGGCTACGAAGCCGGTCGCGTCCGCACTGCCCTGACCGACTACGCCACAACTCACGACTTGGGCTACGAAGTCGAGTTCGTCGAACAAACCGAACAGCTCGGTACCGGCCACGCCGTCCAGCAGCTTCTGCCGCACCTCGAAGGCTTCGGTGAAGAGCTGCTCGTCCTCAACGGCGACGTGCCGCTTCTGCGTCCCGCGACGATCGCGCAGCTTCTGGAAACCCACCGATCGCGCGGCAACGGCGCAACGATCCTGACCGCGCAGCTCCCCGACCCGACGGGCTACGGCCGCGTCTTTTGCGTTCAAAGCGAAACGGGTGAAAACGACAAATTCGAGAGCATTATCGAGCATCGCGACTGTACGCCGGAGCAGCGCCAGAACGCCCGGATTAACGCCGGAATCTACTGCTTCGACTGGCCGAAGTTGGAAAAAGTCCTACCGACGCTAAACACCAACAACGATCAGGGCGAATACTACATCACCGATGCGGTGAACTACCTCTCGCCCGTGACGGCGATGGACGTGTCGGACTATCAGGAAATTTTCGGCATCAACGATCGCGTCCAGCTCGCCAACGCCTACGGCATGTTGCAGCAGCGCAAGCGCGAGGAGCTGATGCGCGCGGGCGTACTGCTGATCGATCCGGCCAGCGTGACGATCGACGATAGCGTTACGGTCGGCGCAGAGACGGTCATCGAGCCGCAGACGCACTTACGCGGCAGTACGACGATCGGCGCGAACTGCCGGATCGGGCCGGGATCGCTGATCGAGAACAGCGCGATCGGCGACGGCGTTACGGCAATGTATTCGGTGATTTCCGACAGCTCGGTGGCCGATAGCTCTCGCATCGGGCCGTACGCTCACCTGCGCGGCGAGGCAGAGATCGGCGCGAACTGCCGCATCGGTAATTTCGTGGAGGTCAAGCAAAGCACGATCGGCGATCGCACCAACGCCGCGCACCTGTCCTACCTGGGGAACGCCACTCTCGGCGAGAAGGTCAACATCGGCGCGGGGACGATTACGGCAAACTACGACGGGGCGAACAAGCACCCGACAACGATCGGCGACGGCTCGAAGACGGGCTCGAACAGTGTGTTGGTCGCGCCGATCGAGATTGGCAAAAACGTGACGATCGCGGCGGGCTCGACGATCACGAAAGACGTAGAGGACGACACGCTGGCGATCGGACGAGCGCGTCAGAGCGTTCGCAAAGGCTGGAAGCTCAAGAGCAAGCCCAGCGAATAGACGCGCGAATAGAAAATGGAAGTCCGTGCCCTCGGGCTAAAAATTCGCAAAACAAAACCGGACGCTGCAACCCGCATCGCTCCGGTTTTTTTCGTGCCGCGGCGGCATCGTGAATTGTGTTTACGCTATCGTAAATCGGCAGCGAAACGCGACGGTCGCTACTCTTCGTCCGCGTCGTCTTCATCCGTGGGATAGACGAAACCTTTCGAGCGGCCGGTGAGAACCGATTTGCCGAGCGAGAGGGCTTTTTCCGCCGCCTTCGCTGCTTTGCGGTTCCAGTGGGCGCGTCGCTGATTGCGCTTACCTTTCGAGGTTTTCTTCTTTGGGACTGCCATAGGTTTTACGTCGATACATGTAGGCCAAACCTTTTTATCTTAGACCATAACTTCGGATTCTCTGCCTCAACTTCTCGTGACGACCCAACCGACCCCGCCCAGCCTCGATCGCCAAGCTCCGACGCGAGACACCGCCATCAGCGTACGCGACCTGACCGTTCGCTATCCCGACTGCCCGCCCGTACTGCGCGACCTAACCGTGAAGATCCGCGAAGGCGAGCGCGTCGGCACGATCGGCCCGAACGGCGCGGGCAAGACAACGCTGTTCCTAGCGCTATGCGGCGTCATCCAGCCGACGCGCGGCGAGATCGACCTGTTTGGCAAGCCTGTGAAGGCCGGGGAATTTCGCCCGGAGCTGGGCTTGGTGTTTCAGAACCCGAGCGACCAGCTTTTTTGCGCGACGGTCTGGGATGACGTGGCGTTCGGGGCGGAGAATATGGGCCTGTCGCCTGTGGAGGTCGAGCGTCGGGTATCGCGCGCGCTGGAGGTAACGGGCGTGGCCGAGCTGGCGCAGCGCGCGCCGCACCACTTGTCGGGCGGGCAGAAGCGCATGGTGGCGATCGCGGGCATTATCGCCATGCAGCCCCGCGTGGTGATTTACGACGAACCGAGCGCGAACCTGGATTTGCGGGCGCGGCGTCGATTGATCGATTTTTTGCAGCAGTCGCGCGAGACACTGCTGATCTGCTCGCACGATTTGGAGATGTTGCTAGAGGTGTGCGATCGCGTCATTGTCATCGATGAGGGGCGTGTGGTGGCCGACGGCGCACCGCAGGAAGTCATGGGCGATCGCGAGCTGATGGAAGCGCATGGCCTAGAGAAGCCGCACTCGCTGATTCCCCACACGGATTCGCATCACTAGCGTGAGATAAAAGCTCGAACGCGGGAAGTCCGATTTCTCAGCGGAGCCGATCGCGCTGCCGCAAAGCCAGCCAGAAATCGAACTTCTAGGGTTTTCAGGGCATCGTGGCGGGTTCTGTACCGATCGCGAGCTGGAGGTTTTCGACCTGGCGCAGGCGATCGAGGACGGCGACGACCTGGCCGTGGGGAACGTTGGCGTCAGCGCGGAGTATGGCCTTGCGGCGATCGCCGACACGACTCACGAGGGCGTCGATCTCAACCGTTTCACCGTCGAGCTGGATTTCGCCCGTCGCAGCGATCGTGATAGTGGCGTCGGGCAGATCTTGGGGCTCGGCTTGGCTGGCGCGGGGCAGGGCGACGGGGAGCCCTTCGAGGCGGGTGAGGGTGGCGCTGGCGACGATCGTCAGGGCGAGGATGGCAAAGATCACGTCGATCGCGGGCAGCATATCGATCCGCAGGGCGCGATCGTCATCGTCGGGGGGCAGATTCATTGCGATAAATTCCGGCAAAAAACCTATCGTTCCTGCGCTCTGCGTAGGCATGCCTCTGCCGACGCTCTGCGTCGCGACCTTACGGAACGACAGTCTGAGAGTGCGAGATCGCGCGGGAACAATAGTTTGGGGTGATTTTTACGATAGCCCTTCGACCACCGTCATCGCCTCCGAGACGTGCTTGTCGAACTCCATCATCGAGTCGAAGATGTGGCGCACCGTGCCGTCTTTGTCGATGACGTACGTGACGCGACCGGGCAGCAGCCACAGCACCGGCGGCACGCCGTAGAGCTTGCGAACTTTGTCGCCCTCGTCGCTGAGCAGCGTAAACGGCAGGCTGTGCTTGCTGGCGAACGCCTGGTGCGAGTCCACCGAGTCGCCGCTGATGCCGATAACCTCTGCGCCCGCGTCGGCGAACACCTGGTGCGAGTCGCGGAAGGCGCAAGACTCGGCGGTGCATCCCGGCGTGTCGTCCTTCGGATAGAAGTAGACCACAACGGCCTTTTTGCCGAGGAAGTCGCCGAGGCTGACGGTGTCGCCGGACTGGGATTTCAGCGTGAAGTTTGGGGCTTTGTCGCCGACTTTGATAGCCATGATGGAGTGGGAGTTGGGGTTGGGGCTCGCACCTGGGGGGTGAACCCCAGGGGTTGAACGGAGCGCGATCGCACCTTAACATTGCGTCATATTTCTCGCCCATCAGCCAACCGCCATGTCCGACTATTACGACACGCCCCAGTGGCAAAACTTTTTGCAGCACCTCGGCTGGTGGCGCGGCTCGTTTACTTCGGTGGCGATCGACGGCGCGATCGGCCAAGATACGCCGACCCTCGTGACACTCGACGGCGAAAACGACAACCGCAAGGTCAAGCAAACCGTGCAGCGCTTCCCCACCGACGGCAGCGAGTCGCAGCCGATAAATCTGGAGTACACGACGCTAAATCGCGGGTTGGTGTTTGCCGATAACGGCACGTTTTCGTTCGGCTCGATGCAGTATTCGCCGTTCGCGCAGTTCGGCGGCGAGTTTGGTTTTATCGAGGGCGATCGGCGGCTGCGGATCGTCGAGATGTTCGAGGGCGGCAGCTTCAGTAGCGTGACGCTGATTCGCGAGCGGCGCGACGGGACGGAATCGAGCGATCGCCCCGACCTGACGCCCGATGCCCTGATCGGCACCTGGGAGGGCGAGGCGACGACCTACTATTCCGACTGGCGCGACGCCACCACCGCCACCTCCACGCTGACAATTTCCCGCAGCGGCGATCGGCTCAGTCAGCGCCTCGTCTCCGGCAGCTTCCAGCTCGAGAGTCAGGCGACGATCGCCGGAAACTGCCTGAATTTCCCCGGTCGCGATGGCGCACCCGATCGCCGCATCGTCCTGATGCCCGACGGCGGCTCGTGCAACGTGCCGCTGAGCGTCCCGCGCGATCGGCCGTTTTTCATCGAAGCGGGCTGGCTAATTTCGCCGACCGAGCGCCTCCGCGCCATCCGCAACTACGACAACCTCGGCGGCTGGACGACAGTGACCTGCGTTATCGAGCGCAAAGTGTGACGGTCGTTGCGTTGGTGACTGTGCCGCCGAGAGCGATCGCTACCACTGATATTCCTGTGCCGCTTCCTTCCAGCGATTCACCTGCATCGCGTAGTTCGAGGAATACTCGCCGGAGCTGCTGTTGCGAAAGCCGCCTGCATGCAGCCCGACGATCGTGAACTCGCCGGAGCTGAGCCGCGCGATCAGGGGCGAACCGGACGCGCCGCCGCGCGTGTCGCAGTTGTGGATAATCCGTCCATCATCGCGCACGTTCGTGATACTGCAATTGCGATGGACACCCGGAGTGTTTCCCGGTTCGTAGCCGGGGACATTGTCCGGGAAATCTTGAGAGTAGCCCGCCAAAAAGACGCGCGTATCTAGAGCCTCGCGTACATCGCTGCGCGCCAGGTCGGCGTCATACCAACCCAGCTCGCCGTAGAAGAAGCCCAGCGCCTCATCGAGTTCCATAATCGCCCAGTCTTCGTCCACTGCGCCCCGGCTCCAGCCTCTGCCGTAGTCCAGCACCGTGGCAGGCGTCGCGTCCACCGATTCGCCGCGAATCATGTTGGGGCGAAACACGTAATCTTGCGTGCGCAGCTGGTGAGTTTCTTTATCAACAATGCAGTGGGCGTTGGTCAAGATAACGTCGGGGGCGATCAGCGAGGCCGTGCACCAGCCCTGGACGCTGCCGTCAGCGCGTCGCCGCTCCAGCCGCCCGATCGCCGACCAGGGGTATTCCGCTGAGGTCATGGCGGTGCGGTCGTCGCCGCCGATGACGCCGCGCTCGCCGTCGGCCACGGGGCTGAGGGAGACGCCGAGCCCGTCGGGCACGGCACCGGCGCTGTCGGACTCGGGATCGAGCGTCAGGCTGACGGCGGGAATTTCAAAATCGTCGGGGCTGAGGGTTTGGGCCAGCGTCGGGGCGAGAGTTGGGCTGAGGTTCTGGGCGATCGCGATCGTGTCGGACGCCACTACCGCCAGCAGGCTGAGGCAAAAGATCGCGAAGCCGCGCCGGAACCGTCGAGAAAAATTGCGGACGTTTATCATGAGCTGAAATCGAAGGCCGAGATTGAAAGTTGAGGTTGGAGGTCGGGGGCGAGACGTTGCGGACGTTCGAGCTGAACTCCAGGCTGAGTCGGGCGCATTCCCGAGGCAGATTGAAGTGCGATCGTCGCTCGCGCTACTCGCGCCACTCGCCCTGGAGGCCAAACGCCGCCCAATAGTACGGATGCTCCCCCGCCTCCCACATCGCGAGCTGTGCCTGCCGCAACGCCGCTGCCGGGGCCAGACCACCTTCCCAAATATTGCGATACATCTGCACCATCAACTCGGCAGTCTTGGCGTCGTTGACGTTCCAGAGCGACAGCACCGTACGCTCGGCTCCAGCGTACATCAGCCCGCGCGTCAGACCGACAACCCCCTCGCCACCGACGTTCTCGCCCAGGCCGGTCTGGCAGGCGCTCAGCACCACCAGCTCGGCGGGCAGATTCAAGTTAAAAATATCCGTCAGCCGCAGGAAGCCGTTTTGCGGGTTGCCGTTCTCGTCGAGCAGCGACAAGATTAGGCCCGATAGCTCCGGGTTGGTGGAGTTCGCGAAGCCGTGGGTGGCGAAGTGGACGTACTGGTAGCGACTGGCGTTGTCGGCCATCACCCAGTCGTAGTTGGCGGCGAAGTCGAGCACGGCGGTTTTGCCGCCGCTCGCCAGCTCGATCAGCCGCTCGGCTTCGGTTTGGGTGTTGGGCAGACGGGCGATATTGCGCAGATCGAAGTCGCGGAGGGCGCGCTCCACGTCGCGGTTGTCGGCATCGATCGCGGTGGTGGCGATGCCGGTCAGGCGCGGGTCGTCGGCGGTGAAAATCGGGTCGGCGATCGCGACGAGGCGCTCTGGTGCAGGCGGGCGATCGCCCATAATGCGGCGGTTCGTCGCAATCACGGTCGAGGAGGGCGCGCTAACGACTTCGTGTCGGGTTAGCAGCGGCGCGTAGGCGTCAGCACCAGGAACGGCCAGGGCGCTGAAAGGCACTTGGTGCAGGATGCCGTCGGGGACGACCAGCAGGCGATCGGTGGCGAGGCGATCGGCCACGGGCGCGAGGATTAGCTCGCTGAGGGCCTGGGCTTTGCGGGCGGCGCTGAGTGGGTTCCCGGCGCGATCGACGCTGGCGTAGAACTGGCGGGCAGCGGTTTCGATGGCATCGCGTCCCGGCAGCGTAAAGCTCTCGAAGCCGTCGCGGCTGACGACCCACAGGTAGCTCTGCGCATCGCCAAGGGAATATTGCAGCAGGGTGGTGTCGCCATCGAGCACCTGCGTTTGGACGGCCTCGGCGGTCAGCGGCTCGGGGTACTGCAAATCGGCGTAGGCGGGGCTGGTTTGACGCAGCTCGGCGGCCAGGCTGTCGAGGTCGCGCAGTACCTTTTCGCTTTCGCGATCGGCGTCGGCGACAATTTCGGCGACTTCGCTGCTTTCGGTGACGGCCTGGAGTTGGGAGACGCGCTCGGCGTCGATCGCCTGGAGCTTTTGCCGCAGGTCTTTCTCGAGCCGAATCAGCGCCGGATCGACGCTCTCGGTCACATCCAGCTCGGCTTCGGCCAGCAGCTCGATCAGCGTGCGGGCGCGAGTGCGTTCGCTCACGTCGAAAGCGCGGCGATCGTGGCCTGCTTCGGGCTCGCGATCGTGCAGCTCCATTAGCAGCTCGATTTGAAACTGATAGTAGTCCTGGACTGTGGCGAAGTAGCTGGTGCGTAAGTCGGCGCTGGCGATACGACCCCGGAGCTGCTCGACGATCGCGATCGCGGCTTCGATATTCGCTAACGCCTGCGGAATATCGTCCTGCCAGCGATACACGAACGCCACATTCCGCAGCGCCAGCATCTCGATGGTGCGGTTACCCACGGTGCGGCTCAGCTCTAGCGCCTCACTGTAGTAGCTCAGCGCCGCATCCCAGTCGCCGACTTCAGCGTACATCCCGCCGACATTGTTTAAAGCGATCGACTCGCCATCGCGATTACCCACCTCGCGGTACAGGTCGAGAGCCCGCGTGTAATAGTTCAGCGCCTCCACCGGGCGAGCCTCGGCATCGTAGACGCCGCCGATATTGCTAAGCGCTGTGGCCTCGCTGTCGCGATTGCCGATTTCCTGCAAAATTTGCAGCGCCTGTTCGTAATAGCGCCGCGCGGCAACCAAGTCTCCTTCCTCTGCGTAGGCGTAGCCGAGGTTATTGAGCGTTGTCGCCTCACCCTGACGATCGCCCGATGTACGGTGTCCGGCCAGCGCCAAGTTGTAGTAGCGCAACGCTTCGCTCGACTCGCCCAAATCGAGGTACACCGAGCCGAGGTTGTTTGCCCCTGTCGCTTGCTGAGCCACATTATCGAGTTCGACGAAAATCTGACGTGCCTGCTCGTATACCTGTAGTGCGTCGGTGTGGCGACCCAGCGTCGAGTACGCCCAGCCGAGATTACTCAGCGCGATACCTTCACCGTTGCGATTGCCCAGCTCGCGATAGAGCTCCAGCGCCTGCTCGTGGTAGCGCTGCGCCTCGCTGAGGTTGCCCTGGGTCAGGTAGGTTAGGCCGATGTTGTTGAGCGCTGTTCCCTCGCGATTGCGATTGCCCAACTCCCGAAACTTCACGAGCGCCGCCTGGTAGTACTCCAGTGCGATTTCTAGCTCGCTCAGATCGTCGTGTAAAACACCCAGAAGCAACAAAGCTTCGGCAAGAACTCGATCGTTTTCGTTTTGTTCTGCGAGCGCCAGCAGTTCCTCGTACTGGCCGATCGCCGCGCGAACGTCCACTGCCGTATCCGATCGCAGCCTGCCGACGTTCTCAGATCGCAATCGCTGCAATTTTCGTGCGGCAGCATCCCCAAGCTGCCAGCGCAATTCGTAGCGCCCGGTCGCCCCGACCTCAAAGGCATTGACTTGGATTTCGTAGGTTCTCGTTGCGGGCAGTTCCACCACCAGCCAGGAGTTCGTGCCACCGAGGCTGTCATCATCCCGCGCGACGATCTCACCGCTGGCATCGCGCAGAATCAGATACGTGTCGAACTCGTCACTTGTCAGCTCGATCTCGAGGATGTCGCCCGCTTCTCCTTGAATGCGGTACGGAACGAAATAGCTGCCGTCCTCGGCGAGGGTATCGCTCTCTGCTGTCAGTTCTCCAACTTCGCGACCGGGCTCGATCGCGAGTTCCCACTCGAAGTTGCGATCGGGCGCAGCCGACGGCAGTCCGACCCGAAGCAAACCGCGATCGGGCGCGCGCGCGACACCGGCCACGGCCCCCTCACCCAATAGCGCGACGCCAAACATCGCCGCCAATCCAGTTCGCCACAGTCGCTTCACGATCGCGAGTCTCCATCCAACGCTACGAGCCGTCTGAAATCCAGAAAAATGCACCCGCGAGCCTCTATACATTTGCGTCCGGCGCTCCAGCGGGCGTCCACACTGGCTCCGTTCCCTGCCCCCAAAAGCCGTCGTACTTGGTTACGGCGATATCGCTCAGCACCTGCGTCTGACACGCGAGGCGCAGATCGCGCTCCGGTTCGTGGGGCGGCAGCGATCGCCGCGCGCGATCGCGCCAGTTCGCCGCGTTTACCGCACCCGCTTCACCTTCAATCTGCACCGCGCAGGTTCCGCA
This sequence comes from uncultured cyanobacterium, assembly GCA_937899645.1. GTDB lineage: Bacteria > Cyanobacteriota > Cyanobacteriia > Cyanobacteriales > Geitlerinemataceae > RDYZ01. Next base: position 9,232 of record CALCCD010000050.1, on the reverse strand, counting down.
GGTGCCGATGCTGCGGCAGTTGATAATGCTGGCGTTGCCGTTGTGGAGCGCAATTCCGGCGTCGAGCAACACCCGGCGCAGGTTCGCTCCGACCTCACACTCGATCGCTTTTCCATTCGCGCGTACCGTCGGCATCGCCTTCGCCCCTGTCAGTCGATAACTTCAACACATCGGTCAAACTGTCCGCCTCATACGGTAGCAGGCGATTTGCGACCGAGCAGCCAGTAGGTTTGCATCTCGCCCTTACCCTTCACGTCAATTTTGCCGCGCGGCTCCAGCGTGAAATCGTCCACGAGCCGCACGTAGGTCGGTCGCGACACCTGGATCGCCCCCGGCGCGCCCTGGGATTCCATCCGGCTCGCAACGTTAACCGCATCGCCCCAGAGGTCGTAGACGAACTTGCGGCGACCGATGACCCCAGCGACCACCGAACCGGAGTTGATGCCGATCCGAACGTCGATCGCGAGGTTGCGCTCCTCGTTGAACTGCTGAATTTCGGTCTGCATGTCCAATGCGAGGTGGGCGATCGCCCAGGCGTGATCGGGGCGCGGTTTCGGGATGCCGCTCGCAACCATGTACGCATCGCCGATCGTTTTGATTTTTTCGAGGCCGTAGCGATCGGTCAGCATATCGAAGCGCGAAAAGATATCGTCGAGCAGGCCAACCAGCTCCCGGGGTTCAAGCTGGCTTGAGAGCTGCGTAAAGCCGACCACATCTACGAATAGGATCGACACTTCATCGAAATTTTCCGCCAAGCTGCCTTCGCTACGCTTTAGCTTCGCGGCAATCTGGGCGGGCAGAATGTTGAGCAAGAGCTGCTCGGACTTCTCCCGTTCGATCGCCAAGTCTGCCGTTCGCACCCGCACGCGATGCTCCAGCTCCAGCGACGTGCGGTACAGGCTACGAATCGCGCCGCTCAGCGCCACAAGTCCGAGAATCGCACTGGCTCCCGCGAGTACCGACAGTTTGCGGACGCCGCCCTTCTGGAGGTCGCGGACGTGTTGGAGCGGCTGCACGATTTCGATCGCGCCGCGCACGTCGCCAATCTTCCAGTCGCGCTTCGTACTGTCCGGATGGGTGTTGTGGCAAGTCACGCAGCCCGCCTGCATCACCAGCGGCTTGATGTGGCGAAAGACACTTACATCATCGAGGCGATCGGCACGCGACACGCTGAAGTTCGCCAGCGCCATGGTTGCCTCTTCCTCCCAGCTATGGGACTCGCGCTCGGCAACGAAGGTATCGAGGGCTTCGCGCTCGAAGGCGTCGAACTGCTTCGCGGCTTGCTGGCGGTTCGCGAACGGGTAGTCGCTGAAAATCCGGACGCGCATACTGGGAATGTCCTCGGTCAGGCGCTCGCTTAGCTCGATCGCGAACGTGGCCGGTGGTGGAATTGCGCCGATCGCCTCGCGGTAGTCAGAGCGAATCTCGATGGCGTCGTCCCCCTCCAGGATGCGACCGACCGCGTTGGTGCTGTAGTGCGACCAGGCCGAAACGATCGTCTGCGAGAGCTGTCCAGCTTGAGCTTCGGCCTGGGTTTCGATCAGGTCTTCCGACAGGCGATTTAGGTAGCCGAGGAGCAGCCCGATCGCGAGGAAAAATACAACTGCCAGGACGAGCGAAACGTGGCGATAAAACCAAGCTGCGAGCCGCTCTCGAAGCTGCCTCCAGCGCGTCTTGTCCGAGTGGTTTCGGCTGGCGTCGCGGGCGCGGGCAATGTCGGTAAGCTGTGTCATCGCAGGAAAAACTGGTGGTGCGGCCTGGAGGCATCTCGGACGGAAGCCCACAATGACGACGCGTCTGCGTTTCTGGGCGTCCGTATATTTACATATCCACTACGCGCCAATGGGGTTCCGGAGTGCCGTCAGCCCCGCGATCGTCCTTACCAGACCGGTTTTGGCAGCTAGAGGCGGTGCTAGGTAAAGATCGATCCTGAAGAAAGATCGAGAAAATGCTTGACGAACGCTGTCTTAACATCTAGATTATTATCTCGTTGCCATAACTCACCCAAGAGGGAGGCAGCGCGCGGACTTCAGCCGAAGTCGCGTCGAAATCAAGTAAGCGTGCGGAACTGGCGGAATTGGTAGACGCGCTAGATTCAGGTTCTAGTGGGAGTTTATCCTGTCCGGGTTCAAGTCCCGGGTTCCGCATTTAACGATTCTCTTCTCGCAGGTGTGCTCAGCGCTCCTGCGATTTTGCTTTTTGAGCCGATCGCGCTCCGAATATAGAGAATCGAAACCGGGTTTCTGAGAGTCAACTGCTTGTGGGCAAGCAACAGGCAAGCAACACCTTAGAAACCCGATTTCCCGCACCGCAGCCTACTTGTGCATCGCCTTGGCTAGCTCGGCAGCCACTTCCGGACGCGAAAATTCCGGCGGCGGCAGTTCGCCGTTGCGGAGTAGAGCGCGCACTTTCGTGCCCGACAGGTGGATACGCTCTTCCGGCGAGCTGGGGCTGGTTTTGCTCGTCGCCATCGACTGCGATCGCGTGCAGTAGAACGCGTGCTCGAACTTCATCGGCGTGATGCCCATCTCTCCCGGCTCGAACTCGTCGAAGATGTGCTGCGCGTCGTACGTGCCGTAGTAGTCACCGACACCGGCATGGTCGCGACCGACGATAAAGTGCGTACAGCCGTAGTTCTTGCGAACCAGCGCGTGGAAGATCGCTTCGCGCGGCCCCGCGTAGCGCATCGAGGCGGGGTTAATCGCCATAATCACGCGATCCTGCGGGAAGTATTTATCCATCATGATCTCGTAGCAGCGCATCCGCACGTCCGCCGGGATATCGTCGCTCTTGGTGACGCCGACTAGGGGGTGCAGAAAAAGGCCATCGACGATCTCCAGCGCACACTTCTGGATGTACTCGTGGGCGCGGTGGATGGGGTTACGAGTTTGGAAACCGACGACGGTTTTCCAGCCGCGCTCGAGGAATAGCTTGCGACTTTCGACCGGGTCGATTTGATATTTGGGGAACTGTGGGTGGCCGTCGCGTTGCAGCAGCCAGATCGGCCCAGCCAGGTTGATATCGCCCTGGGCATAGACTGCGGCAACACCGGGGTGTTTGTCTTCGGTGGTGCGATAGACGTTGGCGGCTTCTTTTTCTTTGTCGTAGGTGTACTTCTCGGTTAACTCCAGGACGCCGACGAATCGACCGGTGGAGTCATCGAGGCGCACCAGCTCGCCTTCGGTCAGTTTCGCTGCTTCTTCTTCCGAAACGCTGAGGGTGATCGGCACCGACCAGGGCAGGCCGTTGGCCAGGCGCATATCGGTGACGGTGGGTTCGTAGTCCGCTTTGCCCATAAAGCCGGTCAGCGGGCTGGCCGCACCGATCGCGATCAGCACGAGGTCGGAGAAGGCGCGATCGTCGAGGGTCAAGCGTGGCAGGGTGTCGGCTTTCGCCAGGAATTCTTCTTTACGATCGGCAGGAGCGATGCGATCGATCAGCACGCCACCGTGGGCGGCAATGGTTTCGGGTTGACTCACGACAGTTATTGAAAAGTTTCGATTAGCTTTTGAGAAGCGGTTCAGCGCGTGTCGGCCCAGCAGGGCGGACGACACTAGGACGTGAAAACGTCGCCACTAATACTATCGCGTGCCGCGATCGCAGGCCGCCCGCTCGAAAGTCTGGCCGTTTCGATTGGGTGAGGAGTGTCCGCAACAGTGCTCGCGGCTTGACTTTGCGCCGTGATGGGCTCTAACAAAGAGCGGAGAGGGCGGATGCTACCGCTGCGGGCGGACTTTGACGATCGTGGGGATGCGATCTTTGAGGATGGGGAGGCGCGACGCGAGCGCGAACATCAGCCAGCCCAAGTCTCGGGTCAAGCGCGGATAGCCCATATCTTCGATAGTTGCAGAATCGCCCAGCCATTCCGTCAGCGTCGGTCGAATTTCGCCACGATCGATCCCCCAAGGCATCTTCGGAGCTACGTAGTTGCCGGTCAGCGAGTACCCCGCCGGGGATGTTGTTTTCTGCGAGAACCAGCGCGGAATCGTATCGAACATCAAGCAGCAGTTATCGAACTTCTGGCAAACGTCCTGGAGCAGCGACCGCACGTCTGCCTCCGAGAAGTACATCAACAGCCCTTGAGCCGTCACAAAGACAGGCCGATCGCCAGGGACGGCGTCGAACCAAGCGCGATCGAGCGCCGACAGTGGCAGGTGGACGTGCTGGGCATCGGGCTGGATAAAGGCTTCGCGCGTTTGTACGGCTTCGGGTACATCCACGCTCAGCCAGAGGGCTTGGGGCGAGGGAATCCGAAAGCGCTGGGTTTCCAATCCTTCGCCGAGGTTAACGATCGTGCCGTTGGAATATTTCTCGAGGAAGCGAATGACTTCTCGATCGAAGGCCAAAGAACGCAGGGCGTGGACGGGGCTTGCTTTCCCGAAGCTGCGCTCGTAATCGTATTCGATATTGCCGTATATCTCGACGGCCTTCGGATCGCGGAGAATTCCGTCCTCCCGCATCGCTTCTGTCGCGCGATTATACAGTGTCCACAGCATCGTTTCCGGTACATCGCTCAAGCCAGGAGCTATTCCTCGTGGCACCATATCAACCACCACAGCTTTTCGAGAGAACACCATTACGCTAGCTCTCCCGATTTGAGTCTTGGCTTAGGTGCTGTTTTTCTTAACGCTTTCCCGACGCCTTAGTTATCGAGCGGCTTGTAATAAATCAGCTCGCGATCGCCCAGCAGCTCCGGGTGAAAAATCTGTACCAAATCCGCCAGCACTACCTGCGGCTCGATCGGCCCCGTCTCCCAATAGTCGTTGCCACCGGTGGCGTTCGTTCGCGCCGTGTGGTTGTAGAAGCGATCGAGACCGCGAAACTCTCCGTAGCGGGGGTCGTCGGCGATCGCGTCTGCCCGCGACTGCCACGCCGGATCGCCGTTGAGCCACACATCCGCATCGCCTGCGATGTCGTACACCGCCTCGAAGTCCAGCGGGATCGACACCGAGATCGGCGTGTCGCTCCAAGCGTAGGCTGCCCCCGCGTCGGCGAATAACTGCGCCGCGAAGCTCTCGCCGCCCGGAACGTACCAAGTTCCCTGATAGCTAAAGCCCGAAACAACGGTGGGTTTGTCTTCGGGCGCGATCGCGGTCGCCATCTGCGCTACTGCCAGATATTCCCACTCGATCGCCTGAAACAGCGAATTCGCCACCGCCTCCCGGTTGAAAAATGCCGCCGTGAACTTCAGCCACTCCGCCCGCCCCAGCGGCGACTTCTCGACGTATTCGGCGTTCAACACCACCGTCAAGCCCGCCTCGCTGAGGACGGGATGCATGTCGCTGTTCGGGTCGCCGATGCTGTGAGTCATCACCAAATCGGGATCGAGGCCGATGATGGCTTCGACGTTGGTGGAGAGGTTGCGGGTGACTTCGATCGCCTCGCCGCTGGCAAGCCGATCGCGCACGCTCTCGGTGGAGATATGGTCGGCGCTGCCGGTTCCGACGAGCCGATCGACGACGCCGAGGCGATCGAGGTGTGCCAGGTGCGTGGTCGAGAGCGCCACGATCGAGCGGACGGGAATGGTCACGACCTGTGTCGGATCGACGCCGTCGGGGATGGGCGTGCCGCACTGGACGAGGACGTACTCGAAGCCACGATCGGCATCTCGCCAAGGTTCGAGGACGGTGACGACCTTGTAATGGCCGCGATAGTCGATGGTGAATCCGGCGGCGCGATCGACCTCGGCTTTGTCGGGGAAGTAATCGGTGTTGGGGTCGAAGTTTTCGACGCAGTCGGGGTCGGTGGCGCGATCGGTGGTGGGCGCGTTACGGACTTCGGTGCAGGCGCTTAGGGCGATCGCCGAAACCCAACCCAACAGAGTCAAAGAGCGCTGAGCTTGTCGAAGTGCGGCCTTCGCTACACGCCGGTCAAGCCAGAGTTGTCCGGCTTTTTGTAGAGAGCTTTTCTCGATCATGTTCAACCTGAAATTGATCGCTCAAGACATCACTTGCTGCGCTTACCCCAAACCCGCACTTCGACAAGCTCAGTGCTCGTCGGCTTCTTCGTGAACCTAAAACGACCAGCGGACGCTGGCGCGACCGTTGATGCCTTGCGCCGGGAAGCCGGGGAACAGCTCGTACTGCTCGTCAAACAGATTGTTCAAACTTGCATTGAGAACCACGCCCTCCGCTAGCGGCACTTGCGCCTTGAGATCCAGCGTTATGTAGTCGCCCAGCTCCTCAGTGTTGGCGTTATCCACGAAGAACTCGCTGACGTAGCGCAAAATCGCGCCCACATACAGCCCGTTGACATCGGAGTAAGCCACGCCGAGATTGAGGCTGTCGGCATCGCGGAAGCTCAGCTCGTTGCCCTCGTTCGACTCGGTGCTGTCTTCGATAATCTGCGTTTCGTTGAGCGTAAAGTTCGCGAATGCAAACCAGTTGTCGGCTAGCTTCACGTCCACCGCCGCTTCCAGGCCGATCGTCTCGGTTTCACCGATATTGATGTACGTGCTGGGCGAGCCGAACTGGAAGGCGATCGTCTCCTCAATGCGGTTGACGAAGCCGGTCAGACGCAGCAGCGCTACGTCCCCGATCGCGTGGTCGATGCCGATATCGAAGCTATTGCCGCGCTCGGGCTCCAGGTCGGGCTCACCGACGACGCCAAAGGCCGCTAGACCTTCTAGGTTGGAAATCAGCGGCGCGTTAAAGCTGCGGGCATAGTTGGCGCGCAGTGCCGTGTTGTCGTTGATATTCCAGAGAATCCCGGCGCTAGGTGAGGTAAACGAGCCGTTCTCGAGGCTGTTGAACTCCTGGCGTAGACCCAAATTAGCGCTCAAGTTTTCAGCGATATCGACGTTGTAGAGCGCGAACAGTGCGCCCTGGTCGATATTGTCGTCGTAGTTTTCGCTGGTGCTGCCGTCGAAGAAGCTGGTGGTCTGGTTTTCGGCGGTGGTGGTGCGGAAGTCGAGGCCGTAGGTCAGGCGGTGGGCGTCGGCGAGCTGCCAAGCGTGCTGCACCTGAAAGCCGAAAGTGTCACGATCGATCTCGTCGCGGCTAAAGCGCGGATCGCGGAAGGTGTAGCGCAGAATATCGGTGTAGGCGCGGGCGGTCAGCACCGAGTCGCCTTCAGCGTCGAGCTGCGAGTCCCAGCGCAAATCGAGCAGGATATCTTCGGTGTACTGGTTGGCATCGGGGCTGAGGCTGTTGAACTGGCCGAGGCTGCCTTCGCCGGTGGGATAGCCGCCGGGGACGCGGATATCGCGCGTCAGGTAGAGCGTGCTAAAGGTCAGACTATTGCGATCGTCGATGTCCGCCATCAACTTGAGGTTGAGGTTGTTGTAGTTGGCCTCAGCGTTGTCGCGCGAGTCACTGAGGTCGATCGACTCCAGCTCGAACGGGAAGTCGTTTTCGGCGTAGGTGCGGTTGTAGCCGACGACCCAGCCGATATCGCCCTCGGAGCCGCGCGCCCGCAGCACCTGCTGGTTGTAGCCAAAGACGCCAGCACCGACGCGAACGCTGTATTCGGGATCTTCGGTGGGCTCTTGGGTGACGATGTTGATCGTGCCGCCGACGCCCCCGGAGCCGTAGAGCGCCGAGCTACCGCCGGGAAAGACTTCGATGCGCTCGACGAAGTCGGTGGTGAACTCGGCCAGGTCGAAGCCGCCACTAAAGCCGAGGTCGTTCAGCGGGCGGCCGTCGAGCAGGATTAGGGTCTGCGACGTGCTGCCGCCGCGCATAAACTGCGAGCTGGTCGAGCCGAGCTGACCTCCACTTGTCCCTTCGGCCAGGATTCCGGGGGTGTAGCGCAGGGCTTCTTCGACGGTGGCTGCGCCCTGGGCGTCGATTTGCTCGCGGGGGATAACGTAGACGGGGCGCGAGGAGTCGCTGAGTGGGCGTTCCTGACGGAAGGGGCCGAAGACGGGCTGGTTGCGGATGCCTTCGATCGTCAGTCGCAGCACGCCGTCATCGTCGGGATCGTCAGCGCTGTCTTCTCGAGCGACGGCGGGATTTTCTTCGCGGTCTTCAGCTACTCGGGCTTCCTGAATTTCGGGTGCTTCTTCGGTTTCAGCGGCTTGTTTAGCCTGTTTGTCGGGTTCGATTTGGGAAATGGCCTCGATCGCCCGTTCCTCTAAAGATTCCCCAACGGACGGGGCGATCTCTTCAGCATTGGCCGCGATCGTCAGACTGAGAAACGCGACGTTCCCCGCGATCGCGCCAACGCGGAGCAGTTGCCAAACGCGGCAACCGGAAAAATTATTGAGCAGCATCTGTACCTCGCAGATTGAAGCAGTGTTGTATGAGCAGCGCGGCGGGCATTCTGACTGAGAGTTGCGGCACTGCAAGCACAGGCACAAGCTCATTCACAGTTGCGGGACAGCGTCGGATTCGCACCGAACTTTCCCCGTTTCCTCCAATGGCCGATCTCCATCGGAACCGAGCCCAAAGAGCGTAGCACCGGAGGAGACGTTAAGTGGATTTGCGAAGACTTTTTTTGCGATGCCCCAATAAGTCCTCAGCACAAGTCACCGCAAGAAAGTGACAGTCCCGCAAGAAATGGCAAGCCCCGCCAAGTCGCTCTCCGTAGTCTGGAGATGTCTTCAAACAGGAGCCCCAACCTATGAAACTCATCATCTTTGGCGCGACCGGAACCGTTGGCCGCCAGGTCGTTCGACAAGCCCTAGAGCAGGGACACACCGTCACCGCCTTCGCCCGCCACCTCGCGTGCCTCGATCTCCAGCACTCCCATCCCCGGCGACGTGATGGACGCCTCGGCAGTCGAGCGCGCGCTGGCCGGACAGGACGCCGCGATCTGCGTGTTGGGTTCGGGCAAAAAGCTGAAAAGCACGATTCGCTCCGAGGGAACCGAGCAGATTGTTCGGGCAATGGAAAAGGTCGGGATGCGTCGCCTGATTTGCCTCTCGACTTTGGGTACGGGCGAGAGCTGGGGCAACCTCGATTTCTACTGGAAGTACGTCATGTTCGGCTTCATTTTGCGCCAGGTGTTCGCCGACCACGAACGGCAAGAAGCGCTGGTGCGTAACAGCACTTTGGACTGGACGATCGTACGTCCCGGAGCCCTGACGGATGGGCCGCTGACGGGCGACTACCGCCACAGTTTTCCCAGCACCGATCGCGACATCACGCTCCAGATTTCGCGGGCGGATGTGGCGGACTTTATTCTCAAGCAGCTCGCCGATCGCGCGTCGCTATTCCAAGCACCCAGCCTGTCGTACTAATACCAAGCCCAGAAAGTGAGACTACAGATAGGATAGAGGAGTCCCCCCACA
>CALCCD010000049.1 GCA_937899645.1 uncultured cyanobacterium | reverse complement strand
TTTTTAGCCATTGCAACACTCTAATACGCGCTTCGCTAAGTCGGATTTGGTATTATACGTGAAATATCGACGGGAATTGCGACAATATTTCGGGCTGAGTTACCAGATATCACCGTACCGATTTCGGGAGGAATTGTTAAAATAAGTTAATTCATTCTTTAATTATGCGATGGCTTCCTTGACTCGGGCCTCCGTTTCCAGTCACCTCGCCGCACGGGATACCGTGAGACTTCAGCAGATCTTCCGAACCCTCAACCATCAGAGCTGCCCCACTCGCTACAACTTCCACATGCACTCGATCGTCTCGGACGGTCAGCTGCACCCGCATGAAATTGTCTCTCAGGTACTCGAAATCGGCCTGAGCGGTTTCGCAATCACCGACCACCACAGCGCACTTGGCTATCACGTTGCCCAGCGCCGCCTCGAAGAAAAGCGCCAGCAGAATCCGCAGCGGGCGCTGCCCCAGCTCTGGACGGGCGTTGAAATTAACGCCGAGCTGCTCGGAACGGAAGTCCATATTCTGGGTTACGGTTTCGACTCGGAACATCCGGCGATCCAGCGCTACCTTCAGGGCGAGAAAGTGACGGGCAACCACTTCACGGCGCGCTACACGATCGATGCGATTCACACTGCCGGTGGTCTGGCCGTCTTGGCCCACCCCTGCCGTTACCGTAAGAGCGCAGAAGAGCTGATTCCGGCGGCGGCAGCGCTGGGAATCGATGGCGCGGAAGCATTCTATGCATACCGCAAGGCGCAGCCCTGGACGCCGAGCAAGGTGCAAACGGAACTCGTCTGCCGCCTAAATCGCAAGCACTCGCTATTCGGCACGTGCGGTACGGACACCCACGGTCGCGACCTGACGAATCGCGTTTAGGACGGCGTTGGTCTACAGCCTTGGGAGCGGGCGTCTTTTTGGATTTGCCGCGATCGCCCGAAACGCAGGGCGCACACCGGTGCAGTAATGCCAAAAGCGCTGAAAAAAGCGCTGGATGTTTCTGGAGATTAGTTGTCAGTCGTCTACGACGAGTACTTCTCGCTCCACGATCGCGGGCAAATCGAGCACGCCGAGAATCTTGCCGCGATAGGACGCCATGCCGCGTACGAATTCCTCGCCTCGGCCTTGGAGAGCCGTCGGCGTCGGCGACAGATCGTCCGAGGTGAGCTGCATTACGTCGAATACAGCATCGATCGCGATACCGAAGACCGTCTCGCCCACCTCGACGACGACAGCCTCGGTCACGCCTTCGCGCCGGTAGGCCGTCAAGCCGAGTACTTCGTGCAACGACACCAGCGTTAGGATCTCGCCGCGCAGGTTAGTGCTGCCCAAGATGCGATCGGGGCAGCAGGGGACAGGCACAATTTTGGAGACCTCGCAGAACTCGCGCACGACTTGGAGATCGAGGCCGAAAAACTCACCCGAAATTTCGATAATCGCTGTGGGCTGCGCGCCCGATTTCGCCGCGTCGTCAGTGCGGGTCTGTAGGGCGATCGCCCGTTTCTGAAAGACTTGGCGCTGTTCTGGCGTTGCATTCGGGCAGAACTCGCGCGGGCGATCGTCGTCTGGTTCTTCGTCTTCAAGCGGGAACTCGTCGAGATCGAGCCCTTCGGAGTAGTGAACCAACTGCGAGCAGTCGAGCAGTAGCACCGTTCCATCTGGCGTCTGGGCGATGCCGTTGATAAAACGGTGATGTCGGGCTGTTGCTTCGCTCGCGGCCTGGGAGCCGCCGTGGGAGCGACCGTAGGTTGGTGCTTCGCGAAAGTCTTCGAGCGGTACGTCGCAGACGGTGATGACGGCGTTGACGACCAGCGCCACGAGCAGCCCGTCACACTCGAAGACGATCGCACTATCGGTGAGGCAGTAGTCGCGGGTGGTGTAGCCGAAGCGCCGCTGGAGATCCATCACGGGGACGATACGGCCCCGCAGGTCGATCGCGCCGATGATATCGCGCGGGGCTTCTGGCAGCGGGGCGACCTGCGGCAGGAAGAAAACCTCGCGGACGCGCATCGCCTCGAAGCCATAGCGGATGCCGTCGGACTCGAAGACAAAAATCGGGCGGGTTGGAGTTTGTTGGGCTTCGGAGGCGGAGGCAGCAGTCGTGACGCTCATGGTCGAACCGGGTGTGGCAATGGAAGGTCGGGAGCGGTCGCGCTAGGGTCGGCGTTGGGGGCGAGAGCCGCGTTAGTGAAAGCGATCGCGGCCTTGGGACAGGTCGCGCAACTGCTCGCGCAACACGCCGACCGACAGCCGCCGATAGGGATCGACGATTTCGTCCGCGCTGCGTTTGACCAGAAGGGCGCGCGCCGTTTGTACCATTTTGCGCGATCGGGCCGTGTCGCCCTGGGTCGCGTAGATTGCGGCCAGGTCGAGGTAGGCCAGAGTTGCGGTGGGATCGAGGTAAACGACGCGCTTGAGCAGGAGCTTGGCGCGGGCGATATTGCCGTTGGTTTCGGCCAGGTGTGCGAGTAGGTAGTGGGGCGAAGGCGCGCAGGGATCGATTTCGAGCGCCCGCGAACAGTAGTAGGAGGCTTGGTGGTACTGCCCGAGGTTGGCGTAAGCCAGGGCCAGCAGGTCACAAGCGTCGAAGTGCCTGGGGTGGCGATCGAGGATCTGCTCGAGCAGGGCAGTGGTCGTGGCGTAGGCTTTGCGGTGGAAGCAGTCGATCGCGGACTGCATGATGTAGTCCGGATCGGAGGCGATACGGGCGGAGATGGAATCGGCCAGTTCCCGCGAAGGCACAGAGATCGGCGGCGGGGCAGACGATGAGCGATCGGCGCGGGCGGGCGGTGTCGAGGCTGGCGTCGAGGCTGGCGTCGAGATTAACCCATCGGTCGGCGTCGGCTGGGACAGGCAGGAGATTGGGGGTCGGGTTTGGCGGGGCGTTTGGGGAGACGGCGTTTGGGGAGGCCGCGATACTGGCGCTCGGGAGGCGGACGCGTGGAGCGCGGGTGTTTGAGAAGAGTGCCTCTGGGACGATCTCGCGTTTGAAGGTTGAACAGAAGCAGGGGCGATCGAGTGGGGTATCTGCGGCGGGCGCGTCTGGTAACAGGGCAGCGAATCGCTCGCGGATCGGGGCGCGGTGTCGTCGCGGCGCTGGTAGGCCACCGATTGGGGGTAAAGGCACACCTGGAAGCTGTCGGTCTGGCGATGTTGCAGCTCGGCGTGGGCGGTCAGCAGGTAGCCATCGGGATTGAGCGCGCGCGCCATACGCTGAAGAATTCCGTCGGTCGCCTCAGGCTTGAGGTAGATAAAAACGTTACGACAGAGGATGAGATCGAGGTCTTCAATGTGAAGGTGGGCGTCGGGATAGGGCGATCGCGCCAGATTAAAAGGGTGGAAGCTGACGAGGTGGGCGATTTCCGGATCGAGCTGCCAGGTGAGGCCGGAACTTGTAGCGCGGCGGCGGCGGAAGTAGCGATCGCGAACGTCGGGCTCGACCTGGCGGAACGACCAATCGCTGTAGGTGGCGCGGCGCGCGGTTTCCAGGGCGGCTTCGTTGATGTCGGTGGCGATCGTGCGTATGTCCCAGCACTCGAGATCGTCGAGCAGCTCCCGAACGAGGATAGCCAGGGAGTAAGGTTCCTCGCCCGTGGCGCAGGCGGCGCTCCAGAGGCGCAAGCGCGGCGGCTGGCCGGTGTCGCGGCTGACGCGGCGACGGCGCTCGATCGCCTCAGGCAAAATTTGCTCGCGCAGGAGCTGAAACTGGCCGCGATCGCGGAACAAATAGCTCTCGACAACCGACACGCATTGAATAACGGCTTGCCACTCTCGGCCCTGGGCCGCATTGCGTCGCTCGAGCGCGTCGGGTTCGCCCAGCAGCCACTCGCTGTAAGCGCGACCGTCGGTAAACCCAGCCTCGCGGACGCGTGCCTCTAGCTTGCCCGCTAGCACGCCGCGATCGCGATCGCGGATGGCGATCCCCGTGCGCGACGCAATTTCGCGGGCGATCGCATCGAGCCAGTCGGGGGAGAACTCTGTCATTAGTCGCGTGGTGGTGGCGAACGTCTGGCCGGAAAGCAGGGCGGCGGTAGATATCGAGCGTGGCGTCTCGGCCACGGACACACGAGGTTCGACGCAGGTCAGCCCCGCAGAAAATAAAGCGCGAAGGAAGCAGCGGGCGTGCAAACATGAACGGGAGCCCGATCGCCGACCCGTAACCGGGGACGAACGACCCTTAGCACGAGTCTATCTTGACATTAGCTTTAGGCGCTCTGCTTCTGTGAGCGCCCCTCGAACCTCCTATCTTTTTCGCCGCGCTGCCATGCCTATCTGGACTTCTTCGATCGCTTCTTTCCGGCGGATGTCGCGCTGCGCTCGCGGCGGCGTGGCGTGCGCGGCGGTTGTCGGGATGGTGTTCGTGGCGGGCTGCTCCCGGACGCCCGAGCCCGAGGTAGAACGCACGCCGCGATCGTCGATCGACGCCGACCCGTCGCTGACGTTTCAGGACGTCAATCTCGAGCAGATCGATCGCAGCGGCCAAAAACGCTGGTCGATCCTGGCCGAGCGCGTCACCTACAGCCGCAACCGCAAAACGGCGGTGGCATCTGGCCTGGGTGGCAAGCTTTTTGATGACGGCGAGCACGTCTACGATTTGAAGGCCAGCGAGGGCGTCCTATCTCAAAACGGCGAGCGCATCGTGCTGACGGGCGAGATCGAGGTCTTGGATATCGAAGACGGCACGGTGTTCTCCGCCGACGAGGTGGAGTGGCTCCCGGAAGAAGACCGCATGCTGTTCGAGGGTAACGTCAGCGCCGTCCACGAAGACGGAAACCTGACGGCAAAGTCAGGCGAGCTGCTCGAAGCCGATCGCGTGCTGGAACTCGAGGGCGATATCGCGATCGAAACCAAAGACCCGCGCATCCGCCTGACCGCCGAGAAGGGCAACTGGCAGATGGATGAAGAGCTGGTTGTCGCCGAGGGGACGGCGATCGTCGAGCGCTACGAGGGCGAGGGCGAGGCGGCAAAAGTTGTCGATCGCGCCGCCGCCGAAACCGCAAGCCTCGATCTCGGCGTCCAGCTCATCACCCTAGACGGTAACGCCGAGCTGCTGTTCGGTCAGCCCCCAGTCAGCATCAGCAGTGACCTGCTGCTCTGGGATTTGCCCGGAGAGCTGCTCTCCTCGGACGTGCCGCTGACGATCGTCAACCGCGCCAATCAGGTCGCGCTCTCGGGCGCGCGCGGCCAGTTCGATATCGGCGAAGAGGTGCTGGAGCTGACCGGCGGCGTCCAGGCCCTGGCCGATGGCGATAACTCGCGCCTGACGGCCGACAATCTGACCTGGTTTGTCGCTACGGAAACCTTTAACGCGATCGGCAACGTGTTCTATCGCCAGCTCGACCCGCAGTTTACGCTGCGCGGCCCCCAGGCGGAGGGCAAGCTGGAGGCGGAGACGTTCGTAGTGACGGGTGGAAACGTGGTAACGGAAATCGTGCCGGACGGGCCGCTGGGCTTTTAGGGCGTTTTGTCGCGTGTTTTGCGGGCGCGATCTTAAAAAATCGCAAACGACACGGCGATCCCCCGGCACTGACCTTAGCGTGAAGAGGTGGGGCGTGCTGCCTCCGCGATTTTTTACAATTTCTACAGCAATTCATCTATGGGTACTCACGATATTTTGATGCTGGCGCTGTTGCTATCGCCCGGCCTGCTGCTCTCGATGCTGATCCTCGGTGCGTTTTCGATCGGCGGCTGAACTGTTGCCCGACGAGATTGCTCGATAGAGCGAGAGCGAGCCGCTGCGGGGCGCGTTTCTGCTAAATTCGGAGCCTGGAAGCATTCTCCGTTCCGATTACCATGACCCGCCCCAATGACGATCGCCCCGATGCTTCTCCCCATCCTGAGGGCAAATCTAACAGCGAACCTAACGGCCAGCCCAGCGGCCAGTCCAGCGGCGAATTCGATCGCGAGTTCGATCGCGAGTTCGAGCGTCTGAGCCTGGAGCTGGCGGCGCTCGATGCCCGCAAGCGCCAAATCGATCGCGACCGACAGACGCGCGATCGACTAAGGAGCCAGCTAAAGCACGCGCAGGGTCAGCCGGATGGTGCTCCAAGTGCTCCGAACGCTTCGAGTGCCTTAAGCGAGCTGCGCGATCGCCTCGAGCTGCTCGATTTAAATTTAGAAAGCAGTCTGTTTTCCTGGACGAGCTTTCGCGAACCGTTTTGGTTTGGGCTGCGCTACGGTGGGCTCGGCTTCGTGCTGGGCTGGCTGCTGCACGCCTGCACGCAGTAGATCGCGATCGCCACCTTCCCCAGTGATTTGTGCGGAATCGTTGTGGCAAGTTCGGGATCGCCAACAGAGCCGATAAAATAAAAGAAATCTTTCGATCGCTGTCGGATCGCGCCCCGCACCTCCGGCCCTGGCGATCGCCTCGTATGTCTCAACTCCGGCTCAACTCTTCCGCACGACCGCTCCGACCGGGAGCCGCGCCCGCGAATCTTCGCCCGCCGCGCCAGCACTATAAATATCAAGACTACGCCCTGGGTCTGGTGTCCACGGTTAGTTTCCCCGCGATCGTCGGCACGGCGGACATGATGCTCAAGTCGGCGGACGTCAAGCTAGTGGGCTACGAGAAAATTGGCGCGGGACACTGCACCGCAATCGTGCGCGGTCGCTACCCGGACGTGCAGCTCGCCGTGCAAGAAGGGGCGCGCACCGCCGAGCAGTTCGGGCAGTTTGTCTCGCAGCTCGTGATTCCGCGTCCGATGCCGAACCTGGAGGTGGTGTTTCCGCTGGGGAGTCGGCTGATGGATCTGGTGGACGAACCGCGCTCGTCGTCGCGTCTGAGCAACCGAGCGATCGGGCTGCTGGAGACGCGCGGCTTCCCGGCGATGGTGGGCGCGGCGGATACGATGCTGAAGTCGGCGGACGTGCAGCTCGCGTCCTACGAGACGATCGGCGACGGGCTGTGTACCGCGATCGTCCGGGGCACGGTGGCGAACGTGGCGGTGGCGATCGAGGCGGGCATGCACGAGGCCGAGCGCATCGGCGAGCTGCACGCCGTGATGGTGATCCCGCGCCTGCTCGACGATCTGGAGTCGATCGTGCCGGTGGCCAGCTACTGGCTCGATCCTGCCGAAGAGCCCCTGCCAAACCTGGCGACGATTTCCACCGAAGCCGCCGCCGAGCGCCAGCCCCTGGAACTGCCGGAAGTGGAGCGCGAGGCTTTGCCCGCCGAGCTGGAAGAGGAAGCTATCCCGGTGGAAGTGGAGGTCGAAGCGCGTCCGTCGATACAGCGTGCCGACGATCCGACGGAGCTGTTTTAGGGTGCGATCGCCAGCCGACCCCATACGACTCGCCAGCGCCGCCGCACCTGCTTCGATCTCTCACAGCGATCGCGTCGTGACCTATAGTCCGGCCTATACGATCGTGCCGACCTACGAGTGCTTTAACCGCTGTTCGTACTGCAACTTTCGCGCGGACGGCGCAGCGCCGATGCTCGAACTCGAGGCTGCCGACGAGAGGTTCCAGCGGCTGCGCGCCCTGGGCGACGGCGCGCCGATCGAAATTCTGATCCTCAGCGGCGAAGTCCATCCCGAGAGCCCGCGCCGCCCGCAGTGGTTTCAGCGAATCCACGACCTCTGCCAACTAGCGCTCGAGCGCGGCTTTTTGCCCCACACCAACGCAGGCCCGCTCCACCCGCACGAAATGGCTGCGCTAAAGCAGGTGAACGTCTCGATGGGCTTAATGTTGGAGCAAGTCACGCCTCGCCTGCTCGACACCGTCCACCGTCACTCGCCCAGCAAGGTGCCTGCCAAGCGCCTCGCTCAGCTCGATCTGGCGGGCGAGCTGCAAATCCCCTTCACCACCGGCCTGCTGCTCGGCCTCGGCGAGACCTCCGACGATCGCCGCGACACCCTAGAGGCGATCGCCCAGTGTCACGATCGCTGGGGACATATCCAGGAGGTGATTTTGCAGCCACACAGTCCCGGCCAGCAGCAGGCCGAGCGCGGCACGGCTTTCGATCTCGACTCGCTGCCCGAGATGGTTGCAACAGCGCGCCGGATTTTGCCCGAGGCGATCGCCATCCAGATCCCGCCCAACCTGGTGGACTTCAACCCCGGTGCGCCCGGTCGGGTTGACGTGCTGCTGGCCTGCCTGGAAGCGGGCGCACGCGATCTCGGCGGCCTCGGCCCCCGCGACGAGGTCAACCCCGACTACGATCACCCCACCCCCGAGCGACTGGCAGCGATCGTCAGGCCCCAGGGCTGGCAGCTCGCGCCGCGCCTGCCGGTGTACCCGCAGTTTTTGGCGGGCCTGGACGCGCCCCTCGCCACCGCGATCGCCGCTACCCATCCACCGCATCGCACAGTACATTAGAGACTAGACCGGCGAGAGCTGCGTCGGTGTCGGGCAGGAGGTTCATGAAATTATGTCTTTTGAGATTGGACGAGGTTTATTTGGATTCGACTTCACCGACTACCATGCCGTCATTGGTGCGAGCCTGGATGCAGACGTCAAGGCGATTCGCAAGCAGTACCTCAAAATCGCCCGCCGACTGCACCCCGACGTTTGCCGCCTCGAAAACAAACAGCTCGCCCAAACGCTGCTCTCGAAGCTGATTAACCCCGCCTACGCCAAGCTCTCGAACGACAAGGACTACGCCGACTACGGGGTGCTGCTGCGGATGACGGGCAAGCGGCTGGTCGAAGACAGGGCGGAGCCGACGCTGGAGTCCGAGGCCGCGCAGGCGCTGCTAAAGCTCGACTCGCTCGACAGCGTCCGCAAGGAGTACGCCAAGGCCGTAACCGAGCTGGGTGGCAACCATTACGAAGATCTATCCGAGTCGCTCGCTCGCATCGGCGCGCTCAGCGAGCTCAATCAGGTTTACTTGCTGCGCCGCACCCAGAGCGATACGGGCTGGGGCCTCCCGACGCAGCAAAAATCGACAAAAGTGACGCCGTCCGGCAAGCCCGCGCCGCCGCCACCGCCACCGCCGCCGAAAAGCCGCAAAGAATCGTTCGTCGCCAGCTATTACAAGCGCGCCGAGTCGCTTTTGGAGCGAGGCAGTTTCGCTAGCGCCCGCAAAGAGCTACAGGATGCGATCAAGCTCGACGCCAACAGCGCCGAGTGTCACGCGCTGATGGCCAAGGTGTACTTGCTCCAGAACGAGAAGTCTCCGGCCAGCGTCAACACGACAATGGCCCGATCGCACCTGAGCAAGGCCGTTAAAGCTGACCCGCAAGCGCCGATCGTCGTTGAAGTGCGCAAGTTGTTCAATAAGTCCGTCGCCCGCCCCGGTGCCAACAAGCCGGTTAGCAAAAAGCCGACTGGCAAAAAGCCCGAAAAAGGCGGTGGCGGACTGTTCGGCGGCCTGTTTGGCAAAAAGTAGCCGAGACCTACGCGACTCCGAACCGAACGATTCAGAGCCGAACGATTCAGAGCCGAACGCCTCAGAGAGTGTTTTTAAAGTTCGCTAGACCCTTTCAATGGCAAGGGTCGCGGAGACCTTGACCAAAACTCAAACCTATACACCGCGAGGCTTTGAGAAGAATTTTTCAACACTCTCTCAGACCGATAGATCGGTGTAGGCGTCGTCTTCGATTTCGCAGCCCGCCAGCTCGATCGAACGCGGCAGGGTGCAGGTAAAGCACGAGCCTTCTCCAAGTGTGCTGGTGGCTGTGATGTCGCCGCCGAGGAGCTGCGCCAGCCGCTGGCCGATCGTCAGGCCCAGCCCCGTGCCGCCGTATTTGCGCGTCGTGGACGAGTCCGCCTGGGTGAAGGGCTTGAAAATGCGAGCGAGCTGTTCGGGATTCATGCCGATGCCCGTATCGCGCACGGTGAAGCGAATGTAGTCGTGCTGGCCGGAGGCTTCGCTCACCTGACCGGCCTCCTCGGCGTGAAGCCCGTTGATGGTGCAGGAGCGGTGAGCGACTTCGGGCAAGGCCGAGTCTTCAAACTTCGTGTGCTCTACGGTCAGATCGATCGCCCCGTCGGCGGTGAACTTGGCGGCGTTGCTGAGCAGGTTGAGCACGATTTGGCGGACGACGGTGCTGTCGCTATGCATCATGCCGATATCGTCCGGACAGTGAAGCGTGAGGGTGCTGGCGTTATTGTCGATCGCGGGCTTGACATTGAGGACAATCTCGTCAATTAGGTTGACGATCGAGAACTGCGTCGGCACGAAGCGCACCCGTCCGGCCTCGATTTTGGAGATATCGAGGATATCGCCGATTAACGCCAGCAGGTGCGCGCCCGCCCCGCGAATTTTCTTCGCGTCGTCGGCGAAGTCGTCGTAGCCGAGGTCGATCGCGTCTTCCTCGAGCAGCTCGCTATAGCCGATGATCGCGTTCAATGGCGTGCGCAGCTCGTGGCTCATATTGGCCAAAAAGGCGCTTTTGGCGCGATTGGCCGCCTCTGCGGCTTCTTTGGCCTCGCGCAGTTCTGCCGATCGCTTCAGTTCGGTAATGTCCTGGAGCGTGCCGATCGCATAGTGATTGCGGCGCTCGCACTGTTCGCGGACGATGCGCTCGTCCGGCCCGGCCAGCCGATAGTCGAGGCAAAACGAGCAGCCCGTCGCGATCGCTCCTTCAAAGGCGGCCTGCACCTCCGGGCGATCTTCCGGGTGAATCAGGGCCTCGAGCTGCGATCGCGACAGGCGGCGATCGTGCGGCGGTAGCCCCAGCAGCGTCCACATCTCCGACGACCAGGACATTTCGTTCGTCCGCAGGTCGAGATCCCAGTTGCCGAGGCGGGCGATACGCTGGGCCTGCTCCAGGCGACTGCGGTTGCTTTGCAGGGATTGCTGCGCCATTGCCCGACCGGCGATCGCCGTAGCAAAGCTCAGCGCCGCGCTAGAAATCGACAGCAAAAAGATCTGGAACGACAGCACGGACTCCCGGAGGCTTAAATCCATCAAAAATGGGCCGCTGTCGCGCGCGATGCCGAACATCGCCATCCCCACCAGACCGAAATTAATGAGCATCGTGCCGCGTTTGCCGAACCGCAGCGAACTCCAGATCAGCGGAATAAACGGCAAATATTCCAGTGGGTAGGTGTAGTTGGAGGCGCGGGTACGCGAACAAAACACCAACCAGCCCAAACAGCCCGCAACCACCACCAGCAGCACGCTTTCCAGCACGCGCGAGAGGGGACGCGTTTTGTAGGTCGAGTCGAGATCGCCGCTGCGATCGATCAGCGACAGCACCAGCGGCACGATCGTCATCGTCCAGGCGACGCTGCCCATACCGTACTCCCGCCAAGTCGAGAGCAGATCGTTCCAGTCGGGAATCTCAGTACTCGTAGCCGCCAAAGCGGCCAGCGAGTCGAGTAGCGACGCCACTAGCGCCGACATCCCGAGCACGACCACATCGCGCAAGCGCCCCAGCGAAGCCCGAAAGCCCTGCCTTTGCAGGCCCCAAAATGTCACCGACACGAATAGCGCGTCGCCCACCCCCAGCAATAGCGTCGCGCCCGCGCCCACGCCCTCGAGCCAATGCAGGGCAAAGCTGCTGCCCAGGACGATCCCCGGCCAGAGCCAGCGCCGCCCGACGCGCAACACCAGCGTCAGCAGCACCGCATTCGACAGCCCGGCAAAGCAGGCCCGGAGAGTCTCGTCGGGGATTTCGGCGATCGCGTTCGTCGTCAGCACGCACAGCGCGGCCAGAAAACTCACCCGAGCGAGATAGCGTAAACTTCGTGCAGCGGTCACGCGCAATTCTCCAGAGTGTTGAACGGATTGTTGGCATTACGCTCGCACCCGACCCGGAATAGCCCCATCCCGGAAGTTCCATACAGAACGTAACGAAGCGAGCTTGCGGGCCGCAGCCATCGACGGGCGTAGACGGGATTGTCGGAGGCGACATAAACTGAGAAAAATTTCCAGGCTATCCGACCGGCACGACCTGCGAACGGCGCGCCAGCCACCGACCATCTTGTCAGTGCCGTCTCGCCTGAATCGGTCGAAATCCGCGATACTGCCGCGATCGCCCGATTGTCCGCCAGTCCGTGCATCGAATTCGTTGTAGACCTCACTGTAGATTCGGGAAGTTTTGGAAGCTCGTCTGTAAGTTCGCGTCTCAGTTGCCTCTCGATGCCCGCCGCTTCCGACACCGGGTATCATTCCAGCACCGAACTTCAGGTTTGTCAGACCGTAGGGCGATCGCCCTACGGTCACGATTGCACACTAATTCTCCTGTCCGCAATTCATTCCCTGCACTGATTAAAACGATGGCTGTCGTTCTGCAATTAAAAGGTCGTCTCGATCTGGTAGGTGCCGCGAAGCTCCGGCAGTACGTCGAGCGCTACCTGCTCGCTAAGCATCCCAAAAGCGACACTTGGGTGCTCGATCTATCGTCGATCGAGTTCGTCGGCCACTCGGGCATTCGGCTGCTCGTCGCGCTGCGGCGTTTGGCGCAGCAGCGCGGTAACCGTTTAGTTTTGCGACACCCCACCGCAGCCGTCCGGAGCGTTCTCGAGGTTGCCCTGCTCGGCGACGAATTCGAGCTGTGGCTCGACCGCGAAGACACCGGCGAAGAAGACATCGTAATCGTGCTCGACACCAAGGGCGAGAGCGAAGAGAAAGAAAAAAGCAACAGTCTCGCCAGCAGCGTCGTCGCCAGCCTGCGATCGAAGCTCTCCCAGGCTCCGCGCCCCTAGAGGCCAGCGCCCCTAGAGGCCAGTGCCCGCCAAACCGTCGCCCCGGACTCCGCTGCGGCGATTTTGCATGGCGGAGATCGCCACCGATCGAGACGAACTCGAGGCGAACTCATGGCAGAATGAGGGGCAGTTTATAGAGTTTTACGGTCGCTGAAATGAAGATCGATCTTCGTCAACGCTGGATCTGCTCGCTCGCGGTTGCGGCGCTGGTCGCTTTGGGTGGAAACGCGAGCGCCCTTGCCAGCCCCACCGACAGCGTGGAAACCGACGCTACGCCAACGCTCGCCCAGCAGATCCCGGCCCCTGCCGGAGCGGTTGCGACGCCGAGCGGCGATTTGCCCCGCCTCACGGAAGGCATGAACGGCACGGCGGTCACGATGCTGCAAGTTATCCTGCGCGACCTCGGGTTCTACGACGGTGCGATCGACGGCGATTTCGGCCCGAGAACGGCAGCTTCGGCGCGGGCCGCTCAGGCAGAGTACGACTTGGCTCAGGACGCGGTGATCGGCTCGGTGAGCTGGCCGGTGCTGCTCTACTACTGGGATAACCGCTAACTGCGACCCGAACGCACTATCGGTGCGGCGGCCCGAAGCCGACCGCGCTGGTGGCCGTCTTTTGAGATTTTGCAGTGTTCGATCGCGATCGGGCGTTGTGGAAATACGCCGACGGAATCGGCCGATCGCCACTGGCCTCTGGAAGCGAATCCGAGAACGGACTGCAGATCTACGAAAAAGCTAACGAACCGGATGCTGACCGTAAAACGGTACGGCCTGCGACCAGTGGGGCC
The DNA here is from genome assembly GCA_937899645.1 of uncultured cyanobacterium. Taxonomy (GTDB): domain Bacteria; phylum Cyanobacteriota; class Cyanobacteriia; order Cyanobacteriales; family Geitlerinemataceae; genus RDYZ01. The sequence goes on along the minus strand of CALCCD010000049.1, from coordinate 98,727 downwards.
GATCGCCGCGCTGCCAGCGTCCGTACGCGAGGCGCACCAGAGCGGCGGTCGCGTCGCCCACTCCCTCAACGGTAAATTCCAGTGCCTTCGCCGCGCCGGATTCTGAGTCAAATTCCGCGCCAGGCTTCGCGCCAAACTCTTCGAGCAACGCCGATCGCGCTTCGGGAGACATCGCTACGTCTTCCCGTAAGCAGGACGCTTCGCCACCGTCAATGCCGTCGAATTGATAGACCCCGGCGAACACTTCGCCCCGCGCCGCCGCTAGAGACACCGCGCGCGGTTTGCTGGCTTGCGCCGATCCCGCCCGATCTTCTGGCTTGCCGTTCGGTGCTGCGATCGCGCCCTCGTGCCACACGTCGGCAGATACATCAGCAAATGCCGCCGCCTCGAGAGTCGAAATCCCGAAAACGGGAATCTGCAGTTGCTGTCCGAAGGTTCGCGCTGCCGTCACGCCGATGCGCGTACTCGTAAAGCTGCCGGGGCCTTTAGCAACGGCGATAAAGGCACAGTCCTGCCAGCACTGCGGCGCGACGAACTCCAGCGCGCGGACGTGCAGGTAGGCCAGCATCTCGCGGCCCAGCTCTTCGGTGCGGACGCGCGGCTCGGGCATCGATCGCACTTCGAGTCGATCGCCCGCGTCGGGACAGTCGATCGTCGCAAGGCCGAGAGTGGTGCTAGTCGTATGTAAGGCGAAACCGTAGGGCATAGCTGGGAACGGGATGATAAGGTCGAGCGCGCTGTGGACGGTTATTACGCCTCGCTCGTCTTGAGGCCGAGAATGAAGCTGGCCTAAGATATTAGCAGCGTAAAGAAGCTCGCAAATGGCCGGGATGAGTCCGGGTTGCCCGCCGCGTCCGTCAGCTCTGCCCCGCTCCAGATACGCTCCAAATACATTGACTTAAGACCCGCGCCGCTCACCGGCGATTCGTTAGATATCGAGGGAAATATGGGATTTTTCGACTCTGAGATCGTCCAGCAAGAGGCCAAAAGTCTCTTTGAAGATTATCAAGCGCTCGTGCAGCTCGGCGGGAAGTACGGCAAGTTCGATCGTGAGGGCAAGAAGCACTACATCGAGCAGATGGAGGCGATGATGGAGCGCTATCGCGTTTTTATGAAGCGCTTCGAACTGTCGGAAGATTTTATGGCGCAGATGACGGTCAAGCAGCTCAATACCCAGTTCGACCAGTTTGGCATTACACCCCAACAGATGTTCGATCGGATGCATCAGACTTTGGAAGGGATGAAGAGCGAACTCGAGCGCAACCCCTACTAAACTCCTGCTGTTAGCTGCTGCTTCTCGCCCTGAGGAGTCCGCAAAGATTCAGACGAGATCCCGAGCCAGCGGTTATGGCGATCGAGCCGACAGATTTTATTTTGATTTTCGTGACGGCGGGCTCGGAAGCCGAAGCGCGCGCGATCGCCCGCCCGCTCGTGGCCGATCGCCTCGCGGCCTGCGTCAAGCTCGCGCCGGTGTCGTCGGTGTATCGCTGGGATGGCGAGGTCTGCGAAGATTCGGAGTGGCAGTTGACGATCGCGACGCGGCGCGCGTCGTTTGTGGCCGTGCGCGACGCAGTGCTGGCGCGGCACAGTTACGATTTGCCCGAGCTGGTGGCCGTGCCGCTCGCAGCGGGAACGCCAGAATATCTAAGCTGGCTGCGCGACAGTACGGCGGCGGCGGAGGTTTGACAGTCCGGCCAAAAAGCCTGCGGACTTCTTGCAAGAACCGCCAAACGTTAGCGCAGACAGTTCGCGCGCACGAACAGCGCGCACGAAAATCGAGGCTGGCGGGGACGCCCGCGTTACGGTTGCTTTCTCGGTTTCTTCCATAGCGCAGGCATATTACCCATCGCAATATCCCAAACGAGATCTCATCGGTTTGTGGGATAAGTTTGCAGGATCAAGTGCGTCTGCTCTGGTCTGTAGCCCAGGAGGCGGAGTTCAAAAGGCGGGCTGTGCTACGGTGACGGACTCAGATCCCTTGCCATCAATCCCTCATGGATTTACTTGAATATCAAGCCAAGGAACTATTTTCCAAGGTGGGTATTCCCGTATTGCCCTCGCAGAAAATCTACTACCCCCAAGAATTCAAGCGCCTCGGGATCCCTTATCCGATCGTGGTCAAATCTCAGGTGCCCATGGGCGGTCGCGCCAAGGCGGGCGGCATCAAACCCGCGGCCAATACGATCGATGCGATCGCGGCGGCGCAGGCGATTTTTCATTTGCCGATTCGCGGGCTCTACCCGGAGCTGCTGTTGGCCGAGGCGAAATACGACGCCGATCGCGAGCTGTATTTAGCGATCGTGCTCGACCGTAACGCACGCCGCCCGGTGCTGCTGGGCTCGCCCGACGGGGGCAGCGGTCTCGACTTTGCTAGCCGTTCGTTGCAGCGCGTGCTGGTGGACGATACGTTTTCGCCGTTTTACGCGCGGCGGCTGGCGGTGGCGATGGGGCTGCGGGGTCGGGCGATCGAGGCGGTGAGCGGGGCGATTGAGAAGATGTACGCGCTGTTTGCCAGTAAGGATCTCGACCTGATTGAAATCAACCCGCTGGCGCTGCGTGACGATGGCGAAATTATGGCGCTGGACGGCAAGGTGGGCGCAAACGATAACGCGATCGAGCGTCACCGCGACCTGACGGAGTACGCCCGCGAACGCCAGATCGCCCGCGAACGCCATGATAAGTACGCCTCCCACGATCCTCTCAGCGCCGCTCTGGTCAGCGTCGATCGCGAGGCCGATAGCGGCATTGGCGTCGTGTGTAACGGAGCGGGGCTGACCCTCGCGACGGTGGATTTGCTCGAGTGGGGCGGCGTCCGACCCGTGAGCTTTTTGAATGTGGGCAACGAAATTTATCGAGCGGGGGCGACGAGCCTGCGCGATCGCCTCGATCGCGGCCTAGAGCTGATTACGGCTAATCCAGCGGTGACGTCAGTATTTATCGATCTCGTCGGCAGCGTCACAGCCTGCGACAAGCTGGCGGAGACGATCGTGGCAACGACGCGGCGGCTGGCGCAAATGGAACGATCGCCCCACTGGATCGTGCGGCTGGTCGGCCACGAGCGCGAACTCGGTCGCCAGTGCCTCGAGGCAGCAGGCTTGGCATATTACGCCTCGCTGGATGAGGCGATCGCCGCTAGCGCCCGCACCGCACGCCACCCTCTCGAAGCGCGCCTCGCCTAGCCGCTCGTTCGCCTCCAAACGAGTTCCAAGCCCCTCTACAGCTCGCCCGCTCGCCGCCCTGCAACCGCCATGAACGTCTCCGCCCGCACCCGCGTCCTGATTCAGGGCATCACCGAACCCCTCGCGCAAATCCACGCCGAGAGAATGCGCGCCTACGGTACTCAGATCGTGGCAGCGGTCAGTCCGGGCTATGGCGATCGGCGGGGCGACGGGGCGACGATCGCCGAGACCCCGGTGTTCGACACCGTCGATCTGGCGGTGCAGACAGCGGGCGCGATCGACTTTACGGCGATTTTCGTGCCGCCCTACCAGGTGCTAGACGCCGCCCGCGAGGCGATCGCCGCCGGAATTCGCCATATCGCGATCGTCACCGACGGCGTCCCGCCAATGGATACGATCGCCCTGATTCGTGCCGCCGACGCCGCCGAAGCCCTGGTGCTCGGGCCGGGGAGTACGGGGGCGATCGTGCCAGGAGCCTGCGCGATCGGCACCCATCCGGTGGATTTCTACACGCCGGGAACGGTGGGCATCATCGGACGCAGCAGTACCCTCGACTACGAAGTGGCCCTGACGCTGAGCGAGGCGGGCATCGGCCAGTCGATTTGCGTCGGGCTCGGCGGCGATGGCATCCTCGGCTCGTCGTTTTCTCAGTGGCTGCAAATCCTCGATGAAGACGATCGCACCGAGGCGATCGTTTTGGTCGGTCGGGTGGGCGGCACAGCGGAAGAGCTGGCGGCGCGCTATGTCGAAGCGGCGATCGACAAGCCCGTGGTGGCCTACGTGGCCGGACGGCATGCAGGCGATGTCACCGGGCACTTCGGTCATGCAGGCGAAATTGTCAACGCGCGCATCAGCGGTATCTATCGCCGGATCGACGATGCGGCAATCGGCACAGCACAGCGTAAAATCGAGGCATTCCAGGCGGCGGGGATTCGCGTCGCCAGCCGCCCGTCGGAGCTTCCACAATTGTTGAAGCAGGCGACAAGCGAAGTAACCTCGTCGGCGAGCGCCTGAGCCTGCGGGCGATCGCGGCGGCGGCCCTTGCTTAATTTTCCAGTCATTGCAGCTATGACGCACTCGCTCAGCTTGACAAACCCGACCTTCGGCCCCCTGCTCCGCGCTGGTTTTGCGCTTGGTTTAGGCAGCGCGATCGCCCTGTCGCTGGCTCCAGCGGCTCGTTCCGGAAGCCTGTCGGTCGGCTCGACCGACTCGCTCGATACTGCCGCACCGCCCCAGTTCGCCCAGCGCCTGCCCGAGCGCGACACCCTGACCTTGGGCAGCGAAGGCGACGACGTGCGAGAGCTACAGGCGATCTTGACGCTGCTCGGCCACTATTCTGGCGCGATCAACGGGCGCTTCGACAGCCGTACGGCGCGCGCGACCCGCGACTTTCAAAATTCGGCGGGGCTACTGGCCGATGCCGTTGTCGGTCCGGTGACCTGGGGCTACCTGCTCCCGGCGATGCTGGCAGACGGCACGGTCGATTCCGACCCAGTGACGACGGCGGGCGGCAGTAGCAACAGCGGCAACACCGTGCCCCTGCCAGACCGCTATCGCGATCGCACCATCGATCGCCCAACCCTGCGGCTCGGCAGCAACAGCATTGACGTTTCGTTCGTCCAGCGCCAGCTCGCCGACTGGGGCTACTATTCCGGCGAGATCGATGGCGACTACGGCCCGGTGACGGAAGCGGCGGTTATCGAAATGCAGCTCGACTACGGCATCGATCCGACGGGCGTTGTCGGCCCGATCACCTGGTCGTATCTGGACGACTAGCCATGCGCGAAAATAGCGCGATGGAGCTGCGTATCGGCTCGCAGGATCTGGCCGCGATCGTCGAGCTGGCGGAGCGGGCGCACCCGCTGGAATGCTGCGGGCTTCTGGTCGGACGCGCGGAGAAAAACTGGGTCTCGATCGCCGAAATCCATCCGACAGCTAACGCCTGGGAGGGCGAGGCGGCGCGCGATTTCGAGGCGACATTTGCAGGGCGCGACCCCGATTTCGGCATTGGTCGCAGCGATATGCAGCCAGAGGTTCCCACCGCCGAGCGACGCTACACCATCGATCCGCGCATCATGCTGGCGGTGCAAAAATCGGCGCGCGATCGCGGCCTGGCAATCGTCGGCGTCTACCACTCGCATCCCGAACATCCAGCGATTCCATCGGAGTACGATCGCGAGTTTGCTTGGTCGGGCTACGTTTACCCGATCGTCTCGGTGCAGCACGGACAGCCCAGCACCGTGCGTGCCTGGGCGATCGGCGACGATCGGCAGTTTCGCGAACTCACGATCGCCGCTAAACGTCACAAAGAAATCTGAGAAACCGAGTTTCTTCGATTCGACCGCGTTTTGAGCCAGAGCTTTTCAGAAACACGGCTTCTGACTGGCCGCGATCGGCGCAGTCTACAAAATTTTCGGAACGCGAATAAAGTCGCCCTCGCGCGCCGGGGCGGCATTGAGCAAATCTTCGCGGTGCTCGTAATTCTCCAGATCGTCCGGGCGCGTCACATTCCGCATATCGATCGCGTGGGCCGTCGGCGCGACCTCGTCGGTGTCGAGTTCGTTGAGCTGCTCGACGTAATCGAGAATCTGCGCGAGCTGCCCGGTGAACGCATCGGTCTCGTCTTCGGTCAGCGCAAGGCGGGCGAGGTGGGCGACTTTTTTGACTTCTTCGCGTTCGAGCATGGGAGCTGAGGAGTAAATTTAGAGTCAGTAGGGCGGATAACAGGCGCAATTATCGCCCTGTTCGTCACGCAATGGTAAGGGCGCATGGCAATGCGCCCGGATTGCCGCATCGACAATCCGGGCGCTGCTTAGAAGCCGTCGATCGCCGCGCGTCCAGTAGTTTTCAGCCAGTTTTGCGCTTCGATGTAGTTGTTGGGCGCGATGCCGATCGCCTGTTTCCAAAAGTCCGCCGCGCGATCGAACAGATCCTCCGCCTTATCCGCGTCGCCTTCGGTCTTGGCGCGCTCGCCGCGATAGTGAAAGATCACCGCGATATTGTTAAGCACTTGGGGCATGTTGGAGTTGAGATCCAGCGCCTCGTAGTATTTGCTGAGCGCTTCGTCGTGCTCGCCGTTGCTGGCGTGAATCAGCCCCATGTTGTAGAGGATATAGCTGCGATCGTTCGGGTCTTCTTCCAGAATCAGGGCCTCTTCGTAGTTTTCCATCGCTTCGGCGTACTCACCGTCTGCCTGGGCGGACATACCGTCGCGATAGTAAGCGAACGCTTTTTTGGCGTTATTGCTGGTGGGCATCATCTTCAAGATCAGGTCGGCCATGACCGTAAAGCTCTTGTCGATAAAGTTGTCGTTACGTTGAGTGCGTGGCATGTCTGGGGGGCTGTTCTGAAGTGGTGGCTTGGGCGATCGACTCGAACATCAATGCGGGCTTTTCGGGGACGCGCGAGAACCTCGCTTCCCGAAAAGCCATGCATGCGATCTTACCGCGACCGAATCGAGCGCGCCGCACCGACCCCCCAAGCCCACCTCGAGAGCCGATCTCAAAACCGGCTAGGGAATCACGAACTCGCTGCCGCGCACCGGCGGGTTGAAGCCCGCACCGGGCATCGTCATCAGGCTGCTGTTGAAGGGGTTCGCGATATCGGCGGTGCGGATTGGCGGGCTATCGAGGGCCTGCTGGCGCAGTAGGTCGCGTAGTACGACGTTGACTAGCTCGCCATCGCGCTCGATTTCGTTTTCGGTGTAGTCAATTAGGTAAGACTCGAACTGACGACCGACCGTCTGGTTTTCGTAAGCGTCGCGATCGTGCTCGAAAAAGGCGCGATCGAGAGTTTCGGGGATCGAGAGCTGGCGAATGCGGCGATCTTCCGCCGAGGAAGTCAGCGCCTCTTCGTCGCTCAGTTGCGCGGTGGCGGGCTGGACGCCGATCGCGGCGAGTCCGGCCAGGGCGGCTAGCGCGAGGCCGAGGGTGCGGGGGGTCATCATGGCAGGCTCTGGGAAGTGGAAACTTAGCGTTATGAGGTCGATTCTAGTCGATTTCTTGGGGTTCTTCTTCTTGGAGTTCTTCGGCGCGATCGGCAACGACGGCAGGCGGACTGTAAATCGGCAGCGGACGGCTAGCCGCTGATGTGGACGACGATTTCGCGGTGGTGGCGTCGCTGGCGGTGCTCCCAAACGTAGATGCCCTGCCAGGTTCCGAGAACGAGGCGGCCGTTGGCGATCGGGATGGTTTCGCTCGTGTGGGTCAGCGCCGTGCGGATATGGGCGGGCATATCGTCCGCGCCTTCGTCGTCGTGGACGTAGGGATAGTTTTCCGGCACGAGGCGACGCAGAAAGTCTTCGAGGTCTTCGAGAACGCGAGGATCGGCATTTTCCTGAATCACTAAGCTGGCGGAAGTGTGACGCAGGAAAATCGTGCAGAGTCCGGTTTGGACGCCCGACTCGCTGACGATCGCAGCGACTTTCGAGGTGATGCGCTGGAGGGACTTACCGACAGTGTGGACGGCGAGAGTTTTCTGGTAGTGCATGGAATTAAGGCCCCAATTGCGCTGCGGACACATCTTAACGATTGCGACCGACACCCGAAGTCTGACTTTACAGCCGTACTTTTCCGCCACCGCTAATAGCGCCAAGATTTGAGAAACTGGATTTCTACGAGCTTCTGACGCAAATCGCGATCGCATCCCAGAAACTCGGTTTTTGATAAGACGCGATCGAGCCCGAATCCCGACAAAACGCGAACCGTATGCGATCGCGCAACTGGCCACCACCTCGCAACCTCGAGCGGCGAAATTCCGTCGCGTTTAAAGTCAAAAGACACTGCAATCCCGCTATCGCCCTTTTCCCGCCGTAATTTTCCTAAGCTAGTCGTCGAGCCGCCTTCAGGTTGATTTTGATATGAACGATCGTTTGTCTGCGCTCCGCCAGTTACTTCGCCCGCGGTTCCGAGCCGACCTCACGCGTTCGCGCTCCCTGCGCTTCGTCGCCCTGGCCACCGCGATCGCCTTCGGCGTCAACCTCCTCTGGTCTGCGGGCTGGCCGTCGCTCGTCTCTGCCCGCAGCTCGCCGCACGACTGGCAGCCGTCGAAATCCATCAGCCTGAAGACGGCGCTGCCGCCCGATGCGCAACTGCCGGAACCGAAGCCGATGTGGGGCGAGGCGCTGGAGAAAGAGCAGGCCGATCGCGTGGCGGGCCAGAAAGTCAGACCGCAGGCCGGACAGAAAGGCATCAATGGCGGCGATCGCCCGACTTTGCTCGCCCAGAGTCAAACCCTAGAAGAGCGCGGGCGACTCGAGCGCGGCGATCGCACCCTCGATGACGGCAGCTACTACGACCTATACGAAATTGACGCTCGTGCCGGACAGGAAATCCGTATCGAACTGACCAGCAGCGACTTCGACACCTACTTGATTTTGGTTGACTCCAACGGCCAGCCGATCGCGGAAAACGACGATCGCAGCCGGAGCGACACCAACTCAGTACTAGAAATTACGCTCGAAACGGACGGCGAATATCGCATTCTCGCCAACTCCTACGACAGTCGCGGGCGGGGCAGCTACACTCTGCGCGTCTTCGACCTGAGCGCCGACGTCGGCCCGCAGCCGAATGGGAATACGGGCGATACTGGAAATACGGGCGATACGGGCGATACGGGCAATACAGGCAGCAGCTCCAACCCGCCGCGCCCGGTGTCGCTAACCGCCGAACTCAGCCTCCTCGCCCAGGCCGATCGGCTCTATCTCCAGGGCGACGTAAGCGGCGCGGAGGCGCTCTATCGCCAAGCCAAGCCCGACTTCCTCATCGGCGCGAACCCCGTCTTGGTTGAAGAGCGCATCGACGCCAGCCAGCTCTCGCTCGAGGCCAGCCAAATCTGGCTACAAACCCAGGAGGAAATCGCCCGCGATCGCGAGTCCCGCGTCGAAGATCTCTGGCCGCAGCTTATTAGTGCCGCTCCCGGCTTTGTAGACGGCCAGCTCTTCACGGCGGAGTATCTGATCGAAGAAAACGAAGAGGAGATGGTCATCGAGCAGCTCGACGAGCTAGCGCTCCGCTTCCCGAACGACGCCGAAATCGCCCGCCTCCACGTCAAAGCCCTGCGCGAAGACCGCCAACGACTCGAAGCCTCGATCGCCGCGCGCCAGTTCGCGCTCGCCAACCCCGAACATCCCGATGCGCCCGAATTTAACGCCCTAGCCGACGAATACATGGGCGACTTCCGCCGCGTCCTGCGCGAACGCATCGCCCTGCAAGGTCTCGGCGGCGTCGCGATCGGCATCCTGACGGGCCGCACGAACAGCGCCATCTTCGACGGCATCCAGCTCGCGCAGCTGATGGCGATGGGTGAGTCGGGAATCGGCGATTTTGTCACCAATCAGGTCAAAGCCCAGTCAAAAATCATCGACGATCCCGAAGCCGTCGAGTACATGAATAAACTCGGCCAGGATGTCGCCCAGCGCATGGGTCGCGATGAGTTCGACTACGAGTTCTACATCATCGAAGACGAGAGCCTGAACGCCTTCGCGCTTCCCGGCGGCAAGGTCTTCATTCATACGGGCGCGCTCGCCGCCGCCAAAACCGAAGCGGAACTAGTCGGCCTACTCGGCCACGAGGTCGGTCACGCTGTCCTGTCCCACGGCTTTAAACGCATCGTGCGCGGCCAGCTTATCGCCAGCCTCGCCCGCGAGATCCCACTAGGTAACGTCCTCTACACGCTCGTCGGTCTCGACTACAGCCGCGAGCACGAGCGTCAGTCGGACATTGTCGGCACACGCGTCCTGGCTAACACGGGCTACGCCGCCGACGGTCTGCGCAATTTTATGGCGACGCTGGGTGGCGGCAACCCGCAGCGCGTTCCGGAGTACCTCTCGACACACCCAGCTCCGGCGTCGCGGGTTCAATACCTCGAAGAACTGGTCGTCCGTAACGGCTATAACCGCTACTCGTTCGAGGGCGTGGAGAATCTGGCACGGATTCAGGCGCGGCTCGGTTTGCCCGCCCACGAGGACGCGGCCTAGCGCTTGCCGAGCTGGCAGCGGCGAAACAGACGCCAAAGCAAAACAAAAAAGGAGAGCGATCGTGCGATCGCTCTCCTTTTTGTTGTTTATCGTTCCCACGCTCTGCGTGGACAACGCACCTCTAGACGCTCTGCGTCGCCGCCACCACGGAAGGAGCAGCGGAGAAGCCTCTAGTAGTCCACCTCTCTGATTCTGATGGGCCGTTTTTACTCGTCCTGCTTCTGCGAGCAGTCTGGCAGTCAAGCGGTGAGGCTATCAAAATTACGGTGGTGGACTACTAGCGAGAAGCTACACAGCCGCCAGCTCTTTCTCAACGGGGCGGGTACTGTTGCGGATGCCTTCGATCGCCTCAGCGTAGTCCGGCGCGTTAAAGACCGCCGAACCGGCAACGATCGCGTTGGCACCAGCTTCGATGACTTGCCAAGCGTTGTGACCTTTCAGGCCGCCATCGACTTCGATCCAAGGGTCGAGGCCGCGCGCGTCGCACATGGCGCGCAGATCGCGAACTTTATCGACGGCCGAAGGAATAAAGCTTTGGCCGCCGAAACCGGGGTTGACGCTCATCAACAGGATCAGATCGCACATATCGAGGACGTTCTCGATCAGGCTCAGGGGCGTGCCGGGGTTGAGCACCACGCCGGACTGCTTGCCCAGTTCGCGGATTTGACCCAGGGTGCGGTGCAGGTGGGGCGAAGCGTTGTGCTCGGCGTGGACGGAGATGATGTCCGCACCAGCGTTGGCGAATTCTTCGACGTATTTTTCCGGCTCGACGATCATCAGATGCACGTCGAGGGGCTTGGTGGTCAGCGGGCGGATCGCTTTGACGATCATGGGGCCGATCGTAATGTTGGGAACAAAGCGACCGTCCATGACATCGACGTGGATCCAGTCCGCGCCAGCTTTATCGACGGCTTGAATTTCTTCGCCCAGGCGACTGAAATCTGCTGACAGAATTGAGGGGGAAATAACGGTCTGTTTGGTGCTGGTCATCTCGCGGCCTTTCCTCAGTTTTTGTTACGCTTGCTACAGCTTCGCTTTATATAAGTTTATCAAATCCGAGCTGTCAAGGGGGGTAAGTTAGAAAATTTATGGAAAAAATGCTGGGATTTCCGCCGATCGCGACGGAAAGAAAGCTAGGTTAGCCTTCTCCACGCCGAGCAAACTGCACGATCGGCGCTCGGTTATCGATCCGACTCTTCCCATAGCGAATTGTCGAGTTCTGCGTCCGATTGACCGGTTGTCCGATTGCATGCTTTGACAGGCCGGAGCGCCGCGATCGCCCGTTCGATAGGCCGGAGCGCTCGTTCGTCCGGTAGGGTCATCATGACGATCCTACGGCGTTCTCGTTAAGATGATCGCAGGCTTAGCGGCGCTGCAACCGGCCCGATCGCGTCGAGAGCCCGACCGCCCGCTGGCCCGTCGAACATGCGATCGCGGCGCGACTGTCCACCCTCGCCCAACAGATTTTTATGTCATCACTCGATCGTTACTTCTCGCGTTCTTTGGCCGTGGTAGCGGGCGCGATCGCCTGCGTGGTGACGGCACCGTCTCGAGGTGTCGCGTCGTCGGTGTCGATCGGGGCGGACGGCATCGACGCGGCGCGCCTGCACGAGGAGTACGACCTGCTGGGCCGCAAGATCGGCATCGGCCAAGTGGAGATCGGTAGACCGGCGGTATTCGGCCTCGACAAGATTCCTGCCGATCGTGCCTTCGATCCGGCGGGCGTCTTTGTGGGCGCGGAACCGGCGGAGTCGGAGGCTTATCTCGACGGCCACGCCCAAGGCGTCGCCAGCGTGATGGTCAGCACGCTCAAACAGCGGCGCGGGGTCGCTCCTGGCGCGCAGCTCTATGCCGCCGGGGCCGAGTTCGCGTCCGGGGCCGACCGGCAAGCGCGCGAGTGCTTGGCGACGCAGACCGTCGCGCAACAAAACGGTAACGACGTGCGGGCGATTAACTTCAGCTTCGGCGAGCCCCTGTCGCTCGATCGCCGCCGGGGCGAGGCCGTGCTCGACGGCAACGCCCTGCTGACCCTTTGCGTGGACTGGTCGGCTAACGCCCACAACGTGCTCTACGTCATCGCCGGGAACCAGGGCTACGGCGGTATTTCAATTCCGACCGATCTATTTAACGGCCTGACGATCGCCTCGAGTCGCGCGATCGACGGCGTCTACCGCCAGATGGATCCCTCCAGCCTCGGTGGCGCGTTCGACGGCGCGTTTGCGGGGCTTGTCGGCCAGGAGGCCAATGTCGGCGGGCGGCGGCAGATCGGTCTGCTCGCGCCGGGACGCAACGTGGCGCTGGTTAATGCCTGGGGCGAAATCTACGAAAGCACCGGCACGAGCTTTGCCGCGCCCCACGTGGCGGCGACGGTGGCGCTGCTCCAGGAGTACGGCGATCGCCAGATTGCGGCGGGTGAGTGGGATCTCGACGCGCGCCGCCACGAAGTCATGCGGGCGGTGCTGCTTAACTCTGCCGATAAGCTGGCCGATCGCGGCGATGGCATGACACTGGGCATGACGCGCGATGTCAAAGATAAGGACGGACGCGTCTGGACGGAATCGGACGCCTTCAACGATCGCGCCATACCGCTCCAGGACGATATCGGTGCGGGCCATTTGAACGCTTACCGCGCTTACCGTCAGTTTGCCGCCGGACGCAGCCGGGCGGACAGCGAGGCGAACGCCATCGGCTGGGACTACGGTTCGATAAGCGGGACAGACTCTTCGAGCGTGCGCGACTATCCGATCGCAGAGCCCCTCAAGGCGGGCAGCTTCTTCTCCGCAACGCTGAGCTGGACGCGCCAGGTCGAGCTGCTCGACGCGAACGGCAACGGCACGTTCGATGAAGGCGAAGACTTTCGCAGTGGCGAACTCGACGATCTCGATCTCTATCTGCTGCCCGCCGAGAGCGATCGCCTCGAAGATGCCGTGTGGTCGTCAGAGAGTCGGATCGATAGCCTCGAGCACATCTTCCGGACGGTTCCCGAGACGGGGCGTTATAAGCTGCGGGTGGTCGGCGCGCGCGTCGATGGCACTCCGGCCTACGCGCTGGCCTGGTGGGGCGCTGCGGTGGACTGAAAACGGGCGATCGAATCGCTGGGAAAAGTAGGCTAAATTTTTAGGTAAACGGTAACTTCGGCACACGAGGGTACCGCACACCGTTCCGTTTCCCAAGGTTCTCCTCTAAGCTTGCGAAAAGCCGCGCCCATTGGCGGCAGGTCTCGAGTTCGGGAGGTCGCCCGCAATCGCCACAGAGATTTAAAGGGATTTAACCTGAATCTCTCGAGCCCAGATCTCGCCAGCAAATCTCGCCCCCGCGCCTCAGCCACACCGCTGGTGCACGGTTTTCCCGTTGCCATCAGCTCTGTTCACCGAAGCCTCAGCTTTTCGGAAGCGGATTATTCCATGACGAATTCAGCCAATTCTTCGGAAAATACCAACCGCAAGCTCGCGAAAGCCACCCCCGAGGCCTCGTCCGCTCGCCCTGCGAAGACGGCTGAGAATCTTTCCGCCCAGACCGCCCGAGCCTCACAAGACCCGGCTTCTCAAGCCACGTCTCCAAAGAACCAGGCTTCTCAGGCTCGGACTTCCTCGGCACAGACTTCTTCAGCACAGACTCCCCAAGCCCAAACTTCTCAAACTCAAACTTCTCAAACTCAAAGCGCCGAAACCAAGCACATCTCGGCCAGCGACCCCGAAGCTAAAAAAAGCCAGGAAAAAGACGCCCCAGCCAAAGCCCGGCTGCTGCTGGTGGACGATAACCCGGACAACCTGCGGCTGCTGTCGCGGATGTTGGTGCGCAAAAGTTACAGCACCGAGCTGGCGTATAGCGGGCGCGAGGCGCTGTCGATGGCGCGATCGCTACTGCCGGATCTGATTCTGCTTGATATTACGATGCCGGGAATGGACGGCTACGAGGTCTGCCAGCGCCTGAAGGTAAACCCGAATACGCGCGAAATCCCGGTGATTTTTATCAGCGCCCTCAGCGAGGTAATGGACAAGGTGCGGGCCTTCGGGGCAGGCGGCGTGGACTATATCACGAAGCCATTTCAGTTTGCCGAGGTGCTGGCGCGGGTCGAGAACCACCTGACCTTGCAGCGGCTTCGGCGGCAGCTCGCCGAGAAAAACGATCGCCTCGAAGCCGAAGTCCAAGAGCGCAGGCGCGCCGAGCTGGCACTCCAGGAGAAGGAGGAGTATTTGCGGCTGATTATTGAAAATATTCCCCAGCAGGTGTTCTGGAAAGACACCGACCTGGTGTTTCGCGGCTACAACCACAACTGGGCTGAGGCCGTCGGGCTCGATCGCCTGGACGGCGCGATCGGCAAAACCGACTACGACGTATTCTCACCGCCCAAAGTCGCTGAGGCTTTCCACCAGCAAGACCGCAAGATCCTCGAGACCGATCGCCCGATCCAGTTCGTCGTTAAGAAAAAAGTTCGTCGCAGAACGGGTAAAGAACTCGTCTGGCTCGATATCAAAAAGCTGCCGATCCACGACGAGGACGGCAGCGTGATCGGGGTGCTCGGCGTCGTTGAAGATATCACCGAGCGCCGCAACGCCGAGCGCGACCTGCAGGCCGAGCAGCAGCGCACCGAAACGCTATTGCTCAACATCTTGCCCCAGGCGATTGTCGATCGCCTTAAAACCGTCGATGGTTCGATCGCCGATCGCTTCGACGAGGCCACCGTGCTGTTCGCCGATATCGTCGGCTTTACGGGCATGTCAGCGAAGATTCCGCCGACCAGAGTGGTAAATATGCTCAACGATATTTTCTCGGCTTTCGATCGCCTCGCTGGCGATCACGAACTCGAGAAGATCAAGACGATCGGCGACGCTTACATGGTTGCAGGCGGCATCCCCTTGGCCTGCAAAAATCACGTCGATGCTGTAGCAAATATGGCGCTCGATATGCTCTCCGCCCTCGACGAAATGCGCGATCGCCTCGAGCTGCCGCTACAGATCCGCATCGGCATCAACACCGGCCCGGTGGTCGCAGGCGTGATCGGCGTGAAGAAGTTTATCTACGACCTCTGGGGGGACACGGTTAACGTCGCCAGCCGTATGGAGGCGACCGGCGAGCCGAACCGCATCCAAGTGACCGAAGCGATCTACGAGCGGCTTAAGGATCGCTTCGAGTTCGAGCAGCGCGGTACGGTCGAGGTGAAGGGAAAAGGGACGATGCGCACCTATTGGCTGGTCGGGGCGCGGCGGGACGGCTGAGCAATCTAGGGCGGTGTTAATTCATGGCCCTGCGCTTGTTTTCAGCGTGCTGCGATCGTTCACAGAGAACGGCGCACCGCTGTGCGCCGCGACCAGAGCCCTCATTTTGAGACCAGACCGCTCTAGTTTTGGCCGCTCTAATGGGTGCTGCTCTAGCTGCCGAAGGTCGGTGCTTCGGCTCGGACGGCTGCGCTCAGGTCGGGGACGAACTCGATCGTGTACGCAAACGGCGACCCGCCCGGCACGGTTTGCTCCATCGCGGTGGTGTCCGTGCGGCGCGGCGAGAAGAACGAGTTCGCCTCGACGACGACGTTGTCACCATTCAGGTCGAGGCCGGTGACGCGCAGGGTGTTGCTGTTGCCATTCGACAGCAGCGCCGAAACGAAGGTGGCCTCCTGGACGTTACCGGTGGCGGGGTCGATGCGTGCCACGATCGCCACCTGTCCGCCGCCACCCTGGCCGTAGCTGCTCAGCCAGCCGTTGGTGGCGAACTCGCGGAAGTCTTGGTCTGCCGAGCCCTGGGTTCCGGTGGAGGTGAAGGTCGCGTAGAGGCTATCGGTGGTGCTGTCCCACACCAGACCGGTTCCGGTACTGTCGTCGTTGGTGACTTCGTAGTCGGTGCGATACCAGTCCTGGACGCCGTTGGTGAAGCTGACTAGGCGCGGGTCTTGGTTGTTGGCGCTGACCTGCTCGAAGCCAATGTAGAGGTTGGTGTTGCCCACCGAGATCGACGGGCCGCCGAGGGCGCTGACGGCGGCTTCGCTAGTGACGTCAACTCCGGCGAAGTTGACGGTGCTGCCGACCGAGGAAACTGCCGTGACGTTGGTGTCGCCGGTATCGTCGCTGGCAGCGGGCGTTTCGAGAAAGTCCGTGGCCTCGATCGCGGAGCTGGTGACGTTTTTAAGGATCGCCAGGATTTCGCCGTCGATGGTTCGCTGAACGACCGTATCGGCGCTAAATTCGCCACCGCCCTGGATGATCGTCAGGTCGCTGCTGGTAAGCGTACCTTCAAGGATGATTTTGTCTTCGCCGTCGGTGTAGTCGGTGATTATATCGGTGGTGGTGGCGTCGCTGCCGCCGCGCCCCTGTCCGAGTACGAAGCGATCGCTGCCCGCGCCGCCGGTGATGGTGTCCGCGCCGAAGTCGCCGAAAATCGTGTCGTCGCCTGCGCCGCCGGTCATAATGTCGTTATTCATGCCACCGCGCAGGGTGTCGTTGCCATCGCCCCCATCGATGACGTCAACTTCAATATTGCCGTTGATGTAGTCGTCGCCGCCGAAGCCTTGCAGCGTGTCGCTGCCCCCGAGGCCGAGGATTAGGTCTTGGCCGTCGCTACCGCTAAAGGCTTGAGCCGTGCCGTCGAGCAGCGAGATTTGAAAGTTAAGAAATTCGTCCACGGTGGTTCGGGTCGCGTTTTTGCGTATTGAAGTTCAATGCACGCCGAAAGCAGGATCTAGATCTCCCCGCGCTCGGCTGACTCTGTTTTACCGTCCCACACCCATTTTTACGGGGAAATGATCGAAATCGTTCCAAGCCCGAAGCTCAGCGCCCGGATCGTGACGACTCAGCCTGAGAAAATCCCCGAGGCGTTTGTTTTGGGAGAGCCACCGGCAGCACGACTCGAACCGTCGTACCCCGATCGAGTTGTGACGTATAAGCAATTGTTCCACCGTGCTTTTCTGTCACGATTTGGTGCGCGATCGCCATCCCCAATCCCGTCCCTTGACCGACGGCTTTCGTCGTAAAAAAAGGCTCGAATACGTGCTGTAGCTCCCTCTCGCTCATGCCGGTACCATTATCTGCAATCTCAAAGGCGATCGACTCTGTAGATAAAATCCACATTGAGATAGTAATTTTTCCAGCCTTACGATCGAGACCTCGAGCCTGGCTGCATAGGAAGCGAGCGTCGATCGCCTCGATCGCGTTGACGAGTATGCTTGCGATTGCTTGATTGATTTCTCGGGCGAAACACTCGATCGAGGGCAATGATGCATAGCGCTGTTCGACCTGAATCGGTTGATTGCGCCGTGCACTCGTCTGCAATTGACTGTGCAAGACAACCAGCGTACTTTCGATCGCTTCATGGAGATTTATTGTCTTAATAGAAGATTCATCTAGCCGTGCGAAATCCCGCAGTGACTTCACAATCTTTTCAATCCTCTCAGACCCGACGCCGATCGAGCTTAGAACGGCGAAAATATCTTCTCTGAGAAACTCAAAATCTAAGTCTTCCTTCTTTTCTTCGATTTCTGCGATGGCTCCCGATAAGTTCTTCTCGTATAGCAGAATCAGCTCTAGCAAGCCGTTACAATAGTCAACGGCAGGCTCGATATTACCCTGAATAAAGGTCACCGGGTTGTTAATTTCATGGGCGATTCCCGCAACCAAAGTCCCCAACGCAGACATCTTCTCCGAATCGACGATCTGAGCCTGGAGTCTCTTGAGGTCTTTGAGTGCAGTTTCTAGTTCTGCCGCCTGATTTTCGAGCCTCACTTGAGATGACTCTAACTGGCGAATCAACCCCATGCGCACGTACTCTACACGGTCGTTGGTCAATTCAAGCTGACTGCGATCGAATTCCGAAGACTCGAGCTTTTTCTGTAGGATCCGGACTTGCTTTTTAAGTGCCTTAATTTCTCGCTCGCAATCTTCACAAGCCATAACTCAAGGGCGTTTCAGACACAACACGGCCAGTTTCGGACAAGCTCATTTGTAGACATCGAGGCTTCAACACGACAAGAACACCGTAAAAAAACGACAACGAGCGCTGCCACACATTGACCGACTACGATTTTAGCCCGTTACGGGTTGCGAAAAGCGTGAGGGTCGGCAAAGCTCTGTAAGCAGAAACGACCTTTACCCAGATTTCTAGAGAATTGAGTCATTATCCCAAACCTAGGGCTATTTCATTCTAAATTGAGCCGTTGCGTGCTTTGAATAGTTTGCGTGGTTCTGGCTTCTTGAACTTTGAGCGAGAAGCTTCTGAATCCTCGAAATCACGTGACTCGAACCGAGAATGAAATGACCCTGATTCCAATCCCATCGTACAAGCAAGCCGACCGGGTTCTATGCATCGCCGATCAACACGGTAACAAAAGTTTCTTCATGGAACGTGTTCGAGGCGCTTCGATCTAACGGTGCAAACTCACCGTAGGTATAGAATCCGCTAGCTGGTAAATCGTCCTGCAAGGCATCTCTGACGAGCTGATACTCTTCTTTCGCACGTGTTCCCAGACGCCAGCGGCGGGCACAGCAAGAGAAAATCAAGAGCGCATCAGGGCGCGCTCCCGGGTATCGCTTTCGAGCCATTTCAAATGATTTTCTAGAAGATTCGATGATTTGATTTCGGCTAACTCCTGTTAATTGAACAAAAGACTGTTCGGGGATATCTCCCAAAAAAGAAATACTGCCGTCTTCAGTATTTTGGAAGTTGGGAACTCGGAGATAATACCGATCGCTATCGCCAACATAGACGGCAAGTGGATTGTCCTTTCCTGGGACTCGATCGCCGAGGTACTGTTTGTAAAAATCAATTGCAGACATTCCTTCGATTTCATACAGGACATTGCCGCAGGATTTCGTAATGAGAGATTTACGACCCATGGGTTCCCAGCCGCATCCCGTGCCGTAGGACAATAGAAGTTCGCCAGAAAAGATCAAGACGGGTAAAGCATTGGTATAAACTTGCGTGCCGAAAAATTGATATGTCTTTTGGAAACGCGCTCGATCGCCAGCCGCCCCTCCCACGATCGGTACGTGCGATCCAAGTGCGGTATCGAGACCTGCTAGAACTTCTTCGCCACTAACGACGGACTCTTTCGCGACATAGCTCACTGGCAAAGCGATACAAAGCTTCGGTGCTTGGGTGGTATTTTCCGTAGCTTGTGCCACAGCTTGTCGGGCGGCGCGGCACACGTTTTCTTGAGTATCGAGCCCTATCCCCGCATGGATCTGAATTGAGTCGGAGATGAATAACGTCAGGGAGATAGAGTTTTGCTGGAAGCCCAAAACCGAAGAAATTTCTGCGTCGGTCGTACAGCCAATCAAGTCTATTCCGGGAAAGGCTCGATTGATTTCGTCGAGGAGCACGGCGTAATCAAAATCAATGGCGGCGAATAAGAGGCCGGCTTGGGGCTTGAGATCGTCAAGCTCTTCGAGACATTGCTCTAGCACCTCTTCGATCGCTTCTCGTGAGTCGGGATCTTCGCTGTGTCCGACGATAACTTTCAGCATGCTCTAGTGCCTGAAGTATTTGGAGTATTTAAGGTCGAGGGCGACGAACTTCGCCCTGGAAATGGTCTCGCCCGTTCGGAAAGTCTCGGGGAGAAAAACGAATGCTTGTGAAGTACTCGCAAATCTCCAGTGAATCCGGAGGGAGGAACACCGTGAAGTCTCACAATCTACACGGTTTATTTGCGATCGAGCTGTGGCGGCAGCGCTGACGTCTGTGCCAGTTTTTCCTTGGCGCGGGCGAACACTTCGACGGTGTCGCCGAGTGCTGCTGTCAAGTCGCTGCGGGTTTTCGCGTGCTCGGCGCGCTCGAGTTGCAGGTTGGTTTCCAGCGCTGCGAGACGCTGGGTCAGCGTCTCGACACGATCGAGCGCCGCAACGAGCCGATCGCGGAGTTCTTCCGCCGTAAGGTCGGGCAGTTCCGCAGAGAGCTGGCTGGCCTCGCGCGGCGCTCGCCCGACATCGACGAACTGCGCTAGCTCGGACTGGAGGCGTTCGACTGTTTGCTGAGCTTCGTCTAGATTGCGGCGGCGCTGCTCGGCTTCTCGAGTGTAGAGCTGCCGCCAGCGATCGGCGCTTTCCCGCGCGGCATCGGCGTCCTGTTTGGCCGTTGCGACCTGCTGCTTGAGCGCGTCGATTTCCGCCAGCCAGGGCTGGAGGTCGAGGGAAGAATCAGCAGTCGGGCGATTGGACGTCATGCGGGTTCCGGTTCTGGCGAGAATGGCTGTGCCTGCATTGTGTCACCGAGGTCGAGCGCGTGACAATCTGCTAGCCGAAGCTAACGCCCAGATCGCCGCTTCCCACCACCGTCACGGAGTTCGACAGTGCCAGCGACGCGCCGTTCGCGACGCGCCCGACGAAGCCCACGCCCGCAATTTGCACCAGCGCGTCCGCTCCCGACGCAACGAAGCTGACTGTGCTGGCATCGACTTCGCCAGAGATAACAATGCGATCGCCCTCGGCGCTGGAGAAGTCCGCGATCGTGTCCACCACACTGGCGTCGGTACTCAGGTCGCTGGCCGTCCGCAGGATAAAGGTGTCTGCGCCCGTGCCGCCCGTGAGGGTGTCGGTGTCGCGATCGCCCACCAGGAAGTCATTGCCCGCTCCGCCGAAGATCGAGTCGTTGCCGCGCCCGCCGCGAATAAAGTCGTTGTCGCTGCCACCGGTCAGTACGTCGTCGCCCAGGTTGCCGTGGATGATGTCGTTGCCCGACTCGCCAGAGAGCGTGTCGTTGTCGCGCCCGCCACGGATCAGGTCGCTGCCCCCGCCGCCCGTCACCGAGTCGGCCCCCCGGCCGGTGTAGATCACGTCGTTAATCGATGAGCCCGTCACAGTGTCGTTGCCGCCAAAGGTCAAAAATCCCGTCGGGTTCTGGCCGCTCAGCTCGGGCGTTAGCGCCAGGGTGTCACCTTCCTGGCTAAAGGTCTGGAAGCTGATATTGAGCGTGGCGCGCCCGATTTGGTTGGCAAAGAAGTTCAGTGCGTCGCTCGTCATAAAGCCCGACGTGCGGCTGGGAACCGTACCGTTGGTGACGCGCGCGCCGGTAACGATCGATTCGCCCTGGCGCACCGTATCGATGAAATCGACGTTCGACTGCACCCGACCGAAAACGGCGTAGTTGCCATCGAGGAAGGTGTTGGCGTCGCTGAGGTTGATATAGAACTGCGTCGAGGCCGTGTTGGGGGTGTCGTTGGCCGGGTCGTTAGGGTTGCCGCTGCGGGCCATCGCGATCGTGCCGCGCGTATTTTGCAACGTCGGCACGGCGTCGGGAATACCAGCCTGGGCGAAGGTAAAGCCAAAGGCGAACTGGCCGCTAGTAGACTCGCGGATTTCTAGCGGAATCGTGCGCGTGACGGGCTCTTTCGCCGCCGTGCCTTCGCTGAGGCTGGTGGGGTCGCCCGCCTGGATGACAAAGTTATCGACGACGCGATGAAAAACAATGCCGTCGTAAAACCCCTTCTCGACTAAATCGACGAAGTTTCCACCGGTGTTGGGGGCATTCGGGCCTTCGATTTCGATGTTCAGCGGCGTGCCGTCGATAACGAGGGTAACGAGGACGGACTCGGGAAGCGGCGAAAAGTTTTCCATAAATCGAGGGCGAACGAGGGATTCGGATTCGGATGTAGCGTCAACGAGAGCAGCCGCTAATCGCGACGTGCGGGCCGGGTCGATGTTCCGCAGAACAACGCAGACGCGACACGACAGGTCGGGAGAAAGCGAAGCATCGCGACGTAGCACGAAGCAACACGCGGAGGCGCTGCACTTACACTTCTTTGGAGTTGCGATAAGTTCGGGATCGACTTGGAGTCGGTGTAGAAGATCGCCTGGATGGGAGAGCGATCCCCGAAATTGCGGCCTATCGCTCAAGTGTTAGGATGGGACGCAATCGAACTAGTAGAAGTCAATAAAATCGTAAGGATAGCAGTCCTGCATGAAAGAAATGGAAAAGTCAATATCCTTCGACGGACGGGATATTCGACTGAAGGTCGGTTTGCTTGCGCCGCAAGCGGGTGGCTCCGTCTTGGTAGAGTCGGGAGATACGGCAGTTCTGGTTACGGCGACGCAGTCGTCTGGACGTGAAGGAATCGATTTCCTGCCTCTGCTCGTGAACTACGAGGAGCGCATGTACGCTGGAGGAAAGATACCCGGTGGTTTCCTCAGACGCGAAGGCCGTCCGCCGGACAAGGTGACGCTGACGAGCCGCCTTATCGACCGTCCGATGCGGCCCTTGTTCCCGCAACATCTGCGCGATGATATCCAAATTGTCGCGACGACTCTGTCGGTAGACGAATTCGTTCCGCCCGATGTCCTCGCTGTAACCGGCGCGTCGATCGCGACGATCCTGGCGGGCATTCCGTTCAACGGCCCGATGGCTGCCGTGCGTGTCGGCTTGGTCGGCGATGACTTTATCATCAACCCCACCCACGACGAGATTCGCGATGGCGAGCTCGATCTCGTCGTCGCCGGAACCAAGAACGGCGTCGTGATGGTCGAAGCCGGGGCGAACTGCCTGCCGGAGCAAGACATCGTCGAGGCGATCGACTTCGGCTACGAAGCCGCCTGCGACCTGATCGCCGCTCAGGAAGAGGTGATGGCCGAGCTGGGCATCGCGCTGGCCACCGCCGAACCGCCGGAAGTCGATTCGACCCTGGAGACTTACATCAGCAAGGCCGCAACGAAGAAAGTCAAGGCCGTCCTCAAGAATTTCGAGCTGGACAAAGCCGGACGCGACGAAGCGCTCGACGCTATCAAGGCCGAAATCGCCGAGGCGATCGAGGGCCTGAAGGAAGGCGACCCGGTGCGCGTCACCGTCGCTGAAAACGGCAAAGTGCTGGGCAGCACGTACAAAGGCATCACCAAAAAGCTGATGCGCCAACAGGTGATCGAAGATAACGTGCGCGTGGACGGTCGCAAGCTCGACGAAGTGCGCCCGATTTCCTGCGGCATCGGCATCCTACCCACCCGCGTTCACGGCAGCGGCTTGTTCAATCGCGGCCTTACCCAAGTGCTGTCGCTGGCGACCCTCGGTACGCCCGGAGACGCTCAGGAACTCGACGACCTCAATCCCCAGAGCGAGAAGCGCTACCTTCATCACTACAACTTCCCGCCTTACTCGGTGGGTGAGACGCGTCCGATCCGCTCGCCCGGTCGCCGCGAAATCGGCCACGGTGCGCTAGCCGAGCGCGCGCTGCTGCCGGTGCTGCCCTCCAAAGAGGAGTTCCCCTACACGATTCGCGTCGTGTCCGAGGTGCTCTCCTCCAACGGTTCGACCTCGATGGGGTCGGTGTGCGGCTCGACGCTGGCACTGATGCACGCGGGCGTGCCGATCGCCAAGCCCGTCAGCGGTGCGGCAATGGGCCTGATCAAAGAAGGCGACGAAGTTCGCATCCTGACGGACATCCAGGGTCTCGAGGATTTCCTCGGCGATATGGACTTCAAGGTGGCGGGAACCAGTGATGGTATCACCGCCCTCCAGATGGATATGAAGATTACGGGTCTGTCGCTAGAGACGATTGCCAAGGCGATCCATCAAGCGCTGCCCGCTCGTCTGCATATCCTGGAGAAAATGGTCGGCGCGATCGCCGAGCCGAACGCGGAAATCTCCAAGTACGCGCCGCGCCTGATGACGCTGAAGATCCCCCAAGATCTGATCGGCCTGGTGATCGGCCCCGGCGGCAAAACCATCAAGGGCATTACCGAGCAAACCGGCTGTAAAATCGACATCGAAGACGACGGAACCGTCACGGTGTCGGGTAAAGACAGCGACGGGGCCGACCGCGCCATGCGGATTATCTCCGGTATGACCCGCCAGGTGAAGTCCAGCGAAGTCTTCCTCGGTCGCGTGACGCGGATCATTCCGATCGGCGCGTTCGTTGAGATCCTGCCCGGAAAAGAGGGCATGGTTCACATCTCGCAGGTGGCGGACTACCGCATCGGCAAGGTGGAAGACGAACTGTCGGTGGGCGATGAAATCGTCGTCAAGGTGCGCGAGATCGACAGCAAAAACCGCATCAACCTAACTCGTTTGGGCATCCACCCCGACGAGGCGGCTGCCGCGCGCGACTCGGCTGCCGTTTAGTTCCGAATCGCGAGGTCGCGGGTTGTGTAAGCTAAAAGCTGCACGCCCGCACACCGCCCGCACTCGGCCCATCCGTGAAACTCCAGCGCCACAGCAACGGACAGCACATCACCCTCGGCCCGCGCATCGGCGACGGCGGCGAGGGTGTCGTATTTGATGTGCTCGGTACGGACTGCGTCGCTAAGATTTACCACAAGCCGACGCGGGAGATGGCGCTGAAGCTAGTGGCGATGGTGGCCGACCCGCCCACCGACCCAACCGAGAGCCTGGGGCACGTGTCGATCGCGTGGCCGGGGGATCTGCTTTGGCAGAATCGGCAGGCGGTGGGCTTTTTGATGCCGCGCGTTCGGGATATGCTGCCGCTGCATACGGTCTGGACGCCGAAGAACCGACGCGATCGCGTCCCGCTCTTTAACTACCTTTATCTCCACCGCACCGCTCGCAACCTGGCCGCCGCTTTTGCCAGCCTGCACGCCAGCGGCCACGTAGTCGGCGATGTTAACGAGTCGAATATTCTCGTCAACAGTCGCGCCCTGGTGTCGCTGGTAGACACCGACTCGTTCCAGATTTACGACCGATCGCGCCAAGCCACTTACCGCTGCCCGGTGGGCAAGCCCGAATTTACGCCACCGGAACTACAGGGCCAGTCGCTGCGAGAAGTGACGCGCACGCCCGCCCAGGATTGCTTTGGGCTGGCGGTGGCGATTTTTCAATTATTGATGGAAGGCACGCACCCGTTTGCCGGGGTGTTTCGGGGCGAAGGCGACCCGCCGAGCATCGCCGAGCGCATCGCCGCCGGGCATTTTCTCTACAGCCGCCGCCAGCGCGTGCCCTACGAACCGACGCCGATCGCGCCGGATTTTGCTAGCATCGCGCCGCGTCTACAGCGCCTGTTCGTACGCTGCTTCGACGCCCCCCAGCCCGATGCCCGCCCCGACGCCCAAACCTGGATTCACGCCCTTGACGACGCCGAAAATCACCTCGTCACCTGCGATCGCAACACCCAACACCGCTACGACGACAGCCTCGATCGCTGCCCTTGGTGCGTCCGTACCCAAAAGCTGGGCGGGCGCGATCCTTTCCCGCAAAAGATCGCCGACGCCCAGCGCTGGAAAGATAAACCCAAACCGAAGCGCCGCGCTCGCGTGGTGGCCTCGTCGCCTGCCGCCCGGACGATCGCCTTTGCACGTCCGGTGCGATCTCCCCGCACCACCACCGCCCCGACGCCGCCTGCCACCACCGGCAGAATCGCCCCGCAGCCCTACACGCCCCCGATCGCGCTGTGGACCGACCTCTGGCGCTACCGCTTCGATATGCTGGCAGGGGTGGCGATCGTGGTAGCGGTGTTTGCGGCCGTGTACGGCATCCAGTATGCCGAGCGACGCGCCGAGCTGTCGCGATCGCCCGCGATCGCCATCCCGAATATTGCCCCGACACCGGTGGCCGACACCGCCCGCGAAGCCAGCGCAACCGACGAGCCGATCCTGGCGCTGACCGATCGCTACTACGGCCACACTGCGCCCGTCACCGCGATTGCCGTTGCGCCGACAGACGGTCGCTTTGCGAGCAGCAGCGACAACGGCATCGTCCGCGTCTGGAACGGCACGAGCGACGACCGGCTTTACGACGAACCGATCGGCACGAGCCCGGCCACCGTCAAGGCGCTGAGCTTTTCGACCGACGGGCGGCGGCTGGTGGGCGCGACCGATCGCGAACTGGTGGACTGGGAGACCGAGCGGCTCAAGCAAACCAATAAGCGTAGCCTTGCCGCCGGCCTCCAAGCGATCGTCACCGACGCCCAGGGAATGCTGGCGTTCGGCCAAGCGCCCAGCCTCGGCGCGACAGTGTGGCAGCTCGACCCGTCGATCGCGGTGTACCGGGCGATCGACACCGCCACCGTGCGGCAGGCCAGCTTTAGCGCCGACGGGCGGCGACTGGCGACTCTCGGCGAGGCGATCGCGATTTGGGATCTCGAGACGGGCGACACTCTGGCGACGCTCGATCTAGAGCCGGACGCGCCGATCGCGATCGCGTTGAGTCCGGACGGGCGCTACCTAGCGGTATCGCAGCCCGCCAAGTCAGACACGATCGAACTGTGGTCGGTGGAGCGCAACCAGATCGTCCAGTCGGTGCTGGCGCGCGACATTACGACGATGACGTTTTCGCCAGACGGGTCGGCGCTATTCGGCGGCGATCGGCTGGGGGCGATTTCGCGCTGGCGGCTGGAGCTGTAGTCGCGCCGCAAATTCTCGTTTCTAGGATTTTCGCAGTTCTGGTGTCATTGGTAGCCATCGAAGCAGTTGCTCAGACCCTCTACATTGGGGGCGAATTCAATCTTCAGAGTCGTATCTCCACCTTTCTTGACGGCTGAGTCGGACTGTTAGATCGAGGTGAATTCGTCTTTTCCGGTTCTCGAACGTGTAGTAGTGCCGAGCGTAACAGGAAATAAGACAAAGCTCGAGTGTTTCTGTGGCGGGCCGCTCTGGAGTCTCGAGTCGCGCGGTATAATTTTTGAAAGATTTTGTTACAGACATTCGCCATCTCGTTGACGAGATTCCCTCGCTTAGCCATGCATGCAAGCCTGACCGTGACGATGAACTTCAGCGCCGCCCACCGCCTCGCGCGTCCCGACCTCGACCCCGCCACGAACAGTAA
This sequence comes from uncultured cyanobacterium, assembly GCA_937899645.1. GTDB lineage: Bacteria > Cyanobacteriota > Cyanobacteriia > Cyanobacteriales > Geitlerinemataceae > RDYZ01. The sequence continues at coordinate 71,889 of CALCCD010000049.1, read as the reverse complement.
AGTCTATGGCAAGTGCGCGCGCCCCAACGGCCACGGTCACGACTACAAGCTGGAGGTGACGGTGACGGGCGAAGTCGACGATCGCGTCGGGACGATCGTCGATCTCGGTGTGCTGAACGATCTGCTGCGCGTTCGCGTAATCGATCTGTTCGACCACCGCTTCCTCAACAAAGATATCGAGCATTTCGCGACGACGGTGCCGACAGCGGAGAATATCGCACTGCACATCCGCAACATCCTGCAAGCCGAGCTGCCGAGTATCGGCGTGGCGCTCCAACGCATCAAGCTGCACGAGAGCCCGAACAATGCTTGCGAGGTATTCGCGACGATAACACCGCAAACCGAGACCGACCGCGAGACGACTGAGTCGCTGGCGCTGGCCTAGCATCCAATATCGCCACAGCTTCTCCAGAAACCGGGTTTTCGCGACAACCCGAGCAGTAGTTTCCCCGCAATGCTCTATTAATTCGCCGGAATCTCTGCCTAACCGAGGCCGAGGCTCCGGCGAATGTAGTCTTTGGCGGTGGTTTCGCCCGTTGGGCAGCCTGCGAGATCGAAGGCGTGGCCGGTAACGCGATCGACCTCGCCCCAGAGTTCGAGATGCTCGACGGCAGGCTCGGCACAGAAGCTGGGGGTGGCGATTCCCATTCGCCCCCAGGTGTCGTGCGTCCAGCGATCGTGGCTGAGGCGGTGGACTGTCGGTGCAGATGTCGGTGCAGATATGGGTGCGGGCGATCGACCTTCCAGTAGCGGCAGCACCGGTACGCCCCAGCCGTCGCAGAGAACGATCGTACGGATCGGCGATCGCCAAAGCAGGGCGGCTCCGAGCGCACCGACGGTTCCGGCGCTGAAGGCGAGAAAGCTGACGGGGCTCGTGCGGCACTCCGGCGGGATCTGCGTCTCGAGGTAGCCCGCGATTCCAACGGGATCGGACGGCCAGATACGCTCGGGGATCGCAATAACGTTTAGGGTTAGGGGCAAATCGAGAGCAGCGATCGCGCGATCGGTTAGCTCCGGCGCGTGGAAGCCCGGACAGACGATAACGTAGCCGTCATCTGACATTCGAGCGCTAGTCGTCATCGAGCCCGCCGAGGATATCATCGAGATCTTGCCCTTCCGGCAGGCCGATAAAGACGCGCTCGCCCGCATCGAGCCCATCGAGTACCTGCACCTGGCTGCCGACGCTAGGGCCGACCGTCACCGGGCGGAATTTGGCGCGGCCGCGCGCGTCGGGAACCAAAACGCCGGACTGGCCGCGATCGGTGACGACCGCCACGGTGGGAACCACCAGGACGTCCTCGAGGCGATCGCTTTGGAACGTCAGGTCGGCATTCATTCCGGATTGCAGCCGCTCCAGGCCGCTGAGGATTTCCAGCCGCACCTGAAATAGCGTCACGTTCTGCTCGCGGACGGCCTCGGGTGCGATCAGTTTTACCTCCGCCTCAAAGCGATCGTCGGGGTGGGCATCGGCGACGACTTCGACCGCTTGGCCTCGGTAAATGCGATCGATATCCACTTCGGGGACTTTCGCCAGGATCTCCAGACCACGCGCCAGGGCGACGATCGAGGTCGAGGTGGCAGAGCTGGCCGTCGAGGCAGAAGTGGCGGGCGTCACGAACGCGCCGGGATCGGCGTAGCGCTGGACGACAACACCGGAGAAGGGCGCGCGCACCTTGGTGTCGTCGAGCTGAGCGGCATAGAAGTCCACGTTGCCCTGGGCGTCGAGAACGTCGGCTTCGGCGCGATCGACCTCTTCCGGGCGCGCGCCATTTTTGAGTTGGGCGAGCTGCTGGCGGGCTTCGGCCAAGTCGGCTTCGGCGGCGTCGAGGTCGGCTTCGGCGCGATCGACCTCTTCCGGTCGCGCACCGTTGGCAAGGCGATCGCGGCGCTGACGAGCTTCGCTGCGGGCGGCGATCGTGCTGTCGAGTCCGGCCTGGGCGCGGCGCAGTTCGTCGAGGCTGGTGTCGAGTTCGCGGCGGGAGATCGCGCCGTCGGCTTCGAGCTGACGATCGCGTTCTAGGTCGATCTCGGCCAGCGACAGGCGCGACTCGGCTTCGACCACGGCACTTTCGCTGCGGGTCAGGGCGGCTTCGGCTTCACGCAGGTCTTCGCGGCGGCTTCCGGCGAGCAGTTCGTCGAGGGCGGCGGTGGCACGATCGCGGTTGGCGGTGGCGCGATCGACGCGGGCGCGGCCCTGGGCGAGTTCTTCCGGGCGCGTGCCGTTTTGCAGTTCGCGCAGACCAGCGCGGGCGCGCTCCAGGCTGGCAACGGCGCGATCGTACTGCGCCACCAGCTCGCGGTTTTCCATCTCGGCGATGACTTGGCCTTGCTCGACGCGATCGCCCTGCTCGACGAAGATGCGATCGAGGCGTCCTTGGGTCTTCGGACTCAGGTTAACTCGCTCGATCGGCTGCACTTCGCCGGTGGTCTCCACCTGCACGGTGATGTCCGCCACATCTGCCACCACGGTCAGCGCTTCGAGTTCGTCGACTTGCACGCTGCCCCGACCGGAGAAGTTGCGCGCAACCCCGACCGCAACGACGCAGCCCACAGCCACCGCGCCGATAATCCAGCGTCGCGGCGTCGGCGTCGCCTGCCAGCGTTCCCGCATTCCGCGCACGAATGCCACCATCGGACGCTACATCCCCGTACGGCGCGTCAGCTCGATCGTGTCTTGGCGCACGGTCAGGTCGTAGTCGCTGTAGAAATTCTGGCCGAGCAGACCGATATCGAGGGCGTTGTCCCCGGCGATCGCCACGTCGAGATCATTCATCACCAGCGAACCGAGCTGCACGCTCGCTACCTGCGAGACGCCGAACTCGACGCGAGCCGCGCTGGCGGTGCTGACGAGCATCGAGCCGGTCGCCTGAATCCCCAGCTCGCGCGCAACCCGTCCGGGCAGGACGACAACGCTCGCGCCGGTGTCGAGCAGCATGTCGTAGGGCTGACCGTCGAACAGCACGGAAACGACGGGAATTCCGGCATCGCGACGGACGATCGGCACGACGATCGTGTTGCTGCTGCTATCGCTAGCGATCGGCGGCAAGCCCATCGGGGAGTTGGGAGCGGCGGCAGTGCCTTCAGCGTCGGGAAGCGGCTGCGGGCAAAATTCGCTCAGGTCGATGCGTTTGCCGCGATCGTCGATCCAGAAGCATCCGGCGTATTCTTGGGCGATCGCGGCGGTGGGGGCGGCAATTGCACTCAGCCCGATCGCGAGGGCTGTGAGTTTTTTGGCGATCCGGCGTGCTGGCATCTGGTTCACGGCTGCATTCGACCCGCTTTCACGGTCTTAACGATACGAAATACTTAATTCCACTCTAGCAAACCCAGAAGTCGGACTCGTCCAAAAAATCTGACGAGTATCGTTCCTGCGCTCTGCGTAGGAATGCCTCTGCGGACGCTCTGCGTCCCGTCCACGCTCGCGACGCAGAGCGTCTAGGGCTTGCGTTGCCCACGCAGAGCGCGGGAACGGTATTTGCGATTACGGGTTTAGGGATAGAAGCCCAACGACGGCAGCCCCTCGGTTTCATCGAAGCCGCACATCAAGTTCATGCACTGCACCGCCTGACCGGCCTGACCCTTGAGCAAGTTGTCGATCGCCGACAGCACGATTACCCGACCCGTGCGCGAATCCACCTCGACGCTGATGTAATCGGCATTCGAGCCGCACGCCCACTTCGTCTGCGGATACGTCCCGGCGGGCAGAACGCACACCCACGGCGAGTTGCGATAAAAGGCGCTGTAAATCGTCGCCAGATCTTCACTCACCAGACCCGGATCGCGCAGCGTTGCGTACACCGTCGAGAGGATACCGCGCACCATCGGTACGAGGTGGGGCGTAAACTGCACCAGCACTTCGCTACCGGCCAGATCCGAGCAGATTTGCTCGATTTCCGGGGTGTGGCGGTGGCGACCGGCGACGCCGTACGCACCGAACGAGCCGGACGCTTCGGCCAGCAGCATCGGCACTTTCGCCTGACGACCACCGCCGGACGTGCCGGACTTGGCGTCGATCACCAGCGTCTCCGGCAGAATCAGACCCTGCTTGAGCAACGGCGCGATCGCCAGCAGGCTCGCAGTGGGGTAGCAGCCGGGACAGCCGACGAGCGAGGCGGTTTTGATACGATCGCGGTACAGCTCCGGTAGGCCGTAGACGGCTTTGCTGGCGACTTCGGTATCGTCGCGATCGGTGCCGTACCAGGTGCGGTACGTCTCGAGATCGAAGAAGCGGAAGTCCGCCGACAGATCGAGAACTTTACAACCCGCGTCGAGCAGGGCGGGCGCAATTTTGTAGGCCAGGTTGTTGGGCAGCGACAGGAAGACCACGTCAGTTTTTGCCGCGATCGCCTCGGCTTCGACGGGCTCGATCGTCAGATCGACGCGATCTTGCAGATGGGGATACAGCTCGGTGTAGTTCTGACCCGCGCTGCTGTTACCGCCGAGATAGGTCACCTCGGCGTTGGGGTGTTCGAGCAACAGCCGTACGAGCTGGATACCGCCGTATCCCGACGCGCCGACGACGCCAACTCTAACCTTATCCGCCATTGCGATCTGCCTCTCAAGCTTGAAAGTCTTTGCCCTGGAGATCGACGAATGCGCCACCCCGATCGCCAGAAGTCCGACTCATCGTATAACCCGATTGCCATCTTGGGAATGTAAACACGTACGAAATTACCGCACGGGCGAACGTGGGCCAGATCGTTCGGGAAAGTCCGCAACTTCTGGATGCTCGGCAGGGCTAGCGAGGACTGTCCCCGGCGTCCGCAGTGCCCAGTTTGGCGCGCAGCTCGTCTTTGATTCGCGCCAAAATCGAGTCTTCGTCGAGGCTGTCGATGATGCGCTCGATCGCCACTTTCGGTCCCGCTTCACCCCAGGATGCGCCGTTCTCGAAGTAACGCTTCGCCGACCGTCCGATCGCGTAAGTCGCAATGCCCGCCGCGCTGGCCTGGGCGATCGCGACCGATAGATATCCCCCGATCGACAGTCCCCCCGTCACCGGAACCGCCGCGCCCAGAACGCCCTTTAGACCGCTCAGCCCCGCCGTAGCGAGCAAGCTGCTGGCGCTGATACCGCCCATCCCCAGGGCAATCGTCTTGAGTAAATCCAGCGCGCCGGTCTCGGTCAGTGGGATGCCGTAGAGCCGCGATAGCGAGACCAGCATCGTAATATCGAAGGCCGCCGCGCCGACCAAATCCAGTACTGTCACGGGATTGAGCGCGATCGCGAGGGACTTGCCGAAGGTCGCCTGCCAGATCGTATTTTCGGCAGCGCGATCGCGAAGCTGCATTTTGCGTCGCACCAGGCGATCGTTAGCGCTGTCGGCAAACAGCAAACTATTGAGCGCCACCAGCGACTTGCCTTCGCGGTGCAGGATGTCGAGAATCTTGAGCTTGAGTTCGTCCACCTGGGGCGTTCCCGGCTGTCGCTCGACGCCGGTACTGCCGTCCTCGCGGGTGACGGCGCGGGCAACCAGCGGCGAGGCGGCAGTCATGACGATGCGATCGGGCGAGAGCAGATCGCGCACGCGACGATCGCGCACTTGGGCGTAAATCGCCTCGCGATCGGCCTCCGGATAGCGATCGATTTTGTTAAACACCAGCAAAATCGGCTTGCCTGCCTCGCGAATATCCGAGAGCGCGTCGAATTCAAGCTGAGTCAGATCGCCGGAGATCGCGAACAGCACCAGATCGGACTGGCGGGCGATGCGTTGTGCCAGCTCGGCGCGATCGCTCCCGTCGATTTCGTCCAGACCGGGCGTATCGACCAGCTCGATGCGCGACTGCCCCAATCCCGGCAGCGACACGCGAACCGTATCGTCTTCGCCGTCTTGAAGATCGATCTGCGGTCGCCACTCGACGCGCTGGGTCGCTTGCGTCACACCGTGAAGCGGGCCGGTCTCGAAAATCGATCGTCCGACCAATGCATTGAGCAGCGACGACTTGCCGCGCCCGACCATGCCGAACACCGCGAGCTGCACCGTCGCGCTTTCGAGCTTTTCTAGGGTGCGCTCGAGGCCGTCAATTTCCGCTTCGAGTCCGATGCGCTCGCGATCGCTCAGGTCGAGTTTCGCCACGAGGTCGCGCAGGGTCTGGCGCGCTTGGCGGTAGTTGAGGTCGGCCTGGATATCGCTGAAGCTGTAGAGCGTTGCGTCGAGTTCGTCGCCGCTGGCGAGTGAAGGGTCGAGCGATGAGTCGAGCGATTGGGGTGGAACGCGATCGGACATTGAATAAATTCAGCTCAACCAACAAAAAACGGCAGGTGCGTACCTACCGTCAATGTACTCGATCGCTCGCCTGAGCTCGGTTCGGCCAACCGACGCACCCGGCATGGATAGGGGCGCATGGCCATGCGCCCAGATGTGTTGGGAGCGCGAGAATATCGCGGGCGCACTGCCGTGACGCCCCTACAGGAGATAACTTTTCGGGGCAGTTAATCGAAATAGAACAGCGTCACGATTTTGCGCAGCTCTTCAGCCTCGCGTGCCGTCTCTAGGAGCGTGCGACTATCGTGAAATGCAAAGCAGATCAGCTGCTGGCAGCGCTCGATAATCTCCGAGTTGCACAGCGCACTCGACTCCGCCAGCGATAAATCGTCGCGCTCCGGATGCTCCACCAGATGCATCACGCTCTCGAGCTGCGACTGCGACTCGTCCGATTGCCGATCGAGACTCTGCGGCAAGATCACCGTCAGTTGATTGGCATCGGCCTGCATCGCCCCGCGAATCACCGCCGAATTCGTCCCCGTCGCACCGGACGTAATCAGACGGTTACCGCTGAGGACGAGCGCGTAGCTCATCATTTCGATCAGCTTCTGGTGTGTGATTGGAACGTGGCGCGAGCCGAGAACTGCAATGCGCTTTGAGCCCGACTGCTGAATCGCAGCGAGTTCTTGCAGAAAAGTATCGACCTTTTCGGTCGTGTTGGTGGTAGGGCTCAAAGACTAAACTCGCTCGCAAAAACGACTCAGGTATTCTATCAGCTCGATCTGCGGACGCTACTTTAGTCTCGTGCCGACCGCAACCGAGATTTTACGGATTGCCTGTCTTCCAAGCAAAACGACTCAGACGTACACCGTTTGAATCCACTCCCATTCTTGGCGTAGTCCTGCTTCGAGGCTGACTTCGGGCGCGTAACCGAGGATCGATCGCGCCTTCGTCGCATCGGCGCTGGTGTGGCGCGCATCGCCGCGCGAAGGGTCGAGCCAGTCGATGTTTACCGGTCGATCGACGATTTTTTCCATCATGGCGATTACGTCTTTAAGCACGACACGGCTGCCGCCGCCGATATTGAACGCCTGCCCGATCGCCTCCGGGCGCGACGCAGCGGCAAGGTTCGCGGCGATCGCGTCGCTGACGAAAGTAAAATCGCGGGTTTGCAGGCCGTCGCCGTAGAGCGGGATAGCCTCATCGCGCAGGATAGCTTTGAAGAACTTATGAAAGGCCATATCGGGGCGCTGGCGCGGACCGTAGACCGTGAAGTAGCGCAGCGCGGCAGTGGGGACGCCGTAATTGGTGTGATACAGGTGGCAGAGGTGCTCGGCGGCCAGCTTGGTGACGCCATAGGGCGAGACGGGGCAGGGCAAGACGGCCTCCGATGTCGGGAAAGCGGCGGCGTTGCCGTAGACCGAAGAAGAGGAGGCGTAAACGAAACGCTCCAGGCTGTCGGACGCTTTGACGGCCTCCAGGAGCATCTGGGTTGCCGCGATATTGCGCTCGGTGTACAGCTCGAAACTACTGCCCCAGCTTGCCCGGACTCCAGCCTGGGCAGCCTGATGGAAAATTAGCGAAACGCCGTCGAGCAGGGCGGGCAAGTCAATCGCGCTTAGGCTGCCTTCTACGAGCCGGAAGCGATCGCAGTCGAGGTGTGCCGCGAGGTTGGCGCGCTTGACTTGCGGGTCGTAGTAGTCGTTGAACTCATCGATTCCGATCACCGTATCGCCGCGCTGGAGCAGGGCGTCTACGAGATGCGAGCCGATAAATCCGGCAGCGCCAGTCACGACGGTAGTGGGCATGGGCAATTTCCGCTGCGATCGGCAGCGGTGAAGGACATGAGAGACGAATTTGAAGACGAGAGGCGCAACCGACTCGTCGTCGGTGCGACCAGAGCGCCAGGGCCGCGACTACAACGAGTCGAGGTCGGCGATCGCCGCAGTCAGTTCTTCGACCTTTTCGGCATTTCCGCGAGCATCGTACAGGTCGCGGGCCTGTTCTAGCTCGGCGATCGCTTCATCGGTACGGCTCTGGGCGCGCAGGGCTTCGGAGAGGGCAATGTGGGCTTCGGGCTCGTCGGGAATCAGCCCGATCGCCGCGCGCAGGGCCAAGACGGCATAGAGCGAGTCGTCGGCGTCCAGTAGGGCGCGCCCGATGTCGAGCTGGAGTGCGCCGTCGTTGTCTAGATTTGAGGCGCGGCGGTAGTAGCGCTTGGCGCGCTCGGTGTCGCCGCGCTCGCCGAGGAGCTGGCCCAGGTCGTAGAGGAGCTGGCCGTCATCGGAGTTGAGGCGCTCGGCGCGATCGAATGCCTCGAAGGCTTCTTCGTCGCGTCCGACATTGAGCAGTGCCGTCCCGAGATTGATCTGGGCGTTGAGATCGTTGGGCGTGCGAGTCGTAACCCGCTCGAAGTTCTCGATCGCCTCTTCAAATCGACCGAGTTGGAGCAGCGTCGAGCCTATAAACCCGTCAATGTTCAGACTGTTTGGCGAAAGTTCGCCAGCGCGCTCGTAGGCTTCGAGAGCCTCGGCATAGCGCTCCTGGCGAAACCGGGTCGCGCCGAGGCCGAGCAGGGCGTTGATATTATCGGCCTCGAGGTCGAGCGTGTCCTGGTAGGCGGCTTCAGCCTCTGCGTACTGGCCGTCTTGGGCGAGGGCATAACCGAGGGCATAGTGGAAGCGCGCTTCGCTATCGTCGAGGGCGATCGCCTGCTGGTACGCCTCGATCGCCGCCGGGTAATTGTCTTGCAGCGATTCGAGGTAGCCGATCGCCGAAAAAATCAGCGGGTTGGTGTCGTCGAGCTGGGCGGCTTGGCGGTAGGTGTCGATCGCACCCGCATAGTCTTCTTCGTCCACCTGTTCGCGCCCGAGTACGAGCAATTCGTTCAGCTCGTCTTCGTTTTTTTGCAGTCGGAATTGAGGCTTGCTGGGAGGCTTGCTGGAAGATGGCGGCTCGGGGAAAGCGACCCGCGAGGCAACAGACGGAGCGACTTCTAGGATGGGAGCGTCAGCCGCGATCGCGCGGATGCCGGTCAAACCAGACGCGATCGCGGCTAGCGAAACAGTCGCCGCCGCAAGCTTGCGTCGGAGTCGTGAAGGGCGGGATACCAAATTCATCGGTCAATCGTGGCGTAAAACGTCGTGTTGTCTTGAAAATTAGCGCAAAAGCAGCGCTATCGAAGCGGCGATCGCGCAAATGCACCGAAGCCGGGGGCCGAGCGCAGCATACCGTGGCCGCGCGTCTCCGAACGACACGGCCTTGGCGTTTGGCACACTTGCCTGCGAAGTTCGCGATAAGGCCCGAAACTCACTGGACGAGCATATTAAATTGGCGCAGCAGACTGACGTTTTCCGGCGTCAGCAGCTTTTTCATCTCGGAGACGCGATCGAGCAGTCCCAGCTCGCGGGCGAACTCCTCTTGCAAAATCTTGACGTAGCGCTCGCGGGTTTCCGGCGTGTCGCGATCGCTGAGCATTTTCAGAGCCACGTTGATGTTCGACATCGGGCGGCGCAACTCTTCGCTCAGGCTTTCAAACAGGTCGTCTTTGGCTTCGAGCACCTGTCTCAGGCGACCCAGCTCGTCGTTCAGCTCGACCATACGGGCCTTAACGCGCTCGCTCTTGCGGAATCTGGCCTCGATCGCGCCGATTAGCTCGTCAGTCTCAAAGGGCTTGGTGAGGTAGTCGTCCGCACCGAGTTCGATGCCCTGGCGCATATCGGAGCGCTCGGTTTTGGCCGTCAGGAAGATAAACGGAATCAGCGCCGTTTGGGGCGTGTCTTGCAGTGCCTCTAAAACCTGATAGCCGTCCATTTCCGGCATCATAATGTCGCAGACGACGAGGTCGGGAAGCTCGCTGCGGACGAGTTCGACTCCGGCTTTTCCGTTTTCTGCGCCCACGCTGTTGTACCCCTCAGCTTTGAGGATGCGCACGACGTTTTTGAGCAGGGCTTGTTCGTCTTCAATGACGACGATCGTTTTCATAGCATCGATGTAGGGATGTATAAGCGAGGGGCAGCGCTCTTTCTAAACGCGCGGCCATCGGGGACTGTTTTCAACTAAACCTACAGCACTTACATCGCAGGGGGAACGGCCCCGACTTTTCTACCGAGCCGGGCGCGAACGCTCGTACCTTCAGGATTTCAGCGCGGATTAGGACGACGCGCTCTAAGGCAGATGCGGAATTCGGACGATGGCGCTGGTGCCGTAATCGACCTGACTTTTGAAGTCGATTGTACCACCGTGTAAACTGACGCACCGCTGGACGATCGCGAGGCCGAGCCCAGTGCCCTGAATCATACCGACGTTGCCAGCACGGTGAAACGAGCTGCACAGTCGAGGCAGATCGCTAGCGGGGATACCGATACCGCGATCGCGCACTCGCAGGCAAAGCGACCCATCCGCGTCGAGCGTCACTTCGAGATCGACGCTGTCGGCCTCGGGCGAGTATTTGACAGCATTGGAGACCAGGTTCGTCAAGATTTGACGCAGCAGCTTGGCGTCTAGATCGAACATGGTGGCGGTGTCGATGCGATCGTCGAAGGCCAGGGCGATCTGATGCGAGGACAGCGCCACCCGAAGCCGCTCGACCAGATTCTGACAGAAAAACATCACCGGAACCGGCTCCGGCTGGAACGCCAGCTTGCCCGCCTCAGCCCGCCCCAGTGTCAGCACGTCAGTCAGGAGCTGGTTCATGTGCTGGATCGAGTCGTGGATTTGGACGAACTGCTCTTGCTTTTCGTTCGACTCGAGTTCGTAGCGCTCCAGGAGCTGCGCCGAGGACTGAATAATCGCCAGCGGGGTACGAAACTCGTGGGAAGCCATCGAGACAAAGCGCGACTTCAGGTCGCTCAGTTCGCGCTCCTTCTCGAGGCTCTTGAAAACTTCAGCCTCGGCGCGCTTGCGATCGCTGATATCGGTCAGCGATCCGATGTACTCCAGCGGCGTGTTGTCGTCTGCCGCGATCGCCAGCTTCAGCTCGTCGCGCAGCCAGCAGTAGTGCCCGTCGGCATGGCAAAAGCGATATTCCAGAACGGCGTGACCGCGCGCGCGCGCTTCGGCAAATCCGGCCTCGAGACTGCCGCGATCGTCCGGGTGGAGCCGCTCGTAGAAAAAATCCGGGTTTTCCGTCCAGGTAGCAACGCGGTAGCCCAGTAGGTCGCGAATGTTGTCGCCGATAAACATCGTCTGGGCGCGATCGTCCGGCGAGCAGGTGTAAACCACGGCGGGATTCGAGGTCAGCAGATAGCGAAATCGCCCTTGGGAAGCTTTGAGCGCCTGCTCGGTATTCTTTAGCTCGGTGATATCGCGGGCCAGCCAGAGAACGCTGGTGCTGAAGATCGGTGAGACCAGTGCCTCGAAATACACGGGATGCCCGTCGATCGAAAACTCATAGGCGCATTCGGTGGTTTTGCCCTCCCGCAGGGCGCGCCAAACGCTTTGGTGCAGCGGGCTGGTCGCTGGCGCTTCTACAAAGGCCGCGATCGTGTGGTTGATGCTGGCAATGCGGATCGGGTCGGGGTCTTCAAAGAGACTGGCGCTGAGGATATTGACCCCGAAGCCGTCGTCGGTGGTGGCCACGATCGCGGCAACGTCCTGCATCACGTCGAAGAGAGCCTGCATCTGGGTGTAGCTGCTCGCGAGCTTTTCTTCCAAAAGCTTGCGGCTGGCGATATCGGCCTCCAGGCGATCGATAGTTTGGGCGTAGCTGCTGAGTGGCGCGGCGGCGTGCGGCGCGTCCGACTCGCGTTGCGCTTTGCCGCTGCCTTGGGCGATTGCGTCCGATCCGCGCTGCGCGCACCACCACTCAAACAACTGCCAGCCGTCGATCGCGCCAAGACACTCACCCGTCGCGCCAATAACGGGCACGCACGTATCGCGATCGCCGAACCGACCGAGCAAGTCCGTCAGATCGCCCACTTCCGAAAGGCGCACGACGCGATCGACGGGCTTGACCAGCTCGCGCACTGGCCGATCGCCCCGACCCGAATCGATCTGCGCGAGCAAATCGAGAAGCGGCACCATCCCGAGCAGGTCGATCGCACCATCTCCACGCGACTCGACCACAAACAGCACCAGTCGGCAGTCTGTCCGCACCAGCGATATCGCCGCCGTCAGAGTCATATCCGGCTCCACCGCCGGGTAGAGCGGCTCGATGGGGATCGTGCGCAGCTCGAGAGGAAAAGCAGACATCGAGAACACCTTACTGAGATTTCGCAGGCCGTATCGCGAACGCCACCCGAGCCTTACGCTCGCCAGCGGCAACCTCAACAGTAACGATACTGGCGATCGAACCACCGATCGAATCGTCGGCACGGAGTTCGCGCTGCGCAATCCGAAATTCGTCCTATATGCTAGCGTTAACGCCATTTGAGGGTTCGCGCCATCGCCCTGGCCTTTTCCGAGCTGCATCGCCCCGGCCCGCGATCGCGGCCGCGCCACCGAATCGTTTGGCACTCCCGCAACCAGCAAGATTCTCGTACGATTATCGTAAGATGAGTCTGCGCGATGAAGGCTTCGCTGTCTACCGTTCTCAACGACCGTCTCACACACCTCGCCCGCCTCCGCACCCTTCAGATCGGCATCGCCTCCTATGTCCAGCCAGCTCGACTTCCTCTCGAATAGCAACGTCATTCCGACGGCACTGCACGAAGAGATGCAGCAGTGCTATTTGGAATACGCGATGAGCGTCATCGTCGGGCGGGCGCTGCCGGACGTGCGCGACGGCCTCAAGCCCGTACACCGCCGCATCCTCTACGCGATGCACGAGCTAGGGCTGAGCCCCGATCGCCCCTATCGCAAGTGCGCTCGCGTCGTCGGCGATGTCCTCGGTAAATATCACCCCCACGGCGATCAGGCCGTTTACGACGCGCTCGTCCGGTTGGTGCAGCCGTTCGCCAGTCGGTATCCGCTGCTGGCCGGTCACGGCAACTTCGGCTCGATCGACAACGACCCGGCGGCAGCGATGCGCTACACCGAAACGCGCCTCTCGCCCGTCGGCAACGACGCCATGCTGGCGGATATCGGCGACGCGACAGTGGACTTTACCGGCAACTTCGATAACTCGCAGCAGGAGCCGGTGGTGCTGCCCGCGCGACTGCCGACGCTGCTGCTCAACGGCAGCTCGGGTATTGCCGTCGGGATGGCGACGAATGTGCCGCCGCACAATCTGAACGAAGTTGTCGATGGCGCGATCGCATTGCTCGATCGGCCGACCCTCTCCGACGACAAGCTTTTTGAAATCATCCCCGGCCCCGACTTCCCCACCGGCGGCGAAATCATCGGGCGCAAGGGCATCCGCGACGCCTACACCAGCGGACGCGGCAGCATCACCATGCGCGGCGTCGTCCACTTTGAAAACATTGAGGTGGGTCGCAAGCGTAAATCGACCAGGCAGGCGATCGTCGTCACCGAATTTCCCTATCAGGTCGCAAAATCCAACTGGCTCGAGAAGCTAGCGGCGCTGGTCAACGACGGCAAGATCGTCGGCATCTCCGACCTGCGCGACGAGAGCGATCGTGACGGTATCCGCGTCGTCATCGAACTCAAGCGCGACGCCAACCGCCAGAAGATCTTGGCGCAGCTCTACAAGCAAACCCAGCTCCAACAAAACTTCGGCGCGATCTTCCTGGCACTGGTCGATCGCCAGCCCGTCCAGCTCCCGCTGCGGCAGATCTTGCAGCACTTCCTGGACTTCCGCACCGAGACGCTAATGCGGCAATATCGCCACGAGCTGGAGCGCGTTGAAGCGCGCCTCCATTTGCTCGACGGGTTGCAGCGAATGCTGGAAAGGCTCGACGAAGCGATCGCCATCCTCCGCAACGCCCCCGACGGTACGACTGCCAAGCAGCATTTTCACGAGGAGTTTGAGTTCAGCGAAGCCCAGGCCAACGCCGTGCTGGCGATGCCGATGCGCCGCTTGACGGGACTCGAGCGCCAAAATCTGCGCGAGGAAATCGAGCAGCTCACGACGGAGCGCGATCAGCTGAGCCTGCTGCTTGACAATGAGAGCGAGTTTAAAAAAGCCCTCAAGAAAGAGCTGCGATCGCTCAAGAAACAGTTCGGCGACCCGCGTCGCACGCGCATCATCACTGTGGATGGAACCGTCGCCACGGACAACAAGCCCAAAAAAGGCCGTGCCAAAGGCGCTAAAAGCGATAAAAAAGACGCCGAGCCTGCTGCTGCGATGCCCTTAGAGCTGGAGATTCAGGCTGAAGACGCGACGATCGAAGCCACCTATCGCGGCTACGTGCGTCGCCTGACCGCAAAAGCCGCCAGCCGCAGCAAAAACGCCGAAGTCCCCAACATCATGGAGAGCGGCGACGATATTCCGGTGACACGCTTCGACACCCGCACCGATCGCCAGCTCGTTTCGATTTGTCGCGACGGGAAAGCCTACGCCACCGAAGTCGGCGACGTGCCGGTGACCAGTGGGCGCAGTCGCGGCGAGTCGGCGGTGTCGCTGTTGCCGCCGTCAGCGCAGGGCGATCCGGATGCGGTACTGTGCCAGTTCGTTCTCGGGGAACCCGCCGATGCCGACCACCTGCTGCTGGTTACAGCGTCGGGCAAGATTAAGCGACTGGCGCTCTCGGAGCTTGAAAGCATGACGGCGCGAGGGCTGACAGCAATTAAGCTCAAAGACGACGATCGCCTTCTGCTTGCCCAACCCGTTTGCAATGGGCAAGAGCTGGTGTTGGCCTCTACCGGCGGTCGGCTGCTGCGGCTGACGATCGACGATAAAAGCGTGCCGGTGTTGGGTCGCACGGCGCAGGGCAACCAGGGTTTGCGTTTGCGGAAGAGCGAAGAACTGGCCGGAGCGACGGTGGCGAACACCGACGAGACGGTAGCGATCGTCTCCAAGTCGGCCTTCGTCAAGCCGCTGGCGGTGGCGAAGCTGAAGCTGGGAACGCGCGGCGCGATCGGCGTTCAGGCGGTGCAGTTCAAAGCCAAGACCGACGGCCTGGTGGGCATCGTTACGGTGCGCGCGGGCGACCATCTCGTGGTGGAAGTTAGCGACGACACCACCCGCCCGGTTCCGATGGCGACGATCGCGGCGCTGGGCAGCGAACATGCAGGACAGAAGCTGCCAGGGCTTAAAGGTCGCGTGCGGATCGCGTCGGTGGTGGCATCGGCGTTAGGCTGAGGCTCGCGCAAATCGTTGCGGCAGTTGTCGAAATATCTCGAAGGTTGCCGAGGCAAGCGATTTAAATTCTCGGGAATTCACCGTGGAAAGTCGAAGCACTCGTTCGCTGTAAGCCGTTCGCAATCACGGTGAGCGATTCGTTTGTTCGTTAGGCAGGGAGAGAAGCGATGGCCATCATCGGAGGCAATCGCAACTCAGGAATCGAAGGTCGCGCAGCTCGAGTCAGAAATTCTGGCGGCAGAGGACGCAGTGGTGGCGCTCGAAGATCGCGTCGAGGCGATGAAGGCGGGCGTATTCGATCGGCCCTTGGGCGAAGACCCGCGCTTGGTGGAGCTAGAAGCGGCGATTCTCAAGATGCGATCGCTCGGCCTAGTTCATGTCTCAACCACAGTCGTCACAATCGTTCCTACGCTCTGCGTCTACGGTTTATACACAACTCTGAGCCAACCTACCCTGCCCTTTTTTAGAGCCCTTCAGGGGCGAAGGAAACACCACCACTCTTTCAATAGGTCAGTCTTAATGAGAATCAATGAGTGTTCGGGCATGGACGAACAACTTGTGTATACACGGTAGACGCTCTGCGTAGAGCTGCCTCAACGGACGCTCTGCGTCGCCATCACCTGTAACGGCATCCGTATGCATCCAGCCTCCTTCTTCAAAGATATCTCTCACTCGGTTTCCTCATTCGCGACCGAAGCCGCCGCCCCTGCTTCGCGACCCCGTAGTCATCGCCCCCCGCCTCAATTTCCGAGCGGCTAGCCTTGACAACACCAACCTGCACGGCCTCTCCGACTCCAACTCACTCAAAACAAGATCGAGTTATTTCATCCACAAACCATCACCCCTCCTCCACCGAACCCCACACCTCCTCCAAAGCCAGCCCCGTCATCTGACTAACCGCCTCCAGAGCATTGCCCTTCAACACCCCCCGTACAATCTCCAACCGCACCCGACGATCGGCATCTCCTCAGGCAGAAGCGATTGCTCCCGCCTGCAACCACCGTCGGTCTCACTCCGCCCCGACCAACGCCAACTCCTCAGGTAACAGCTAGCTCTCGCTAGCCATCCCAAAAGCACCACAGAGGATCTCTCGGATAATCCCCATACGGGCAGCAGCTACGATGCGGCGGGTCGCCAGACAGTCCAGCCAACCCCATCGCGCAACACAACCCCTCGCCACATCATCACCCCTCCAGCCGCATCGCCAACTCCACCTCGCCCAACAGAGGCTCACAGTCCAACACAACCTCGAAGCACCGGAAACGGTTCCCCCTCCTCATCTGGAAAGGACTCCAGACAGTTCAAACCAAACTCGATCCACGCGATCGAGCTGTTCGGTCTATCCCGATACGGAGGTAAACGCGCCAGCAGATCGCCCACCGCCAAAGACGCCGCAAACATATTGATACCGATCGCCGCCTACTCTCGACCTTACAAACCAACTCATCCGCTCATCTGCATGGACGAACAGCCGGTGCAATTCCAGCGAGAAGGACGCGTGCCGCACCCAGCGACGCTCGAACGTGAAAAACGGGTCGATTACGAATACGAACGAGCGGGGACAGCCAGCCTGTTCGTATTCGCCGAACCGCTGGCAGGTTAGCGTCGAGTGTGGGTACGCCCGCAGCGGAAGAAAGTGGACTGGGCAGAGGAAGTGGCCGCCTTGCTGGAGGGTCGCTACCGCGACTGCGAGCGAGTGCAGTTGGTGTGCGACAACCTCAACACCCATCCCGAGGTGCGTTTTACGAAGCCTTCGAGCCCGAGCGATCGCTTTGGTGCGTCGAATCGAGTTTTGCTACACCACGAAGCATGGAAGTTGGCTCGACATTGCCGACAACGAGCTGAGTGCGATGACTCGCCAGTGCTGTCGTGGCCGACGTTTTGCGAACATTGATAGTCTGCGGGCGGAGACTGCAGCTTGGGCGAGCAATGTCAACGAACAGCATCGAGGCGTGGGGTGGCAGATTGACGATGCTCGCTGCAAGCTGGCTTCGGTCTACCCTAATTCTAAATCTTGACGATGCACTAGTTGTAGAAGTAGATAAACGCCTCGTACGCGCCTGTCGCGCCCGCCCCGAAGGAGTTGAAGAGGATCTGGTACGTACCGTCTGTTGGGAAGGTGAAGACGAGGGCGGAGTTGGTCGTGCCGCTGCCGTCATCGGCATCGTCGTTCTGCGCGATCGCTTCACCCGTCGGATCGGCTAGCAACAGATAGGTATCGAACTCGGCACTATTCATGTAGATCTCGACGGTCTCGCCCGCGCGACCCTGGATGTCGTAGGTGTCGTAGAAGCTGCCGTCGAACTCCAGGACGGTATCGCTCGCCGTCAGTTCGCCAGCCAGCTCCTCTTCCGCGTATTGTGCCGCTGCCGGAGCGGTCGATTGCATCAAAACTGCGGCGAGGGTCGCGATCGATGCCAAGCCAAAACGGGCGAAGTTGCGCATGAGATTTTAATGGAGGTTTAAACGACTGAATCGACCGTAGCCCAGTTTGGCCGGGAACGCTCGGCTCACTACCACTTTATTCAATCTATTTGCCGGGGTTTACGGATAGTGGGGTGAGAGATATTGGCGATCGCGCCGTTTTCGAGAGGGAGCGGGTAAAGGCGAGTTCCACTGCCCATCCGAACGCACCCTATTTCCGCGCGGTAGGCGTTGTGCGCGCCGAGCAGTTCTTGCGAGGTCGCATCCAGATCGTTCTCGCCCGCGATCGCCCGATTTCTGGGTCACGTTCGGGCTGGCCAGGAGCAGTTTCGCACCTCGTAAACCCGAGATTCTACCTGGCATTGCGTCTACGCCTTGGATTTCGCTTCCAGGGCATCTAGCCGACCGAGCAGATCGCGATTTTGCTGCTTGACCTCGTCCAGCTCGTCGCGCAGCCGATCGAGCGCCCGATCGCCGCTGCAACTGTCCTGCACCTCTCGAATTGCCTCGTCGCACATGCGAATCACGCGCCCGTCCGCCGTGCGATCGCGCAGGGTTTGCAGAATCCCGATCGCCTTGGGCGTCGTCATGCTCTCCAGACCCGACACCGCCGATACCTGAACCAGGAAAAACTCCTCGGCAACGAGCTGCGAGAAGCGATCGAGGACGCGGTTGACGTTCGCCTCCGTTTGGCCGACAGACGCCGAACCGAGCGCCCAAATCGTCCGACGGCGCAGCGCTTGCGGCACCTCGGCGCGGGTGTATTCCAGCAGCAGATTCAGCGCGGCTTCGCTGGTGGTCAGCTTGCTGAGGCCGGAAACCGCGCCGCTCTGGACGATGCTGTTCCAGCCCGCGCGGGTTTCGAGGGTGTCTTTGAGAACGGCGATCGCGCGATCGGTCAGCTCCGGATTCTGCACCTGGGCGGCGGCGATTTTCCCGAGGGCGACGGCGGCAGCACTCTCGACGGTGTAGCTGCGATCGCCAGTCTTTAACACCGTTGCGGCAGCGGCAAATGCCTCCGGTGTTTTGTACTTCCCGAGACCGGCAACAACACCGGCACGGACGCGGGCATCCTCGTCTTTAAGTCCAGCTTTCAGCGTCTCGAACGCCCGGACGGTCTCGATCGAGGACAGTGCCGCCGCCACCTCTTTGCGAACGCCCCAGAAGCGATCGCCCGTCAGGGCCTCGCCCAGTGCCTTAATGACCTCAATGCCGCCTTTCTTCGCCAGTGCATGCGCCGCATAGAGCCGCGAAATCGGGTCGGGGTCGGACTTGAGCTGGGCCTTAAGTTCCGGCGTCGGGTATTTCAACGAGACGGTTTTTAGGGTGGCGTTGCCCGCATCGAAGCTGACAAAAGCGGGCTTGCTCGCCAGCGGGAAATAGAAGCTTTGCTCGGGTTCGTTGACGCGCACTTTAACAGTTTGCAGCGTCGGCTCCGCACTCAAATCTTCAGATGTGAAGCCGAATGCGATCGGGATTTTTAGGTCGAACAGGCCGCGCTCCAGTGGCGTCGTGCCTTCTTTTTTCGCCTGGGTTTGCTCGATCGTCAGCTTCGCCAGATTGCTATCGCCGTCCCACTCGTAGCTGACCTTGTAGTCCGGGTGGCCGCCGCGATAGACGTACTGGTCGAACAGATAGCGAAGGTTGCGACCCGTCGCCGACTCGATCGCGCGAATCAGGTCGATGGTCTCGACGGTGCTGTGGGCGTTGTCGTTAACGAATTTGGCGATCGCTTGATTAAACAGCTCGTCACCCAGCTCGGCGCGGATCATGTGATAGACGCACGCACCTTTTTCGTAGAGGTGGCTGTCGTATAGCTCGATCGCCTCTCGGTAAACGTGGGTGACGATCGGGCGGCGGTAGCGTCCACTGTCTTCCGCTAGATAGCTACGCGCCTCGCCCAGCAGGTAGTACGCACCGTCATCTTTGCCGCGCTCGTGCTCGAACCATTGCACCTCCGAGTAGGACGCTGCCCCCTCCTTAATCCAGGCGTGCGACCAGTGGTCGATCACCACCAGATCGCCAAACCACTGGTGTGCCAGCTCGTGTGCCACCAGCGATTCGCTGCGTTCGTCGTCGATCGCCGCCCGCTCGTCGAGCAAACACCGCGAGGTCAGCAGAGTGGTGGAGGTGTTCTCCATGCCACCGAAAATAAAGTCATCGACGCACACCTGAGCGTATTTCGGGAAGGCGTAACGGTGGCCGTAGGTCTTGCTGAAAAACTCCACCATGCGCGGCGTTTTACCCATCGTCCGCTCTACGTCATCGAGGCGATCGCGCTCCACGTAGTACGTCACTGGGATGCCGTCCCACTCGTCGCGCACCTCTGCGAACTTGCCGATCGCCAGCGTCATCAAATAAGTCGGGTGAACCTCTTTTTGCGACCAGTGATAGACCTTTTCGACGCCCTGCTCCTCGGTAGAAATCAGCTCGCCATTCGACACCGCGATAAATTCTTGCGGCACGCGCACGCGAATCTCCGAGGTCGAGAGCTGACCGGGATAGTCGAAGCAGGGAAACCAGAAGCGCGAGTCTTCATCTTCGCCCTGCGTCCAGGCTTGTACTGGCTTGTCGGGCTCGATGTCGGTCGGCGCGACGAAGTAGAGGCCGCGTCGGGGATTTTCGACGCGATAGTCGATCGCCAGCTCGATCGTTTTCCCGGTTGCGGTGGGCGTCGCCAGCGACACGTTCAGCACCTTACCGTCGTGGTCGTAATCCTGCGCCGCGTCGCCGACCTTCACAGCTTCGATCGTTAGATCCACCGCGTCCAGCGCCAGCAACGTCAGGCCATCGCGCACGGGATCGAGGCGCACCGTGCAGCGCCCGCCAAAGGACTGATTCTCAAAGTCGATCGCCAGGTCGAGGGCGATATGTTTCACCTGGCCGGGGCGATCGGGCTTGTACTGCGGCTTAGCTCCGGGTAGCTCGAAGCGGTGGTGGGACGGGCGCGCGGCGAAAAAGGCGTGGGACATGGATCTTTCTGACAGGCTCTCTGGCGGGCAAAGTGGGTCGGAACGATCGCGCGGCTGAGGCGTCGGAGGCGATCGGCAATCCCTGATGACAGAAGATTGTAGGGTCTGCGGTGGAATCTGTCTGTGGCGTGGCGGGATTTGCGACGCGCCCGACGGCCATGCGTCGAGCGTACGGTGGAGTCAAGCTCGACATCACACACTAGCAGCGCCAACAATTGCCCATGACCGTACAATCCCTCACGCTCCAGCAGCTCGAAGCGCAGCTACTCGCGCTGCCCGCCGCCGATCGTCTCCATTTGATTCAGCCGATCGTCTCCATTTGATTCAGACGATCGCGCGATCGCTCCAGGCCGACATTGCCCCGCCCCCAGAACCGGACGAGTCCGACGCAAACGGCTCGCAATCGCCCGATACGGAGGATACGAAACACCTAGACGAACACGGCAACCGCCATCCGCTGCTTGTGATGCTCGAAAGCCTCGAGCCTCTCGGCCCGGAAGACGACTTCCCTGAAATTTACGATCCGCCGGTTACCGTCCGAAACGACAATCCTTAATCGAGCATCTACGAGGTTGCCAACGTGTCTTATCGGTACATGCTCGATACCAACATCGTTTCAGCACTCGTATACGAACCTCGCGGCAAGGTCTATCGCAAAATCCAGAACGTCAGTCCCGATCGCGTCTGCACCAGCATTATCGTCACTAGCGAGATGAAATTCGGGGTCGCCAAACGTCAGTCGGATAAGCTCTCGGAGCAGATCGATTCCGTTCTCAGTATGTTGGTTGAAAACTGGCTCTAAAATCAGTCCGGTCGGGACTTACGTAGACCTTGAAGGCTTGAACGAGATCTCGCGCTTCTAGCCGATCTCTGACAACGAAGCCTTAAAAGTTTCGGAGATAACCCGAGCCTGCGATCGGCTTTCGATCGCGTGAAGTATGACGGCTGGTGGGCGACGCTCATTTGTGCGAGCTTTCGCTGGCCTCGATCGAGTTCTGACTTATAGCAGGGCGGTTCCGAGCCACGTGCCGAGCTTCATCATGGTGGGGGCGACTTCGGTGGCGAATGCTTTGGCGGATTTGACGGTGCTTCCGGCTTCGGCGATCGTGGAGCCGACTTTTTTGAGGTTGCCTGCCATCAGGGCTTTGTCGGGTTTTGCTTCTTTGGCTTCTTCGGTGGCAGCTCCGAGGTAGCGCATGGAGCGTTGTTTGAGGTCTTCGGGGAGGTCGGCGCGGGTTTGGATGGCGGTTTCGATGAAGGTGAGGAGTTCGAGTACGTCGTCTTTGGTCATGCCTGCGGCAGCGTTGTTGTTGACGATGTCGCGTCCGGCTTGCTGGGCGTTGCCGCTGACGTTGTTTTCGGTGTAGCTGCTGCCGTCGCCCATCTCGATTTTGCGTCCGTCGTTTTGACTCATGGCTATGCTGCGGGTGTCGATGTGAACGTTAGGAGAGTTGCTGGAAAGGTTGGTCGCGATTTGCAATAGCGAACTTTGCAGGGTTTCGGCGCGTTGTTCTTGTTTGCCTGCTTCGAGGCGGGCGGCGTCGCGCTCTGCTGTGAGTTTCGCGAGTTTGTCTTCGTAGCTGCGGAGGGCGGTGCGCTCGAAGTCGGCTTTTTCGGTGTCGTTAGGGACTTCGACAGTGACGAGGACATCGTTGCCTTTCTTTTCGATCGACCGCACGTCGGCAGGGGTGACGCCGAATTTATCGATTAGATCCTGGAAGGTTGCGCTGAAGGCTTCGGGGTCGAGGCCGTCGCGGATGAGGATTTCGACGAGGTTGGTGGCTTCGCTGAAGAGTTTCTCGAAGTCGCCGGGATTGAAGGTGGTGTCGGGGTCGTGGGGGCGACGTTCGCGCGAGCCGTTGGTGTTGGCGGTTTTGCGGAGGAAAACGTATTGGCAATCAACGTCCTCGAAGACGGTGTTGAGGTCGATGTTCCAGGCTTCGAGGCAGGCTCCGGTGAGGTAGGCGCGGGTGAAGTTGGTGCCGATGCAGTTGGCTTCGCGGAAGTTGGTGTCTTTGAGGTTGGCGTTGGTGAGGTCGGCGTCGGCGAGGTCGGTGTTGGTGAAGTTGGCGGCTTCGAGGTTGGCGTTGGCGAGATAGACGCCGCGCAGGTTTTGGCCACTGAGATCGATTTCGTAGCCGCTGCTAGGGTCGGTGAGGAGTGTGAGCAGGGGGAGGTGGGCGAGGTAGGTGTTGCCCGGTTTGGCTTTGTCGAGTTGGGTTGCGCCGGTGAAGTTGGTGCGGGTGAGGGTGGCGTCGGTGAAGCTTGTACTTTTGAAGCTGGCATCGCTCAAATCTGCATCAGTCAAGTCCGCACCTTCAAAAGTTGTGCCGCCTAAGGCAATAATGCTGAGACTACTCTGGCGAACAGCGATAAATCTTTCGTCCCCCTTGCCCGCGCACCGTGCTATATGCCAACCAAAAACAAACGACAATGTCGTGAAGGTTGCTGCCACAAGATAAGTTACGGTTTCATCAAAAGCTACAACCTTAGTATAGGAACTTGTAAACATAATCACTCCAGCCCAAGCGACAATCCCGGCCAAAAGAAATATTGCTGGACAGAATAGTTCGGAGGATAGAATCGTAATCCCAGCAAATGTAATGGCCCCGGCTACTGCAAGCGCCCCGGCTACTGAGCCAGCACCGGCAAACGCCACAGCTCCATCAAGATTTCCCGAACTCGCAAGAGCCGCGGAAAAGGTTAAAGTAACGGTTGCAAGCAATACTTGAAGTGTGTGAAATGTGAGACCTCGAACGCAGATAACAATGCATGTAGCGAGCAGACATATGAAGGTTGGGGCGGCAATAGCGACTCTATCAGAGAATCCGAAATTAGAGCGAAATACTAATGCCCAGCTCCACAATCCACTGTAACTTGCAAATACGCTCGCTATTAGAGAAGCAACGCAGATTAAGATGAGTTGCTCCGCCAAGACTTTAATATTTCCTCCAGCAATCGCACCCTCAAAGTTTGCTTGTCCTAATCTGGTTTTTTTCTCTTTCAGTTTGCTGAATCTCGCACTCCGAATATCTGAGCCTCGTAGATCTGCACCAGTCAGATCGCAGCCACGGAAGTTAGCTCCTACAAAATCTGGTGTGATATTTTGATTACGGTTACGCCATTCATTCCACTCCGCCACACTCCGTCGCAGCATTGCCACCTGTTCCCGGTTTGCCATCGTCACCCGCCCGAAAAGGTCACCCCGAGTCTAGCCCAGCCCGCTCGGAAACCGGGTTCCTGAGACGATGCCGCGTCGATCGTTGCGATCTGCCAGAAACCCGGTTTCTCAACGATGCCGATCGCGCCGCATCTCCCGCCCGATCGCGACGTCCCTACAAACAAAGGTCAAGGCGTGCGAAATACTGGCAGTCGCCAGCCCCAGCGGATCGCCATCAACCGCAGCGCCGTTACCGTCACCATTCCCGCCGCAAACGCCCCGGCGCGCTCCAGCCCGATCGCCTGCAGCAACAGATAAAGCGCAATCCCCGCGATCGCAGCCGTCGCATAGATATCTCGCCGCAAAATCAGTGGAACCCGTGCCGTAATCACATCCCGCAAGATCCCGCCTGCAACGCCCGTCATCGTCCCCAGTAGCACGACAATGAGCGCCGGACACTGCGCCGCTTCCGCGACCTGAGCCCCGGAGAGCGCGAATAGCCCCAGCCCAAACGCATCAGCCACGAGCAACGCCTTCCCCGGCACTTGCCCGACTCGCACGTAGCCCACGGTCAGCAAGGCCGAGAGGATAATCGTCATGAGATAGCGTGCATCGGCGATCCAGAAAATGGGGTGACGATCGAGCAGCAAGTCCCGGAGCGTACCACCACCGATCGCAGTAATCGCCGCAATCACGATCGCGCCGAGCAAATCCAATCTGCGACGACGCGCGGCCAGCACGCCGCTCACCGCGAAGACCGCAACGCCTGCCAGATCGAGGAAGTAGAAGACAGCGGAGAGTGGCACGGCCTCACACCTCCAGCTCGCCAACCTCGTCATCGCGACGCACCGGCTCCTCACCTCGTGGCAACGCCGCCAAAATCGCATCCAGCACCCGCGCCACCGGCACGACCTCCATTTTGATTCCCGGTGGGACTTTGCCACGCGGCACGATCGCTCGTTTGAATCCCAACTTCGCCGCCTCGCGCAGACGCAGCTCCAACTGCGGAACCGGACGCACCTGACCGCCCAAACCCACCTCGCCGATAATCACCGTGTGGGCATCGGCCACCCGATCGCGAAAGCCCGCCACCACCGCGATCGCTACGCCCAGATCTGCCGCCGGTTCCTCGACGCGCATCCCGCCCACCGACGCTAGATAGGTGTCCAGCTTCGAGAGGGGGATACCGACCCGCTTTTCGAGTACCGCCAAAATTTGCTGCAAGCGGCTGCCGTCAACACCAGTGGTCGATCGGCGCGGCGTGCCGAAACTAGTGGGGCTGACCAAGGCTTGAACTTCGACGACGATCGGACGCGTCCCCTCGCAGGCGACGATCGTCGCGGTTCCCGACACCAGCTCGTCGCGACTGCTGAGGAACAGCTCCGACGGGTTTGTCACCTCGCGCAAGCCCCGCGCCACCATCTCGAAGACGCCGATCTCGTGGGTGGGGCCGAAGCGGTTTTTCATCGATCGCAACAGGCGGTGGCTGGCGAAGCGATCGCCCTCGAAGAACAACACCGTATCGACCAGGTGTTCGAGGGTGCGCGGCCCCGCGATCGAGCCCTCTTTGGTGACGTGGCCGACGATGAATAGCGCGACGCCAGTGCGTTTGGCAACCTGCATCAGCGCCGAGGTGCACTCGCGCACCTGCGCCACCGATCCCGGCGCGGAGGCGAGGGTCTGGAAATAGATCCGCTGGATGCTGTCCACGATCGCGACCTGAGGCTGGAGCGACTCCAGCTCGGCGAGGATGGTCTCTAGGTCGGTCTCGGGCAGCAGGTAGAAATCGGCGTTATCGAGGCTAGCAGGCTGGCTTTGGCTCGATTTTTTTACTTTCTTGGGAGCTCGTTTCGGCTTTGCGTCCGTTTTCGCTGCGGAATCCGCACCGTCCTCGTCAATCTCGCCCTCGCCGCCAAACTCTTCCAGGTCGGCCAAAATCCGCTGCGCCCGCATCTTCACCTGCTGTCCGGACTCCTCTGCCGATACGTACAGCACCCGCTGCGTCCCGGAGAGCTGGCTGGCAGTTTGCAGCATCAGCGTCGATTTGCCGATCCCCGGCTCGCCGCCGATCAGCACCAGCGACCCTTCGACGATGCCGCCGCCCAGGACGCGATCGAACTCGTTATAGCCCGACGACGTGCGCGCCACGCCCACCTCAGACATCTCCGCCAGCCGCACGGACTGGGACGGACGGGCGGGCACGGCGGCCTTCGCTTTCGCGGCGCGCGGCACACTCGATCGCGTCTCGGCAGGCGCGCGCACCAGGTCGATCGCCCGCTTGCTCGCCGCCGGTGGCGCAGACTCGACCACCGACTCCACGAGCGTGCCCCAACTGCCACATTCCGTACAGCGCCCGAAGTACTGCCGCGACTCTGCGCCGCACTCGGAACAAATGTAAGTGGTTTTCGATTTAGCCATGCCGGAGAGCGAAGAAAGGGTCGGGACGATCGCGCCTGAGAGAGCGGCAGGCGGTAGCCGATTCTCGCATCATCTCTTAACCCGCCAGTAACCCGCCAGCTTTTTGCACGCCCATGCTCCCAAAAGCCTCGAAAGATATAGCGCGTAAGGATTTGGAAGACACAACCGAGCGGGTGGTGCGCTAGACTCATATGAGTCAGCGAATCTTAAAAGACACCAAGCTTCAAAAATCAAAGCGCTATAGGTTAAGGGGCGAAACAAATCTTGGACAATCAGAAAGAAAGAATACTCGTCGTTGATGACGAAGCGAGCATTCGCCGCATCCTCGAAACGCGGCTGGCGATGATCGGCTATGACGTGGTGACCGCCGCAGACGGAGAAGAAGCCCTCGATACCTTCCGGGATTCCGGCCCCGACCTGGTCGTGCTGGACGTGATGATGCCGAAGCTCGACGGCTATGGCGTCTGCCAGGAGCTGCGTAAGGAATCGGACGTGCCGATCATCATGCTGACGGCGCTGGGCGACGTGGCCGATCGCATCACCGGCCTGGAGTTGGGCGCGGACGACTACGTGGTCAAGCCCTTCTCGCCGAAGGAACTCGAAGCGCGGATTCGCTCGGTACTGCGCCGCGTCGATAAGAACGGCTCGACCGGCATCCCCAGCTCCGGCGTCATCCAGATCAACAATATCCGTATCGACACCAACAAGCGCCAGGTGTACAAAGGCGACGAGCGCATCCGTTTGACGGGAATGGAGTTCAGCCTGCTGGAGCTGCTGGTCAGCCGATCGGGCGAGCCGTTCTCGCGCTCGGAAATCCTGCAAGAGGTTTGGGGCTACACGCCCGAGCGTCACGTCGATACGCGCGTGGTGGACGTTCACATTTCGCGGCTGCGCGCCAAGCTCGAAGAAGACCCGAGCAACCCCGAGCTAATCCTGACCGCACGCGGCACGGGCTACCTGTTCCAGCGCATCGTCGAGCCCGGAGAGGACTAGATGCCCGATCGCGCGCCGAAAAACAAGGCCGAACGCGATGTTAACGCCGTCCGCTTGCTGCCATTTTTTGCAGGCGGAATTGCCGGGGTAGCGCTGTTCGCCAATCGCGTCCTGACACCGGTGCTGACCGAGTCCCAGGCGCGATCGGACGTGGTCGGTACGATCGCGGCGGCAGTGCTGATTTTGGTCGGGCTGCTCTGGCAGCGCATCCAGCCCGTACCGCCGGACGCTGTGGAACTCAACGGCAAGCCGGGACTGGCGATCGACGAGAACCTACCGGAAGCACTGCAGATCGAGCTGGCCTGGGCGACACACCTGCTGCTGACCAACACCGTTACCAAATCCGTAGCGATATATCTAGACGGCAAGACGCTGCTGCGGCGCGGCATTCTTTCCGACGTGGAGACCGTGACGCCCGGAGCGATCGTCAACCGCGTCCTCAACTTAAAAAAGCCGGTGTACCTCGTCAAGCTGGCGCTGTATCCCGGTCGGATTGAATTTAACTATTTTCCCGACAATACCCAGGGAATTATTTGTCAGCCGCTGGGCGATCGCGGCGTGCTGCTCCTCGGCGCGAACGTGCCGCGCAGCTACACGCGCAAAGATGAAAAATGGATCGCCGGAATTGCCGATAAGCTAGCCGAGAGTTTCGAGCGTCTCGTCCCGCTCGCCGACGCTGCCAACACCGCCCAAACTTAGCGCTGTGCCAAAGTTCGGGGCTTCGCGATCGCAGTGTCCTAGCGCGCGTCGCGAGTGGGCAGAAATCGCCGCAAATTCGAGGAGACGCCCAGGCGGGCGCAAAAATTTCCAAATAAAAACCGGACTCCAGCGATCGGATAGCAAAATCGCCATCGAGTCGCAGTCACCCGGTTTGTCATGCTGAAGATTTTAGGGGCCGCTACCGTTCCGAAGCGTTGTCGATCGCGGCGGGTTCGCCTAGCTAGTCGCGATGACTCTCGTCGATCGACTGCCAACATTTTTCCAAATGCGTCAAGAGCGCGCAACGCGGCGCGGTCACCTGCTGCACCACGCTCCACACCTGGATCGCGTCGCAACAGTTGCGAATACAAACGCGCAGCCGCTTAGCTTGCTTAGCTTCGCAGCCAATCGCTAGCTCCTGAAGCCGCCGGGAAATCGATAGGCGATCGACAGGCGTTAGAGACAGGTCGTTAAACCAACGAGTGGAAGGGCCGATGAATTCCATAGGTCGGAGTGAGAAAATGCAGTTGAAGGTTGAGGAGCGAAAGCGCGATCGACCGTCGGGCGATTGCTGGCTCGATCGCTCTACGGGGAGTCAGTGGTAGAAACAAGAATTATTAGTACTATTTCGCATTAAGAAATAAAAAGCAGCGAGACCGCCGTCGTGCGCGGGCGACCCGCTGCGATAGTTTGGTTTACTGAGGATTAAACGATGACGGCCTACAGGTGAGGCGAGACGCGGCGAATACCCGCATAACCCCACTAAGGACGATCGTTTGCCAGCGCGCTGAATACAAAGGCACGTTTTATTCAGCGTGCCAGCGGCGCTCTCTCGACTGCAAAAGCCCGCATCGGACTCCCACAAACAAGACAGCGATCGGCATGTGCCGCGTGAGCCACCGCGATCGGCAGAATTGTTTCGTACCAATCTCGGGTCGCGCGATCGCCAATTCTTTCGGTTCGTGCCGCCAGGTCGCGCAGTCGTGAGTAGCACTCCAAGACCGCTGACGCAATCGTCCGACCTGCGGACGCCACCGGCGCTTCCAATAAATTTTCCGACTCGAACTGAGGAAAGTTCGCTCTCACCGGTCGCAACGCGATGCCTGCAACATTCGGAGCGATGCGTCGAAAAACAAACGGTCTCATCGCCGAACGACGACCACCGCTGTTACAGCAAGCCCCACAGCAGACGAGACGGATAGCTCGACCTTTCTGATTCCAGGCCCTGAAAGAGCGGATCGAGCTGTAACTGCCCCGAACCGTTATCGACGAGCGGAACCTCCGAGCCCACCTCGAGATGGGCGAACTGACCCACATCCGGCGACCAAAACGCAAAATCCGCGCGTCCGGGAACCTGAAAAACACAGTAGAAGCGTTGTCCCTGAGGCGACGAGAGTCGCTCGATCGAGCGAACCCGCGCGCGTACTGACTCGGACATGTGCAACCGACTCCTAGACGTAACGACTCTTGGGTACTGGACAAGCAAAACCACTGGAATCTCAAAAGTGGCATCGACGCATCGACAAAAGATCCCGGCAGCATCGCCAGACTCGAGCGGGGCTCGCTGCGGGAGTCATTTGGTGCTGACACAACGATAAACGAAGAGCACTCCTTATTGCAAGAATTTTGCAAAAGAGTGCTCTTCGCGTGATGCGGTTTCCCGCATGTTCAGCAGGGTGCAGCCCAGAAGCCGCTCGGGTTCACCTAGTTAGAGCCGCGAGTATTGCTAATGGGCACGTGTTGCTCGATGGAAGACTGGAATGTGTTGGATACAGGTTGTGCTTCAGGATTGCGCGATTCATGTTCCACCAACGCCAGCCACGCAAACACCAGGAGCGTCAAAAACACAAACACTGCGGGAGTGTGATTTGCATCGCGGTAGGTTTTCTCGCAGGTCGCGCAGAACTTATCGTGAGGTCGATCGGGATGAGCTGTAATACAGCATCGAGGATTGCCGAAGGAATCAATCGGGCAAGATCTTCCAGAGTAGCCAGCCATAGTGTTACAAGAGATAAATTTAACAAGTGCGTAATACCTATTGTTTTATCAGCGCCGAGCGGCATTTAAATATCGAGTTTTTTTTATAAAAACTCCGTTCTAAACTGGTGGGTGAATTTTTAGGGGAGCCTTCAGGTGAATATGATCGAGGTCTCGATTTTAAAAATAGAACCTGCATGTTAAATTGCGAGGCAAAGCAGGCATGCTTGATGTCTTCTCACTAATCTACTTCGATGGATCACTTTCGCAGCTTGACCTATTGCTTTGCCTTATTGTCGTTGATGCACGGCGACAAGTACGGCGTGGAAATCCAGAAATACGTCTCCATGCACTACTGTATCGAGATTTCTCTAGGAGCGTTATACCCAATGCTAAAAGCTCTGGAGGCAGAGGGTTACATCGCACAGGTCGCGGATCGCCACATATCTCAAGAGATATTAGAGATCAGGCGTGGGAAGCCGCCCAAGTACTATCGGATAACAAAGTCTGGTGCGGAATACCTGCGTTGCCTTCGGGAATGTTTCTCTTTTGACGATGACGATCGCGGAGATCCGCCCGATGCTACCGACCCACAATTCGATACTTAAGCTCGATCGGTAGACTGAGAAACCGTCGATCGAGGGAAATCGCTGTTGTGCTTAAGAACTGTTTGAAGTGAAGTAAGTCCAGCGGCACTTTAAAAATAAACTTTCAATCGTTCGACTTGGTCTGCGAAGACTCGCTCTACGATGCCTGCTTGTCGATCGCATCTCGTTGTTCCATGCCCACAACTCTCAAGTCAAGACTGAATTTTTGAAAATGCTAGTAGAGTTTATTGAAACTATCGCTGATGTTTTTGTCTCCGAGACAATTCGTGAAGAAGCGATGGGAGATTTTTGGGAGGAGGATTATCGATTAAAACGTTCTGGTTTTCCTCTTATCGTACGAATCGCCAAAGGAATATTCAGATTCTTGCAAATTTTCATCGCCTCTCAAACGATTGATTCGGGTCGTTTCAGTGTCCCAGAGCTGCCTGAAGATATGGAGGTTTGCCACGAAAAAGATTTATTCGATCCCGGCGTTCAAAGCAATATACGGACATACTTTCGGCTTCGCTTGGAATACAGCAACCAACACGTTGCCCGTAAGCTTGTCGCGCCACAGTCCACAGGCATCGAACCCTGGCTCGATCGCGCGGATCTATTCCTGCAGAAAGTCCGAGACAATCACGCTTTTGGGCTGGTGAACGAAGATCTTGCCGTGAGCGCTCTCGTCCTCGGTGAAGTGGTCAAGCGCGTCGAGCGATCGCGGCCAGAAGATCTCGAAAGTCGCGAGTTCGAGGAACTCGTCAATCAAGTCAATCTCCCGCAAGATTTTATCGAGCGCTACATCTCCAAAACCGACGAATCTTTGCGTCAGCTCGTCTTCCGAACCTGGTCGCTGGCGGTCTACGTCATCACCTGGAAACCCGGACAGAAATCGACCATTCACCACCACGGCACGGCACTCCATACGACGAAGGTGATCCAGGGCGAAATGACCCACTGGCTGTTGACGCCGGAAGAGGTCGAGAAACGGCAAGATGCCGATAAGATTCGGCACGAACTCGCCGAACTGGATTCCACGCTGGACGAGCGTCACACCGCTCAGCGCTATTCCCCTGGCGAGATGGTCTTCGTCGATCGCTACCACGCTCACCAGATAGCGAATCTGTCCGACAAGCCACTGATTACGCTACATATTCGCTGCGGCTACCCGCCGGAAGACTCCCACTGGCGCTGGACGCGCGAACCGGAAATGCTGGTTTGGAATACGGCAACGCAAACGATCGAAATGAAGCGCCCCGAACCGCCGATCGAGCCCAAGCCGCAACTACGACCGAAGTCACCCGCGTAAGGTTTGTTTGCGACGCGATCGCGGCGGTTAGCGAAATTCGACCGTCACGATTGCGCCGCTGGCAGTCATCGCGATGTCGATATCGTCCTCGACGGAGGCGACGATAAAGTTGACGGCTTCACGGCTGAGGCCGGAGCGCTCGGCCATAATGCGATCGAGCCCGGTTTCGACGGTTAGCTCGCTCAGGCGCTTACCGTTGAGGACTTGAAGCTGACGATCGACGACGCCGCGCGCGATGCCCTCCAGATCGCCGCCGCCGAAAATCGGCACGTCCATCACCAGGCGCGTCGCTCCGGCCTCCAGGCTCAGCTTGCCGCTGTCAACCGAGGCGATCACGTCCTGGACGACGCGAAAGTCGAGGAAGCCCAGGAATGGGTTGTCGATGCCCAGATCGGCGCTGACCTGCAGGCCGCCGACGATCGGTTGGTAGGCGATCGAGCGGACTTCGAGCGGGACGCTTCCAGCGCTCTGGGCGAATTCGTTAGCACGATCGCGCGCGTCGGCCAAAAGCTGCGACAGACCGAGACGATCGTCCAAGCAGCGCTGGGGCACGGACACCTCCAGGCGGCGATTGCGCTCGATCGTCGAGCCGAGCTGGCAGGTGGCGTCTACCGTTAAGCGTCGGGCAGCAGGCGACTCGGAAACTTCGGCCACGGCACTAGAAGTGAGCCCGGCGCTAGCGATCGCACCCACCAGAGCTAGCGAAACAGAGGAGAAGAAGTAACGCATCGCCGACAGGTTCCTCGAAAGATTATTGGTGCTCTAGCTGGTGTTCGGTCGGATCCAGCGGGTATCCCATTGAGACTTAGCAAGCTACTGGAACAGGCCGCGCTTGCCATTGGGCATAATCGTCCGCCAGTTAGTTTTGGCGTTGGAGAGCTGCTCCGGTGTCACCCGCGCGCCCGACAAGTTCGCACCGCACAGGTTCGCGCCCGACAGGTTGGCGTAGCTGAGGTGCGCTTCGGTTAGGTTCGCGCCGCGCAGGTCGGCTCCGGCTAGGTTGGCGTAGCTCAAGAACGCCGCCATTAGGTTGGCATCGCGTAGGCTGGCCTGGGCTAAACCGGCCTGACTGAGGTCGGCTTTGTGTAAATTCGTGCCGTTGAGGTTTGTACGGATCAGCTTTGACTCGTTGAAGTTCACCGACGACAGGTCGAGGCCGTGGAGGTTCGCGCCGCTGAGGTTGCAGTTGGCAAAATCGCGCTGGCCTTGGCTGTAGGAACGGCAGAGCGATCGCACCGTGACGCGCTCGCCGCTGGTGTGGGACGCCGCTCGCGAGTTGGTCGAGGACACGTGAAAACGTGCGGCGGCTAGGTTCGAGCGATCGAGCGGCGGCATGTCGCTACTCGCGTCGCTGTCGGCTTCGCCGTCCTGCTGCTGCTCGGCACGCAACTCCGACAGGGACTTCCACTTTTTCGGCGTATCGGTGCTGCTATCGGCGCGATCGCGGCGGGCGGCAGGAGAGACTTCAGGACGGGCCTTGGGACGTGCCTCCGAGCGGGCGGGCGGACGGGCAGCAGGCTTGCGGGCTGCGGACGGAGAAGCCAGCGGCGAGGCGGCGGCTTGAATAGCGGCAGCCGGACGGGCCGCCGAACGGGCGGCGGGCGGCGGGGGCGGCATATCGGCGGGCACGGCAACCGCGTGCGGGTCGATCTTTTGGAGATCGTTGATGGCCAGCGCAGCGGCAGAGTAGCGCCTCGTGGTGCTCGGTTGCAGCATCTTGTCGAGAATTGCGCCGAGCCCGTCGGAAACTTGCAGCCGCTCGCGCCACTCGATCGCGCTGGTCTGCGGGTCGCGGCCAAAGCGCTTGGGCGACTGCCCCGTCATTAGATATAGACAGGTCGCGCCGAGGGCATAAATATCGCTGGCGAAGGTGGGCCGCAGTCCGAGTTGCTCCGGCGGCGCGAATCCCGGCGTACCGATCGCGAAAACCGTATTGGGATTGTCTTCCTCGTCGAGCAGCATCGTCTGCGTCACTTCGTCTTTGACCGCGCCGAAGTCGATAAACACGAGGCGGTTGTCGATGCTGCGGCGGATGATGTTGGCGGGCTTAATATCGCGGTGGATGACCTCGCGGCTTTGGAAGTATTTCAGCAGGGTCAGCGTCTCGATTAAAAAATCGTAGACCTTGGTTTCGTCGAACAGGCCGGACTGCTTGACCTCTTGCTTGAGGGTTAGGCCCTTGACGTATTCCTGCACGAGGTAAAACTGGCGTGCGTCCTGGAAATAGTCGATCAAGCTGGGCACTTGGGGGTGGTTGCCGATTTTGCCCAAGGCCGTAGCTTCGCGCTCGAAAAGCTGGCGCGCTCGCTCGAGGGCCTGGGGATTTTCCGAGGCGATACGGAGCTGTTTGACAGCAAAAATGGGTTGGCCGGGCAGCGACGTATTGCGCGCGATAAACGTCGCCCCAAATCCCCCCTGACCGAGCACGCGAATCGGACGATAGCGCCCGTTGAGCAACAGCGACGAGCCACAGGCGGCACAGACCTCTGCGGAATCGTGATTTTCAGGAGCGGGACAGTCGGGGTTGACGCAGTAAGTCATAGACATCGACCGGATGCATGGCCGTCGGAGGTATTTGGAGACGACACCCTGGAGAAGGTCGTGCTGACTCGCGATCGCGGTTCGGCAGGAGCGGGAACGCGCGGGGACATCGCGAGCCGAGACGTGCGATCGCTTCGCCCGTCACGAACATTTCTCTAACTTCCATTATGGACGAAAGCCTTGCGAGCGCGCCTCGGAGTATTCACGCGCATTGCAGCCAAACCCGGAAGCGTCCCGGCGTTGGCTCGGTCTTTAAACTCGATTTTTCGGCCCGTTCCCGGCCTAGCGCTCGGCCCGATCCTCGATTCAACCCGACGTATCCGACGTGTCCGACGTGGCGGTCGCGTAAACGAGCTGCTCGGTCAGATCGGCTTCAGCATCGAGGACGGCGATCGGCTGCGCGCCCCGTGCCAGGTCGTAGATCAGCCCGACGACACGCTCTTCCTCGAAGCCGTGGAACTGAGTCAGGGCCTCGCGGACGAGCTGCTCGATCGCCATGCACTGCTGGTTGACGACGCGATCGACCATAAACTCCGCGATCGCCTCAGTGGTCGGTGCGTCCGCCGCTCCGGTCGGCGCGGCTCGCAGCTTGGCGAACCCGAACTGCTCTAGCAGCGCACAGGTTTCGAGCAGCCCCGTCTCGCGCATCAGTCCCTGTAGGCGCACCAAATCCGGCGTTGTATCGCCCACCACCAGGTCGCCGGAAAGGGCGTCGTTAACGAGAGAGTGGTACGTCACCAGAAAATGTACCGAGGCTAGGTCGGGGACGAAGTGCCGGTGGCGATCGATCGCGAACAGCTCCTGGTAGAGCTTGTAGCCGCGATTGCTCGGAGCGCCCATTCCCTCGGCGCGGAGCAGTCGCAGCGCCGTGCAGCGATCGGCTTCCAGGGCGTCTTTGCAGGCTTTGAGCATATTAAATAGCTTCACCAGGTTGACGTCCTCCGACCAGACGACGCCGACTTTTTCGCCGGTAACGGGCGATCGATAGCTCAAGGAGTAGCTGGCGTAGGTGCGACTCTGCAACACGCGCGATCGCACGTCGGGAATCTCCAGCACGTCGAATACCTCCGCCAACATCTGAATCAGCTCCGGTGTGGCGTACTGGCGAATCTTCTCGACACGGCTTTGGGTTTGCTGAAACTTCTTGCGCCAGACCAGCTTGAAGGCGACGCGGGGGTCGGCTTCGGGGTTGCGGTTGGCCGGGGCAATCGGTCTCGCGACGGGCGCAGTCTCGCGGGTGTCGTGGACGATCTCGGCTTCGACGATATTGTCGTCACGGTCGCCGAGGACGGAATGGTCGGGCTCGGCCAGCTCTAGGGGCGCTCCCAGGGACGATTCCAAGGTCGCCTCGATCGGTTCTGCATCATTGGCTGCGGGCGCGAAGGCCGTCGCGGCTCCGCTGGCGATCGCGGCCACCGGGCTGCGCTGGCGATCGTCGAGATCGTCCTGGAGCAGCGCGATCTTGATTTCCTGAAACAGCCGCCGCCCGAGAATCAGCGTATTGCGCGGTCGCGTTTTGCCGCCGGGGAATTTCGCTTCCAGATGCTGGCGATCGAGCGGGTAAATCGGCGACTCGGGCTGGGGCCGCGCCTGGTAGTGCAGCAAGTACAAACGGCTGGCCCACAGCGCTTCAGCTTGGTCGAGGCCGATTTGCTTGAGCTTGAGGAAGTTGTCGATGCGATCGCGATCGGTTTGGGGGATGCGCTCGCAGTTCTGCCGCCAGGTGTCCGTAATCACACTGATAACGATCGAGAAATTCTTCAGCTTCTGAGTGTGGAGTATGGCGTTGACCCGAAACAGCGCCTCGATATCGAGCTGGCCGTCGCGGTTGCGGGCGATGTTGTCGAGCTGGTCGAAGCAAAGGACGATCGGCTTCGTTTCGATGGCGATCCGTCCGAAGTTCGCCATCATCATCTGCGCCGCTTCCTCGGTGTCAATGCACGATCGCACCCCCAGCCGTCGCAGCGTCTCGTCATCGAGGTCGTCGCCGCGCAGCCACTCGCAGGCTTCGAGGTAGGTGCGGCTATCGGTCAGACCGTAGAGTACGCCGAAGAACTCCTGGGCATTGTAGATGCCCGACGGATACGACTCCATCAGCTTGCGGATAAACACCTGCCGCTCGCCCCGGAGGCGATCGAGCACCGATCGCTGCTTAAACGCCTTGAGCCCCTGGAGCCAGAGCAAGAGCTGCGACTGCTTCTGCCCTTCCGGCGTTTCCAGCAGGCTATCGACGGTGTAGCGCAAGATGTGCCGCCAAATGTAGTCACTGGCAGTGAACGGCTCGATGTAAGCGAAAAACGCCTTCGGGTTGAACTTGCGCTTGATGCGTCCGAGCAGGTACGTCTTGCCCGAGCCCGTCTCGCCTTCGAGTATCACTGTCCGCGTGCGCCGATCGGCCCGAACGCGATCGAGAATCGCCTCCAGCTCGCGGATCGTCTCGGCGTGGATCGAGTCCACCGTCAGATCCGGGTTTTGCTCCTCCTGCCAGAAGTTGCCCGACCAAAACGTTTCCGTGTCGAAGGGGTTGGGGTCGCGCTGGATGATGCGATCGATCGAGAGCATAACGAGCGGGGGGGTGGTTAGATTGCGCGGAGGTCGTCGAGACTGGCGGGAGCGTTGAGTTCGGCAGGTTTAGTGGGCTTGGCGGGTTTGGCGGGTTTGGTGGATTCGGCAGAAAGCCGCAGCGGAAATCAGGTGCGGATTGCGAAAAACAACGGCCCGCCAATATCCTGCGGAATGCCCGCCGCCACCTGTTCGGCGCTGTAGAAGGCCGCTTCCTGGAGAGAGCTGAGTTCGATGCGGTCTTGGCGCTGGAGCGCGTACAGCAGGCGATCGAGACCGTCGCGATCGAGGGCGGCAAAGCGATCGCGCAGGTAGTAGAGCGGCAGGTAGTTATCGGTGGCGTACTCGCGATCGAGTTCGACGATCGCGGCGTAAACTTCGTCGGCGGTTGGCGGGCTCTCGGTCGCGATTGCAACCTGCGGCACGGGTGATGGCGATTCGGGCGATTCAGACAGCTCGGGCGATTCAGACAGCTCGGCCAACTCGTTTGGCTCGAGCGTCACCGGGTTCGCGACGACAGACGCGGCATTCTGGAGTGACGCCTGTGCCTGCGGCTGAGGTCGGGACTGGGAGCGGCGCAAAAAGCGCAAATATTCCGACAGGTGATCGAGGCTCAGCTCCAGGGCCGTACCGCTGGGGGAAAACTCGTCGCGCAAATAGTCGAGGCCGCGCTCGGTCAGCCAGACCGTCTCGATCGTCGCCTTTTCGACCTTTAGAAAGCCGCGCCCGATCGCCCGTTCGAGGGCGGCTTGCAGGCGATCGCTCGGCAGGTCGATATCCTTTACGTCAACGCGAGCGTCCCCACCGGCATGCAGTAGCTCGATTTCATCCGGAGAAACGGGCAGCCGCTTTACGTCCAGCGACAGTAGCGCTTTCCCGGCAGGCGTCAGCCGAAAGCGCGTCACCTGCTCGTTGCAGTCCACCAAGCCGCGATCGCGCAGAACCCGGCAGATGCTGTCGCGCTCGGCGGCCTTCGTACGCAAGTTCGGCTTAATCTCGGCGATCGGGGCGCGGTAGTCCGGCGCGCCCAAAAGCTTGAGGACGAATTTCAGTTCTCGAGAGTCCATAGCACTCGCCAACGTGCGTCGGATCGCAGTCGATCGCCCGCTCATCTCGCTCAACTGACCGACAAGTGGGGATCTTGGGTCTATACTAACCCGCGTTTCGGCGATCGCAAAGAGACCCGGCACGAGTACGGTTCAATGAAAGTCGATCGGCGATCGACGGGCGATCGACAGGCGATCGAACGGACGCCTCGCTAAGCTTATGCATGGCGGATAGCGCGTTGCCGCGTTCTCTCTGTCGCTACGACCCACAGTTTTCCAGACTTACGCCCCCGACTCACGACCGACCCATGACTGAACGCCGCACCTGGTTTTCGACGATCGCCCTCTTCTGTGCAGCGCTCGCCTTTGCCGTCGGGTGCGCCCGCGCGCCCTCCGAGCCACCCATAGAAGAAGCCGCTCCACCCGCGATCGATCTGCCTACCATCACCCTCGGCTACAGCAGTTGGCCCGGTTGGTGGCCCTGGGCGATTGCCGATCGAGAAGGGCTGTTTGCAAAAAACGGCATCAACGTTCGGCTCCTCTGGTTCGACAGTTACGGCGCGTCGATGGAAGCCCTGGCCGCCGGTCAGCTCGACGCAAACTGCCAAACCCTGAGCGATACAATTTCCTTCGCCGCTGACGCGATCGAGGGCGAAGTCGCCGTACTCGTGAACGACAACTCGGCAGGCAACGACAAAATCGTCGCCGCAGCGGGCATCGATCGCCTCGAAGACCTACGCGGCCAGCAGGTGGCGATCGAGCAAGGCGTCGTCGTCGATTTTCTGCTCGCCCTCGCGCTCGAAGACGCAGGCATGTCCCGCGACGAAATCGAGATCGTCGGGATGGACACCGCCGACGCCGCCTTGGCTTTTATCGACGCAGAAGTAGACGCCGTCGGAGCCTTCCCGCCATTTTGGGCGATGGCGCTCACGCGCGAGGGCAGCCGGGAAATCGTGTCGTCGGCCCAGTTTCCCGGCGCGATTCCCGACCTGCTCGTCGTCACCCAAACCCTGATCGACAGCCGTCCGGAGATCGTCGAAGGATTAGTCGCCACCTGGTTTGACATCCTGGCGTTCATGGACGCCAATCCCGATCGCAGCGACGAAATCCTTGCGGCTCGGGCCAACGTCGCCCTGGAAAACCTCGCTCGCTTCAAGGACGGAACGAAGCTATTCACCATCGAGGACAATCTCACCGCCTTCCGCGACGGCGACACGATGCAGAGCTTGCCCTTCGCGGCCCGCAGAACGGCAGACTTTATGCTGGACGTCGGGTTTATTCGGAGCGTGCTGCCCCTCGAGCCGCTGCTCGACGACTCGTTCGTGCTCGCCTACAGCCAGTCGCGATCGGCCTCCGATCCGGGCGGCGGCGCGCAGCCCGTCCCCGACAACGGCCCGGACGACGGCTAGCCCGTTACCCAAATCGCTACGGCGTCACGAAGCGACCGGACAAATCCTCTTCCGTAACGCCTTGAACAAAGGCCAGCGCCACGTTGGTCGATCGCACGCGCACCGTCACGCCCAGTCCGGCAATTAGCGCAGGCTCCAGTCGCAGGTTCGCGGGAGTGAGGCCGCTACCCAGCTCGATCGTCTCTTCATCGGCAACGCTAAAGTCCGTGATGATATCGGCGAATTCGCGATCGACCACTTCATCGCCCGCGCCGATAACAAAGGTGTCCTTACCCGCGCCGCCGGTCAGAACGTCGGTTCCCAGGTCGCCCGACAGGCGATCGTCGCCCTCGCCGCCGCCCAGCGTGTCCGAGTCCTGACCGCCGAACAGCACGTCGTTACCCGCACCGCCATCGAGCGCGTCGTTTTGCTTGTTGCCGAACAGCGTGTCGTCGCCGTCGTCGCCGAACAGCAGGTCGTCGTCGCGACCGCCCACCAGTGCATCGTTTCCCGCCGCGCCGCGCAGACTGTCAGCCCCCTCGTTGCCCGTCAGCGTATCGTTGCGGGTCGTGCCGTTTTCGACCGTCGGCCCTGCATTGGCCAGCGCCAGGGTTTCGTTGATAAACCCGAGGTAGGCCGACACGCGCGTATCGACAAAAAATTCGCCAAAGCTAGAGTTATTGCTCTGGAAGCCGGTGAAGTCCACCCGATCGATCGCCGGATCGAGCCCGTAGGAGGCGATACCCGCGATCGCGTCATTGATAAACGACGGCCCGCCGGAATCTCCCGGACTGACGCCCACCTCCACCTGACCGATGCCGAGATCGACGATGCCGAACTGTTGGCCGAAGGCGTCATTTTGCGCGACGCCGTTGTCGAAGTCGTAGCCGAGTTGGGTTCCGGGCAAAATCCCCAGAGGCTGGGCGATATCCGGGCGGCTGTCGAACACCTCTCCGAGGGCGTCGTAGCGGTTTTGGCCGTTACGCTTTGTCGGGTTGGGGTCGCTATCTACCTCGCCGGTAAAGCCCGTCGCTTTGATGCCGTAGCCGACGCGATCGAACACCTGCCCGATTTCGTTGGTTTCGCCGTAGACCTGGTAGCGCTCGGCCGCGTCCGGAGCCTGGGACTCCAGCTCGATAATGGCGATGTCGTTGTTGAAGTTCGGCTGGTCTGTCCAGCCTGGGTTGACCGTAATTTTCTTAATATCGCTGCGCGTGACGCGTCCCGTCGGCAGGTCGAAAACGATCGACAACCCCTCCGAGCTAGGGCTGAGGTTGGCAGTTCCGTCGCCGTTGTCGAATACGTGAGCGGCGGTGAGGATATGCCGACCGTTGTAGAGCATCGCGCCCGTCGCGTCGATCGAGCCGTCGAAGCTCAGGCCGACGACGCCGGTGTAGACATCGCTGGCGACGACATAGCTCTCAAAGTCCGGGTCGGTCTGCGGGATCGAAACGCGCGATCGGGGTGTTTGGACGATCGACGTCGCGTCGGGGCTGGGGCTAGAAACGATAGAGGCAGAAATCTGGGAAGACATGGCGGCGAAATCGAGCGAATAGGAGTGCGGGACGCGCGCAAACGGGCAGGCGATCGGCACGAACGCCCATATTCAGACTACAGACTCGCGATCGCGCCGCGAGTTCCGCTCCCGTGTTCGGAGTCAGTGGCTGAGTCAGCGGCGAAACTCAGCGGCGAAACTCAGCGAGACAAATCAGCGGGAAACTACTGTGCGGCTTTGTAGAGCACCTTCGCCAGCTTGAGGAGCTGCGCCTTCTCGAAGGTTTTCGTGAGGATATCCGCCGCCGATCGCAGGTCTTGCTTGACAATCGCGATCGCGTCCCACTCGTCGGTTTCGATCTCGGCGAGTTGAACCAAGCTAGGGCTGGGCGCAACGGTGGCGCTGGCATTCTCCGCTAGCAGACAGCTCGCCTCGCGCAGCTCCCGAATCGCAAACGGTGCGAGCACGGTGTAGGGGTTGTTGCGGTTGGCGATCGCGCGATCGACCGCCGTTACTAGCGCGCCCCAGGATTCGTTCGCCGCGCCGATCTCGCTCAGATGGTTGCAAAAGGTCGCCAGGCGCTGGCGCGTTTCATCGCCGTCCGGCTTGCGAAATACCGTCAGCATCTGCTTGAGCGCGTCGCCGACCTGCGCGACGAAGTCACCCGGCAGCGCCGAGCCGGACGCGGGCGAGATCGGGGCGATCGCCGTCGTCGGTGCGTTCACCGGCGCGCCTCCGGCCATCAGGTAGTCTAGGTGTTCCTTCAGATCGTTAAACACCGGATCGACCCCGTCTATCACCTTCGCGGCGTCTTCGTCCCGCAGCCCGAACGGCCCCTGGAGCATCTCCAGCAGGTCGCGCAAGGCGTCGAGCCCCTTCAGAAAAAGGCTTTCGAGCTTCTGATCGATCGGAATCGAAGTGTTGTCTTTGAGAACCTTGAAGTAATCCTCAAAGCGGTGCGCCACCTTCTGAATACTGCTAAAGCCCAGCATCGCTGCCCCGCCCTTAACCGAGTGAGCCGCGCGAAAGAGTTCGTTAATCTGCTCGCTGTCTTCTACGGTGGCCTGCAAATCCAGCAGACCCGTTTCGAGGGTATCGAGGTGCTCTTTGCCTTCCTCGATAAAGAAGCGGACGATTTCTTCAGAAGCCACAGTCAAACTCCAACGGTGAAAACGAGCGAGTGTTCGCGAGCCTTGCCAGTCTTGGTGAAACAGCGCGCAGTTCCTCTGATTCTAGCTGCCTGGGTCGGGCGAAATCGATCTTCTCGCCTTGCAGACCAGAGCGAACGCATATTTAAAATTCTCAGGCACAAAGTCGATATGTAGAAGGCGGAGCTTGTCGCTCGCATCGCGTCGGCCTCGCCGTTAGCCTGGGTGTGTCCGCGAAAAGTGACGCACGATCTGCTGCGCAGAGGCGATGCCAACGACGGGCTCAGTGCTCGAATCCCGACTCAATCGATCTCAGGAATTTTGTATGCGTTTGCCCTGCCGCGACCGTCTCGATCGTCCCGAATTTCGCAACCCCGCACGATACCGGGACTTATAGCCCGTAGACCTGCTCGTACTTGCGCGTTAGACCATCCACGAGCGGCTCGATCTGCAACACGCGGCCCGTCGTCCGCTCTAGTAGCTCCGTCGCCGTAAACTTGCGCCCGTAACGATAAACGTTGCGCCCGAGCCAGTCGAGCAGCGTGGAGAACCGCCCGCGCTCGAGATCGACCGGGATCTCCGGGTGCGTTTGCAGCGCCGTTTCGTAGAGCTGCGCCGCGATCAAGTTGCCGAGCGCGTAGCCCTGGAACTGCCCGCCGATGCGATGGCCGTACCAGTGCACGTCCTGCAAAACGCCCTCGCGATCGTTCGGCGGCGTCACGCCCAGATCGCGCGCGTAGGCCGCATTCCAAGCATCGGGCAGATCGGCGATCGCCAGCTTGCCCTCCAGCATTGCCAGCTCTAGCTCGAAGCGGATCGTCACGTGCAAGTTGTAAGTGACTTCATCAGCGCTGGTGCGTTGGGCCGATCGGCGCACCACGTTGACAGCGCTGTAAAACTCGCCCACCGACGCCTTGCCGAGCTGCCGAATAAACGCGCCCTGCAACCAGGGAAAACAGCACTCCCAAAAGGCGCGGCTGCGACCAATGGTATTTTCCCAAAGGCGTGCCTGGGCTTCGTGCATCCCCGACGAAGTCCCCGCCGCCAGGGGCGTACCGCGCAGCGCCGGGTCGAGACCTTGTTCGTAGAGTCCGTGCCCCATCTCGTGAAGCGAGCAGAACACCGACTCGCTCAGATCTTCGGGGATAACGCGGTTGGTGAGGCGCACGTCGTCGGCGCTGCAACTGACCGTGAACGGGTGCATCGTTTCGTCGAGGCGACCGCGCTGGAAATCGTAGCCGATGCGCTCGAGGGTTTTGCGGCAGAAATCCTGCTGAATGTTCGTCTCGAAAGGCTGGCGTAGTAGCGTGTCGTCTCGCGATCGCCCCGACGCCTCGATCGCGCCGAGCAGCTCCACCAGCGGCTCGCGTAACTGTCCGAACAGCCTGCGCAACTGACCGACCGTCGCGCCCGGATCGATTGCGT
This sequence comes from uncultured cyanobacterium, assembly GCA_937899645.1. Classification (GTDB taxonomy): domain Bacteria; phylum Cyanobacteriota; class Cyanobacteriia; order Cyanobacteriales; family Geitlerinemataceae; genus RDYZ01. Next base: position 28,401 of record CALCCD010000049.1, on the reverse strand, counting down.
CGATCGCCGGGTCGGCGGGGTGCGCCGCCTGCGGGAAAAAGCTGGCAAACTCCAGGCTCAAATCGAGCGTCTTTTCCAGCGCCGGACGGACGATCGCAAAGTCGCTGGCCTCCCGCGCCGCTGCCCAAGCCGCGTAGCAGACGTTTTGGTGGGCGGCGAGGCGTGCCTCGAACTCGCTGGGAACGGCGACCTTGCGCGTGTAGTCGCGGCGAGCGATGCGGATCGTACTGGCCTCGATCGAGCTGTAGGGCTGACTGTCCTCGAAGTCGCGCAGTGCCTCGAGAGTGTCGCCCAGCTCCGGTGCGGTGGCCTTTTCGTGGAGCAAGCGCTGGAGCGTCGCAGCCTGGTCTCCGCGCGCGATCGCCCCGCCGTCGGGCATATACGTCTGACGATCCCAGTACATCAGCGACAGCGCGAAATCGAGATCTTGCAACTCGCGTAGGGAGCGCCGCAGCGAAACGTACTCAGGCGGAAGAGAACAATACATGGTGAAGCAAAATCCTGACAGCAAGCATTGGCAAAGTGACGATCGCACCCAAAAAACAGGCGATCGCTGCACTCACAGAACGCTCGATACAAATAATCCCGCAGATGCGGGTCTCGATGCATCTGCGGGATTACGTAGATATCGGTCGCGATGTTACTGGGGCGATTACGCGGCTTCTTCTTTTTCCGTTGCCTCGGCGGCTTCGCCCTTCTCCAGGACGTTACGCAGCCACGGCGGCGCGATAAAGGTGGTTACGATCACCATCGCGATAATCGCCGCGTCGAGCGACTCGGACAGGACGCCGCTGGCCGCGCCAACCCCGGCGAACACCAGACCGACCTCACCGCGAGGAATCATGCCGACGCCGACCGCCAGACGATTGATGCCCGACTGGAATACCGTCAGACTGGTGGCGACCTTACCGATAATTGCCACGGCGATCAGGAAAGCCGCGATAATCAGCCCTTCCTGATTGGCGGGCTCGAACGGATTAAGTACCGAAACATCCGTGCGCGCGCCAACCACCACGAAGAAAACGGGTACGAGCATATCGGCGATCGGGACGACCTGCTCTTCCAGGTCGCGCTGTAGCTCGCTCTCACCCAAAATCAGACCGGCAGCAAACGCGCCGAGAATGCCTTCGAGCTGAATCGCCGAGGCAATATACGACAGGATAAAGGTGACGATTAGCGCCGAGATAATCAGCGGGCCGCGCGTCTTCAGGCTTTTAACCAGACTGACGAAGTAGGGGTTGAGCAAACGACCGAGGAAGATCGTGCCGACCAGAAAGATCGCCGCGCTTACGGTCAGATAAAGGATGTTCGTAACTTCGATTTCGCCCGTTTTAACCAGGCTGGCAACGACGGCCAGGACGATAATCCCGAGGACGTCATCGAGTACTGCTGCGCCGATGATGATTTGACCTTCTTTGGAGCTGAGCTTGCCAATCTCGGCCAATACCTTGGCGGTAATACCAATACTGGTGGCCGTCAGTGCCGCACCGGCGAAGATGGCCGGGATCGCTTCGACGGAGAACAGCGACATCAGTCCGACCGTACCCAAAGCAAAGGGCAGCACGACCCCGACGACCGCGACGATCGCCGCCTGCGGGCCGTATTTAATTAGCTCTTCGAGTTCGGATTCGAGGCCGATTTCAAACAGCAGAATAATCACCCCCAGCTCGGAGAGCACCGAGATCGCCTCGCTCTGGGCGGCAAAGGTTGCCTCGAGACTCCCGGCGGTCAGGTCGGCGGTCGATTGCAAGAAGTTCATCACGGCAGAGCTATCTGCCGTGACGCCGCCTTCAGGGAAGACCAGGATATTGAGCACCGAGACGCCGATAACAACGCCGCCGATCAGGTCGCCGAGGACGGGCGGCAAATTGATGCGCGCGCACAGCTCGCCGAACAGTTTGCTGGCAAAGTAGATCGCAACCAGGCTAAGTAGAACCCCTGCGAGGACGAGACTGCTGTCGGCTTCGGCCTCAGCCGCTTCAGTTGCCGTCGCCAGCAGGGGCACAACGGGCGAGATCGGCCAGTCGAGTGGTGTGAGGGGAATGGTGGTCATGATTTCAATATCGAATCCGAACCTTACATTTGTATTAATGTACAGGCTTCTGGGATCGCCTTATGGTGCGAACTTCACCCGTTCGGCCTCGACCGCGCGGTCGCACTCGCCCCAATCGACTGGCAGCGGACAGAGTTGTTACGATAAATCGGGGCTTCGCTTGGTTTAAGGTCGCCTTTGCCGTGTCCGCTCGCCCCGATTTGATAAATCAGATTGATTTGACTTTCGTATCCGCAGGCTCGCGCCAGAGCCGACGCAATCGGGCGCGAGCGTAACTCGACTGGACGATTCAGGGAGCGAAACTTAATTGTGAGACCGAATTCAGTAATGGTGGCAGTCTGTGGGTAATCCGTTTGGTGGGCTCAGTCGCAACCAGGCGATCGGGGTGGGCGTCGCTAGTGCGGCGGCGCTGGCGCTCGGCGCGGGGCTGTCGCTGCTGGATCTTAGCGGCGGGAACGCAGGCGATCGCGCCCTCCAAGATTCAGATATTCCGGCGCTAATCGACGACGAGCCCGAAACCCGCCTCTCTGCTCTCGAAGCGATCGCCGAGGGTGCGCCTTCGCCCGATCGCGATCGGGCTCGCTACCTGCTGGCGCTGCTGGCGATCGAAGATAAGCAGCCGGAAGTCGCGCTCGACTATCTCAGCTCGCTCGACGACAGCTCGCTCAGCGACTGGGTACTGTGGCAGCGCGCCCGCGCCCAGCGCCAGCTCGGCGACCTGGAGGCGCAAAGCCAGACGCTGCAAGAACTGCTCGACCGCTTTGGCGATCGCCCAGTTGCCGCCGAAGCCCTGTTCGAGATCGGCAACGGCGACACCACTCAATCGGAAGCGTGGCAGGCGCTGTTCGCGCGCTTCCCGACTCACCCGCGTGCCGCCGACGCCGCGATCGCCCGCATCGCCGCCACGGGCGCGGACAAACCCGCTGCCCTACCGGCCCTGCGTGTCCTGATCCGCCACCACTATCGCTCCGACATCACCGACTGGCTCGATCGCACTGTCGAAGCCCACAAAGATGCCCTGACCCCAGAAGACTGGCAGCATGTCGCCTTCGGCTATTGGGAAGAGCTGAGCTACCGCAAGGCTGGGTTTGCTTACGCCAACGCGCCGAGCACCTCGCAGAGCCGCTACCGACAGGCGCGCGCGCTTCAGCTTGGAGGCGAGAAAAACGCGGCGATCGCCGCTTACCGCAACGCGATCGCCGCTTACCCTACCGAGCCCGAAACCGCTCGCAGTTTGCTGCATCTATCGCGCCTCGTCCCCGAGGGCAACTCGCTGCCGCTGCTCGATCGCGCGATCGCCGACTTCCCCGACTCCGCCGCCGAAGCCCTCTACGAGCGCGCCCTCGCCCTCGAAGAACTCAACAGCAAAACCTCGGCGCAGCAGGCGAAAAAGTCCGTTCTCACTCAGTACAGCGAGTCGGAAACGGCAGCGGAACTGCGTTGGAGCTACGCCAACGAGGCGGCAAAGACCGGCGACGCCCGCACCGCAATCGGCTGGGCGCAGCAGCTCGTCGAGGCCAACCCGGACAGCGAACTCGCGCCGGAAGCGGGCTTTTGGCTCGGGAAGTGGCGCGCCAAGATAGGCGACGCCGAGAGCGCCGAGATTGCTTTCCAGAACGTTATCGAACGCTATCCCTGGTCGTATTACGCATGGCGATCGGCAGCGCTCCTCGGCTGGGATGTGGGCGACTTTACAACCGTGCGAGATCGCATCTCACAGATCGAGCTGCCCGAGTATCGCAGCGCCCTGCCCGCCGGGTCGGCCACCCTCAGCGAGCTATACGCAATGGGGCTCGATCGTGACGCCTGGGCCCAGTGGCAAGTGGAATTCGAGGCGGTGCAGACCCCCAGCTTCGACGAGCAGTACACCGACGGCATCCTCCGCACGGCGGTCGGCGACTACCTCGACGGAATCTTCATGCTCACCAGCCTCAACCAGTTTGAGGAACCAGAAGATCGCGCCAAATTCCAAGAGCTGCGCGAGAGCGATGGCTACTGGCTGGCGCTTTACCCGTTTCCTTATCGCGGCGTCGTCACGCTCTCATCCCAGCGGCGCGGCCTCGATCCACTCTTTTCGATCGCGCTAATCCGCCAAGAGTCACGCTTCGTCAGCGACATTCGCTCCGTCGCCGACGCGGTGGGCTTGATGCAGGTGCTGCCCAGCACGGCGGATTGGATCACCGCTGAGAAGGGCGAGCCGCCGCCGATCGACCTCACCGACCCGAGCGACAACGTCCGCATCGGCACGCTCTACTTCCAGTACGTTCACGAGCAATGGGACAACAATTCAATGCTGGCGGTGGCGAGCTACAACGCGGGGCCGGGGAACGTGGAAGATTGGGTCGATCGCTTCGGGCTGGGCGACCCGGACGAGTTCGTCCGCAAAATTCCATTTAACGAGACGCGGGGCTACGTGTCGTCGGTGTTTGGGAATTATTGGAATTACATGCGGTTGTACGATCCGGCGGTGCGATCGCAGCTCGAGGGTCTTTGAGATTCTGCCTGACTTTAGTTGCCTCACCTTACAAATAGGCCAGCATCTGGTTAAGATCCAGGCGCTGGATTCAGGGCTCACATCATGGCGTTTGTGTATATCTTCCAAAGTGGAGACGGCAACTTCTTCAAGATTGGGATGACGAGGAAAGATCCCGAGAAGCGTCGCAAAGAACTTTCAACAGGTAATCCTCACCCTATCAGTGTCTTCGACCTAATCGAGACTGACGAAGCAAATGCCGTTGAGAACTACTTACACAAGAAGTTCGATCTTTATCGCATACGTGGCGGAGACGCAACCGAATACTTTGAAATCGAGCCCGACAGACTGAAATCTGGCCTCGAAGAAGCCAGGGCTTTCCTTGACGAGTACATCAACCTCAAGCGAGACAGCGAAGAGCTTGCAGCATCCGAGGAAACAACTGGTGAAGAAATCGATCCAGATCCCGAGGCGGAGCAGTTATATGGGCAGATTTTGGAAGTGCGACGAAATATTGCCAAGCTTGAGTTAGAGCAAGAAATGCTGGAAAGACGACTGAAGTTGAAGATTGGCAAGATGGACGGCATCCAGGGAGTTGCCACTTGGAAAACTCAGTCACGGGAGAACTTAAATCGCAAAGCACTGAAAGAGGCTTACCCAGATGTGTACAAAGAATTTGCGTACTCAAAAACTTCTCGGGCTTTTCGTTTGAAGTGATGGAAGTTGCACACAGGCTCCACAAGCGCTGACCCAGTGTAGACTACGCCCGAATCCCGAAATAGGTCAGCACCAACACTTCACTGCCCGTATTGCTGACCTCATGGACTTCAGAGGGCCCGATCGCCACGCAAACACCCGGGGCCAGTGCGATATCTTCGCCATCCACACAAATATTCCCCGTCCCCACCTCCACAAAAAACACCTCGCTCATGTCCGCGTGCGAATGCGCCGCCGCCACATCCCCCGGCGCAAAGCGAGCCTGCGCGAAATTCGTCAGATTCGTCAGGTCGTCGTTGCGGAGCATGACGCGCTTTCGGATGCTCGGATTGTGCGAAACGCCCGTCTCGGCGATTTGATTCAGATCGGTATGTTTCATAGCTGCTGTTTTACGGTCGTCGAGCGAAGCTTTCAGTAACGCGGAATCGACGGATCGACCTCGCGGCTCCAAGTGTCGATCCCGCCTTGGAGATTAGTCGCCGCGATGCCCGCATCATCGAAGATTTGCACCGCTCTCGCGCCGCGTACGCCCAGCTTGCAGTAAACCACCAGACGCCGATCGCCCAGTTCGTCCCGCACGGCGTCGAGCTTTTCCCGCAGTTCGCTCACTGGAATGAGCTGCGCCCCCTCGATATGCCCGATCGCGAATTCATCGGGATTCCGCACGTCCAGCAGCAAAATGCCGTCCGGATCGCAATCGAGCGCCGCTTTGAGATCGGTGGCCGCAATTTCAGGGATCGCGGCCACCGAGGAAACTTCCGAAGTCAGAGTCACGATCGCATTGGGCATACCGAACGCCGCGACGGCGATCGTCGTCGCCAGCAGCGAGAGGGCGACCGCGATCGCCCAAAACCGTTGCCGAACAGTGCGTTTTTTCATGTCACTCCGATCGCAAAAAAGCCGACCTGAAATGTCAGATCGGCTTCATCGTAGCTCGCTTGGCGGGTCGCCTAGTCCGGTCTTCTAGTACTGCGGAATCGACGAATCGATTTCCTGGCTCCAGGCGTTAATGCCGCCCTTGACGTTGATGCCCTCAACGCCCGCTTCGCGCAGCAGCGCCACGGCTTTCGCCGATCGCCCACCCAGTTTGCAGTGAACGAAGAGCTTCTTGTCGCCCAGCGCGTCCTTCACCTTAGCGATGCCGCTACCCGCCTCGATATCACCCAGCGGCACGAGCAGCGAGCCGTCAATGTAGCCAATCTCGTACTCGTGGGGGTTACGCACGTCCAGTAGCAGAATATTTTCAGCGTCGCTATCTAGCGCCGCCTTCAGCTCCGAGACGCTCGCTTCAGGGATTTCGCTCATGCTTTCTTCCTCGGCGGCCTTCGCTTGCGGGATGCCGCAGAACTCTTGATAGTCGATCAGCTTTTCGATGACCGGGCGAACTGGGTTCGGGCGCAGCTTCAGCTCGCGGAACGTCATATCCAGCGAGTTGTACAGCATCAGGCGACCGCTGAGCGTCGTACCTTTGCCGAGGATGATTTTGATCGTCTCGGTCGCTTGGATGACGCCGATAATTCCCGGCAGGATGCCCAGAACGCCACCCTCGGCGCAGGAGGGAACCATTCCCGGCGGCGGCGGCTCGGGATACAGGTCGCGGTAGTTGGGGCCGCCTTCGTAGTTAAAGACCGTCGCTTGGCCTTCAAAGCGGAAGATCGAGCCGTAGACGTTGGGTTTGTCGAGCAGGACGCAGGCGTCGTTAACCAGGTAGCGCGTCGGGAAGTTGTCGGTTCCGTCCACCACCAGATCGTAAGGCTCGACGATTTCCAGCGCATTCTCGGAGCTGAGCGCCACCTCGTGCAGCTCGACGTTGCAGTGGGGGTTGATTTCGTGGATGCGGTCTTTCGCCGACTCGATTTTCGGCTTGCCGACCCAGGACGTGCCGTGGATGACTTGGCGCTGGAGGTTGGAGTAGTCCACCACGTCGAAATCGACGATCCCGATCGTGCCGACACCCGCTGCGGCTAAGTACAGAAGCAGCGGCGAGCCGAGTCCGCCCGTGCCGACGCACAGCACCTTAGCGGCCTTGAGGCGTTTTTGGCCTTCGACGCCAACCTCGGGCAGAATCAGGTGGCGCGAGTAGCGCTCGTAATCTTCTTGGGTTAACTGGATCTCGTCCAGATTTGGGTTGAGCATGACAGTTCGTTTCGGAACGAGTTTCGGAACGTTGTGTGTGGCAAGCCAGACGTGGACGTTCGTTTCATGCCAGCTTGCCTCCGGTTCGCAAGCGCCATGTCGGGATAAACAAACAAAACTCTGCCGCCATACGCGCGCGAAGCGCTAGATCCGAGGGCAGAGTTAATTCGCGTCAAAAGGATGCTTCTCGGTTTATTAGTTTAACGAACGAGCGACACCTGCGGAATTAGGTTGGTAGATTCAGAGCGTTAAGTTTCGCGATCGCAATCTGGGCGATCTGGGTGCGATCGAGGTTGCTTCCCGGCGATTAGGATTGCAGTGAGGTTCACATGAAGATCCGAGAGCCCGCGATCGCTTCCACAAGAAAGATGATTGGCCGATTATCGATAACCCGCTGAGATTGCGCTGGGGCGATATCGATCTCTTCGTCGATCTCGCTGCCGAACACCCGCTCGCAATATCGAGGGCGACACCATATTCGTAAAGGCGCTGTAGCCTCATCGCCACGTCGCTCAACATCTTCGCCCGCACCCGACGGGCGAACGAGCCGACACCTCCAGCCGCCCGCGTCGCGATCGTCCGAAGACTCCATCTATCATCAGACTGTGCTCCAAGCTCACGAGCACTCCCGACTCGCCGTCGCATACCCCCCACGGTTAGTTCGCCAAGCTATGATTGCAGTCCCGAAGCGTTTTAGCCCCGACGATCCTCGACTATCGATTCTTCGATAGTCTCGAAGAGTACGCTCTGACTTCACAAGAGGCCCAACCGGTTGAATGCCGTCGCCGCACCACTGGCAACACTCGGGAAACTGAAATCTACACCGCAGGCGATCGCATCACCCTCGCCAGCCTCGATCTCGAATTCAATATCGCTCGCCTCTACCGCAACCTCGACTGAAATGGCGCTGCTCGATCGCGACACCAACTACACCTTTAGCTCGTTTTTCCAGCTTCCCTACGACGTAGATGAAGTGCTCGCCGAATTTGGCTACAGCTACGCCCAGCAGCGTTTGACCCTGCCTCGCAACAGTACGGGAACGACCGAAGCCGCCACACTGCGATCGCAAATCGAAGCCAACCTGCCCTATGCCCAACTCTCCAGCGAAGCCGCTAAACGCGAAGTCCTCGTCGCGCCCGTCTTGCTGCTGGTCGCGCGGCTGTGCCAGCAAACGCTGCGGTTTGAATATCCAGTTAAAGTGAACAACTGGCTTCAGGGCTCGCTGGATTATCTGTTGCGATCGCAAAGCCAAGTCGTCGTCGTAGAGGCGAAACGGGACGACCTGACGCGCGGGTTTACGCAACTTGCGGTGGAGACGATCGCGCTGTCGATGCTAGAAGGCGCGCCGCCCGTTATCTATGGAGCCGTGACGATAGGGAGCTTTTGGGTGTTTGGCTGTCTCGATCGCGATCGGCATTCGATCGTCCAAGACATCGGCGGCTTTCGCGTTCCCGACGATCTCGAAGAACTGGTCTCGATTTTGGTCGGCATCCTCGCGCCGCCTAGCGCCCCAACTTCGCCCGAATCCGACTGATAAATAAATCCACAGACAATTTTGATTCAGGGCAAAATAAAAACATTGAAGAAGGAGATCCAACAGTAAAAGCGACAGCAGAAAAAGCCATGATTGCAGTCCCCAACCGCTTCAGCCCTGAAGAATATCTTCTCCTCGATCGCGACAACCCCGTCCGCCACGAATATCGCCAAGGTCTCGTCTATGCCATGGCAGGCGGGACCAGCAACCACTCCCGCATCTCCGTCAACTTCCTCAGCCTCGTCAACCCTCAACTCGACGACACGCCCTGCCGCCTCTACAACGGCGACATGAAAGTCAGCCACGCCGACGAATTCTTCTACTATCCCGACGCCTTCGTCACCTGCGACCCACGCGATCGCGAAGACCGCTACATCAAACGTCACCCAAAACTCGTCGTCGAAGTACTCTCCCAAAGCACCCAAGATTTCGATCGGGACAAAAAATTTCTCGACTATCAAAAAATCGACAGCCTTGAAGAATACATCTTGATTTCTCAAGAAACCCAACAGGTCGAATGCCGTCGTCGCACTACCGACAACACCTGGGAGACCGAAATTTATGCCGTAGGCGATCGCGTCACCCTCACCAGCCTCGATCTCGAATTCGATCTCGAACGCCTCTACCGCAATCTCGACTGAGCTAACGCCCCAACTTCGCCCGAATCCGACTGACAAACAAGTCCACTTCCGGCAACCCTAGCTGCATCGCGATCGCGCCAAACACCCCCAACCCCAACGTCCCCGCCAAACCCAGCTCCAACATCGCCCCAAAAAATCCATCCATCGCCAACCCGCGCTCCAACCCCACCAACGTCCCCCAACTCGCCGCCGCCGCGATCGCACTCGCCACCGTCAGCCCGCCAAACGGCACGAACCACTCACCCCACGGCAGCCCGTCGATCTTGCGATCGAGCAACACGATCAGCACCACCATCGAAACAATATTCACCCCCACCGTCGCCAACACCAAACCGGGCGCACCAAACGCATTAATCAACAGATAGTCCAGCAGCGCATTGAGGAAAATGTTCGCGACGCTGATCTTAAACGGCGTATCGCCATCCCCCAGCGCGTAAAACACCCGCACCAACACATCCCGACCGAGATAGAAAAACATCCCCGCTCCATATGCCACTAGGATCGCCGCCACAAACTCCGTCGCCTCGCGATCGAACGCAAACCGCTCGTACACCGCCCGCACGATCGGCATCGCCAACACCACCATCAACGCCCCCAACGGCAACATCGTCAGCGCCGTCAACACCAACCCCTGCCGAATCCGCCGCTTCAGCTCGTCCCAATTCTCCGGGTCGGACAGCCGCGAAAAAATCGGCATCAGCGGCACGAGAATCGCGTTGGACAGAATACCCAGCGGCGTCTGCACCAGCAATCCGGCGTAACCGAGCGCCGATGCCGTCCCCGGAATAAACGACGCAAACCAAAGGTCGGTGTAGACATTGATTTGCATCATCCCCGACGAAAACGTCGCCGGACCCATCACCTTCAAGACTTCCTTGACGCCCGGTCGCCAAAACTCGAACCGCAGCCGCAGCGTGCCGAGCCCCGATCGCCACTGCGCCACCACCTGCACCAACCACTGCAACAGCGCCCCGATCAGCGTCCCCCAGGCGAGAACCAGACCGCCCGCCATCGCATACTGCGGCTCGACGATCGCGCCGCCCAGCGACAGCGCCAGGATGCCGAGACCACCAATCAGCGCCACGCTGGAAAACAGCGGACTGATCGACGGTAGCCAGTACATGTCGGCGGCGTTGAGCGTGCCGAAACCGATGCCGATCAGGCCAGCGAGAAGTGCCATCGGAGCCATGATGCGGAGCTGCTGCACCGCGATCGCGTGGATCTCCAGTCCGGCGTCGGTGGTGTTGAGTCCCGGCGCGACGAGATCGACCAGCGGGTTGGCGAAGATGACGAGCAGGATCGTCACCACCAGCAGAATGCCGCCGATCAGCGTCGTGATCGTTTCGATGAGCGGGGCGGTGTCTTCCTTGTCGCGCTTGGCGACGACGCTGACGATCGCGCTGTGGAACGGCCCGTTAATCCCGCCCAGCAGCACCAGCAGAAATCCGGGTATGACGTAGGCGTAGTTGTAGGCATCGACCGCAGGCCCGACCCCGAAGGCAGCGGCGATCGCCTGTTGGCGCACCAGGCCGAAGACTTTGCTGATCAGCGTGGCGGCGGCGACGATGCTGGCAATGCTGGCGATCGAGCGGCCTGTCTTTTGAGCTTTATCGGGGGGGTCTTGCGACACGGGGGGCGTCTGGAAAAAGAACAAGCACACTCTATACGATTGCCTTGCCCTTACCTTATCCATCGTTCCCACGCTCTGCGTGGTAACGGGCTGAAAGACGCTCTGCGTCGAGCTTTGACGGGACGCAGAGCGTCTGGGGATGCATTCCAACGCAGAGCGTTGGAACGATGTGTAATTGCAACTACGCCAGTCGATTCAGGAGGCCGAGCAGCCGCTTCGTAAAGGCCGTCAGCTTCGTTTTCTTGTAGGCGTCGGCGGCTTTTTTGATGCAGTCCGCCTGCACTGGGTAGGGCTGAATGACGCTCGCCAAACTGCCGAGGCCGATATCGTTGACGATCGCGCTGGTCATCATCCCGATCGTCTCGCCCGCGTGCCGCGACACCAGCGTTGCGCCGAGGATTTTGTCGCTTCCCTTGGCGTGGATGACCTTGAGGAATCCATCGGTTTCACCATCGGCGATCGCCCGGTCGATGTTCTCCATCGCAATCACGATCGTCTCATAGGCGATTTTGCGCGCTTTGGCATCGCGCTCGTACAGCCCCACATGCGCCACCTCCGGATCGGTGAACGTCACCCAAGGGATCGTCACGTCGCTAAACTTGGCGCGGAATTTTCCGAACGGCGCGAACAGCGTGTTTTGAATGACGATGCGTGCCGCTGCGTCCGCCGCATGGGTGAACTTCCAGTCGAGGCAGATATCGCCCGCCGCGTAGATTTTCGGGTTCGTGGTTTGCAGAAAGTCGTTGACCTTGACGCCGCGCCGATCGTATTTGACGCCGACGGCATTGAGGTTCAGATGCTCGACGTTGGGCGCGCGACCGGCTCCGATGAGGATTTCATCGACCGTAACGCTGGCTTCTTCACCATCGCGCTCGAAGACGACTGTCTTGCCCAGCATCGTCTTCTCGACTCGCTTCGGCTGCGAGGCCAAAATCAGCTCGATACCCTCATCTTTGAACTGCTCCTGGACGATTGCAGCGGCGTCAGGGTCTTCGCGATCGAGCAGGTGCGCCCCACGATGGATCAGCGTCACCTGCGAACCGAGCCGCGAAAATGCCTGCGCCAGTTCGCAGCCGATCGGCCCACCGCCAACCACCAGCAGCCGCGCCGGACGCTCGGTCAGCGAAAACACCGTCTCGTTGGTCAGATAGCCCGCCTCTTCCAGACCGGGAACGTCTGGGCGGACGGCTCGGGCTCCGGTCGCGATGACAGCCTTTTTGTAGCGCAGCGAGGAAGTTTCGCCGCGATCGTCCGCTACCGTGACGCTGCCGTCTTTCTCGAAGCGGCCGCTGCCGATATACATATCCACGCCAATGCCAGTGAAGCGATCGGCGGAGTCGTGGTGACTGATGCCCGCACGGATCTTCCGCAGGCGCTCCATCACGGCGGCAAAATCTACGTCAATTTTCTCCGGCGGGTTGATGCCGAACGCTTCGGTAGCGCGCATGTCCGCCGCTACGCGCGAGGAGCGAATCAAGCACTTCGACGGCACGCAGCCCACGTTCAGGCAGTCACCGCCCATCAAATGCCGCTCGATTAGCGCCACCTTCAACCCCAGGCCGAGACCTGCCGCGCCCGCCGCGACAACCAGCCCCGCCGTGCCCGCGCCGATCACGACTAGGTCGTAGGGGCCGGTCGGAGTCGGGTTCGTCCAGTCGGCGGGGTGAACGCGATCGAGCAGGGTTTGGTTGTAGCGATCGGCGGGTAGCACCTCGAAGGGCTGGAACGGAGTGGGGCTGTCGGCGGGAATGTTCGAGGTCATGGTGTCGTCGCGCGATTTGGGGCGTATGCGGGTCGTTGCGGTCGGATTTCGGTCTCTCACTTTCAGATTACGCGCGATCGGGTGCAAAGGTTCGGTATCGATATGACGGCATTTGCCGGACGACGCCGAACGCAGGGGGCTCTTCTGTCGGTTTTGTCCAGTCGATAGAATTGTGAAACGACAGTTCAGCTCGCTCCGGAGCCACAATTTCATGAACGCGACGAACCCATTTCGCGGTTTGCTCTCTCGACTGCGCGATCGGCGCGCCCTGCCGGTACTGTTCGCGCTCGCCTTCGCGACGGCCTGCGCGACAACGCCGCCGAACGAGGCCGATCGTGCCACCGAGACAGCCGAGACGCCGGAAATCGCCGTCGCCCAAGCCTCCGCAACAGATGCAAACACCGATCGCCCGATCGAGCTAGGGTTGCCGATCGACTGTGACCTCGGCGAAGACTGCTTCGTGTTGCTGTACCCAGATGTCGATCCCAGCGACGGTATCCGCGACTCGGGCTGCGGCGGGCAAACCTACGACACTCACAAGGGCACGGACTTCGCGGTGGCGAGCGTCGCCGAACTCGATCGCGGCGTGAACGCGCTAGCCGTCGCCGACGGGACGGTGCTGCGGCTGCGCGACGGCGTGCCCGATCGCCGCCTGCGTACCGCCGCCGAAATCGATGAAATCGCCGCACAGGGCATCGAGTGCGGCAACGGCATCGTCATCGACCACGGTGACGGCTGGGAAGGCCAATACTGCCACCTCAAGCAGGGCAGCGTCGCCGTCGCTTCGGGCGATCGCGTCCGGCGCGGCGAGCCGATCGGCCAGATCGGCGTCTCCGGCAAGACGACCTTCCCCCACGTTCACCTCACCCTGAGCCGTAACGGCGAGGTTATTGACCCAGCCTCCGGTCAACCGACCGCCAACGGCTGCAACCAAGCGGGGCAATCCCTTTGGCTCGATCCCGAAGCCCAAACTTATAAGCAGACAGGCATTATTAGCCTCGGTTTCGCCGATCGCCCGCCGACGGTAGACGACCTTTGGGACGGTGTTTTCGACGCGCCGCAGATCGACACCGACGCCGAGGTACTGCTGTTCTGGGCGCACTACTACGGCGTCGAGGCAGGCGATATCGAGCACTATCGCTTGACCGATGGCGCGGGCAACCTAATTACCGACTACGAGCAAACCATCGAAGCCAACAGCATCAACGGCCTGGGCTACGTCGGTAAGCGCAACACGCCAAATCGCCCGATCGTGCCGGGAACCTGGCGCGGTGAATACAGTCTGACTCGCGATGGCGAAACGATCGCCAGCAAACGCATCGAATTCGAGGTACGGCCCGCCCGCTAGGTTCCGCCGCTCCCCAGACCTGTGAGGTCTTGGAAACCCCAAAGGTCTGGGAGATTAACGAGACAGCTACACCCCGACGAAATGCACCCAGAAGTTGCCGTCGGGGATACACACGTCCTCGATTAGGCGGTAGGAATAGTGGAGGTAGTCACCAGGCAAGTCGGTGCGATAGCCGCTCGCGAACCACTCGCCGTAGGGGTCGTGGACGTAGAAGCCCTTCTCGTCGTAGCCCACCAAGACGAGGATGTGGCCGAAGGACGTGAAGTAACCGTGGACGATCGCGGGCTTGCGATCGGCCAACCAGTCTTTGACCTCCGAGATTGTCGCCGTAATCCGAAAGTCGTCCTTGCAGCCGTAGTCGTTCATGATTTGGGCCAGGTCGTACGGATCGTGGCGGCTGTAGCCGTTGGCGATCGCGTAGCGATACAGCTCGTCCTCGAACTGGGCGGCGCGGGTGCGCTGGGGCACGCGGAAATACTTTAAACACATCGCCAGCGATGTGACGTTACACGAGCCTGTCGGATTCTCGAAGTTGTCGAGCTGCGACAGATACGGCACTTCGAGCTTGATGGCGCGCGGTCGCGGTTTGGGGTAAAGCAGGCCGTCCGGCCCCTTGGCGTTGCCGGTAATTTCGACGTGTTCCTCGAAGCCGTACCAGATGTCGAACCCATCGATCGGGCCGTCGCTGAGAGCAAAGCGCAGGTGGCGGCGCTCTTCGGTAAACGTGTCGATCGAAAACTCGCGGTTCGCCTCGACGATAAATTTCTCCGCCTCTTCGAGATCGGTCGATTGCAGCGGGCGTTGCTTGAAGACGGTCTTAGTTAGCGTACGCAGCGTTAAGGGCATGGCACCACAGTCGTATCGAGCAAAGGACTAAACGAACGGAAAATCGAGCGCCGATCGCGGCGAAGGCAAATTCGGACATCCTGCCCGTACGAGCAGACGGGCAAGCCTGGGCAGACCTGGGCAGATTTGGACAAACCCGGACATCTCGCCTTCGTTCGAGCATAGCCCTTCAGCGCGGCGATATCCTAGCTTTACGGTGAATAGCGATCGACTTCGGCAGTGTATCGCGCGGAATGTGTCGCGTATATTGCGGTTGCGGTTTAGATCGGCGGAGTAAGCTCCGAGAATCTAAACCGCGTACCGTTGCCCCGCATCTTTCTGACGCAACGCCAAACAACACGACCGTTTTTAGGAGATATCTGCACTGTCGGCAATCTACCAAATCGTGCCAGGATTTCGGTGGTCGTTGTACTGCCGCTTCTGGAGATTCTGCGCTGCTTGCCGCCATTTGCCAGCGCCCAAACCCGGACGAAGCAAAGTCGAGCGACGTCGAGCCGCCGAGCGAAGCTAGGTAAATCTGGGGCAGCACACCACCAGCGAAGTTGAGTGATGTCGGGTAAAGTCGGCAGAACCGGCCAAATCGGCAGAATCGACCCTCGAGACCGAGGAAAACGTTCGCAGCCTGCCTGCAACGCCGCGCCTGTAGGCCATCAGGAAAGTTCGACCCACTCCCAAACCGTAATGACCCAACCTCGATTGAGCTGGACAGATTTCTTCGATCGCCTGCTGAAGCGCGATCGCAAAAAGTGGCGTCCCCACCGTGGAAGAATCCACATCATGGGTAAATATCGTCTGATTCAGAAGGGTCTGCCTGCTTTTGATTGGAGCGATCTATCGCACTGGCTGCTGACGATCGGCTGGGGATCGTTTTTAGGTCTGATCTGTCTGGCGTACTTGGCGATCAACGTCGTCTTTACGTTCTTTTATGTTTTCGACCTCGGCGGCATCGCTGAATCCGGCGACAGCGCTGTCAACGCCTTTTTCTTCAGCGTGCAGACGATGGCGACGATCGGCTACGGCGCGATGTATCCCACCAGCGGCTACGTCCATACTCTGGTAACGATCGAGGTTTTAATCGGCATGTTGTGGACAGCGGTCGCAACCGGTTTGGTACTTGCCCGCTTTACGCTGCCGACCGCGCGGGTCATGTTCAGCCGCCATGCCGTGATCTGTTCCTACAACGGCGTTCCGACCCTGATGTTTCGCGCCGCCAACCAGCGCAGCAACTTTATCGTCGAAGCGGTCTTCCGCGTCACCATCCTGCGCCCGGAAATCTCGCCGGAAGGCCACGTTATCCGACGCCTGCACGACCTGAAGCTGGTCCGTTCCGAGACGCCGGTGTTCTCGATGTCGATGACGGTTATGCACCCGATCGACGAAGATAGCCCGCTTTACGGCGTCTCGCCCCAGGAGCTAATTGCCTGGCAGACCCAGATCGTCGTGATGCTCACCGGACTGGACGAAACCGTCTCCCAAACTATCCACGCCAGCCACTTCTACGCCGTTGACGACCTGCAATGGAACCGCCGGTTTGTCGATGTCATCAAGCTACAGCCCAACGGCGATCGCCACCTGGACTACACGAAGTTCCACGACACCGAGTACGTCTTCGACGCCGACTCCGAAACCGAAGCCGTCTTCCCCTCCATTCCCGAATTCCAAAAGCCGCTCGATTTTTCCGATCGTTCCAAGCGAGATCGACGAACCGATCGAACCAGACGACCCGGCCAGCGCTCTAGCAGCTCCGACCGGCCCGATCGACCCAAACGCCCGATGCCGCCCAAACCGCCCAAGTCGCCTAACCCCCCCAAACTGCCGAAGTCGCCTAAATCGCCCAAATCGCCCAAATCACCCAAGCCTCCGCAACCGCCCAGACGATCGCGCCGTACGGAGTCGATCCGCTGATCCCGTCGCCGATCTCACCGCCAATCCCAGCCACCCCCAGCCTGCACCATCGCGAAGTGAGTTTGTTAGCCTGATAAACGGTCGTTGTGCCGACCCACGATCGTCACGTTTCCCATTCCCTACCCCACTTATCATGCGTAACGCTCAGCCCCCCGTTCAGAACTTATCCGCCCTCATCGGCGGTGTCGTCATCGCTTTCGCGATCCTGCTCGCCCTTAGCTCCTTCGTGATTATCAACCCCGGCCAAGCGGGCGTGATTAGCATCCTCGGAAAAGCCCGCGACGGCGCACTGCTCGAAGGCATCCACATCAAACCACCCCTCATCTCGGCGGTCGATGTGTACGACGTGACCGTTCAGAAGTTTGAAGTCCCCGCTCAAAGCTCGACACGCGACCTGCAAGATCTCAACGGGCGCTTCGCGATTAACTTCCGCCTCGACCCGGCCAAAATCGTCAATATCCGTCGCACCCAAGGCACGCTCTCGAACCTGGTTGCCAAAATCGTCGCGCCCCAAACCCAGGAGGCGTTCAAAATCGCCGCTGCACGCCGCACCGCCGAAGAGAGCATCACCGAGCGGGCTGCGCTGAAAGAAGACTTCGACATCGCCTTGACCGATCGCCTGCAAAACTACGACATCATCGTCCTCGACACGAGCGTGATCGACCTGAACTTCTCGAAGGAGTTCGCCAAAGCCGTCGAGGAAAAACAAATCGCCGAGCAGCAGGCCCGCCGCGCCGTCTACGTCGCGCAGCAGGCCGAGCAGGAAGCCCAGGCCGACATCAACCGCGCGCGCGGTAAAGCCGAGGCGCAGAAGCTGCTGGCCGAAACGCTGAAAGCCCAAGGGGGCGAGCTGGTGTTGCAGAAAGAGGCGATCCAGGCGTGGCGCGATGGCGGCTCGCAGATGCCGAAAGTGCTGGTGATGGGCGAGAAGTCGGGCTCGCTGCCGTTTCTGCTGAACCTGGACGATATGAACTAGGGCCGTCCCCGGCAAAGACTTCAGCCGCTTCAGAAGTCCGGCTTTTCCAACTTTTCCAAAAAGCCCTACTTCTCCGCCATCATCGGAGAGACCGATTCTTCGTCATGAAAAGAGGGAGCCGATCGCGCGATCGGCTCCCTCTTCTGCTTTCTTTACCAGCGCGGCCTAAGCTACCGCGACATCCTGAGGCATGCGGCGACAACCGGCCAAACCGACCGTCGCATCCTGGCGATAGGAATCTTGGGGCGTCCAGACGCTGACGCTGCGATCGCCGCCGATCCAATAAAGGTAGTCCACCGATGGGTCGTACTCGAGACCGACGCGCAGGTTCGAGAAATCGTCCTCGCAGATCTCAAACCCGAAGCGTACGACGAGCTGCGCTAGCAGGCATTCTGGCGTGTAGGAATGCTCGCCCGCCGTGTCGCGCTCGTCCCAAAAATTGTTCAGCAGACGAGTCAGCTTCGGCAAGACTTTTTCCGGCAGGCCGTTACGGCTTGCAAACAGGATCGCTGGGTTACCGTCAACAATGAAATGACATTTAACGCTCATAAAAAATTTTCGAGTGTAGATCTAGTCGGGCGGGAAATTTCGTGTGAATTTCGGCCGGGGATCGCGGATACCGAGCGATTTCCCAGCGTTATTGCTATCGCCGTTTCGGTTGATGTACCTCTATTCTCGCAAATTGCTTTGCGGATTTACGACGGCGATCGCGATTTTTGCCGGGGTTTTGCGCCCCTTGCGATCGAATCCTCGCTTAATCCTTGGCTTTACAGATTCTTAATATTTTTCGCGAATTTCAGTTAAGATAACGCGATTCTCGAGCTTGCACCAGATTTCTAGG
This sequence comes from uncultured cyanobacterium, assembly GCA_937899645.1. Classification (GTDB taxonomy): domain Bacteria; phylum Cyanobacteriota; class Cyanobacteriia; order Cyanobacteriales; family Geitlerinemataceae; genus RDYZ01. The sequence continues at coordinate 9,539 of CALCCD010000049.1, read as the reverse complement.
AGGCCCGACTTCTACGGGGAATCCACGCAGAAAATTAGCAAATCGCGCGAAGAGCCGCCATTCGTTAAATTTGCAGTCTTTGCCTGACAAAGGCCACAGCCACTTTTCTTCCAAGTCGAGTCTTCTTCAAACGGGCCCTGGAATTAGCTCGATAACAGACCCTCAAAATGCCAGAGCCTGTTAGCAATTCGCGTCAAAACCCGCGCAGGGCAGCCGATCGAATGTCCGATCGCCAAACTGTGCTGGAGGCGATCGCCGGGTCTATAGCAATCATCGATTGGGTTGAGACACCGAGTACTGGAGACCGCGTTTCGACTCCGCTCAACGCTCCTTAAGTTTTTTGGCGAATGTCCTAAGCAAATTGGGTTTTGCTATAGACAAGCGCTCCAGATGCGATCGATAACAGCTCTCCATCCTGACGCGCCGGTCTACACAGACGGAGCCTGTAGCTCGTCGAGCTTGCGCCGGATGGCCTGGATATCCTGCCACATCAGCCACTTGGGCTTGCCTTTTTCTCGCGACGGATTTCGTAGCAGATAGGCCGGGTGAAAGATCGGCATGCACAGCCGCCCCTCCCACTCGAACCACTGGCCGCGAATTTTGGTGATGCCGCGCTTGTCGGCGATCGTCGCTTTAACCGCCGTCGCGCCCGCTAGCAGAACGATCTGCGGGTCGACGAGGCGGATTTGCTCCAGGAAAAAAGGCTTGCAGGCGGCGATCTCGGCAGGCGTCGGGTTGCGGTTTCCCGGCGGACGGCACTTGGCGACGTTGCAGATATAAATCTCTCGATCGGTGCTGAGGTTCACCGACGCCAGAATTTTCTCCAACAGCTCGCCCGATCGCCCGACAAACGGCAACCCCTGCTCGTCCTCGTTTTGCCCCGGCGCTTCGCCGATGATGGCGATCGGGGCCGACGGATTGCCGCGCCCGACGACGGCATGGGTACGCCCTTCGCTCAGGCCGCAGCGCTGGCAGCGATCGCAGTGGGCCGTTATCGCCGCGATGCTGTCGTAAGTTTCCGGCGGGATCGGCACGCTGGCACTGAGGGGGATCGCGTCGAAGTCCACGGCTTCGGCGGGCACGACTGGGTCGATACCGGCACTGCCGAACAGATCGAGCTGAGAGTCTGGAGCCATGATTGAGGAGCGGGAGCGGAAAAGCCGGATGTAAAGCCGCAGCGTCACTGCTAGGTCGTTAAACGAAGCAGGCTGGGGGATTTATCGTCCCATACATCCCATACGCTCCGGCGGATTGGGGCGAATTGGGGCGGATTGGGGCGGTTGGGCCGTTTAAGGCAAAGGGCGATCGCCGTTTCTCTAGGGGCTGTCATCAATTAAATTTGCAGTCCTTACACAGCGAGAGTTCCAGCCCCTAGTTTTATTTTTGGGTCGGGCGCTCAACTGCTTTTCCCGCAAAGGGTTGGACGCTAATTGATGACACCCTCTAGAGGTTCGATGACATCGCCACCGATCGCGCCCGCTGCGCGAGCACCACGCCCACCGCACCCAGCACCGACAGCCCGAGCAGCCCCGCCAGCGGATTGCCGTCGAGGCCCGTCAGCCATTCGGGAACCGCGCCGGTGTAGCGCACCAGGCTGCCCGCCGAAACCAGATAGTAGGCCCAGACCAAACCACTGTGGAGCCCGATCGCGCCACCCAGTCGATCGCGCCCGATCTCTTTCATCCAGCCCAGCAGCAACCCGAGCACGAACAACCCAAAAAACTGCGGCAGCGTCGCCAGGATTCGCTCGAGCGGGCGGATATAGTGCAGCGCGGCAAAGATGCCCGCATTCAACGGCAAGGCAATCGCGCTGCGGTAGTCGCGGCGAAGCTCGTCCCACATCCAGCCGCGAAACAAGAATTCTTCCGCGCAGCCGACCGCGATCGCCAGCGCGCCCCCTTCGAGCAGCAGGCCCAACAGTCGATCGAGACTAGCGTCGGCCAACCCCGGCCACGCCACCCAGCCCAAAGCGGTCTGCACGCTAAAAACGAAAATCACGATCGCCCAGCCCAGTCCGAGACCTCGAACCAGCTCGATCGCGCTTTGCCCGCTCCAGACGACGCCGTAGCGCCGAAACGGCCTGGCCTCGCCCCACACGCGCCGCCCCCAAAACCAGGACAGCATCACAAACTCGGCGTAGAGGATTGTCATCGAGGCGATCGACACCGCACCCGGATCTTCGACCCAGCGATAAATCGGTACGGCAAATGGCAGCCACACCAGCACCAGCGCGATCGCCATTGCGGCAATACGCGCGATCGCGGGCAGCCGGGCGAGCAAAGCCTCTGGGGGCTTAGAGGGCATGGAAATGACCCGTTGCGAAACAGCGTCCCAAAAAGCTAGCACGAGCGCCGTGTTGCGCTCGTGCTAGCAAGCTCGAGTCGAGTGGACGGGTCGAGTGGGGGGCTATTCGTCCGGCTCGATCGTGCTGGTCAGGCCGTGACCGCGCAGGGTTTCGCAGTAAAATTCCGCATGTTCCATCGCGCAGGTGATCACCAGCGCCAGCCCGTTTGTGTGAGCCTCCATCATGATGCTGACGGCCTGAGGCTGGCTGAGGTCGGGAATGGTCTGCGTCAGGGTCTCGACAACGTGCTCCATCGAATTGAAATCGTCGTTATGGAGCAAGACCTTATATTGAGGAGCGTGTTTGCGAACGGTCGATCGCTTCTTAATCGTTTCGACTGCCACGACTACATCAGAAAACTTCAAGGGTTTACAGTTCTTTAATGTAGTCGGCTTGCTCGCATCTGTCACGAAGGCGCGCGGCAAACGCTCCGAACGCCGATCGCGGCTTAACAAGCTTTAACGATCGCCCATCGAGCGCGACTTTTTTTCCTCGCCCCACGACCGTCCTATGACCGTTGCTCGTACTATTTGCCTGGGTTTTCTCGGAACGATCGCCATCAGTGCTCTGCTGCTGATGCTGCCTTGGTCGATCGCCGACGGTAGCTGGGGTAGCCCGCTAGTGTCGCTGTTTACCGCCACCTCCGCCACCTGTGTCACCGGCCTCGCGATCGTCGATACCGGCACGTATTTTTCCGGATTCGGGCAGGCCGTGCTGCTGCTGACGATCCAGATCGGCGGTTTGGGATATATGACCGCGACGACGTTTCTGCTGCTGCTGCTGGGCAAGCGATCGCGCCTGCGCCACCGCGTCGCCGTTCAGGAGTCCCTCGACGCTGCCGGGCTCTCCAGCGTCTCGCAGCTCGTCACCTCGACGATCGCCCTAACGCTAATTTTCGAGCTCACTGGGACGTTTCTGTTGATGGCGAAGTTCGTACCGGAGTTCGGCTGGGGCCAGGGGCTCTGGCAGGCGCTTTTCCATAGTGTTAGCGCTTTTAATAATGCCGGATTCAGTCTATTTCCCGACAGCCTGGTGGGCTACGCCGTCTCGCCGCCGATCGTCTTGACGATCTCGGCACTGATTTTTTTTGGTGGCATCGGCTACCAGGCGATTATGGAGGGCTTCCTATGGCTGCGCGACTGGGTAAACCCCAACGTCAGCCGCTTCCGGTTTTCCATGCACTTTAAGACCGTCACCAGCACCACGGCTTTTCTGCTGGCGATCGGCTTTCTCGGGTTCTATGGCACCGAGCTGCACACCGGCGCGATGACTGGCGAAAGCACAGGCGATCGACTCTGGCTGGCACTGTTCCAGTCCGTGACGACCCGGACGGCGGGCTTTAATTCGATGGAAATCGGCGCGATGAGCACGGCGGGGCTGTTTCTGACGATCGCGCTGATGTTTGTCGGCGCGAGCCCCGGTAGTACCGGTGGCGGCCTCAAAACCACGACGCTGCGAATCCTGGCCAACTGCACCCACACCGTCTTGCGTGGCGGCGACGACGTGATTTTGTATCGGCGTCAGGTTCCTAAGGAAATGCTGATGAAGGCGTTTGCCGTGGTGATGGGCTCGCTGACGACCGTTATCGTGGCCGTCGTGGCGATCGCGATTTCCGATCCGGATCTGTCTTTCGTCGAAGTATTTTTCGAGTCGGTCTCGGCCTTTGCGACGGTGGGGCTGTCGATGGGCATCACCGCCAAGCTCTCGACTTTTGGGAAGGTAGTGCTGATCTGTTTGATGTACGTGGGTCGGGTCGGGGTACTTTTACTAATGGAGGCGATGCTCGGCGATCCTTGCCCGAGTACGGTCGATTATCCCGAGGAAGACCTGCTCGTCGGGTAGCCCGCGCCCCACGCCCGACTTCCAGCTTGCCCACGAACACATGAACATCGGATCGCTGAATCTTTTTCGCTCGTCGCAGGACGCGACGGTCAACCAACAGTTCGTCGTCATCGGTCTCGGGCGGTTCGGTCGGGCAGTCTGTTCGACACTGCACGGGCTGCGCTACGAGGTGCTGGCGATCGACCGCGACGAAAAGCTCGTCGACCGGGCGATCGCCGATCGCGTTGCCGATCACGCCGTCCGCCTCGACAGCACCGAGCCCTCTGCGCTGAAAGAGGCGGGCGTTTTTGAATTCGATACGGCGATCGTCGCGATCGGCAACTACCTGGCCGAAAGCATTGTCACCACCCTCAATCTCAAAGAGGGCGGCGTCTCCCAAGTGGTCGCCAAAGCCTCGTCGGCCACTCACGTCAAATTGCTGAAAAAAGTCGGAGCCGATCGCGTCGTCTTTCCCGAGCGCGAGATGGGCTGCGAACTGGCGCGATCGCTCACCCGCCCGCGTATCCTCGATCGCTTCGAGCTCGACCCCGAACACAGCATCGTCGAGACGATCGTTCCCGAGCGCTTCGCAGGCAAAACCCTCGTCGGCTCGAATATTCGCCAGCAGTACCGCATCAGCGTTCTAGCCGTCGGCGACGACGAGACCAAGTTCGATATCAACCCCGACCCGCTGCACCAGCTCCACGCCGGTGAGCTGATGGTAATCCTTGGTTCCAACGAAGATATCGATCGATTTACAAACTGTTAGCGCCCTTGGAAATAAGCAGCTAATTCGGTCGTAGGGACGCATGGCAATGCGTCCGGGTGTCGATGTCGAGCGGATGATATCGCGGGCGCACTGCCGCGTGGCCCCTACCCTACAAACTGGATGTTTATTTTGTTGGTGTGCTCTAGGTCGGCACCAGCTCACCCGGTCGAAGCTTCGACCACTTGCCCGACTCTTCCACGAAGCTGGCGCAGCCGACCACGTCCCACTCCATTTCGATCTCTTCCGAGTGGGTACGGATATTCACTTCGATCGTCGGTTCGGTGGCCTCGAACGTCGGACAGTTCGTCAGGTGCGGCTGGCCGTGCTGATGCTCCACAGCGTGATAAGTCGTACAGCGATCGACGTAGCGGCAGTTCACACAGATACACATAGGTTCCCGTGATATAAACGTTAGGCTCGATTTCTTCCTATCCTAATCACCTCGATCGCAGATTGTCGAAATCGCTCGATCTATCCACGAATTACATCGCACTACATTCGGCTTTGAAACGTTTCGCTACCTCACCGCTCTCGCCTGAAAACTGGCCGTTTGCCCTTGAAGAACTTCCCGGCAATGCCTGCCTAGTCGGCGGAGCCGTGCGTGACGCCTTACTCGAGCGTCGCGTCGAACGGCTCGATCTCGACTTCGTGCTGCCCGCCCGCGCGATCGATATCGCCCGCGAAGTCTCGGTCTGCCACGAGGCCGGTTTCGTCGTTCTCGACAAAGCCCGCGAAATCGCCCGCGTCGTCTTCCCCTCCGCCACCGTCGATTTCGCTATGCAGGAAGGCATGAGTCTCGAAGCCGACCTGCACCGGCGTGACTTCACCGTCAACGCGATCGCCTACGACCCGCGCGCCGAGCGTTTTATCGATCCGCTAGACGGTCGCCGCGACCTGGAGCGCCGTCACCTGCGGATGGTCTCGGCAGACAACCTCCACGACGACCCGCTGCGCCTGCTGCGCGCCTACCGTCAGGCGGCCCAGCTCGGCTTCGAGATCGACGCCGAAACCCGCGCCACGATTCGCCAGCTCGCACCGGAACTCTCGCGCGTGGCCGCCGAGCGGATTTGCACCGAACTGGGCTACCTGCTCGCAACACCCAACGGCACGCACTGGCTCCGGCGCGCGATCGCCGACGGACTGCTCGGCCAGCACCTGCCCAGCGCCACGGCAGAGCGCGCCGCGCGGCTCGTTAACCTCGATCGCGCGGCCACCTCCATCCGAAACCGCGATCCGCAGCTCTACACTTCGATCGCGACTTCTCTTCGATCTACTCTGGAAACAACACCGCTGACGATCGCGAAACTCGCCTCGATCGTCGATGGCGATCGCGACACCGTCGAGCGCGAACTCAAGGCGCTGAAATATTCCAAGCTGGAGTGGCGCTCCGTGCTCGATTTGCGCCAAGCGACCTCAGCCACTCCCGACGCCGACAGCGTACGATCGCTAACAGTGCGCGAGCTGTTTTTCTGGTTTAAGCATCTGGGCGAAACGTTTCTCGCCTGGTACGTCTGGGCGATTGCGCAGGGCATCGACGACGACGCGATCGCGCCGCTGCTGGAGATGTACCGCACCCCCAATCACGACATCGCCCACCCGACCCCGTTCGTCAACGGACAAAAGCTCGTCGAGGCGCTAAGCCTACCGCGCGGCCCGATCGTCGGCGAGCTGCTGACCGAACTGGCGATCGCGCGAGCAGAAGGCAAAGTCGAGACGCAAGATGCGGCGATCGAGCTGGCACAGACCTTGTACGGCGACGCCGTGCGCTGAGGTTTGCAAATCCCCCAAGCGCACGGCGGCAATACGAGATCCGGACGAGCGGAAATTGCCCGCATCGTAGATTTCTGATTTTTCGTCTGAATTTTTCGTTCGCTGTTGCTACGCCAGCGCCGATGACCCGAGATCTGGCGGCACGTCCTGAATGCGACCGTTACCGACGGCGCGAATTGCTTCGGCCAGGTCGATATCGCCGGTGTAGATCGCCCGCCCGACGATCGCGCCCGTCACGCCATACTGCTCCAGTGCAATCAATCCCAACAGATCGGACACCGAGCTAACGCCACCCGATGCCACCACCGGCACGTCGATCGCCTGCGCCAGCTCCCGCAGCGCCTCGCGATTCGGCCCGGACATCGTGCCGTCGCGCTGGATGTCGGTGTAGATAATCTCCGCCGCGCCGTAGCCCGCCATCCGCTGCGCCAGCTCGGTCGCCATCACCTCGGAGGTCTCCAGCCAGCCGCGCGTGGCGACCTTGCCATTGCGGGCATCGATACCGACGATGATGCGTCCGGGGAATTCTTCACAGAGCTGCTCGACCAGTTCCGGCTGCTCGACGGCCACCGTGCCGAGGATCGCGTACTGCACGCCGGTCTCGAATAGTGCTGCCACATCGTCGCGCGATCGCAGGCCACCGCCCAGCTCGATGGGGATATCGAGCGCGGAAGCAATCGCCGCGATCGCTTCGCGGTTCGTGGGCTTACCCTCCTTCGCGCCGTCGAGATCGACCAGGTGCAGCCGCTGCGCGCCCGCCGCCGCCCACTGCTGCGCCATCGCCACGGGATCTTCGCCGAAGGTTTCCGACTTGTCGTAGTCGCCCTGGTACAGGCGGACGCAGCGGCCACCGAGCAGATCGATCGCGGGGATGACGTTCATAGTTTCAGCAAGAGACAAACCTTAGGCGATCGAGTATATCGGCTGGCGTCGAACTTGATACGGTAGAAATCACGCCACATGCAGCCGTTAGATTTATCTACCGTAAGAGAATTGAACGCAGAACAACTCAAGCAACTCGAACAGGATCTTTGGTCGGCGGCGGACAGTCTCCGCGCAAACTCGGATCTGAAGGCGTCGGAGTACGGAACGCCGGTACTGGGGCTGATTTTCCTTAAGTTTGCGGATATCAACTATCGCCGCCATGAGGACGAGATTAACGCGGAGTTCGAGAAGCTGAAGGGCGGCTGGCTGGAAAAGCCGATCGAGGAGATCGCGATCGCCAAGTGTGGGTTCTATCTGCCCGATCGTGCCCGCTATCAGTATTTGCTGGATTTGCCGGAAAGTGCGGACATTGCCGGAGCGATCGAAAAGGCAATGGAGGCGATCGAGCAGTACAAACCCGAACTCGAAGAGGTGTTACCGAGAGAAGAGTACAAACGCCATTTTGGGAACGATGAAGGCGGCCACTCAATCGACAAGAAATACATTCTGATTGAGCTGTTGCGGAAGTTCGACAACATCCCGGACGAGGCGACGGGGGATGTGTTCGGCCAGATTTACGAGTATTTCCTGGGTAAGTTTGCGCTGGCGGAAGGTCAGGGCGGGGGGGAGTTTTTCACGCCGCGATCGGTGGTGCGGTTGATGGTGGAAATCATCGAGCCCCACGGCGGGACGGTGTTCGATCCGGCCTGCGGGTCGGGGGGAATGTTCGTACAGTCGGCGGATTTCATCGCCAAGCGGCGGGCGGAGCTAGGGGCGGCGGGGCAGGATACGAGTCTGTATGTTTACGGTCAGGAGAAGCAGGGCGAGACGGTGAAGCTGGCGCGAATGAACCTGGCGGTCAACGGGTTGCGCGGCGAGATTGCCCCGGCGATTACCTATTACGCGGATGTGTTTGATTCGTTTGGTCGGTTTGATTACGTGCTGGCGAATCCGCCGTTTAATGTGGATGATGTGTCGCTAGATGGGGTCGTTAACGATCGCCGGTTCAATACTTACGGTGTGCCGCAGCGCAAGACGAAGAAGACGACGAAGAAGGGCAAGGAGAAGGACGCGAAAGAGACGGTTCCGAATGCGAATTATCTCTGGATCAATTTATTCGCCACGTCGTTGAAGGAGCCGGATGGGAACTATCCGGGGGGTCGTGCGGGGTTGGTGATGGCGAATTCGGCGTCGGATGCGCGGCATTCGGAGGCGGAGATTCGTCGGACGTTAATCGAGAATAATCTGATTTACGCGATGGTGACGTTGCCGTCGAATATGTTCTACACGGTGACGCTTCCGGCGACGCTGTGGTTTTTCGATAAGGGCAAGACGGACGATCGCATCCTGTTCATCGATGCGCGCAATATTTTCACGCAGATCGATCGGGCGCACCGGAAGTTTTCGGAGGAGCAGATCGAAAATATCGCGACGATCGGCCGGTTGCACAAGGGGCGGCGCGAGGAGTTTGTGGGGTTGGTCGATCGCTATTTGGCGGCGGGGATGGCGGCGCTGGCGGAAAATCGGGCGCGGGTGGATACGGTGGCGGCGCAGGCGGAGGGGTTATTGGATGAGTCGGGCGCGGGGGCGATCGCGGGGTTGCGGTCGGCGTGGTCGGGGTTGGATGAGTTGGAGGGGGTGTATGGGGCGTATTTGGATCGGGGTGTGTTGTCGGTGGACGATCGCAATGGGGCGCAGCGGGAGTTTTGGGGGCGGTTTGAGCCGTTTTTTGCGGGGTTGCGTGGGGCGTTGAAGGGGGTCAATCGGGTGGTGCGGGGTTATGAGATGGGGTTGGATGGGGAGCGATCGGCGGATCTAAAGGGGTTATAGGGGGCGTTGGAGTAGTTGCAGGGGATAGTGAGGGGTGAGGAGGTTGGGTATGTGCCTGTGGGCTGGTTGCAGGGGCGGTTC
>CALCCD010000048.1 GCA_937899645.1 uncultured cyanobacterium | reverse complement strand
TCCATGCCTCTCACCATACCCTTTCCCCTAAGCTTTAGTCTTGACGCTGCACTAGCACAAACCTATCGAATCAAAGATGGCTATCTCGATCCTCCCGCTCTGCGGCTCGAGAAACAAAGGCGTTACACCTTCACGCAAGGGATTACCTCGACGCTCCTACAACACAGCAAGCAGCGAACGCTCGCCAAAGAATCGCAAACTCTGCAATTCGCGATCGATGAAGGTCAGCCGGAACTCTCGCTGAACTTCCGCCCCCTCCTCGACTGCTACTACACCCGAGATTTCAAGGACGCCTTTACGAGCAAAGGTAAACTCAAGCCCGCCATTTCTGTCAAAGGCCACCATCTTCCAGGACTCGTGGAATGCTTTGCTAACGGTGCATACCAAGAGTCGCCCGAAAACTTTATCGCGCTGCTGTTTTTGCCGCTGGCCTGCGGATACTATCGCCTGCCCAGTTTGCGATCGGCGCTCGTCATCCCAGAAGTCAGCAGTCTAAATGCCTGGGTGCGCCGCCGGAAAAAGCGCGCTGGCGAAACATACCAACAGTTTTGCGCTGGTGGAGCTGGGGAAGCTGGACTGCGCTTTTTCGTGTGGGACAAATCGAGCGATGAGCTTCGGAAGTCGGCGATCGACTACTGCGAGGTCTATCAGCTCGGCAAGCAAATGTGGGACGGCAATCAGTCCTATCTCAAGCAGCAGGTCTATCGCATTCGCGCCAAGCCGGAGATGCTGGCGCTGTATCAGGATGCGCTCGGTTTCTTTCCTTCCAAGGTACGTCTCAACGACAAAGGCGAATCCTGGCTCGCGATCTCAAAAGTGTTGCCGTGGGTCGCGGAAAACTTAATCGCAGAGCGACCTTGGCATGCCGGATTTTTCGAGTTTCGTAAAGCAAACACTATCTACCCCGAAGACCGATCGGGACTCGTCAAAATGCACGAACACATCAACGAACGCGATCGAGTTTTATTCGACGCCGTACAGGGCGCGTTTCGCACCCTGCTTTACGAAGAAGGCAAACAGGCCAGCAAGCAAGGACGATCGCTCGACTACAAGCAGGTCAGTAATAAGGCGATCTATCGCCTTCAGCGACCGAGCACGCAACAGCAATTCGCCTCGGCGCTGGTGGACTTTCTCAGCCGCTACCGCAGCAGTGCTGCTCGGGGAAATGGCCTGGAGATTGCCGCACGGCTGCACTCCGATCGCCAGTGGCAGCAGTCCAGGGATCTGGCGATGTTGGCGATCGCGACTTACGTGGGCAAATCAAAAGAAGAGTCCAACGCAATCGAAGCTTCGGAAGCGGAGTCGGACTCGCCATACACCGAATTTTCATAGCGCTGGCATCTTCTCTACACCAGCGGTTACCTATTCAACCTCAGCCCATGAGGCCATCAACACCATGTCTACTCATCTTTTCGCCACGATCGTCACCCCCACCGCCGTTGCTGCCAACAATCGCGGCGAAGGCGACGGCAGCACCCTCGCAACGCTGCAAACCATCACGCGCGGCAACGACCAGTACACCACCGTCAGCGCCGACGCGATTCGCTGGGCGCTGCGGGAATATTTCCAGGATCTCGACGCGAGCCAGGTCAATCGCACCTTCGATCCCGACTTGGAAAAATACGACTTCCAGGACGAAAAGTGCAGCGCCGAGAAATTTATCGATGACGACCTGTTCGGCTATATGGACGCTAAGAAGGACAAGAACAACAACAACGCCACCGTCAAGCGGCGCGGCGCGGTGGAGGTCTGTCGGGCGGTGAGCCTCGATCCGTTTTGGGGCGATGTGGCGTTTGGCTCGAAGGGCGGCCAGAAGGGCAAAACCTCGATTCACCAGACGCAGATGCACCTGACGGCGTACCAATACACGATCGCCCTGACGCCGGGATCGCTCAAGCAAGCCGATCGCGCGGGGCTATTGCTCGATGCGCTGGTGGGGATTCGTCATGTGGGCGGCAACCACGCGCGGTTTTTGTATGAGTTTCGCCCGGAGTCGATCGTGCTGCGGGTGACGGACGATCCGAGTCCGTGGATTATGGGCTGTTTCCAGCGGGTCGGCGAGGGGGTCGGCTGTGCGGAGTTGGAGCGATCGATTCAGGCGGAAGATGTGGCGGCGGGCGAGCTGTTCGTTGGCGGCAAGATCGCGACGACGCCTTACGGGAAAAATCTCAAGGAGTTGGGCGTTAATCTGTTCGATGGGGTGAAGGCGGCGAAGAATGCGGCGAAGGCGAAGCTCGTGGAACTGGGGGCGATCGCGTCATGAACGACTGGCTCTATATCGACTGTCCCTGCACGAGCTTTCCTCGGAGTTTTGCGCGCGACTACAAGGAGACCTACTGCTACCCGCCGCCGTCTACGCTCTATGGCTTTTTGCTGTCGCTGGTGGGTGAGTCCGACCTGCGATCGCATCTGGGCGTGAAGCTGGCGATCGGAGTCGTGGGAGAGGATTCGCCGATCTCGCGAGTACTACGTAAAAATCGCAGCCATAAGTTTGGCAAAAAGCACCTGGGAACCTACCCGGCGGCGCAATTTTCTAAGCCGAATTTTCAGGAGGTTTTGACGGATTTGCGGGTGGTGTTGCGGCTCAATTCGTCGTCGGAGACGGGTGCAAAGTCGGGAGCGGTAACGCTCGCCGATCGCGTGGCGATCGCGCTGACGAGTCCGGGTCAGATCTCGCGGTTTGGCGGGCTGAGTTTGGGTGAGTCCTGGGCGATGGTGAATGGGGTGCGGCGCTATCGGGACGATGATGGCGCGGTGCGTTGGTTGTGCCGGGACGATCGCGGATTGATTGCGCTGCCGGTGTGGATCGATCGCGAGCAGACGACGCGGGGAACGTTTCGGCGGTTTTCGTTGGGTGACTTCACGCTAGAGTCGGACGAGCGGGCATGGGTGAAAATCGTTGCGCCGATCGAAACTAAGCCGAAAAAGGCCAGGAAATCCAAGCGGCGATCGTAAAGTTTCGATCGATATTTCCAAGCTCTGAAAACTGAGTGCAGATCTGATTTTTTATTCTCGATCGTGATGTTTCTAACACGGTCGAGATTATGTTTTTTTCTGAGAAGAAAACTCGCACGCAAGGGACTTTACGGGTCTGTGCGCTGCACGCTTTGGCCTACTGCCCACGGCTATTTTACCTGGAAGAAGTGGAGGAGCTGTATACGCAAAATCAGTCGGTATTCGAGGGGCGACGCTTGCACGTCGAACTCGATCGCGACGAGGAGGGCGAGTGGGAAGATCTGTTCCTATCCGATGAAGAGTTGGGGCTGCGTGGCCGGGTCGATGCGTTGCGTTTGCGCGGCGGCGAGCTGCTGGCCTACGAGCACAAGAAAGGTCGAGCGCGGCGCGATGCGGACAAAAAGCCCCAGGCGTGGGACAGCGATCGCCTGCAAGTTTTGGCGTATTGTTGCCTGCTGGAAACGGTGGCGACACGCCCGATTCGCGAAGGCCGTATCCGCTATCACGCCGATAACGCACTGGTAAAAGTGCCGTTCGATGAGGCGGGTCGGGCTGAGGTCGTGGCGTCGATCGCGCGGGCACGAGCACTTCGGGAAGGCGGAACACGCCCTCCGGTGGCGGATAACGAGCGGCTGTGCCAGAACTGCTCGCTTGCACCGGTGTGTTTGCCAGAGGAAACGCGCTTTGCCGTCGCGGAACAGGTAGCGGCAGACTACCAACCGACGCGGCTGTTTCCAGCGGATGACGAGCGGCAGGTGCTGCATGTCCTGGAGGCGGGCAGTCGAGTTGGGCGCAAGGGCGAACGGCTGAAGGTGACGCATCGCGATCGTTCGGTAGATGAGGTGGCGATCCGGCAGGTTTCGCAAGTCGTGCTGCACAGCTTTTCGCAGATTTCGACGCAGGCGCTGCACCTCTGCGCGGCGCAGGATATCGGAGTTCACTGGATTTCGGGCGGTGGCCGCTATGTGGGCAGCGTCGATCGGCGAGCGGGTAGCGTGCAGCGGCGGTGCGGGCAGTATGCGGCGCTGGCGGATGAGGCGTTTTGCGTGCGGCTGGCGCGGCTGTTGGTGAGCTGTCGTGCGGGTGGGCAGCGGGCGTTTTTGATGCGCTGCAAGCGCAGCATGGCGTCGGGGTCGGCGGTGCGGGAGCAAATGGAAGCGATCGTCAAGCAGATGAAGGCGGGGTTGAAGGGGGTCGATCGGGCAATGTCGCGATCGGAGCTATTGGGTTTGGAAGGCAACCTGGCGGCGCTATATTTTTCGGGGCTGTCGCTGGCGGTTTCGTCGGAGCAGCCGCCGGAACTGGCGTTTGCGGGGCGGAATCGCCGCCCGCCGAAGGATCGTTTTAATGCGCTGCTGGGGTTTGGCTACGCGCTGCTCCTGAAGGATGTGGCGAATGCAATTTTGGCGGTCGGTTTGGAACCGGCGCTGGGTTTTTACCACCAGCCTCGGACGCAAGCGCCGCCGTTGGCGTTGGATTTGATGGAGATTTTTCGCGTGCCGCTGGTGGATATGCCGGTGCTGGGTTCGGTGAATCGTGGCTGGTGGGATGCGGCGGCAGATTTTGAGCTGCGGGGGGTGCAGGTGTGGCTGAGCGCTTCGGGGCGTCGGAAGTTTGTGGAGCTATACGAGCGCCGGAAGTCGGAGTCTTGGAAGCATCCGGTGTTGGGTTATTCGCTGACGTACCGGCGATTGCTGGAGCTGGAGGTGCGGTTACTCGAGAAGGAGTGGTCGGGTGAGGGTGGTGTTTTCGGGCGCTTGACGGTGCGCTAGGGGCTGTCATCAATTCAATTTGCAGTCCTGACCCAGCGAGTTTCAGCCCCTAGTTTTATTTTTGGGGCGGGCGCTCAACTGCATGCCCCAGGAAGGGTCTGACGCTAATTGATGGCACGCTCTAGGTCTGTTTCGCTCCCCGCGCGTGCGGGGAGCCTGTTGTTTTTTGCCTTTTAATTTTGCGCTATGGCTGAGTTACATCATTGGTATTTGATTGCGTACGATATTCGTTCTCAAAAGCGTTGGCGTCGAGCTTACAAGCTGCTGCAAGGATATGGTTCGCGGGTGCAGCTTTCGATGTTTCGGTGTTGGTTGAGTCCGCGCGAGCGGGAGAAGCTGCGTTGGTTGTTGGAGGAAATTTTGTTGCCGGAGGACGATTTGTTGTTGGTGCGTTTGTCTCGGCAGTGCGTGCGTAGTTTGCCGCAGTACAATCGCTCGGATGCGTGGCCGCGTGATGAGGAGCCGTTTCGGATTGTCTGATTTTGCGGGCTTGGCGCTGCGATCGGGGATCTGGTGCTGTTAGTTGTGCTGTAAGCCTTATGGAGGCTGGGGTTGGGGTGTTTATCGTGGGTGTCTCTACCTCACATTTTTCTGGAGGGCTTGTGGTGCATACGGTTTGGCGATCTGGTTCTTGCGATTTTCGGGTGACTTCGAGCGTGGAGTGGGCTCGGACTAATGATGCTTGTATGATGGCTTCTGAGGCGTGCTGGGCTAAGGGTTTCAGGCGCGGCCGTGCGTCACCTTCGATCGCCGTTAGGCGTTGAGCACACGGACGGCAATACAGAGTCGCCCTCGGCTTAGCCGCGTGCGTCACCTTCGATCGCCGTTAGGCGTTGAGCACATTAAGTTCACCGATGGGTCGGCGCAAAAAATCTGGTGCGTCACCTTCGATCGCCGTTAGGCGTTGAGCACGCGCTATCTGCACCACAGGAGACCCAGCAGAGCCAGTGCGTCACCTTCGATCGCCGTTAGGCGTTGAGCACGAAAACGGCGAGCCGAACTCTGGGCAAGCTCAGCAGTGCGTCACCTTCGATCGCCGTTAGGCGTTGAGCACTCCAGATACCTTGGGTTGCTCCGCAACCACAACATCAGTGCGTCACCTTCGATCGCCGTTAGGCGTTGAGCACTCCCAACAAGAAAGCCCCCCGACGGAGACGCCGGAGGACGTGCGTCACCTTCGATCGCCGTTAGGCGTTGAGCACTGGGACTCATCCCGAGCAGGCCGAAAAGCCCGCCCTGGTGCGTCACCTTCGATCGCCGTTAGGCGTTGAGCACGGACATTGACGATAATCTCGTTGTTAGCTGGCGCTGTGCGTCACCTTCGATCGCCGTTAGGCGTTGAGCACAAGAGTAGAGACGAGAGTGAGAATATTGATTATTCGGGTGCGTCACCTTCGATCGCCGTTAGGCGTTGAGCACACTGGATCGGAAGAATCCCGCTCGCCGTGTCCTGTGGTGCGTCACCTTCGATCGCCGTTAGGCGTTGAGCACGAGTCCTGCGCAGCAGTCGGCAGGTTGGAAAAAGAGAGTGCGTCACCTTCGATCGCCGTTAGGCGTTGAGCACTTTGGAAACGGCATCTTTCGTTCAATCCCAGCCCGGTGCGTCACCTTCGATCGCCGTTAGGCGTTGAGCACAGGCGAACCCCAAGAGTCGAACACCCGCCAAAACGAAAGTGCGTCACCTTCGATCGCCGTTAGGCGTTGAGCACTATTCGTCGAGACACTGCTGTATTGGAGCGGCAATTGGTGCGTCACCTTCGATCGCCGTTAGGCGTTGAGCACTGCTCCTGAACTGACACAACGAACGGATATTTTTCGGTGCGTCACCTTCGATCGCCGTTAGGCGTTGAGCACTACTACTACGCGCCCCGCGATGGCGACCCTCCGGCGAAGTGCGTCACCTTCGATCGCCGTTAGGCGTTGAGCACCATGGCCAATTGTTGACTAGCTCCTGGGATAGTGTGGTGCGTCACCTTCGATCGCCGTTAGGCGTTGAGCACTCGCGCGTGTCCGTGGCTTTTGCCAACATCTCAGGTGCGTCACCTTCGATCGCCGTTAGGCGTTGAGCACTATGGCTCGCAGGGGGCTTTCGCGGCTCGCGTGGGTGCGTCACCTTCGATCGCCGTTAGGCGTTGAGCACCACCGGTGCGTCGATGATGCCTCGCTCGGCCCTGGGGTGCGTCACCTTCGATCGCCGTTAGGCGTTGAGCACCCCATGAACGGGCGAGCCGGGATAGAGCCGGAGCCTTGTGCGTCACCTTCGATCGCCGTTAGGCGTTGAGCACCGAAGGCCCTCCTCTAGCAGGGTTGCCCCCGCAAGGTGCGTCACCTTCGATCGCCGTTAGGCGTTGAGCACTCTGCTTTTGGGTTGTTCATCGACACTCTCCGGTTGTGCGTCACCTTCGATCGCCGTTAGGCGTTGAGCACATTGGCGACCTTGCCTTTCCCGTCGGCTCTGGCGTGTGCGTCACCTTCGATCGCCGTTAGGCGTTGAGCACGACCAGCACGTTTATCAGCCGGTCGCGGGGATGCTGTGCGTCACCTTCGATCGCCATTAGGCGTTGAGCACAGGTCGGCTGCTATCTCAGCGATGGCACGCTTTTCGTGCGTCACCTTCGATCGCCATTAGGCGTTGAGCACGCATAGCTCCTGCGGGGTGTGGCGGGGCGGCGTGGTGCGTCACCTTCGATCGCCGTTAGGCGTTGAGCACTTGAGTAGGCAGTCAGTTCGCTCGGTGTCGAAGGGGTGCGTCACCTTCGATCGCCGTTAGGCGTTGAGCACTACCGATCGATCGCCCGATCCAGCCAATGAAATTCCAGTGCGTCACCTTCGATCGCCGTTAGGCGTTGAGCACAAATTCCACCGCGCCGAGCTGAAATTGCGGGGGGTTGTGCGTCACCTTCGATCGCCGTTAGGCGTTGAGCACTAGAGGATGTTTTCGCGTTCGGCGACGGGGGTTTCGCGTGCGTCACCTTCGATCGCCATTAGGCGTTGAGCACCAAGGTTTCCCCTCGAATCTCCCGCAGCTTAAAAAGCACACCGCCTCCGACAAGGCCAAACCTAAGCAAGTCGGCCTCTCGTACTCACGCGACAAAACAATCGAGCCCTTAGAGGGCAAAGAAGCTGGTGACAAGACTCGAACTTGCGACCGGCTGATTACAAATCAGCTGCTCTACCAACTGAGCTACACCAGCATGTTCGGCACACCCTCGATCGGACAAATCGCCCGAGCGAATGCGCTGATAGTGCCTTAGAATAGCAAACTTTTCACCAGCCACCACTTCGATCGGTCGCCAGCCGAGCCTTGTCGCGATCGCGTTAAGCCAACGTGCGGATCTCGAAGCCGTCGGTGCTCAAAATCGTGTCGCAGCTCTCCACTGGGCGCAGGATCACGTCATCGACCTGGGCCAGCTCCGGGCCGCGACGACACCACTGCACCAGCGCATCGACCCGATCGCGATCGCCCGCAAAACACGCCTCCACCGAGCCATCGCGCTGGTTGCGCACCCAGCCGCATACCCGCAGGCGCTGCGCCTCGGCCTTCGTCGCGTAGCGAAACCCCACACCCTGCACGCGCCCGTAAATCTCTAGGCGTACGCAGCACTGCTCGTCTGTCATCTTCGCTCTCCTGTGGTGACAAGCTTGTCTGACAGTGTAGAGTGCGCCCTCGACCGATGGCGAATCGGCAGCCGAACGCGCCGGAACCATCACGAACGCGATCGCGAACGCCGCCACGAACCTTAACAGTTGCCCCCACCCCGAACCGCGACCTAAGATCGAGCCGTACCCCGCTGAGCCGACTGCAATGCCCGATCGCCAATCAGATCGTAACTTTCCCGACCAGCGCTGGAACATTGCCGACCCGCCGGGCTGGGCGATCGCCGAGTTGAGCCTCGCCACCGGCCTGCCAAACCTGCTCGCCCGCGTTCTCTACAATCGCGGCCACGAAAACGCTGAAGCGGCGAAGCGCTTTCTCAACCCCGATCGCGTCGAGCTGACCGACCCGCTCGAGGACTTTGCGGATCTGTCGATCGCGATCGACCTGATCCACGAAGCGATAACCGAAAATCAAAAAATTGCCATCTGCGGCGACTACGACGCCGACGGCATGACCAGCACGGCGCTGCTGCTGCGGGCGCTGCGGACGTTCGGCGCGCAGATCGACTACGCCATCCCCAGCCGCATGACCGACGGCTACGGCATTAATGCTCGCATCGTCGAGCGCCTCGCCGACGATGGCGTGGTGCTGATCGTCACGGTCGATAACGGCATTGCGGCCTACGACGCGATCGCCCGCGCCCGCGACCTGGGCCTGGACGTAATCGTCACCGACCACCACGACCTCCCCGAAGTCCTGCCGCCCGCCTCCGCGATTTTGAACCCCAAGGCGATCGACCCCGAGTCGCCCTATCGGGGCATGGCGGGGGTCGGCGTGGCCTATCTGCTGGCGATGGTGCTGGCCGAAGCCTACGGGCAGACTCAAAAGCTAGAGCTGCCGATGTTGGAGCTGCTGACCCTAGGGACGATCGCCGACCTGGCCCCCCTCGAAGGCGTCAACCGCCGCTGGGTGCAGCGCGGCCTAAAGCTGATTCCCCACTCGCAGATTCCCGGCATTCGGGCGCTGACGCAGGTGTCGGGCTCGACGAGCAAAAAGGCGCTCAAACCCGACGCGATCGGCTTTCGGCTCGGGCCTCGGATTAATGCGATCGGGCGTATCGGCGATCCGAAGGCCGTTATCGAGCTGCTGACCACCGACGATGAGGGCGCGGCGCTGGAGCAGGCGATGGTTTGCGAGCAGACCAACAAAGAGCGCCAGGATATGTGCAGCGCTATCCAGGACGAGGCGATCGCCTGGTGCGAGAACTACGGCACCGAGCGGATTCGGCGCGATCGCGTTCTGGTGGTCGTGCAGCCGGGATGGCACCACGGCGTCATCGGCATCGTCGCCTCGCGCCTCGTGGAGCGCTATGGCGTCCCGGTGTTTATCGGCACGTACGAAGACGCGGCCCAAACCGAACTGCGCGGCTCGGCGCGGGGCATTCCCGAGTTCAACGTCTTCGACGGGCTCAATGCCTGCGGCGACCTGCTCGGGAAATATGGCGGACACCCGGCGGCGGGCGGCTTTTCGATGCCCGGAGAAAACCTCGAGGCGTTTCGCGAGCGCCTCAGCCAGTTCGCCTGCGACTGCCTCCGTCCCGACGACCTCAAGCCGTCGATCGCGATCGATGCCGAAGCCGGATTCGAGGATATCGACCTCGATCTGTACCGCGAGATCGATCGCCTGCACCCTTGCGGCATCGGCAACGCCAGCCCGGTCTTCTGGGCCAGAAATGTTCGGCCAGTCGAGCAAAATAAAGTCGGGAAAGACGGCCTCAAGCTGCTGCTACGCCAGGAAACGCCCGCCGGTCGCCGCGACCTCAAGGCGATCGCCTGGGGCTGGGCGGAATATTGCCCGCTGCCGTCGCCGCTGGATGTGGCTTTTAAGCTGCAAGAGAACGAGTGGCAGGGCAAAGTCAGCGTCGAGCTGTGTCTGCTGGGCGTGCGCGCCACCGAGAAAACTGCCCTGCCCGCGCCTTCACCCGCAGCCCCATCCCGCGAGTCCGAACCCGCAATCACGTCCGAGCCCGCGCTCGCCACCGCGATCGCCCCGCAGGCCGCAACCGCCGCGAAACCGCCCAAGCGTCTCAAGCACGCTTCGTTTCGCCACGAGTCGCGAACGTACAACTGCGGGCTGTATTCCGGCGATCGCGGGCGCGAGCTGCGTATTCGCAACGATCGCGGCCAGGTGCTGTCGGTGGTCAAGGGTAGCAAGACGGGGCTGCTGGGCACGAGCCGCGACGACGCGCGGGAGGTGGCGGTGTCGGAGCCGCGTTTTTACACTTTGATTAAGGCGGCGATGGGCGCGCTGGAGCTGTAGTGTCGCCATCACCTTACGAGGTAAGCAGTTGAGCGCCCGACCCAAAATAAGGCTAGGGGCTGAAACCCCCATCGGGTAAGCGCTGTCGGTCTTAATTCGTGGCCGCCCCCAGCCCTGGCTCACGAACTGCCAGCCCGCCAGGAGCATCAGGAGGGCTGACGTTTCCGATCTCGCCCATCTGCTGGGCGTCGCGATGCGCCATTACGGTTCGCCCGCCGCTCGGCGATCGCCTCCCGCACCAAACGCCCGCGCCGCGCCGTACACCGCAAACCCTGCCGCCATCCCCGGCAGCACCTCGTAGATCGACCCCGAGAGTCCCAACACCGCATTCCAGACTGCCGCCACCGCAATCCCCACCAGTATCATCGCCACCGCGACGCTATTGCCCACCGGCCACCGCCACGCCCGCACCACCAGCAGCGGCCCCAGCCCCGACCCCAACGCCGACCAGGCGAAGACCCCCAGCGCGAATACTTCTTTATTGCTCGCCAGCGCGATCGCCAAGACGATCGCCGTCACGAGGATCGTCCCCACCTTCGCGAGTTTGTAGGAGTGCGACCAGCGGGGAAATAAATCTTGGGTGAGCGCCGCCGAGCAGGACAAAATCTGCGAGTCCGCCGTCGAGACCACCGCTGCGAACACCCCGGCCAGGATCGCGCCGATGGCCAGCGCGGGCAGCAGGTCTACGGCCAGGATCGGCAGCGCCAGCTCCGGATCGCCGTTCTGCATGAGGTTCGGCAGCAGCACTCGCGCACTCAACCCCACCAGCACCGCCGCCGCTGAAAACACCACGTACGACACTGCGTAAATATTGCGCGTAATGCCCATATTCTCGGCGCGATCGATCGCCATCGCCCGCACCATGATGTGGGGCTGTCCGACCGCGCCGAAGCCCGCCACCAGCCAGCTCAGCAAAAATAGCCCGAAACCAAACTGCAACCCCTGCGGCACGGGATCGATTAGCGACGGGTCGATCGTTGCGAGCTGCTCCCACATCCCGCCAAAGCCACGACAGGCCACCAGCGCTACCACCACCATCGCCACCATCGCCACCATCATTACCACCGCCTGGATCGCGTCCGTCCAAATCGAGGCGCGAATCCCGCCGGAGAAGCAGTAGGCGACAACGATGACCGCACCGAGGACGATCCCGAAGCCATAGCTCCAGCCGAAGGTTGCGTGGAGGGCTTTGCTGCCTGCCAGGAGCTGAGCTGCGGCGTAGGTTCCGAGGAAGGCGATCGTCGTTAGTGCCGACGTTACCGCGATCGGGCGATTCTGCCGATCTCCCCCGGCGAGAAAGGCCCCGATCGTCTCCGAGTTCGTCTCCTCCGAGACCACGCGGAGCCGCCGATGGACGAAAAACCAGGCCATATAGTCCCCGAGGAACCAACCCACGAGCAACCAAGCGCCCGAAATTCCCACCTGATACGTCCAGCCGATCGAGCTGATGAACATGCCGCCGCTGTGCGCCGTCGCGAAGGCCGAAAGTCCGGTCAGCCAGGGGTTGACGCTGCGGCTGGCGAGGAGGTAGTCAGCGGTGGTGTTCTGCTTGCGCGTGGCGGCGAACAGGCCGACCCCGGTGAACAGCAACATAAAGGCGACGAAGCTAATCGCGATCGGCAGGGTCGGCGGCATAGCGTTAGGGAACGGTGATTACCAGCCCATCGTACCGGGCTCGCCCTTAAAAGGGCCGACCACGTCCGAAGTGATCCAGCCGCCGTAGAAGCCGCCCGGTTGGGGCGTCACCTGTTCGCCATCGACCCAGGGTGAACGCATCTAATTTCGTATCTTTCCATACAGAAAAATTGTCCGAAAGCCAAAACAAATGCCTCCAAACAACAAATTGTGGAGTAATTCGGCATCTCTTGCGCCACTCGGCTTAACAAAGAGCTTGCTTTTTAGATTTTCTCCACCTGCTGAGGCGATCGGAACAGGATCTACAGAGTGTCGATGGCTAAATGGGGTGGGAAAGCGGGTGAACTCATCGAATCTCAAGGATGAAGATATTTTTCTGTATAGTGGCTAACTAAATTAGATGCGTTTACCCTGGCCATCGACCGTGCAGGCGTCCATCATTTGCGCGTAGAAAGCGCAGTGGTCTTCGATCTCAGCGAAGTTCGGCGTCGGGTTGACGTACTGCCACGCGGCGTTCTCCGCCGTGCGATCGCCCACTGCCACTGTCAGGTACGACGCGATGCCTTTCCACTCGCAGAAGGTCTGGCGGGGCATCACCTTGAGGTAATCGAAGTTGATGTCCTCCGGCGGGAGGTAGTAGCTGGGCGGGTGGCTCGTTTCTAGGACGCGCTTGGCGTTTCGGGTGTCGGCGATAACGACATCGTTGAAGACGATTTTGATGCGCTTGTCGGTCGCCTGCCAGCAGGCGGGGCGGGGGTAGTCCCAGACGGATTCTTGACCGGGTTCGGGGGGGATGGGCGTGGGGCGAAACATGGTGTTTTTCCTGGAAAGTTTACTCAAGCATCCCGCGCGATGCGGAATCCGGCGTGCTGGTAGAAATACGGGCGAAACCAGTTGCGGCTGGACGCATACGCTCCGGTACTCGCCCAGGAGCCGCCGCGCATCACCTTGTGCTGGCCGTCGTGCCGATCTTTGAAAAAGGGCTCGGAGTAGTCGGCGTAGAGCGGGTGCGGCTCGAAGCCCGGTAGCCCTGTGAAGTCGTCGCCGAGCCATTCCCAGACGTTGCCGCGCAGGTCGTAGAGGCCGTCGCGCTCGCGCTCGAACGAGCCCACCGGACTGGGCGAGCCGAACTGTAAATCGAGGTTTGCCGCGTCTGAGCGATCGGATGCAGCGCGACTCGCCACCTGCCACTCCGCCTCGGACATCAGCCGCGTCCTTTCGCCGTACCACCGGCAGTAGGCCATTGCCTCGTGGTGGTTGACCTCCACCGGCCAGCTCAGCGGCAGGTCGATCTCCTCAAAGACGGTGCGGTAGCGGACGTGATCGCGCTCGATTTGCCAAAACTTCGGGTGCGACGAATCCGGTGGTTGCGCGCCCCAAAATTCGGGATTCTCGTAGCCGCCGTCGCGCACGAATTTGAAAAATTCGCCGTTCGTGACCGGCGTCTGGCCCGCCAGGAATGGTTTGACGGTGACTTCGCGCGAACCGTAGTCGCTGTCCCAGCCGTAGGTGTCCGAGCTGCGCGGCTTGCCCAGCATCGCGCGGCCACCAGCCACCGGCACGAGGGTATTGTTGGCTTTACCCGCAGTCGGGGCATAGCCCCACTCCTCGGGGCGGCGCAGGCGATCGGCGTCGAGCTGGCGCAGCAGCATCGAGGAGGTCTCGAAGTGGATGCGCTGGTGTTCGATGCCCATCATCAGCGCCCAGAGCGGTCGGTCTTGCAAGGGACGATCGCTTGCTTCGTCCAGCGTTGCGGTGCGGATCGTGCGGGCGACTTCCTCGCGGGCGCTGCGGCGGTAAGCCCAGACGCGATCGACCTCTGGCCACTGCACGTTTGCCATCGCTGACTCCAGCTCTTCCGGCGTGGACGGATCGACGCCGATCTCGAACAGGATCTCGAAGTGCGGTTCGATGCGCCGATCGAGCCAGCCGACCCGTATCAATTTGTTGATATAAAAAACCGCCGAGTGGCCGAGGTAGAAAATCAGCCGGTTTCGCAGCGGGTCGGGGCTGAGATAGAAGGCGTCATCGGAGCGCAGCGACCCGAGCAGGCAGTCTTCGATGTCCCAGGCGTTCTCGAAGTAGGCGAGCAGCTCGGCGCGATCGCAGCGATTCAGACGAGGCACGGGCAGAGATGACAGCACGATATCCCTCAAAGCGGCGTGTTTAGGTCAACACAGAGCATCAACAGTAGGGGCGTCAGGCAGTGCGCCCGCAAAATTTTGCGTCCCAAGCGAGCGAGTTGGGAAGCCCGCAACTAGCTTAACGAACCCGCCGCCGCGACAGGATCGAGGCGAACCAGCCCTGGGGGTCGCGCCAGATGTTGACCGGCTCGAGGTCGTAGCGATCGAGCTGCGCTCGCACGGCGTCCACGTCGAATTTACGCGAGATTTCCGTGCGGATCGTCTCGCCTTCGGTGAAGGCAAACCGCCGATCGCCTAGCTGAACCTCATGGCTATGCAGGCAGCGCAAATGCATCTCGATTTGCCGATCGCCTTCGTTATAAAACGCCCGGTGCTGAAAGTTCGCGCGATCGAAATCCGCCCCAAACCGCCGATTTAGATGCGCCAACATATTGAGATTAAACGCCGCCGTCACGCCCCGCGAATCGTTGTAGGCCGCGTCGAGCTGCGCCGTGGACTTGTGCAAATCGACCCCCAGCAAGAAATATTCGCCCGCGTCGAGGAAGCCGCGCACCTGCCCGAAAAAGCGATCGCACTCCTCCAGCGTCAAGTTCCCCAACGAGCTACCGAGGAACACCAGCATCCGCGACGGCAGGTCGGTGGGAGCGAACTTAAAGCTCAGGGCGGCGAGGGCGCGATCGTAGGTGGCAACCGCGCCGCGCACTTCCAGCGTCGGGTAGTCGCGCAGGAGCTGTTTCGCGCTCTCGGTCAGGATCGTGCGGCTCACATCGATCGGCACGTAGCGCAACGCCCCGCCCAGGTTGCGGTAGGCGTCGAGCAGCGCCCGCGTTTTCGTCGAGCTGCCGCTGCCGAGTTCGACCAGCTCGCAGGGGCCGGTGGCGTCGGCGACTTCCACAGCGTAGCGATCGAGAATCCAGGCTTCGGTGCGGGTTGGGTAATATTCCGGCAGGCCGCAGATTTCCTCGAATAGCTGCGAGCCGCGCGCGTCGTAGAAGTATTTGGCGGGCAGGGTTTTTTGTGGTTGGGCGAGCCCGTGGAGGACTTCGGCGCGATCGGCAGCTTCGGAGGCAACGCGATCGATGCTGGCCCCCAGGGTCTCGATCCGCAGGCGAGCCGCCGAGTTTTCCTTGTCTTCAAGCTCGGGCGTCCGAAAAATGGCCAAGGCAATATCCCCGTTTGTGTTGTCCACGGGCTCTATTGTCGTGGCTGCGATCGCCTTTCGTTGCTGTAGAAAATCTGAAGTTGCTCGCGGCTCGACCGTCACGAACGATCGGCATCGACAGCATGCCCTGGCGATCGCCAGGGCATGCTGTCCGGCTTCTTTCCGGCTGCGCTCTGGCGCGATCGGCCTCAAAACTCGCGATCGCCTCAGGTGCTCTCCGTATCTTCGGGCTCGGTTAGCGGCTTCGGCGTCCCGAGCTGCACCCCACGCACGATCCGCGACAGCTCGCTCTTCTCGTCCACCGAGATTCGCGACGGCGAGCCGCTGATGATGCCCTCGTAGTTACGGAACGAGTCTTTGATATCCGGGCCGTTGGCGCTGATCGTGTACTCGCGGATGCCCGTGTCATGCCAGGAGCCGCGCATCTTGAAGACGTTGATCGCCCGCGACATTTCGCCGCGAATCTCCACGTACTGGAGCATGATGATCGTGTCGGTGATCGTCGAGATGTGCGAATCGGTGATCGAGTTCGAGCCCATGAACTGATCGGTGGTGTTGGTAAAGAAGCCGGTGATCTCTTCCTGCTTGGCGTAGCCCGTGACGCCGATAACAAACTGGCGGAAGGCGTTGTTGCTGACGCCGCGTGCCAGGGCCGAGAGCGAGTCGATCGCGATCCGCGACGGCTTGAAGTTAACGATCTCGGTTTTGATGATTTGCAGGTGATCCTCGAGGCCCGCCGACTCCGGATAGGCGCAGAGGATCTTCAGCAGGCCGCGCTGCTCCATTTCCTCGAAGTCGATGCCCCAGGAGTAGGCGTTGCGGAGCAGCTGCGCCCGCGACTCTTCGTAGGCGAACAGGATCGCTCGCTCGCCCTTGAGGCAGGCTTCCTGGGTGAACTTGCTGACCAGCAGCGTCTTCCCAGTTCCGGTCGCGCCGGTCGCCAGGATAATCGAATCCTTGAAGAAGCCGCCGCCGCACATGTTGTCGAGGGTATCGACGCCAGACGAGACGCGCACGTTCGACGATCGCTGCGTGAGGCGCATCGCCCCCAGTGGGAAAATGTTGATGCCGTTGCTGGTCATCGTGAAGGGATACTCGCCCTTCATATGAGTCGTGCCGCGCAGCTTCAGGATTTCGATCGTTCGCCGCCGCCGCTCGCCTTCCAGGACGTTACGGACGATCGCCACGTTATCCGAGACGAATTCTTCAACACCGAAACGCGCCACCGGGCCGTACTCTTCAATACGCTCGGTGGTCATCACCGTCGTCGTGTGGAGCTGCTTGAGCCTCGCCACCAGGCGGTAGATTTCGCGGCGGATCACCGGCGCGGCTTCGTACTGCTGAAAGACCGCCGTCACCGAGTCGATCGACACGCGCTTGGCTTTGTATTTACGGATGCCGTACTGGATACGCTCGATCAGCGCCGACAGATCGAAGTTGCCGACCACGTCCTGACCTTCCGGGTCGGGCGAGGCATCGAGGATGAACAGCTTGCCTTCGTCGATCAGCCCCTGCAAGTCCCAGCCGAAGCTCTGGGCATTTTTGATCAAGTCGGCAGGAGACTCCTCGAAGGTGACGAAGACCCCGGCCTCGTTGAAGTAAGTGATGCCGTTGTAGAGAAACTGAATTGCGAAGAGGGTCTTGCCCGTGCCGGACGTGCCGCTGACCAGGGTCGTGCGTCCCGCCGGAAGGCCACCGTGGCTGATGTCATCGAACCCCTCGATCATCGTCCGGATTTTCTGAACGCCCCACGCTTCCTGGGGGTTACTGCGATCGGTGTTGTTTTCCATCAATTTTGTTATCTGGTCGCGGTGCGAACTCCGACCGACTGAAGTGTTCCGGATTTATTAAAAAAGTGCAGGGCGATCCCCGGCTGTTCGCGCTTTGTGACGAACCTGACGCAAGACGAAAACAGTCCGTAATTTTATCTGAGTATATGATGAAAAAATAGGCCGAGGTCGTCAACCACGCGTTTCCGAGCGCTACAGAATCAAGTTCGCGAGCGTCGCGAGCGTGAGGGGTGCGACGGGCAGCAAGCAGAGGCCCCGGTAGAGCCCGGTGTGCAAAGCGCGAGCGGGTGGCTCTGCCGCGATCGCGCGATTTCGATCGTGACGGCGAATTTTGGCAGACAGACTCCGAAGCATTAAGAGCGAGCTCAAATATCGGCACCGTGTTCGGTTAGCTCCTCATAGAGCAAGTCGAGACCGATTAAAACTTTCTCTCTGTTAGATAAGTCGCCGATAATTTTGCGAACGGGAGGGGGCAAGATTTTAGAGAGCGTCGGCGTTGCGAGAATTTTATCTTCTTCTGCAAGCTGGGGGTTTTTGAAGACATCAATCACCTTAAGTGCGTAGACGCCCTGAAATTCTCGCTCGAGAATATCGTTGAGCATTCTGAGCGCGCGAACTGAATTCGGCGTATTTCCTGCCACGTATAGCTTAAGAACGTATGTCTTTTTGGGAGGTGTCATAAACCCGAAATTCGGTTGGAATCGGCGTAGAAAAGCAGAGCGCAGCAGTCTGCTCGTCCGCCCTCTACGGAAAGTCGAGATCGTGGCGCGCGCTGTTGAAATGCGAGCAGCGTCACAGGCCGAGGAAGGCGTCGGGCGAGCGGGTTACGACTTCGGGTCGCGGGGGATAGATCGGCGATAAATCTCGCACAGGTGGGCGATAACGTCGATTAAGGTCAGCCGGTAGTCGAGCAAAATCTCTTCGCTACGGCCCTCTAATTGTAGCTGTTTTGAGAATTCGTCCATCAGGTTCATGTGGATCTCAACGACGCGCGTGACGGAAATGTCGGCAAAGAATGCCTGGTAGACAAATTCATCGATGCGCGAGTTAGCCTGCCCGCTTTTGTCGAAATAGCTAAGAACGATATCCCGGTAAAGGATTTGCAGCTGCTCGATGAGTTCGATCGCGTCGTTGGAGGCAAGATTGCGTAGAAAGCGCTGGGGATTTCGCTTGTAGTATACGCCGAGGTATCCCAAGCGCTCTTTGAGTTTTTCGGTGAGGATCCACTGCTTTTCTTCGAGGAGCAAGGCCGCTTTATTCGTCGGCTGAAGTCGAAGACTATCGCTACGCTCGGACGGGCTCAGATTCAAAAAATCACTGACGGCCTGAGCTAGGCAGGCATCGAGGCTTTTGGTCGGCGAGTCCAGGTTGTGGCGCACTTCGGCCTGGTGGTAGTAGTGCGAGGTCGGCGAGGGGACGGACTGCGAGGCTGATTCGGCGGCAGTCGGCTTCGAGGTCTCGCCCGTCGCGCCCGTCCCCTCGCTCGGGGCGTCGCCGGAAGCAGAGAGGATCGCCGTTGGCATCAGGAGCTCGGCTTGACGCAGGTCTCGAGTCAGGGCCGGGAGGCTGTCGTGAAGGTTGAGGACGAGGCAGTCGAAATGAGACCACTCGCTGGCGAGGGTGTCGATCAGCTCGCGGTGCGAGTTGCAGGCCGTTAGGTTATAGCGATCCGAGTCGAGGGCCGCACGAAGCTGTTCGATGAGGGTCTCATCGGTTACAAACGCGCAAATAGCGAACGCAGGCAATGCGGGCATCGCGAAGGGGGCTTACGGCGGACAAATCGCTCGACTCTAAGGCGCCTTTTCAGTTTTTGCCAGATCTTGCGGTGGCGCGAGCGGCCGATCGAAGCGGCTCCGTGGCGCGAGAAGCCCGCTTCCTGGCTCGGATCGGGGCGGTGGGCTGAAGTAAGTTGAAGACGGCCTTTCGGTCGAGCGGTATCGAGATAGTAACATTTTGAATTAATTCTTTATTCCGGAGCCCTTGCGATCGAACCCCCGCGCTGGGTAGATTACGCAATCTTTGTAAATCGCTGAGTTCAAATTGCTGAGTCGAACCGCGCTTGAGCATTCCTTCTTTTTCTGTGCCGATTGAAATGACGGCCCAGCTTTGCGAACGGGTCTCGGTGGCAGAGGCGCGCTGGCAGCTCGCTCGCCTGGGTGGGCGTCCGGCGATCGCGGTCGATCGCGATCGTCTGCCGCTGGGGCTGGTGTTCGCCCACGGGCTGCTGGCGGAGGGACTGCATCCACAGACGCGTTTGGAAACAATCGCCGCCGGAGCGCTGACGGCTGCGCCCTGCGTCGATGCGGCGGTTAGTCTGGCTCGCCTCTGCGACATGGCCTGCTTGGCTCGCGGCCCTGCCGAGCGTTACGCGATCGCGGTGGACGGGCGAGGAGCGGCGATTGGCCTGGTCGATTTGCTAGCGCTACCGGAGGCGCGCGATCGCGACTTTGACAGCGGGGTCGAACGC
The DNA here is from genome assembly GCA_937899645.1 of uncultured cyanobacterium. Taxonomy (GTDB): domain Bacteria; phylum Cyanobacteriota; class Cyanobacteriia; order Cyanobacteriales; family Geitlerinemataceae; genus RDYZ01. The sequence continues at coordinate 33,884 of CALCCD010000048.1, read as the reverse complement.
TTTGCTCACGAGGCCGCTACGCCGCTGATGGGCGTCCTCAGTTTGGCGACGCTCCTGGAAGACGTACGCCTCGCACCGCTGAGCGCACCTCAGCGCGACCGGCTAGCTGCCTTACGTCGCAGTGCCGAACGCATCGCCGACGAACTCGAGCGGCTGGACTGGCTGACGCGGGTTCAGGCCGAGCGCACGACGTTCTATCCCGAGCCGATCGCCTTGGAAGAACTCTGTCAGCAGGCGCTCGAGCGGGCGCTCGCGGGGCGCGATATTGCCCGGAAGGTGGCGGCGACGGCGGCGTCGGTCTCTCTCGATCGCCGCTATGCCCTGCACTTGCTGACAGCAGCGATCGAGGTGGCGGGCGGGCGGTTCGCGGCCAGCATCCAAATCGAGGCGGATGTCGTCGGGCGCGATGCGATCGTCTCGATCGCGGGCGGCAGGTCGGACGCCCCCCATGACCGGCCTCTAAACGAACAGGGGCCGGAAGAGGCGGTGGCTCTCGACGGTTTGCAGACTTTGGTGGGCGCGATCGGTGGCGATGCGAGTTTGTGGCGCGACGGGGCGGGTCGCAGGCTGTCGCTGCTGCTGCCGGGTGTCGCGACAACAGCGGACTTAGCAGAGCTAGGCGTCACTAGGGCGGCGAGGCTAGCCGAGCAATCGCCAATCGAACGATCGCCGATCGAACGATCGAAGACGGCGGGGCCGTACGAGTCGCCGACTGCCGGAAGCGCGCCGACGACCTGCGATCGGGCGATCGTCTGGACGCTGGCATCGCCGCGCGAGTTGGGTGCGCTGTGGCAAGCGGGCTGCTACGTGGCGGTGGCGACATCGGTGGCCGAGCTGCTGGCCAAGATCGAGCGCCTCGCGCCTCAGGTCGTGTTTCTCGACTACGCCCGCGATCGCGATCGACAGGCGAGCGGCGAGCGGCTAAAGCTGTCGAATCTCGTGGCCGATCGCAACTTAACCATCGCGACGATCGACGCGCCGACTCGTTGGGAGAGCGGCGCGGGAGCGAGCCAAAACCTTCACAGCCTTCGCTATCCCCCCGTAGCAGAAGCTGTAGAGCTGTGTTTTGCCGCGCGAGTGCAGCGCGAAGCGACGGTGATGCTGCTCGATTTGCGCGTCGGGCCGGTCGATCGTGAGGCGATCGCCGGGCGGCTGCGTCACCACTGCTGCCGGACGGTCGAGATACGCGACCTGGGATCGGCGGAACTGTTTGCCGACATCTGGCAGCCCGACGCGATTTTTTGCTTTGGCGGCGCAGGGCTTGGGGGATCTCTGCTGTCAGAGATCGAGCCGTTAGCCGAACGGCTGGCGGTTCCCTGCATTATTTTCGATGCGCCGAGCGTCCGCGGCCGATCTTGCCGCCTCGATCGCTCGCTGGTGTACTGGCCGACTGGCGGCGACCCGACGCGGCCACTCGAACCCGAGGCGATCGCGGCTTTGCAGTGGCTGCGCTCGGGCTAGGGGCTATCAATTGAGAGCGAACGGCACGCGCTATCGCCAGCCTCCTACTCGGGCAGTCCGAACCACGGAGCGATCTCGATCGTGCCACTGGGCGTAAAGACAACGCGGAACTCGACCAGCGGCGCGAGGGTCACACCGGCTTCGTCAGTGGCGATCGCCGCCGAGGGCTCGTACAGCTCGGGCAGCGGCGTTTCGTCGTAGAAGGTGCGCGCGTCTCCCGTCAGCGGCTCCCACTGAGCCAGAACGCCGTCGGGCGTGACGCCGAGGCGATATTCCAGCTCGCGATCGATGCCCGGATCTTCCGGAAAAATCTCGTAGAGGTCGTCGCTGAGAGCATCGAGGCGCGCTTCGACAATATCGGCTTCGGTGAGGCTGGGAGCGGCGTTAGGCTCGCGCTCGTAGCCGTCCCAGGGGCTGACTTCGATCGTGCCGGACTCGGAAAATACGACGCGAAATTCGGCGCGGGCTTCGGCGTCAGCGCGCTCGGCATTGGCCGGGACGTAGAGCAGGTCGGGCAGTGGCGTCGAGTCTAGGTAGGTTTCGGCGGCGGCGTTACTGCTGATAAAGCCGACGATCGCGCCGTCTTGGCCGACGTTGACGCGGTATTCGCGATCGCTACTCGGCTCGGCGTCTTCGCCCCAGTTTTGGGTCAGTTCGCGATCGAGCTTGATGCTCAAGGCGTAGAGCCGATCGCTGTCGGTGATAGTTTCGCCCAACTCGCCCAACTCGCCCAGCCCGTCCGCTGCGGCTTCGGCGCTGTCGGTGCTGTCGGCTTCATCCGTCTCGCCTGTTTCGCCATCGAGATCGGCCGCCTCGTCGCTATCGTCAGCGCCCTCGAAGCTGGCCGCTCCGGAGCCATCGGGGCCGAGCGGCGGCTCGATCGCATCGGGGTCGTCGTCATCCGGCGGCTCGATGCCGGTGCTGTCTTCGGTGGTGGCCTCGGTCGAGACTGGCACGGGTTCCTCGGGGCGGCGCACCTCCGGCACGGGCATAAAGAACATCGCCAGGGCCGCGATCGCCAAGCCCGATGCGCCAACCGCCACGGGAGTGGCCCGCTCGGCGATCGGTGGGTCGAGGCGTGCCTGGTGGCGGGTCAGTGGCTGAAGGTCGAGCGACCAGTCGGGCAAAGTGCGCGTATCGGAGAGCATCTGGTCGAGGCTCTCGATCAGGTCGAAAAGCTGGAGCGTGGTCAGCTCCAGGGACACGGGCGCATCCAGGCCCGGATCGGAAATCGTCAGCCGGTGCTGGAGCGGCGCGATCGGCTCGATGCGGATATGGCCCTCGGGGACGAGTGGCTCGATGCTGCTCAGCAGGCTCTGGGAGTAGGCGCTGAGGGTCTCGACGAGCTGCCTCAGAAAGCCCTGGCCGCCCGACAGGATATGTCCCTGCCCGTGGATATGACACTCGGCATTAACCACCGCCGAAATCGTCGGGCGGCGTTCGTCGGTGTCGGCGGCGACCCCTTCGAGGATGAGGGTGCAGCCCGGCAAACTGTACTTGCGTCGGACGCTCATGAAATTTCTCCGTTGAACAGGCTCGCCCAAAACCGCTGGAGGCCAGCCGTTCCCGTGCAGAACAGCAGCTTGCCGAGCAATTCGATCGCCAGGGCGTCGAGCTTGTCGTTGGTGTCGTAGAGGGCGATCGCGGCGCGGCGCGCGTTCATCCGGCTGCGAAAGTGGGCGCGGAACCGCTCGAGGTAGTGGGCGAGGTGGGGGCTGTCGTCGTAGGGGCGGCCTTTCGCGCGCAACTTAATGGCCTCGGCCAGAAGCTGGCGGATGACGACGTTCATGCGGCGGGTGATGTGGCAGGCGATCGCGGTTAGGACTTTGGCCTCCTCGAGGCTCATGGGGCGGCGGCGGCTGAAGCGGCGCAGGGGGTTGGTGTTGCGGATGCGCCAGAGCGTTACGCGGTTGGGGACGATCGCGCCGAACCCGAGCCGATCGGCCAAGCTGAGGATGTCGTGGGTTCCCTTGAGGTTAATCGCTTCGATCGCCAGCAGGGTCAGATCGAGCTGAGTGCGGGCGCGGCGAGGGCAGCCCTTGTCCGTTAGATCGAAGTCCGGAAGCCGCTCGAGGGGTGAAGCGGGAGCAGATTCAGCGGTGGGGGTAGAGAGCATTGCGCGCGGAAACTCGGCGGTAAGAAGGTCGATCGCGAACGGGCAGAGCCGTCGGTCTCAGGCGTCGAACGGTGGACGTCGGGCGCGCGGAAACCGCCAAATCGCCCGGAGAATAGTGTAGCAGTGATGTCTCGCGGGGCGGTGGTGGGCGTGGCTTGACGTCCACCGTTCGACGCGGGCTCGACCCCTTGGCTCGATCTACGGGCGGCAGCACGTCAATCGGGGCAGTTCTGGCGGCGGGGTCTGGCTCGGCGCGCTTCGACGACTCTGGCGACGGCTCTGGCGACGGCTCTGGCGACTATGCTGAATCTTGTCTCGCTTAACGGTGAATCTCAATGACCGATCGCTCTTTCGACCTGGCTGGCCTCGTTCGCGACGTTCCCGACTTCCCAAGGCCCGGAATTCTGTTTCGCGACATCACGCCGCTGCTCGCCAACCCGGCGGGACTGAGCGCCGCGATCGATGGCCTGACCGACCTTTGCCGACCGCTCGCGCCGGATCTCATCCTCGGCATCGAGTCGCGCGGGTTTATTTTTGGGATGCCCGTGGCCGATCGGCTCGGGGTCGGATTCGTGCCCGCTCGCAAGCCCGGTAAGCTGCCCGCCGCCACCTACGCCGCCGAATACGATCTGGAGTACGGCACCGATCGCCTCGAGCTGCACCAAGACGCGATCGTCCCCGGCCAGCGCGTCGCTATCCTCGACGATCTGATCGCGACAGGCGGTACGGCGGCGGCGGCGGTCGAGCTGGTCGAGCGGGCGGGGGGAACCCTGGCCGGGTTTGGCTTTGCGATCGAGCTGACGGGCTTAGGGGGCCGCGCCAAACTCCCGGACGTGCCGATCGTCTCGCTGCTGTCCTACGACTGAGCTTCTCGCGGGGGCTGAGAAGTCGGACTTCTAGGGGTTGCCGATCGCGCTACGAAATCGCGTCCGAGCCGTCTCTGAGGGCTTCGAGCGGTGGTGAGGTCAGACCCGTCGCCAGTCCGAACCGTCACCCAGCGCTTCGAGAGGTGGAGAGGACGTACCTGCCGCCAGCCCGCCCCAACGATCGAGCGGCCAAAACCGGAAGCAGGCTCGCCCGATAATCCGGTCGGTCGGCAGGAAGCCCCAGACATGGGAGTCGTTGCTGTTATTGCGGTTGTCGCCCATCACGGCTACGGCTCCCGGCGGCACGACAAACGGCCCCCAGGTGTAGCTCGGCGGTTCGGCGATGTAAGTTTCGGCGATCGGGGCGCGGTTGACCCGGAGCTGACCGCGATCGACGGCGATCGTATCGCCCGCCACGGCGACGACGCGCTTGATAAATGCCTGGTTGGCCGTAAAGCCCTGGCGCTGGAGCGAGTCCGGCGGGCTGAAGACGACGATCTCGCCGCGCTGGGGCTCGTGTAAGTGATACGACACTTTCTCGACCAGCAGCCGATCGCCCAGATCTAGGGTCGGAAACATCGACGCCGAGGGAATAAAGCGCGGCTCGGCGATAAAAATCCGCAGCAGCAGCGCGATGCTAAAGGCGATCGCCAGGGGCTGGAGGTTGCCACGCACGAAGGCGCGCCAGCTAGTGACCTCGCTCGACGTCGAGGGTGTGGATTCTTTGGGGGAATCTCGTGAGGAATCTTGAGAGCCTTGGGGGGCGTTGGGTGGCTTCATCGGCGGGCGGTTCGAGCGATTCGGGCGATTCGGGCAAGCTCAGTCGTTCGAGCGATTCGGGCAATTCGGGCAAGCTCGTCAAGCGATCCGATTCACGCGGTCACAACTCGGCATCCTCAGACTCGTCGAAGCTCGGATCTTCGAGATCGTCCTCGAGGTCGTCTTCCTCGGGCCAGGTGAGATAGCTGCCGATAATCGTCTGGCTGTCGTCGAGGAACGAGTCGTAAGGACGATCGATGCCATAAACATTCAGAATAAACACCACGTCATCGCGCTGCTCGATATAGCTCACGGCGTCGAGTTCGCTACCCTCGGGAGTCGTGCCGCGCCAGTCGAGGCGGACGCTGCCGTCGGGCTGAATCTCGGAAAGCTGCCAGGACACGCCATTGAGCAGCTCGTCGTAAATATCCTTGAGCCGATCCTCGAGATCGTCAGCGTCGAGGGGGTCGCCCTCCTCGAAAAACACCACTTCGCCGCCGAAGCCGCCATCGTTGGAAATAAAGGCGACCCCGTCGCGCTGGGGCTGAATCTCGTATTCGTCAGGCAGCGTCACCTCGAATTCCAGGTTGCGCGGTCGGTAGGTGTTGTCTACGTCCACTTCACCGAAGTTGCCGTCGGCGAACTCGTCTTCTTCCTCGTCTGCCGCCGCGTCGCCGTCGCCTTCGAGCGACTCGTCGGCGTCGCTGCCAGTCTCGTCCTCGACGGCCACTGGGTTGGGCTCGCTGGTCGGGTCGGCAGGGCTGGTGGGGCTGGCGGCATCGTTGGCGATCGGATCGTCGAGGGTCGGGTCGTCGGACTGACAGCCGATCGCCAGGACGGAGATCGCGATCGCCAGTGCGGTCGGCAGAAGACGCGGATGGGGCAGGTTCGGCATCGCTCGAGGTCGATACAACATGAAACGAGATTCGGAGCACGGGGCAGCGGCGCGTTGAAACCGCGAAACTGCGAGATCGCGCCAGACGATCCTAGCGCTCGATCGCCGCTGGGAGGCGAACTTGCCGATCTCGAGCGATCGCGCGCACCCGCCACCTCCGGAAAGTCAACTGGAAATACAGTTGTTAGAGTGGAATCCGCGCCCTATGGTGCAGCAATACTCGGCCTTTTTCGGAGACGTGTTTGGGGCTATGGAATTTGAGTTTGGCGAACGACGCAACAACGCGACCCCGGCAGCCCCCTGTCGGCGTCAGTCCCGAGCGCTCCGGACGCTGGGCGCGGCGGTCGGCAGCGCGGTAGCAGTGTGGTTCGGCGCAAGCGCGCTCAGCGAGCCCGGGCGGGCGATGATGGCCGACGATCTGCTGCCCATGGACGTAACGGCGGCAAAGGTCGGTCAGATGCTGCCGGAAGAGACGATCGCAACGGTTATCGTCGATGTCGGCGGAGACTGGCAGGGCATCAATCAGTTCGATACGTTCCCTCAAGAAATTGAAGGTCTGCCCGGCTTTCCGATGATGCCCGCCATTCCGGGGCGCGACTTCGAGGCGACTCTGCGGGACTGGGCGGGGGAGCACGTGGCGATCGCCTGGGTGCGGTCGGACGTATCGGAGCAGGGGAGCTACCTCGTGTCGATCGCGCCGCTGGCCGATCGCGCGGCGGCGGCGGGCTACCGCGAGGCGCTGTCGGCGAGCTGGCCGGGGAATACGGCAACTCAAACCTACCGGGGTGTAGAGATTTTGGTGCTGCAGCCGTCCGAGCCGCAGACGGAACCGCCCACTACGACGCCCGACTCGTTTGCAATCCCGGATTCTGAGTCGGAGGCCGAGCCAGCCCCAGATCTCGCCCCAGAGCCAGCTCCCGAGCCGCCCAGCGACGAGCTGCCGACGCTCTCGCTGACGGGCGCGATCGAGTTCGCTCGTAAGGCGATCGCCCAACCCGAAGAAACCCTGGCCGAGAAGCCGGTTGAAGAAATCGCCAGCGCCTTTATCCCGCCGGGCAGACAGTTTGCGATCGCCCAGCTCGACGATCGGCTGGTCTTCGCCACCTCCGCCAAGGATCTGCTGCTCTATATCGACGATCTCGATCTGGGGAGCCCCCTGCTGCCGGATGCGCCAGCCGAACCCGCCGAACCCGCCGAGCTGGCCGAACCGGGAGAGCCGAGCGAATCGAACGAACTGACCGAGGCCATCGAGTCCGAAGTCGGCGACGTCCTGCTCCCCGCGCCGACACTGGCCCAAAACCCCGACTTCCGCCGGATGCTCGATCGCGAGCCTGCCGACCCTGCCGCCGCGATCGTCTATGCCGATATGCCCCGACTAGTCGAAGCGTTCCGCGCCCTGCCGCTGCTGAATATGCCCGCTCCCGACGGCACCGTCCCGTCAGACGCCTTCGCGATGTGGGACGACATTAGCTTTACGCCCTCAACGCTAGAGGCATTTCTGTGGTTTGAGGCTTCCGGCGCGCGCTTGCAGTTCCGGGCCTATACTGACGAGCCGCAGCCGCAGCTAACGGCCCTCACTCGCCCAGACGAGGAGACCCTGGCGCAGATCCCCGCCTCCAGCGCCCTGGCCCTGACGACGCGCGGCCTGGATATCATCCTGCCGGAGCTGCTGGCCGCCTACGATCGCATCCCCCAGATCGCCACCCAGCTCGACATCGCGCGCGACGAAATTCGCGCCAACCTCGGCCTCGACCTCGATACGGAAATCCTGCCGCTGTTCGATGGCGATCTGGCCTTTTTCGTCTTCCCAACGACCAGTAACCGTAACGACTACCATCCGCTCACCGGCTTCTCGCCCATCGGTATCGCCATGACCGTGGAAACGAGCGATCGCCCCACGTTCGAGCGGCTTCTGGGCGGCCTCGATCGCCTCTGGAGCGAAAACACGGGCGGTGACGACGAAATGGTCGCGCTCGAGCTGCAAGACGTTGAAGGCTTCGAGGTGACGAGCTGGAACGCACAGACCTTCTTCGGCGCGCCAGCCAGCTTCGCCGCCCACACCTGGGTCACGGACGATACGCTGCTGCTCGTGGCCGGAGCGCCGCTAATCTCGCCGCTCGTGCCGGAGCCATACCTGTCGCTTTCGGACGACTTCAGCTTCCAGGCCGGTTTCGAGCCCTTCGATCGCCCCAGCGTCAGCCGCCTGCACGTCAACTTCGGCACGGTCTTGACGATGGCCAATGCCTTCGTCGGCCCCGCGTTCTGGAACACGCTCCCGGTAACGCCCGAGTTCGACCCCGCCCGCGCCATCCGCTCGCTACGCAGCCTGAGCGAATCGACCCAGGCCACGGATGAGTACTTCCAGGACGAGCTGCACCTGCGACTCGCGCCGCGCCAGTCGGACGCGAATTAGGGCGAACTTAGAGGGCGCGGGCGTCTCACTAGTTTCGGTGAAGTTGCAGCGACGGGTGCTTTGGGATGGGGGGTCTCTTCAGGCGCTCCGCTTAACGACGAAAAACGGCGCACTGCCGTGCGCCGCGATCGGAGGTTCCACACGCTCGAATTCCCGCTAGCCCTCGGCCTTGGGGTTCGAGAAACGATCGAAATTCGTGCCGGTCATGCAAGCGCCCATAAAGCTAGCTCCGAGAGCGATCGCGCCTTCCGTATTCGCACAGAGGAAATTAGCGCGGGTGCAGCTGGCCCCAACCAGGTTCACCTGCTGGAGGTTGGTTTCCTGGAGATTGGCCTCCTGGAGTAGCGTCCCGCTCATATCCGCCCCGCTCAGGTCGGCCCCTTCGAGGTTGGCGTTGCTCAGGTTCGCGCCGCGCAAGTCCGCGCCGCGCAGGTCTGCCCCGGACAGGTTCGCGCCGATCGCGTTCGCCCCACTGAGGAACGCACCCCCCAGCGAAGCCCGCAGCAGCGTCGCACCCATCAGATTTGCACCGCGCAGGTTGCAGCCGCGCAGATCGGCCATTGTCATATCGGCCTGCATTAGGTTCGCTCCGGTTAGGGTGGCGCGCAGATCGGCACGCACCAGCGCCGCCCCGAGCAGATTTGCGCCCTGGAGGCTCGCTCCCTGGAGATTTGCGCTCGTTAGCTCGCTGCCGACCAAGTTCGCCCCAATTAGAGACAGACCGGAAAGCTGAGCGGAGGACAGATCGAAGTCTTCGAGGTCGCAACCTGCGAGCTGGCGAATTTCTCCAGAGCGAATTGTATCGGGCGTAATAGAGGGCATTGCGGGCGAGTCGGCAGAGGTAAGGTCGGGGTGTGCTTGGGGCACGATAGCAGCGATCGGCGGTTCAGGAACGGCGCGGCGACAAGACGTTACTATCAGTCGCTGGCGTGCTAAAAGACTCATCGTCGAGCGACCAGAGGCCCGCGCTGATCTTAAAGTTGCCCGACGGTAGGCTCAGTCCCTGCTGTAGTCCCAGGATCAATAATTGTAGCGACTCGACCAGCTTCGGATCCCAGTGCGTGCCGGTCTCGTTTTTGCAGCGCTCTAGGGCCGCCGCGATCGCCTCTCCATCGGGGAGCCCCTGACGCAGCGCGCCCTCGGCAGCGTAGCGCTGGAAAGCCGCGATCAAGCCGAGGATGCGCGATTCGAGCGGGATGGTGTCGGCGCTTAGCCCCGCTGGTTGGCCGCTGCCGTCCCAGCGCTCGGTGTAGTGGTTGACGATTTGGGCGATCGCGCGCAGCTTCGGCATCACGCGCAGGGCCTGAGCTCCGGCGGGCAGCGGGCAAAAGGGAGCGAAGCGATCGTCGTCGGCATCTGGAGTCACCGCCATCAAGGGCTGGCCGGTGCCGGGCAGGTAGTCGATGCGGTGCAGCATACCCGCCAGTCGCAGGCGCTTGATTTGCCATGCGGGCAAGTCGAGAAGCTGACCGAGCGCCTCGCACAGAGACGCCACCTCCGAAGCGGCCATCGGGTTGGCCGTATCGCTCAAATCGATCGACTGCGCCATCCGCAGGAATGCCTGTAGCTCGTTGGCATTGAGGTTGCGACCGAGGGCGTGCTCGTCTTCTAGCAAGTCATTGGCGAGGGTCTGCTGGCGCTCCTGCAGGTAGCTGACCACCCGGCTGACCGTACCGCCCAGCAGCCCGCTGGTGTCCGGCTGGGCTAGGGTGTTGGCGATCTCATCGACGTGGGGCTGCAAGATCGGCCGCAGCGAAGGGTCGTAGCGATCGCAGCAGTCCAGCATCAGTCCGGCAGTCTCGACGATCAGCGCCGACTCGAACGTCCAAAACCCGTAGAACTTACGGGCGACGTCGTCTTCTGGCTGGCCACCGGGGCCGTAGTCTTCTTCCGTCAGCTCCTGACACATCACCATTGCCGTGTAGGTCGGCGACAGGATAACCAAGTGCCACTCTTGGGCCACGGGATCTTCCGGCAGCAGCGATACCAGAGAGACGTTGTCCTTCTGCCCGGTGGGGTGTTCGGCAAAGCCTGCATCGGGCGAGGCGAGAATCGTGACGTGGCGGGCTTTTTCAGAAATTTCGGCGTAGCGATCGGCCTCCTGGAGATACCACTTCCCGCGCTGGAAAGCCGTCATGACGATCGGCTGGCAGTCCATTGCCAAGATGCTGTCTTCGAGGGCGTGGCACAACGAGACGAGCGTATTTTTGTAATAAACGCCGTAGCTAAACGGTGACTGGTTCGTGCGCTCGCGGCACGAATCTACAAGCGTTTGCAGGATCGATCCCCGTAACATAACGATCGGTTGCGGTAAGTGTTTGGAGCCGTGAACGTCGGTGGTCTGAGATTGCAACTGCGCAATTCGCAACTGTGCGATCGCGCAACAGGGCGCGCTCCGAAAGGAGTCGCCTGCATCCCATGCCGATCCCTTTTGGGGATTGAGGGACAAATCTCAACGACGTACGAGCATTATAAGTGTCAATTTCCGAGACCGGGAATTTCGAGACCGGCAGTCCGGACAGATCCTGACATGGTGGCGTGGGCGATCGCGCCGGAGCCGCCCCATAATCCAGTCGAGCTAATCGGTCAGCTGACCTGCCTCACCGGGCCTGCTGCTGGGCTATCTGGCTGTTCTGGCGGTAGGTGGCGGCGCGATCGCGGGCGGTTTGGTAGCGGGCGTCGTCCGTCGGGAGCTGCTCCATCAGCTCGGCGGCGCGCTGCCAGCGGGCCGAAAGGTCGAGCCATTCGGAGGCGGTTGTAGCGGTTTGGCCGTCGTTCGCTGCTTGGGTCGCGAGCACGACGGCAGCAGCGAACGGATCGGGACTGACTTCAGGGGCCGCTTCGGGCTCGGCTTGAGGAGCGGCTGAAGAATTGGATTCGGAGTCGGCGGCGGGCGGTTCGTAGAAGCTTGCCGGGCCGGAGGAGTTCGGCGAATCGGGCGAGTCGAGCGGGTCAGGCGAATTTTGCAGATCGGACGAACCGGGCGTTTGCTGGGCGGCGGGGCCACCGGGCGCGAGGCCCGCCCCCCACTGACGGTAGGCCAGCCCGGCTAGTACGGCGATCGCGAGACCGATGGCGATGCCGCGCCCGAGGCCGGACGATCGCGAACTAAGGGGGGTCGATCGCGCCACAATCGGTTTGGTGCGCCGATCGCGACGAGCGATCGACTTCCACCAGCGCCGTAGCCCGCCGGATGGGCGCAGTCGCAGCGACTCGCTCCAGAGAAGCTGCTTGGGTTGGCGGCGAATATCGTCGAGCCAGAGAAGCTGTTGTTCGCGGGCGAGGCGGGCGTTGACCCGGGCGCGGCGAATTTTGGCCGGGTCGATGTCTTCGAGCAGGGCGCGCACGCGATCGAGCAGGGTCTCGCGCGTCAGGGCATCGCGATCGACGGACTCGCAGAGCAACTGCAAGCAGCCCCCTTCAAAAATCGCCCGCGTGCGGACGCCGCGCTCGGCGAGCTGCTGGTTGAGAACTTGCACGATCGCCGCCACGCTGCCAGAGGCGGCCTGCTGGGCGATATCGTCACTCGGGTCGATCGTCTCGTAGGTGTCGCGGACGGGCAAAAAGTCCGGCGTGGCGAAATCGCGCTCGGGCGGATCTGGATGGTCGTGCATGCGCTCTGGCGACCGATCGCGGTCGGTTTTAGGGTTCGCGTCTGGGAGTATTGAGGGAAGTTCGTTCGGTAGAGTGCAAGCTCGTTTCGATCGTAGTCGAGACCGCGGCAAATCCTCAACCCCGCCGCCGCTGCTGCCGCGCCTCGCGCCCAGCCCGGCCCGAAACGGCCAAACCGGCAACCGGGGGCAACTTGAGCCGAAGCCGATGACAGACTTACAATACCCCTCAGGCCGACGGCTTCCAGGCGTCGCGCGCTGTCCTCTTGTCTATCGGGCGGCGTCGCGATCGCTCCGACATCGGCTCGGCGCTGCTCGTCGCTCGAGGCGGCGGCCCCCACGTCCACTCCAGACTTCAGATCTCTAATCGCCCGACCATGCTGCTGAAATCCACCACGCGCCACATTCGCATTTTCGCCGCCGAGGTACAAGGCCTCAAGTTCGTGCCCAGCGCGGACACCCTCACTCTCGATATCGATCCCGATAACGAGCTGGTTTGGGACGACGCAGCGCTCGAAACCGTTCGCGCCAAGTTCGCCGAACTCGTCGCGGACTACAAGGGCGAGGAATTGTCGGAATACAATCTGCGGACGATCGGATCGGATCTCCAGCACTTGGTGCGATCGATGCTGTTCGACGGCCAGCTCCGCTACAACCTCGACAATCGCGTCTCCAACTACAGCCTCGGCCTGCCGCGCGTGGAGGAAGCGCCGAACCCGCTCAAGCGATAGGGCTGTGACTCATGCGGAGTCAGTGCGGCGGGTTTAAGTACTGGTTATTGGTAACGGCCCCTACTCTGCGGGGTCGGACGGTTCTGACGAATCTGCCGCGCTAAACCAGGCGGGCGGCGTCGGATCGATCGACTCGAACTCCGCTCGATCGCCCACGGCAATCCCGAAGCGCGCAGCCGTCCCCCCCGCCAGCTCGATCACCCCATCGACGGCAGTATTTTCCGGGCCGTAGGTCGGACAAGTGGGCGTCGTGCAGGGCGGCACGTCGGGCGAAATCGCGACCACCCGCTCGTTACGCACGAACACCATATCGAGGGAAATTGTCACGTTCCGCATCCAGAAGCGTACCGGGCGCGGCGGATCGAACGGGAAAAACATGCCCCGATCGCGGCTCAGTGCTTCGCGAAACATCAATCCCGTCGCCTGCTGAGCGGGCGATCGCGCCACTTCAAAGTACACCCAGCGATCGCCGAGCCAAGCCCGCTGCTCGATCGGCAACAGTTGGCCGGGGGCGGTCTCGCTGGCGCGTGCGCTGCCGTCGGTCGCGCCGATGCCGGTGGTGGAGCTGAAGTTGGGGATCATGCTGCCAGATGCGATCGCAACGGCAAGAACGGCCAGCAGAGCCCACATCCATCCGCGCGGTCGCAGCGAAAACATCACGATAAATCTTTCCTGAAACGTCGTGTAGGGCCGAACGGTGATTGCACCGCCCAGTCTCAAACTATTCGATTCTACGATTCGCCCCGAAGTTCCCGCCCCGAAGTTTCTGCCCGGAAATTCCTGCCCGGAAGTTTCCGCCCGGAAATTCCTGCCTTCTGAAGCTCTCGCCCTCTGAAGCTCTCGCCCTCTGAAGCTCTCGCCCACCGCCATGCACGCCCTCGTCACCGCCAGCCTGCTCGCCCTGTCTACGAATCTTGACAACCTGGCGATCGCAGCGACCCTCGGCGCTGGCGGCACGATCGTGACCTGGCGCGCCAATGCGGCGATCGCGCTGCTATCGGGCGCGAGTACCTTCGTGGCGATCTCCTGCGGTGCGTCCCTCTCGCCCTTTCTGCCCGACGGCGCGTCCGAGCGGGTCGGCGGCGCGCTGCTGGTGGCGATCGGCGTCGCGGCCTGGGCGGCGAGCTGGCAGCGCGATCGCGGCGATCGGCCTGATGCTAGAGTCCCGGAGAAACCCGCGCGCGAGCCTTTTGCTCTCTTTCCTGTCGCTCTCTTTCCTGGCAAGCCGGTCTCTGGCGAACCGGCCTCTGGTGAACCGGCCTCTGGCGAACCGGTTTCTGGCGAACCGGTTTCTGGCGAACCGGCGATCGAGCCGCTTGCCGACTCTCGGGATGAGTCTCGGGCCAAGCCGAAAGGAATCGTACCCGGCGATCGCAATCCTCTACCCAACACGCTATCTTTACTGCAAGCTTGGGGTCTGGGAGCGGCCCTCACGGCAACGAACTTTTGTACGGGCATCAGTGCGGGGCTCGTTTCCGTGCCCGTCGAGCTGGCCAGTTTGCTCAGCGCTTTGACTAGCCTCGCCACGATCGGCATCGGCGCGGCCTGCGGACGTCAGCTCGCCGCACACTTTACCGAACGCTGGCTCGATCGCAGTGCTGGACTCCTTCTGGCGGGGTTGGGCGCGTGCGAAATGTTCGTGCTGTAAGATTCTGACGGCATCGCCCGCCCGACCGAGGAGCCCGACTTCAATTCCGGCGGCTCTTGGGGGCCTCGAACCAATTTGGCATTGAACTCTGGTGAAGCAACGCATCTCTCCCGCGAAACTGCGCGCGCTCTGGTTGGGTGTTTGTGCGTGCTTGGCAACGCTCTGGCTCGGCCTGTTTCCGCTCTCGGGTGTCAGTAACCCGATCGAAGTGAACCTGGCGCGATCGCCGTGGAACACCAGCAGTCTCCAGGTCGAGATCGCGCGGCAGCTTCTCGAAGAGCTGGGCTACAAAGTCAATCTGTCCCAGGTGTTCGAGCCCAATGACTTCTATGCGGCCCTCGCTCGCGGCGAGACCGATCTCTGGCTCGAGACATGGCCCGATCACGATGCGGCGATCGATGCGGCGAACGGTCTCGAAGACGGCGAGGCGATCGCCCTGGCAGCGCCGATCGCCGACGTGGCCATCCAGGGCTACCGGATCGACCGCGCCACTGCCGAGAAACTAGATATCGCCTCATTGACCGACCTACGCGATCCCCAGGTTGCCGCCGCGTTCGACCTCGACGGCAACGGCAAAGCCGACCTGATCGGCTGCAACGATGGCTGGGTCTGCGCCGAGACGATCGACCGCCATATCGAAGCCTACGAGTTAGGCGAAACGGTCGAACAGGTCAGCCAGAACTACGACTACCAAATTCGCCAGACGCTCGATCGCTACGAGCGCGGCGAGCCGGTCTTGTTCTATGCCTGGACGCCCCACGAGATCAATCGCTTGCTCGAGCCGGAGGAAAAAACCCGCTGGCTGACCGTGCCCGAGGCGATCGCGATCGACGATGCACTCGGCAGCCCGGTTCCCAAGCCGATTGAGGGACTGGTGGGCTGCGCGGACGATCCCTGCCTGACCGGGTTCGTCGCCACGGAGCTGCGACCGGCGGCGCGCCAGGAGTTTCTGCTCCGCCACCCGGCGATCTCTCAACTACTCGATCGGCTGTTTATCCCGATCGACGACATCGAAGCCGACCTGCTGGCCAAATTTAACGGCGCAGAGTCCTCCGAAGCCCAACGCCAGCGCGCCGCCGACTGGATCGCCGAGAACCGCGAGACAGTGGACACCTGGCTCGAAGAACCGGCCACGACAGAGAGCGCAAGCAGCGATCTCCCGCCGGGCGAGCTGCCGCCGCTGCGGGTGGTCACCAAAACCTTTACGCCCTTCGTGACCTACGAAGACGGCTCCTACACCGGCTTCAGCATCGAGTTGTGGGTGGAGATCGCCAAGCACCTCGGCCGCGAGTACCGCATGAACAAGGTCGAGAGCGTCGATGCTCTGCTGGAAAACGTCCGTCTTGGCGACTCCGATATCGGCATCGCGGGCGTCAGCATGACCGTGGCGCGCGAGGAAGTG
This sequence comes from uncultured cyanobacterium, assembly GCA_937899645.1. Taxonomy (GTDB): domain Bacteria; phylum Cyanobacteriota; class Cyanobacteriia; order Cyanobacteriales; family Geitlerinemataceae; genus RDYZ01. The sequence continues at coordinate 17,982 of CALCCD010000048.1, read as the reverse complement.
GTGGACTTTTCTCACCCGTTCTTCGACTCCGGCTTGCAAATTATGGTGCGCGATCTGCCGAGTCATCCGATCGAGTCACTGATCGGCGGTCTGATACAGATCGTCACGACACCGCAGCTTTATTACGGCATCGGGCTATTCGTGCTGACGCTGGCGATCGCCGCCCACGTGGTCTGGTTCCTGGAGCGTCGCCGCAACCCGGACTTCCACAGCGACTACTTTCGCGGCATTTGGGACTCGTTCTGGTGGTCGGCCGTGACGGTCACAACGGTCGGCTACGGCGACAAAGCGCCCCAGACGGCGATCGGCAAGCTGTTCGCGCTGGTGTGGATGTGCGCGGGCTACTTCGTTTTCGCGTATTTCATCGCCACGGTGACGACGACGTTTACGGTCGATCGCCTGGAAAATACCATCGGCGACCCAAAAGACCTCCAAGGCAAAATCGTCGGCACGATCGACGCCAGCACCGCCGAGAAGTTCTTGATCGATCGCGATATCCGCGCCACCAGCTTCCAAAGCACCGACGTGCTCTACCGAGAGCTGCGCTTCGGAAATCTGGATGCGGTGGTCTACGACGCGCCGGTGTTGCAGCACTACTCCCTCAACGCCGGGGCGGGCGAAGTCGAGGTAGTCGGCGCAGTGTTCGAGAACCAAAACTACGGCATCGTCCTGCCAGAAAACAGCGCCTACCGCGAGGAGGTCAACGCGGCGCTTCTGGAGCTGCGTGAGAACGGTATCTACGACGAGCTGTACGCCCGCTGGTTTGGTGCGGATAATTAGGGCGGAGCGGGCCGCGAAAAACGACTTGGCGAACATTATGGAATATCGCGAACGAATCACTCTAGAGCCGGGTAAACGTAGCGGTAAACCTTGCATTCGCGGGATGCGAATTACCGTCTATGACGTGTTGTCTTACCTGGCATCCGGCATGACCTATGCAGAAATCTTGGAAGACTTTCCTTACCTGACTCAGGAAGATATCTTTGCGTGCTTGAGTTATGCTGCCGAGCGCGAGCAACGGATTCTGCTCATGCAAGTGCAATGAAGCTGCTCTTCGATCACAATCTTTCGCCCAGGTTAGTGCGGCGGCTAGCCGATCTTTTTCCGGGCTCTACCCACGTTTACAAAGTTGGGCTCGACAGCGCCGAGGATCTCGAGGTTTGGGACTACGCTCGGCGCAACCACTTAATGGTGGTCACAAAAGACAGCGACTATAACGAACTACTTACGCTTAGAGGCTCTCCGCCTAAGGTCGTTTGGATTCGTCGTGGCAATTGTTCCACTAACGATATTGAAACCATATTGCGAGTCCACGCTGCCGATATCCAAACTTTGACTGACAACCCCGATCTGGGAATCTTGGCGCTCTACTAGCTGCCTCCGTTGCCACGACACCTCAAACTCGACCGCGATCGGCGCATCGCGAGCGATCGAACGTGCCCGGAGTCGTTTAAGTTATCTAAAGTTATTTAGTACGGGATCGCTTGCCGCTCGTCCGCAGCTTCCCGCGACTCCCACAGGCTCTCGGTTGCGCCGTGCGCGCTCGGTTTCGGATGCAAAAACGCGGATTTTGGTTTGGTCTTCTGCTGGCGATCGTCGCGATCGCGAGCTGGTTCGGCGACGTCGCTCCTGCCGACGCCCTGAGCCCCCAGCGGCAGCTCGTTGCCGAAGCCTGGCGCATCGTCAATCGCGCCTACGTAGACGAAAACTTCAACGGCCAGAACTGGTGGCGACTGCGCGAGCAGTACCTGCGCCGCCGCATGGACACGATGGAAGCCGCCTACGACACCGTAGACGAGATGCTCGGCCTGCTCGACGAGCCGTTTACGCGGCTGCTGCGCCCCGACGCCTATCGCAACCTGCGCGTCACCACTTCCGGCGAGCTGACCGGGGTCGGCCTGCAAATCGCCTTCGATCCGGAGACTAAACAACTGCGGACGATCGCCCCGATCGCCGGATCGCCCGCCGAGGCTGCAGGCATCGAACCCGGCGACTATATCCTCAATATCGACGGCGTCCCCACCGACAGACTCAGCCTCGACGAAGCCGCGACCCGAATGCGCGGCGCGATCGGCACCCATGTCGTCCTGCGAGTACAGCGCAGTCTAGACCGCAGCATCGAAGACATCGACATCACCCGCGCCGCCATCTCGATCGACGCTGTCGTCGCGAACTTGCTGACCACCGACCTCGCCCCCGAGCTGAAGCTGGGCTATATCCGCCTGAGCCAATTCAACGCCACCGCCACCGAGTCCGTTGCCGAATCGATCGCCGACCTTGAAGATCGGGGCGCAAACGCCTACGTCCTCGACCTGCGAAGCAATCCTGGCGGTCTGCTGACGGCGGGCATCGAGATCGCGCGGCTCTGGCTCAACGACTCGACGATCGTTTACACCGTCAATCGCCAATCGATCTTGGAGAGCTATGAAGCCGTCCACAATGCCTTGACCGACGCGCCGCTCGTGGTGCTAGTCAATCGCGGCACGGCCAGCGCCAGCGAGATTTTGGCCGGGGCGCTGCAAGACAACGGGCGGGCGCTGCTGGTGGGCGATCGCACCTTCGGTAAGGGGCTGATCCAGTCGCTGTTCGACCTGACGGGCGACGCGGGGCTGGCGGTGACGGTGGCGAAATACGAAACGCCGAACCACCGCGATATCAACAAGCAGGGCATCGAGCCGGATTATCTGGTGACGGACAAGCCGGATACGATCGCCGATCTGGGTACGGATCGCGACCCGTTCGTCCGTCGCGCGATCGAGCTGTTGGCGCAGACCTAGGGCGTGTCCTCAATTCGCGCCGGAACCTTTACGGAATAAGCGATTACATGCTCGCCTCCCAAATCACTCGGGCCTAGAGTCCTCGTGGAGTAAGGGCTACAGACTTAATCGAGCGCAGACCCTAGCGCAATACCCAATCGGTAAGCCCAGTCCACTAGGAGCGACGTCCGCGATCGCGGCTGCGAGGACGCGGAAACCGCGTGCCGAAAGCTGTCCGAACACGCACAAACTGTCGAAAGCTGGGCGGGTATCATTAACGCGCTCTTTATAAAAATTTACAGCCGGTGCGACTTTCTCTTTTTCCCCGCGCAACTCCCCGGAACTACGTCAGCGCGCTGCACGTTTGCCTGATTGTGGGTTCTGTCCTGTTCTTGATTAACCACGGGAAAGCCGCGATCGAGGGAACGATGAACCGCGATCGCTGGATTTCCGGGATTCTGAGCTACTGCTGCCCCTTTTGCGTCAACCTGCACGGCCAATGCCAGAAAAATTCCGGTCGCGATAAGGCGACGCCACGCTTTGGCGACTAGCGCCGCTCCCAAAGCAAAAAAAGACATGCAAAAAAGACATGCAAAAACAAACCGCACTCCCGCGAGGCCACTTTCCCAGTTTGGGGCAAGGGTCGCAGAAATGCGGTTTCTTCTCGGAGCGGTCGTGCTGCGACTCGCCGAAGCTGGCTACAGCTCTTTCACTTCCGAGACGAGCTTCGAGAGCATGTCCTTAGCACTGCCGAACATCATCATCGTCTTGTCGCCGAAGAACAGCTCGTTCTGCACGCCCGCAAAGCCCGTGCCGAGCGATCGCTTGATGACAATCGTATGCTTGGCGCGATCGGCTTCCAAAATCGGCATCCCGTAAATCGGGCTGTCCTTGGCCGTACGCGCCGCCGGGTTCACCACGTCGTTCGCGCCAATCACCAGCGCCACATCGGTTTGCTCGAATTGCGGGTTGATGTCTTCCATGTCGTAGAGGCGATCGTAAGGTACGTTCGCTTCCGCCAGTAGGACGTTCATGTGTCCGGGCATCCGTCCCGCGACCGGGTGGATGGCGTAACGGACTTCGACACCGAGGCGATCGAGCTGATCCGACAGTTCGCGCACCGCGTGCTGCGCCTGCGCGACGGCCATACCGTAACCGGGAACGATCACGACCGATCGCGCGTAACCCAGCATCATCGCGCCCTCTTCGGGATCGACCGTCTTGACAGGTTTCTGCACGCCACCACCGGACGCACCGGCCGTCGCGCCACCCGTTTCGCCGGAGCCAAACGCCGCAAACAACACGTTCGTCAGCGATCGGTTCATGCCTTTACACATGATGACCGTCAGGATGATGCCCGACGCACCGACCAGCGCCCCCGCGATAATCAACATGCTGTTGCCGACCACGAAGCCCGCTGCGCTCGCCGCCAGACCGGACAGGGAGTTCAGCAGGGAAATCACCACCGGCATATCGCCGCCGCCGATCGGCAGGACGAACATCACGCCCAGCACGAGGGAAATCGCGATCGTGCCGAGGAACATCGACTGATTGAGGCTGTCGGTCAGCAGCAGGCCGCTGCCGACCAGAAAGCTAACCAGCAGCGCCGCGTTAAACGCCTGCTGGAACGGGAACGTCATCGGCGCGCCGGGAAGCGTACCTTGCAGTTTGGCAAAGGCGATTAGCGAGCCGGAGAGGGTGACGCCACCGATCAGCACGCCCAGCAAGATCGAAACCATGCTGCCGGTGTCGGGTACGTCGCTGGTGCCGAAGTGCCGCCAGAGTTCGCCGATCGCCACCAGCGCCGACGCCGCACCGCCCAGGCCGTTGAACAGGCCGACGAGCTGCGGCATTGCGGTCATCTCGACGCGCTGCGCCATCACCGCGCCGATCGCGGAGCCGATCGCGATGCAGCCGAGAATCGTGACGTAATTGACGACTTGGAAATCGAGCAGCGTCACGACGATCGCCAGCAGCATCGCCACCGACGAAATCGTATTGCCCTGGCGCGCCGTGGCGGGCGAACCGAGCCGCTTAATGCCCACGAAAAACAGACAGGCGGAGATTAGATAGCCGATCTGGATGCCATTGCCGACGAGGTTTTCGAGCCCCGCCGAGGCCGTAGGTGCGGCGATCGCCGCCAAAGAAGAACCGATCATGCCTTCACCTCTTTTTTCTTGAACATTTGCAGCATGCGATCGGTGACGAGGAAGCCACCGACCACGTTAATCGTGGCGAGGACAATCGCGATCGCGCCGAGGATCGTCGTCACGGTGGTGTGGGTGTCTCCAGCGATGACGATCGCGCCGAGGACGGCGATACCAGAGATGGCGTTCGCGCCGGACATCAATGGCGTGTGCAGCGTCGGCGGCACTTTATTAATCACCTCAAAGCCCGCAAAGGAGGCCAAGACGAAGATAAAGAGCGCCGCAATAGTGGGGTCGTTCATGCAAAATTCTCGATATAGATCGTGAAGTCCAAATTAAGAACTGCTGTCGAGACCTCAAGATGGCAGAGATTTCTAAAACCTCAGAGATCTCGGGCCGTTTCTTAGCTAACGGTCGATTCTTGCTGCGACGATTCGACGAGCGATCGCACGCGATCGTTACGGATCTCGCCCGCGTGAGTGATGCAGGCGCTGTCGATAATGTCGTCGTCGAAGTCGAGCGCGAATTCGCCGTTTTCACCCTGCGCCAGTTGCAGCAGCGTGGCGATATTTTTGGCGTAGGTTTGGCTGGCGTGAACCGGCATCGTCGCGGGCAAATTCTCCGCGCCAACTATGGTTACACCGTGGCGAAACACCGTGCGACCGGACTCGGAGCCCTCGCAGTTGCCGCCCTGATTCGCGGCCAAATCGACCACGACCGAACCGGGTTTCATTGCGGCAATCATCGCGTCGGTGACGATGCGCGGCGCGACTTTGCCGGGAACCTGCGCGGTGGTAATCACCACGTCCGATTGCGCGACACGATCGGCGATCGTCTCCTGGGTGCGGCGCTTCGAGTCGTCGGAGATTTCGCGCGCGTAGCCGCCCGCTGCGACGGTTTCTTCCTCGAGCTTCACCTCGACGAACTTCGCGCCGAGGCTTTGGACTTCCTCTTTGACGGCGGGGCGAATATCGAAGGCTTCGACGACTGCGCCGAGGCGGCGGCTGGTGGCGATCGCCTGCAAACCGGCAACGCCCGCACCGATGACGAACACCTTCGCCGGTCGGATCGTTCCCGCCGCCGTGGTCAACATCGGGAAGAACTTCGGCAGCGACGACGCCGCGAGCAGCACGGCTTTGTAGCCTGCCAAGCCTGCCTGGGACGAGAGCGCGTCCATGCTCTGGGCGCGGCTAGTGCGTGGGATCAGCTCCATTGCGAACGTCGTAACGCCCCGATCGGCGAGCTGGGCGATCGTCTCGGGCGCTCCGAGGGGATTGCAAAAGCCGATAACGACGCTGCCCGATCGCATCTGCGCGATTTCGGCCTCGGCGGGCGGTGCGACCTTGACGATCGCGTCGGCCTCGCTCCAGACTCGCGCCGTGTCGGCCAGGACGCTCGCCCCCGCCGCTTCGTACTGCTCGTCGGTGAAGTAGGCGCGATCGCCCGCACCCGACTCCACGAGAATTTCAAACCCGCGATCGACCAGGCGGCTGACAACGTCGGGAATGAGGGCAACGCGACTTTCACCGGCAGCGAGTTCTTTTGCGACTGCAACTTTCATAAATTAGTGCCCGTCTGTGAACGAGCGAAGAAGCGGCGGCCTCGATCGGGTTCGATCGGGTCTAACGTTTCGCCTCCATCTAAACCTCTAGATGGACGTGAAAAAAACGCTGAAATTGGCCGTAATTTCCGGAACTCCAGCCCGCTTCTTCGCAACCTAGATCCTAGGCGATCGATAAGAGTTCGTGCTTTTCACAACGTAAAGTTTTTAGTTGCTTTTTCTTGCTTGAAAATCACGGAAACATGACAAGATTTCCGCTTCAGAAAAAAGACCGATGAAAGGGCAAACTTTTATGTCGCGATCCCAAAGCTTTCCAGACGAGATTTGGAACGTTTTTAAATCGATCTCTGGCCGCTCCTGGCTTGGGTTACGACGAACGAGACACGGTTGCCCAGCGGACTTAACGGCAAACCCGAATGGAGCCGACCGGCGATCGCGCTCGTCGGCATATCACCGCCACGAAATTGCCTGTCCCGAGGCACGCGATTCCGGATTGCGGATGACACGTCACACTGAGTTTGATAAATTTGTTCACATAAATCAGCTAGGCAGCCGTCCCATAAGCTTCGCCAAACAGGTCTCAAACTCGTTTCAAGCCTTTTTCAGCCCTGACACGACACATTTCGACACTTTTGAACCATGAACCGTACTCTTTCGGTGGCACTCGCCTCCATCACGCTTTCCGCCGCCGCGCTCTTCGGTAGCGCGATCCCCAAGGCCGCAGCGGAAGGTTTCGTACTGTTCGGCGGCCCCGGCCAGGGGAACACGCTCGACTTCGCGCTGGACTACGGCTCGAACGGCCACCCGCGCGATCGCTACCGCTTGCGCATCCCGGCGACGAAAATGACTTTCGCCGTCTCGCAGTTCTCGATCGAGTATCCCGACTACTACGACGGTGAGTTCGACATCGAACTCGATGAAGATCTAGAGCGCCGCCTGCGCCGAATTCGTCGCCAACCCGTGCGCGTCCGCATCAAGGAAGGCCGCAGTTATGAAGACGTCGAGGTCGAAACGGTCATCTGGGACGAAGAGAACCACGTTATCGATATCTTCCCGAAAGAGCCCGTCCCGGCAGGCCAGAAGGTCGAGATCGTTCTCTCGAACGTCAGCAATCCGCGCTTTGGTGGCATGTACTTCTTCAATGCCCGCGCTTTCAGCCCCGGCGACCTGCCGATCGCCCGCTATCTCGGCACTTGGGTAATCGGCATCGGCAACTAGCATCTAGTTAGCGCCCGACCGCCGAGCATCAAGCAGGCGCGATCGCACCGAAGATCCGCCACATTAGATCCGCCACATCGGCCAACAGCAAAGCGCCCGCACCACAACCGGCGGGCGCTTTGCTGTTGACTCCCCGAATTCGCCTCGGTTATGTCGATCGAAATCGGTTCTTTTGCTAGTATGTGAAACCGCGACTTTTCGTCATTCGCGAGTCTTGTCCGACTGTGTGGGTTAAGGCGAGCGGCGATCGTCGCTATCCGCACAGCCCGCCAACCCCCTCAATCTCAGGAGAAACACCATGCCCCAACGCACACTGCACGGCACGAGCCGCAAGCGCAAGCGCGTATCTGGTTTCCGCGTCCGCCTGCGCACTAAAAACGGTCGCCGCGTCATCAAGTCTCGCCGACGCAAAGGCCGCGCGCGCCTGTCGGTGTAGCAGCTTCGGCACTGCGTCGTGCTGCCACGCCACCATCGCTTGCGCCATCGCAACGACTTCAGCAACGTCTACAAAAGGAGTCGGCGCGTGCGCGGCGCGTTTTTGAGTCTGCGCGTGCACGATCGCCGCAGGTCAGTCGATGGTGCGACCCAACCCGCGACTCGAATCACCACCCGAGACGCGACGCGCATCGGCATCTCCGTCAGCCGCAAAGTGAGCAAGCGCGCCGTCGTGCGCAACCGGATTAAGCGCCGAATCCGCGCTGTATGGCGGCAACTGCTCCCGCAGGTCGATTCAGGGTACGACATCATTACCATCGTCCATCCCGCCGCTGCCGAGTGCAATTGGGCGCAGTTTCTGCAAGAATTGAAACAATTAGTTACAAAAGCCGAGGTGGGCTATGGGGATTCGTGAAGAGGTTTACTACGAGGGTGGGCCGCACATCGGAGATCTGATTCTCAATATCGCGATCGGGTTTACGATTATGGGTCTTCCCCTGACGTTCGGCGCGGTCATTCGTGCAATTTGGCTGCGTTTTCGGATTACGAGTCGCCGCATTTCTGTTACGGGCGGCTGGCGCGGCAACGATCGCACCGAGATTATCTACAAAGAGGTCGCCTCGCTCGTTACTGTCCCGCGCGGCTTCGGCCTCTGGGGCGATATGGTCTTGACCTTGACCGACGGCAGTCGCCTCGAGATGCGCTCGCTCCCGAACTTCCGCGAGGTCGCTAGCTACATCCAAGAGCGCATACCGACCGCGTCGCGCGATGCCAGCCGGGTCGCCAGCAAGCGCTAGTTTCTCGCACGAGCCCGGCGCGAAACCAGGTTGGCTCCCCCATTGGCCCGTACCCCGCGAGTACGGTTTCGCCACTGTGCGCCAACCGTTTCGTCATGTAAAGTAGACCTGGCTTCTCGGAGTTTGCGAGTCAGGTCTCGACCCTTTGTTGGTCGGCGCTTTGGCAAGCTTCGGACGCGCTCCTCGCAGGGGGCCGCTCCGCTGCTCGATCGCGGAGTAGAAGCGCTACGCAAAACTCAGAGTTTCAGCATTTAGCACAGTAGAGGCGCATGGATTTCGGTATCGGCTTTTTGTCCAACAACGTCATGGTTCCGATCCTAGACTTGTTCTATGGAATCGTGCCGAGCTACGGCTTGGCGATCGTGGCGCTGACTCTCGTGATTCGATTCGCGCTGTACCCACTCAGCGCCGGTTCGATTCGCAACATGCGCCGGATGCGCGTCGCTCAGCCCGAGATGCAAAAGCGCGTCAAGGAAGTCCAGGAGCGCTATAAAGACGACCCGGCGCGACAGCAGTCCGAGATGAGCGCGATCTATAAAGAGTTCGGCAACCCGCTCGCAGGCTGCTTGCCCGTACTCGTGCAGATGCCCGTCCTGTTCGCGCTGTTTGCAACGCTGCGAGGATCGCCGTTCTCGGATATCACTTACAGCATCGACGTCGAGATCTTCCCCCAGGAGCAGATCGAGCGCATCCAGCCCCAGGTATTTGCCACCGAAGCCAAAAATATCTACCTGTCGGACAACGTTCACACCAAAGTTGCCGCTCTGCTGCCTGCCGGTAACCGCCTGATTGTCGGCGACACGACATCTGCTGAATTCCAGACTCTTGATGGCGAGCCGCTCGAGAGCAAGGTCGATTCCTACGGTACGGCATCGGATTTGCGTCCGGAATGGACGGTGACTGAAGGTGCAGAGCGCCTATCGATTACCGAAGACGGCCAGCTCCAGGCGCTCCAGCCCGGCAAAGCCAAGGTAGAGGGAACCATTCACGGGCTTGCGGCGGAAAAGGGATTCCTCTTTATCGAAGCGCTCGGTCGAGTCGGCGCGCGCGGCGAAGACGGCGCAATCCACTGGGACATCGTCGCGATGGTGCTGACTTTCGGCATCACGCTCTACGTCAATCAGCTTCTATCCGGCCAGGGCAAAACGCCCAGCGCCAACCCGCAGCAGGAGACCATCGGCAAAGTGACGCCGGTGCTCTTCTCGGGCATGTTCTTGTTTTTCCCGCTGCCTGCTGGCGTGTTGATGTACATGACGATCGCCAACGTCTTCCAAACGCTGCAAACCTTTATCCTGTCTCGCGAGCCACTACCGGAGAACTTGCAGAAAATTGTGGACGCCCAGGCGAAAGAGGCTGGAGAAGACGGTCGCGAAGCACTGCCCTTCGAGCGTAAGAAGTCGAAAAAAAGCAAAGCGAGCTAGCTGCATCTGCAGCCGCTAGCGGTTTTCTCAATACCCGTGCCACGCCCAAACCTGTCGCTTGTCGGCAGGTTTTGTCGTCTCGGTCGCTGCGGGCGACTGTCCGGAGTCACTGCCGAGCTGCTGCCGCACGGGTGCAGGTTCTCCGGCAGATCGTCTACAGTCTTATTCGGAACGACGCACACTTCACTTCGTGTTCGGGGAGGTTGCCAATGACGGAAATACAGCAGGCGAGCGAGCGGGGGAGCGCGTGGCTGGCCTCGGTGCTGCGGCTCGGCGGTCTCCCGGCTGAGATTGCGGCGAGCGAAGTCGATGGCGAGATGTGGCTGACGATCGAGCCGACGGCACGCATGGCGGAAGTGACCGAAGCGCTCTGCGCGCGATCGGAGCACGCCCTCGACGCTCTGCAATATCTAGCCAACGCCACGCTCAATCTAGAGGTCGATCGCGAACTACAGTGCTCTTACACTCTAGAGATCGGCGACTACCGCAAGGCGCGTCGGCGCGAGCTGCAAGCAATCGTCGAAACGGCGATCGAGCAGGTGCGCGCGACGGGCGAAACGGTCGATCTCGGCGGGCTCACTTCAGCCGAACGCCGTACGGTGCACGGCATTTTGCAGGATTACCCCGATCTGACCAACCACAGCCACGGCCAGGAGCCCCACCGCAAGCTGTCGATCGAGCTCAAGCAACCGGCCACTCCGAGCTAGCCCGACCCTGCCCGCACGACTGAACTTTCTCACTGCTTTTTCGACCTTTCCGTCATGCTGTCGATCCATATTCCCGACCTGTTGCAAAAGCCCGACGCAACTGCCGAAATCGAGTTTGAGGAGACGCTACCCGACCTGACGACGCTGATGCCCGTAAGGGGCCGCATCCGTATCGCGCACCAGGGAACTTACCTGGAAGTGTCGGGCCAGGTGAATACGATCGTGACGCTGACCTGCGATCGCTGCCTCCAGCAGTACAACCACCGCCTGAGCGTCGCGCCCCAGGAAATGATCTGGCTCGACGAGCACGCGGGGCTTGAGGACTTTGAAGAAGAGCGCGAAGTGCCGATGGAAGACTTGGTAGAGTCGATCGACCCTTACGGTAGCTTCGATGTGGGCGAGTGGATCTACGAGCAGCTCTGCCTCGCGCTGCCCCACCCCAAACACTGTCAAACGGACTGTGCGGGCGTTGAAGTGAGCGACGCCGCGACGCCGCTGGTAGATGCCCGCTGGGCTGCGCTGCAACAGCTCCAGGACAAGCTCGCTACCGACTGATTATGAGGCGATATTGCCCGTTGCCCGATGGCCTACCTTTTAACCCAATACCAAACTCGCGATCGCCCGACCCATCACCAGCTGTCGCTCTCGGCTGACGATCGCCGCCGCGTTCGCCACCGCTTTACCAACGAAGCCGGGGAGACGTTTCATCTCGATCTGCCGCGCGGCACGGTGCTGTGCCCTGGGGATTGCCTGACGGATTCTGACGAGTCGATCGCGGTCGAGATTCTCGCTCGCCCAGAGCCGGTCTACACCGTCACAGCGCGATCGGCGCACCACCTGCTCCAGCTCGCCTACCACCTCGGGAACCGCCACGTTTCTTTAGAAATCGGGCAAACGTATTTGCGATTACAGCCAGACCCCGTGCTCGAAGCTATGCTTTTACAGCTCGGCGCGCGGATCGAAGCAGAAATTTCACCTTTCTTGCCGGAGGTCGGTGCTTATGGCGATCGCTCGCATTAAGGCGAAAGTTCTGGCCTGGCAGGCCCCATTCTTCAGAACTTTGGCGCGTGTACCGCTTGTCTCGTCAGCGTTTGACTACGAACGGCTTTGAGGGATGAAAAAGCGGGATGGGTGCGGCATTATAAGGTGGAACGAAAGAGAAACTTAAGACGAGGTTAACCCCTTTAGATCCGCCGTCTCTTTCGTTATTGCACTGCGGCTGACCCGCACGGAATTAAATGCACGTAAGCTGACGGACTTTCTGCACCTGTCGTTTTGCGATCGACAACTTTGCGAGTCGATGAGTTTTCATTTAGTATTTATCCTCTAAACTCGGCTCACTGTGAAGTTACAGCTCAAACGATTCGTCCGCCGCATTTAGGCTATGCCTCGCACTTGACGGGTCGCCTCGAAACGATGCGCCCCAACCGGCGCGATCGCCCGCAACTGCGAACTCACCATGCCCGACCGCTGCTCGTTGCCGAGTCGCTGATTCGGCCTGCTCGCGCAACCGTCTCGATAGATCTAGGCGTCCCGCGCGCTCGGGCTTCGCCGAGATTTCAATTTTCCCCGCTACGAGGAACCACGATGGCCCGATACCGCGTCGAACGCCGCGCTCATTCCGCGACCCAACCTACTGACATGACCGCAACCAATATGGCAGGCTACTCTAACTCTTCCGTTTTGCCAGAGGCGAGTGCAACTACGGGGCCGCGCTGGCTCGAAGAGGAGCGCGATGCCTGCGGTGTTGGCTTTATCGCTCAGCAGTCCGGTGAGGCGAATCACGCAACGATCGAAAATGCGCTGCGTTCGCTGGGCTGTATGGAGCACCGGGGTGGCTGTAGCGCCGACTACGACTCGGGCGACGGTTCGGGGATCTTGGCTGCCGTGCCGTGGACGCCGATCGATCGCTGGGCGGCGGCGTCTGGCATAGCGGCACTCAATCGCGCGACGACCGCTATCGGCATGACGTTCTTGCCTCAAGATAGCGAAACCGCCGCTGTCGCACGCGATATCGTTAAGCAAACTTTAGAATCTGAAGGATTTACGCTGGTTGGCTGGCGTCCGGTTCCCGTTGCTCCGGGCGTGCTGGGCAAACAAGCGGCGGAACTCCAGCCGACGATCGAGCAGTTTGTCGTCACCAGCAACTTTTCCGGCGACGACCTGGAGCGCCACCTGTTCCTCGGACGCCGCTCGATCGGCAAGGTCATGAACGACCGTGACGATATCGAGTGGGGAGTCAACTTCTATATCTGCTCGCTGTCGGCGAAGACGATCGTCTACAAAGCGATGGTGCGCGCCGAGATCCTCGGTGACTTTTACCTCGATCTCAAAGATCCCGAGTACACTTCGGCTTTTGCGGTCTATCACCGCCGCTTCAGCACCAACACGATGCCCCGCTGGCCGCTGGCTCAACCGATGCGTTTGCTCGGCCACAACGGCGAGATCAACACGCTGCTGGGCAACGTCAACTGGATGCTCTCGCGCGGTGCGGAGCTGTCGAACCCCACTTGGGGCGATCGCATCCGCGAACTATTGCCCGTCGTCGATCTCAATAACAGCGACTCGGCAAACCTCGATAACGTCCTCGAGCTATTGGTTCGATCGGGCCGTACGCCGATGGAAGCGCTGGCGATCCTGGTGCCGGAAGCCTACATGAACCAACCGGCGCTGGAACAGTATCCCGAGGTTGTTGACTTTTACGAGTACTACAGCGGCCATCAGGAAGCTTGGGACGGCCCGGCGCTGCTGGCCTTCTGCGACGGTAAAACCATCGGCGCGGGCCTCGATCGCAACGGTCTGCGTCCGGCGCGCTACGCCATCACCAGCGACGGCATGGTGATCGTCGGCTCGGAAGCCGGTACGGTGCCGCTGGACGAATCGACGATCGTTGAAAAAGGCCGTCTCGGCCCCGGCCAAACGATCGTCGTCGACCTCGAAAACGGCAAGCTGCTGAAAAATTGGGACGTGAAGCGGGCGATCGCCTCGCGCAACCCTTATGGCGAATGGCTTAAAGCCCGTCCGATCCTCGGTCGCAGTGACGGCACGAAATTCGAGGCCGATGCCGACAAGCTGCTGACCCAGCAAACGGCCTTCGGCTACGGCAAAGAAGACGTGGAGATGGTGATCGCGGGCATGGCGCTCGACGGCAAGGAGCCCACCTACTCGATGGGCGACGATATTCCGCTGGCGGTGCTCTCAGACAAACCCCACCCGATTTACGACTACTTCAAGCAGCGCTTCGCCCAGGTGACGAATCCGCCGATCGACCCGCTACGCGAAGGTCTGGTGATGTCGCTGAAGATGTCGCTCGGACGACGCGGCAACCTGCTCGATCCCAATCCCGGCGTCGATCGCCTGCTGACTCTCGACAGCCCGGTGCTGACCGAAGACGACCTGAGCGGCATTCACAACTCGGTACTGGAAACCGTCAACCTCTCGACGCTATACCCCGTAGAGACCGGCATCAAAGCCGCGATCGACGCCCTTTGTGTCGCTGCCGTCGAAGCGGTGAACAACGGCGCGGAAGTGCTGGTGCTGAGCGATCGCAGCGAAGATGGCATCACCCCCGACAGCCTCTATATCTCGCCCCTCGTCGCCACCGGCGCGGTACACCACCATCTGATCTCACAAGGTCTGCGGATGCGCGCCTCGATCGTCGTCGATACCGCCCAGTGTTGGAGCACCCACCACTACGCTTGCCTGATTGGCTTCGGCGCGTCGGCTGTATGCCCCTATCTGGCAATGGAGTCGATCCGTCACTGGCACGCCGACGAGAAAGTTCAGAAGTTTATGGAGAACGGGCGGATTCCCACCGTTTCGATCCCCGGTGCATACGCCAACTACCGCAAAGCCGCCGAAGCCGGTCTGATGAAAATCCTCTCGAAAATGGGGATTTCACTGCTGTCCAGCTACCAGGGCGCGCAAATATTTGAGGCGATCGGCCTTGGCCAAGAAGTGATCGACCTGGCGCTGAAGGGAACCACCTCGCGCATCGGCGGCCTGACCCTGGCCGATTTGGAGCGCGAAACGGCTGAGTTCGTTAAAAACGCCTTCCCGAAATCGAAGAAGCTAGCGGACTTTGGCTTTATCAAGTGCCGCAAAAAAGGCGAGTACCACAGCAACAGCCCTGAGATGAGCAAGCTCCTGCACAAGGCGATTCGCGACGGCGGCAACTACGACCACTACGAGTTTTACAGTAAGTATCTCGAAGAGGCTCCGATCGCGACCCTGCGCGACCTGCTGGACTTTGAGAGCGATCGCGAGTCCATCCCGGTTGATGAGGTCGAGCCGATCGAGGACATCCTCAAGGTCTTCTGCACCGGTGGTATGTCTCTCGGTGCGCTCTCGCCCGAAGCTCACGAGGTGCTGGCGATCGCGATGAATCGTATCGGCGGTAAGTCCAACTCCGGTGAAGGCGGCGAAGATCCGACGCGGTTTGCGCCGCTCAACGACGTGGACGAAAACGGTCGCTCCGCCGCCCGTCCGGCGCTGATGGGCCTAAAAAACGGCGACACCGCCTGCTCGGCGATCAAGCAAATTGCTTCGGGCCGCTTTGGCGTTACGCCCGAGTACCTGATGAGCGGCCGCCAGCTAGAAATCAAGGTCGCCCAGGGCGCGAAACCCGGCGAAGGCGGTCAGCTACCCGGCAAGAAGGTCAGCGAATACATCGCTTCGCTGCGCCGCTCGAAACCGGGCGTCACGCTGATTTCGCCGCCGCCGCACCACGATATCTACTCGATCGAAGATCTAGCGCAGCTCATCTACGACCTGCACCAAATCAACCCGGCAGCAGGTGTTTCGGTGAAGCTGGTCTCCTCGGTGGGCATCGGCACGATCGCGGCGGGCGTCGCCAAAGCCAATGCCGACGTGATCCAAATCTCCGGCCACGACGGCGGCACCGGCGCGAGCCCGCTCAGCTCGATCAAGCACGCCGGTAGCCCCTGGGAGCTGGGTTTGGCGGAAGTGCAGCGC
This sequence comes from uncultured cyanobacterium, assembly GCA_937899645.1. Lineage (GTDB taxonomy): Bacteria > Cyanobacteriota > Cyanobacteriia > Cyanobacteriales > Geitlerinemataceae > RDYZ01. The sequence goes on along the minus strand of CALCCD010000048.1, from coordinate 1,966 downwards.
GTGCTGATTTCCAACGGTCTGCGCGAGCGCGTGGTGCTGCGCGCCGACGGCGGCATGAAGACCGGTTGGGATGTCGTCCAGGCGGCGATGCTCGGCGCGGATGAATACGGCTTCGGCACGATCGCGATGATCGCCGAAGGCTGCGTGATGGCCCGCGTCTGCCACTTGAATAGCTGCCCGGTGGGCGTGACGACCCAGCGCGACGATCTGCGTAAGCGCTTCCCCGGCATTCCCGAGCACGTGGTCAACTTCTTCCTCTATGTGGCGCAGGAAGTGCGATCGCTGCTCGCGAAGCTCGGCTACAAGTCGCTGCGCGATATCGTCGGTCGCTCCGACCTGCTAAAAGCACGCGGCGTCCAGCTCAGCAAGGTTTCGGCACTCGATCTCGACTGTCTGCTGAAGCTGCCCCAAGGTGAAAACCGCGACTGGGCGATCTACCAAGATGTCCACACCAACGGCCACGTCCTCGACGACGAGATCTTGGCCGACCCCGAGATTTTGGCCGCGATCGAGAATCACCTGCACATTGAGAAGACGATCGCGATCGTCAACACCGATCGCAGCGTCGGTGCGCGCGTCTCCGGCCAAATCGCCAAACGCCACGGCAACGACGGCTTCCAGGGTGAGATCGACCTACGCTTTACGGGCAGTGCCGGTCAGAGCTTCGGCGCGTTCACGCTGTCGGGTGTGACGCTGATGCTGGAAGGCGAGGCGAACGACTACGTCGGTAAGGGCATGAATGGCGGCGAGATCCGCATTGCGCCGCCGATGGGTTCGTCGATCCTGGCGGCGGACAACGTCATCCTCGGCAACACCTGTCTCTACGGTGCGACGGGCGGAACGCTATTCGCGCGGGGTCGTGCGGGCGAGCGTTTCGCGGTGCGTAACTCGAAGGCGCAGGCGGTGATCGAGGGTGCGGGCGACCACTGTTGTGAGTACATGACGGGTGGTGTCGTTGTCGTCCTGGGGCCGGTGGGTCGCAATGTCGGCGCGGGGATGACGGGCGGTCTGGGGTATTTCCTGGATGAGGACGGCAGTTTCCCGGCGAAGGTAAATCCGGAGATCGTGTCGATTCAGCGGGTGGTTTCGCCTGCGGGTGAGGCGCAGTTGAAGGGTTTGGTGACGGCGCAGGCGGCGCGGGGCAGTCTGAAGGCGAAGCGGATTCTGGAGAACTGGGCGGAGTTTCTGCCGATGTTCTGGCAGGTGGTTCCGCCGTCGGAGGCTGGGTCGGCTGAGGCTGCTTCTGAGGAGGTGAAGGAGTTGGCGAAGGCGTAGGTCAATAGTGTAGGAGGGTTGTCTTGTCATTAAATGCAGCCCTTTCTACTACGTCGCTACATTTTAAAGATAAAAAATAGCGTAATACGGAGTAATGACCCCTAAGCCACAAAAACAGCTAACGAAGTACATATTGCCATCTCCTACGGCAACTTTAGAAGATCGAGAAAAGCAAGCTATTGAACAGTGCGAACATCTAATTCATGATTTTGCTAAGCGCGCTGATCGCCATAAAAAAAGATATAGAAGGCTACAAAATACAAGTATTACACTTGCCGTCGGCACAACTATTCTCTCGGCGCTATCTGCAAGCAAGGTGCTTGGTTCATTTAGCTGGATTGTCCCTACTATCAGTGGTGTTGCCGCTCTATCTACAACACTACTTAGTCAGACAAATTCGCAGAAGATGTGGACACAATCACGAAATATCTCTCAGCAATTTCAAGCTCAGCTTTTTCTGTACTGCCAATGTAGCGGGGGATATGCAAATGCCAAGGATGAGTCGGAGAGACTTCAACTATTTTCAAACCGAATAATTGATGTTTGGTCTCAAGCTCAAGAAGAATGGTCTCAACACGCTTCTGCGCAAAAGTAAAGTTTTAGGGTGCGTTCTTGAATTTGGTAGGGTGTGTTTTGGCCGTGAAAGATCCTCGAATATTACGATCGACGATCGCCGCCAAAACGCACCGCA